>CAJTSH010000026.1 GCA_910578885.1 uncultured Lachnospiraceae bacterium
TCCAGTGAGGAGTTATTTGTTTTTTGTTAAAGAAAAATGCCGTATTTATGCGGCTTGTGGCGTTTCGCAAACGCCTATTTATCTATTACGAAGAAGGAGGCGTTACACCAGATTATGTTCAATTGCCGGATGGTTATGCACTGGAAGAAGGGATGGAAAGTATTCTGTTTTTAAACAAGGAAGGATACTGTTGGGGAGCGGGAAGTATATTTCCGGTTGTTGGAAATAAAATTATATTAAATGAGACGGCACGAAATTATTTTGACGAAAAGGATGTGTCTGTATGGGATACACCGGATTTGCGCCGCAAAGCGGCAGATTCTTTGCAAATCTGTGTGCATCCGCCGGAGGCTCTAAGGAAGCGGTGATTTAATCAGCGCTTCCTTAGAAAAGAACGAAAAAGTGCAGGGTCTGCACTTTTTTGTTTTTCAGATGGTGTAAGGGAAAAGGCGTTTCACGAATAAAAAGTGCGTTTCACGAATGAATAGTTGGAAAATTCAGAATATACATATATAATAAAAGAAGATACAGAAAATAAAGGCGGCAATTGGTTTTAACAATGCAAAAGGCAGGAAGGAGAGTGAGGAATGAAGAACAAAAAGGCATTTGGAGTTATGGTAGCGTTGTTGATGTTTTTAAGTTTGCCATGTAATGTCTCAGCAGGGATACAGACAGGAGGGTTTGCGACGGGTAAATTGTCTTATCGGGTAGAATGTGATACGAATTTTGCATCCTTAGCAACTGTAAGAGGTTATGTGCAGCGCTGGAATAACATCAGCAGTAATGTTGCGTTGACGTATACTACATCCTATACGTCGAGTCAGATTGCAGTAATATATATGAAGTATGATGGCCCAGATAGTAATACCATAGGGGAGACGTCTTATTATCTGAATGGGAATCGAGTGAGTAATGCGGTGACGCGTACTGGAGCAGTATGTTCGGTATATAGAAATGAACATACTCTGCAAAACACAAGTGAAGCAAAAGCAGTAGCATATGCATCTTGTGTACATGAGGTTGGACATGCATTGTCCTTATCACATTCGAGCAAGCCTGATGATGTAATGTATACGCCGAATAGAACTGTCACTATGCCAACGTCTTCAGACAAATCATTCTTAAAATCGAAATGGGGGAATTAGATATGAAAAAAAATAAATTCAAATGGATGCTTTTGGGATGTTGCATGTGTTTCTTGATTGGCGCATGTGGGAGGGGGCAATCGGCAAACAAGGCGGAAGCTCAGGAAAATGAGGTTATAACTGTGGAGAATATTGCTCCGGAACGAATATTGAATTCAGATGCAATGTACTGGGGCTATACCTATGAGGAACTAAAAGAAAGTTCAGATGCGATTGCAAAAGTAAAGGTATTGGATGATTTGACTTCGGAAAATAGTTTTGCTGATTATGATGACGAGAATGGCTGGGTAATACGCTTCTGTTCTGCAAGGAGCGTGCAGGCGCTGGAATTTTATAAAAATGAAACAGACCTTTGGGTGGGAGATGTATTTAGAGTTCAGCAGAATGCAGCAATTTTTCCTTCAAATGGTGAATATTTTATGGATTCATTAAATGGGGAGGAACCACTGGTCAGGGGTGAGACATACATTCTTTATCTGCAAAAGGATAGTATTGCTATGAGCGGTGAACTGGTAATCATGTCCGGCGAAAATGGTCTGATTCATCTTGAGAACCTGACAGAAGATCAGAAGTTCTTTGACATTACGGTCAAGACACTCGCTGAATTTGAGTGTGAAATGGATGAGAAATTGAAAAACAAGCTGTTAGAAGCAGAAACAATCGCTTTCGCGCCGGAAGATATTAAGGAAAATACAGCAGAACTGGAGATTGGACTTGCGGAACAAGAGTGTGATGTGACGCTTGGATATGAGGAAACAGAGGAAGGCGTCATGGCGGTATCCGTAGAACAAGAATAGAGGTTATTCTTATAGAGAAGACGGCAGGAATATTGAGGTAATCAATTGTGGCGGAAATAGCCGAATTGCAGTTAAAGGATGTGGCGCTGGAGAATCAGTCGGGGAGGGTGATATGGTAGCAGAACTTATTCTGGAAAATGGAAACATAAGCTGATGAAATTGTTACAAGTCTCTTGTAAGAAGAAAATAGTTATGCTATAGTAAAAAAGAAAATAATTAGAAATTCCATTAGTTATAGAATGTTCTGCTGTCAAAAGCAGTCTGGGAGGAGAAAATGGGGATTATCATTGGAATCTGTGATAATGAGGATGAATGGAGAAATCAAATTTTAGAGTGTATTATGGAGTATATATCTGATTGTCAGCAGACGATAGAATGCAGGATGTATGCTTCAGCGGAAGAATATCTGCAGGCGGAGCGGCATGCAGATATTCTTTTATTAGAAACAGGAATGACAGGGATGTCAGGAATCGAGTTAAAGGACAGGTTGGAAAAAACAGGAAGCAGAGAGGCAATTTTGTTTATCAGCAGCCATAAGGAACAGATGGGGGAAGCATTTGGCAAAAACGTATATGGTTTTTTGGAAAAACCGATTCAAAAGGAGCGGTTATTTGCATGTCTGAATAAAATCATAGCTGAGAGGAAGGCTTGTGTACCGATAAGGATTAGAAAAGGCAGGTACATTCCGTCTGATGAGATTATGTATGTAAAATCAATAGATAAGTATGTGGAGATACATACGATAGATTCGGTAGAAGTGGGATACTTTAGCATGAAAGAGTGCGAAAGGGTTTTATCAGAGATGGGGTTTAGGCGTGTGCAGAAGTCCTATTTAATTCATTTTAAATACGTGACAAAAATGGGGGAGGAAATCGTAATGCAAGACGGAATGCTGATTCGTCCGATGCGTGGAACGGTGAAGGAATTAAAAGAGGAATATTCTGACTACAACCGAAGGCAGATAAGAAGATAACCGTAAAATAGTTGGGAAGAAAAAGCGCTGGATTGAGCTTTTTCTGTGTATAAAAAAATGTTTCACGAAAAAAAGTGCATTTTACGAATGGGTAGTAGAAAAATTCAGAATATACACATATAATAAAGAAAAAGTATAGAAAATAGAGAAGGTGGTTTGTTTTTGATAATGCAAAATGCAGGAAGGAGAAAGGGGAATGAAGAGCAAAAAAATATATGATGGGAATTTTGCTTCAGTATCCACTATACAAAATTATGTACAGAAGTGGAATGGAATCAGTACCAAAGTGGCATTAACGTATACCACATCCTATGCATCAAGTCAAATTGCAGTAATATATATGACTTATACAAATTCTAATCCGAATGTTTTGGGAATTACACATTATTATTATAATGGAAGTGAAGTAAACAATACCGCAACGCGCAATGGAGCTGTATGTTACATATATAAGGGGACGCATACTTCGCCAAATACAAGCGCTGCAAAGACTGTAGCTTATGCAACCTGTGTGCATGAGGTTGGACATGCACTGTCCTTATCACATTCTGATTCTTCGAAGGATGTAATGTATAGTGCGAATATAAGCGTTACGACACCGTCATCTTCCGACAAATCATATTTAAATTCAAAATGGGGGAATTAGTTATGGCAAAGAATAAATTGAAATGGATATTTTTATGTTGCTGCATTTTTCTTTTTGTAGGTGGCTGTGGGAAGCCGCAGCCGGCAGATAAAGCAGAGTCTGCAGAAAGCGATATGATTACAGTTGAAAACATAGCTCCCGATCATATATTAAATTCAGATGCACTGTATTGGAGCTATACTTATGAGGAACTGAAAGAAAAAGCGGATGCGATTGTAAAGGTAAAAGTATTGGACGATTTAACTTTGGAAAATAGTCTCGCTGATTATGAGAGTGAAAATGGATGGGTGACGAATTTTTGCTCTGCAAGAAGCGTTCAGGCACTGGAATTTTATAAAAATGAAACAGGGATTTCGATGGGAGATACTTTTCTGGTTCAGCAGGAAGCGGCGATATATATGTCCAACGGAGAATATTTTATGAATTCTTTAAACGGAGAGACGCCATTATTGAGAGATAATACTTATATATTGTATCTTCAGAAAGCCGATACGTCTATGAGCGGTGAACTGGTAATCATGTCTGGTGAAAACGGGCTGATTCATCTTGAGAACCTGACAGAAGACCAGCAGTTCATCGATATTACAGTCAAGACACTCGCTGAATTTGAGTGTGGCATGGACGAAGAATTGAAAAATAAGCTGTTAGAGGCAGAAACAATTTCTCTTGCGCCGGAAGACATTAAGGAGAATACAGTGGAACTGGAGATTGGACTTGCGGAACAAGAGTGTGATGTGACGCTTGGATATGAGAAAACAAAGGAAGGCGTCATAGCGGTATCGATAGAACAGGAATAGGGGGATTTCCGGCAGAGAAGACGACAGGTATGTATGAATAAGCGGATATAATTGCTACAAGTCTCTTGTAAGAAGATAGTTATGCTATAGTAAAAAGAAAATCATTGGAATTTCCATAAGCTATAGGAGATTCTGCTGTCAAAGGCAGCCTGGGAGGAGAAAATGGGGATTATCATTGGAATCTGTGATAATGAGGATAAATGGAGAAATCAAATTTTAGAGTGTATTATGGAGTATGCATCCGATTGTCAGCAGAAGATAGAATGCAGGATGTATGCTTCAGCGGAAGAATATCTGCAGGCGGAGCGGCATGCAGATATTCTTTTATTAGAAGCAGGAATGACTGGGATGTCAGGGATGTCAGGAATAGAGTTAAAGGACTGGTTGGATAGAACAGGAAACAGAGAGGCAATTTTGTTTATCAGCAGTCATAAGGACCAGATGGGGGAAGCATTTGGCAAAAATGTATATGGATTTTTGGAAAAACCGATTCAAAAGGAGAGGTTATTTGTTTGTCTGGATAAAATCATAGCTGCAAGGAAGGATCGTGGACAGATAAGGATTGGAAAAGGCAGGTATCTTTTCTCTGATAAGATTATGTATGTAAAATCAATAGATAAGTATGTGGAGATACATACGATAGATTCGATAGAAGTGGGATACTTTAGCATGAAAGAGTGCGAAAGGATTTTATCAGAGACGGGATTTAGGCGTGTGCATAAGTCTTATTTGATTCATTTTAGATACGTGATAAAAATTGAAGCGGAAATCGTAATGCAGGATGGAAGGATGATTCGTCTGATGCGTGGAACGGTGAAGGAATTAAAAGAGGAATATTCTGACTATATCCGAAGGCAGGCAAGAAGATAACCATAAAAAAGTTGGGAAGAAAATGAAAGAATACATTATAAACCAGTGGAAAAATAAAAAAATAACTGTATTTTTAATTATGCTGGTTTTTTTTGTTGGCAATTTGGTCTTATCCGTTGGAATCAGTATGTCGGTGGAAGCAATAAAGCAGGCATACGATAAGAATTCGGGAGTCCCGAAGAAACAGTTGGAAATTAGGACCACATGCATGAGAGAGGTCAGCGCAGAAGATATGGGTGATGCGTATACAGCCGGCTGAAGGTATACGGTAGAGGAAGTGAGAATGGAAGTCATTCAACGTATAATAGAACAATAAATGCTAGAAGTATTAGAGTTTATCAGCCGCAC
Organism: uncultured Lachnospiraceae bacterium; assembly: GCA_910578885.1. Classification (GTDB taxonomy): domain Bacteria; phylum Bacillota; class Clostridia; order Lachnospirales; family Lachnospiraceae; genus Roseburia_C. The sequence goes on from CAJTSH010000026.1 coordinate 5,577, forward strand.
CGCCATTTTGACAGAAAACTCCCAAAACAAAAATCTTCTATCAATTTGAAAAAATAGCAATGTGCACAAAACAGAAAAAAACTGTCGGAAAATACACTTCAAATCCCATAATTGGGTGAAAAAGTTATCCACATCTAAAAATGTGAAAATATCGAAAAAATTGAGTTATACACCAAGTTATGCACATTATCCACATGAAAAGTAAAAAAATCACAGGTTTACATAGAAAAAAATACAAACGGATGTTTTGTGAAGAAATAATAAAGTTGATATCTTTTCAAAAGAACCCCCAAAAACTATTGACATTTCAGAAGTGAAAAACATCAAAACTCTTAATATAAAAAGTCAGTAAATTTGTAAAAAAAAGGAAAAATAAACCGGCATATTTCTCAGGCAGGTTCATATCTAAGGGAAATAAGAGAGAAAAATGGGGAAACTATTTCCCAATAGTTGAAAAAATTACAAGGTTTTGCTATACTACTTGAATAAAATGTCAGAAGGCTATGTATAATAGATGGTGGGTATATGGTAAAGAAGATAGATATCCTGGGTATGGAAATTGATAATTATACAGTACGTGAAGCCATGATACAGGTAGAGGGCTATCTGAATCAGACGGGAATGTCTATGATTGAGACGGTCAGTATGAAGATGCTGGATATGGCAGGAGAGGAGAGTTGTGTCAAAGAATGTATCCGGTTATTGGATTTGGCTGTGATAGGTGAAAAGGAAATTTTAGTGGCGGCGGGCTTTCACTCTAATCAGCGGACAAAAGAAATAGTCGAACATGAGTTTTTCCGGGAATTTCTAAAGCGTATTGTCAGAAATCGTAAACAGGTGTTTCTTTTGGGCGAGCAGGCAGAAGATGTGGACAAGCTGGAGGATTACCTGAAAGAGGAATATGAGAAAATTCTGATTGGAGGAAGATGTTCGCTGGACGAGAAGTCGGGAGATATTGAAGGCGTGGTAAATGAAGTGAATGGCGTATCACCGGATGTAGTTCTTTCGATTCTGCCATCACCGGTACAAGAGAATTTCCTGCTGGGAAATAAGGGAAAGCTGGATGCAAAAATCTGGTATGGAATCGGAGATGATTATGAAGCGCATTCCGGTATCAGACGTTTGTCCAGAATTGCAGGCAGAATGATTCATAAAAAACGGCTGCAGTCTCAATTACATAAATATCAAAATGAAAATGAGGCAAAGTAGATGAAGATACCATTCAAGCGTCCGCTATGGGCTGATGTAATACTGATGATTTTGGGAACCGGGTTGATGGCGCTTGCCATCCAGTGTATCTATGACCCGGCAGGTATGGTTGTGGGCGGATTTACCGGTATCGCAATTGTGGTAAAGCAGCTTACGGCAGAAAGAATATCGGGCGGAGTGCCCTTGTGGCTGACCAACCTGATTTTGAATATTCCGGTATTTCTTATGGCATTGAAGATAAAAGGAAAACGGTTTGTAGGGAGAACAGCGGTAGCCACTGTTCTTCTGTCATTCTGGCTGTATGTGCTTCCGATGTGGAATCTGACGCAGGGGGATTATATGCTTTCTGCTATTTACGGAGGAGCGATTTCCGGCGCCGGCATAGGCCTGGTTCTTTTGGGAAAAGCGACGACCGGGGGAACTGATATGGTGGCGTCCCTGATTCAACATTATCTGCGGCATTATTCCGTGGTACAGATTATGATGATTTTGGACGGCATAATCATACTTTTCGGTGTTGCCGCCTTCGGAATTCAGTCGGCGTTGTATGCAGTAGTAGCAATTTTCATTACTTCAAAGCTATCGGATGCTTTGATGGAAGGCTTGAAATACTCAAAAGCAGTGTTTATTATTTCAAATAAGGCAGATGAGGTCGCAAAGACTCTGATGCGGGAATTGAGCCGCGGAGTGACAGGTATTCATGCAAGCGGAATGTATTCCGGCGAGCGGAAGAATATGCTCTATTGCGTTGTCTCCAAAAAGGAGATTGTAGAACTGAAAGATATCGTAATACGGTTGGACCGAGAGGCTTTTGTCATTGTGACGGACGCCAGAGAGGTGTTGGGAGAAGGATTTTTGGAATATTAGCATAAAAATATTCGCTTTCCCTCTTTCTTTTTTTGCTGTTTTGCATTAAAATATAAATTAGATTATTAGCACTTTTTCAAATTTACTATCTTTTTTTGTGAAAGTTGCCTTAAGACTGGGATATTTTAATGAAGAGAAGGAGACAGAAGAATGATTTCAAATCAAATACTTCAGAATACTATTGATGGTTTGAAAGGAATTACGCGTGTGGATTTATGCGTCATTGATACAGAGGGCAAGGTGCTGGCGTCTACATTTCCAGAGGGGGACAGTTATATCAATCCGGCAATGGCATTTATAGAATCCCCGGCGGATTCGCAAGTGGTTCAAGGGTGTCAGTTTTTTAAAGTATTCGACGATCATCAGTTGGAATATGTCCTGCTTGCCGAAGGTGACAGTGAGGACGTTTATATGGTGGGGAAAATTGCCGGTTTTCAAATTCAGAATCTTTTGGTAGCATATAAGGAGCGGTTTGACAAGGACAACTTCATTAAGAATCTTCTGCTGGATAATCTTCTGCTGGTAGATATTTATAATCGTGCGAAGAAGCTACATATAGAAACGGAAGTCCGCAGAGTCGTATTTATTGTAGAGACGAACAGGGAGAAGGACGGGAATGAGCTGGAGAAGGTCAGAAGCATTTTTGGCAGCAAATCCAGAGACTTTGTGACTGCGGTAGACGAGAAGAATATCATTGTTGTCAAAGAAATGTCAGACGATGAGCGATATGAGGATCTGGATAAGACGGCAGAGGTGATTCTGAATCTCTTTCGGGCAGACGGGGACAACAATGTCTATATTGCCTATGGTACGGTCGTGCATGAGATTAAGGAGGTTTCCCGCTCCTATAAAGAAGCCCGGATGGCATTAGACGTAGGGAAGATTTTCTTCGAAGAGAAGAATATTATCGCTTACTCAACTTTGGGAATCGGACGTTTGATCTATCAGCTTCCAATCCCTCTTTGCAAAATGTTTATCAAAGAGATATTCGGCGGCAAATCACCGGATGATTTTGATGAGGAGACTTTGACGACGATTAACAAATTCTTTGAAAACAGCCTGAACGTATCCGAGACGTCCAGACAGCTTTACATTCACAGGAATACGCTGGTATACCGTCTGGATAAGCTGCAGAAGAGCACAGGGCTGGATCTTCGGGTCTTTGAAGACGCAATCACTTTTAAGATTGCATTGATGGTTGTAAAATATATGAAATATATGGAGTCGCTTGACTATTGATAGAAGATAGATTTAGGAGGAACGCATGATTAAGCTTGAACATGTCAGCAAATCATATTCTGCCGGAGTTCCGGCGCTCAATGATGTGAGTCTGCACATTGAGGAGGGAGAGTTTGTATTTGTTGTAGGAAACAGCGGTTCCGGCAAATCAACACTGATAAAATTACTGTTGAAAGAGTTAGAGCCAACAGACGGGGTGATTACGATAAACGGAAGGAATCTGAATGCGATTCGCAGAAAGCAGATTCCGCGTTACCGCAGAAACGTAGGAGTAGTATTTCAGGACTTTCGGTTGTTAAAGGATCGGAACGTTTATGAGAACGTGGCGTTTGCACAGAGGGTCATTGGGACGTCTGTCCGCACGATACGCAGCAGCGTGCCCATGATGCTGTCGATGGTCGGTTTGGCGGCGAAGTATAAGTCCTATCCGAAACAGTTATCCGGCGGTGAGCAGCAGAGAGTAGCGATTGCAAGGGCGTTGATCAATCGTCCGAAGATTTTGCTTGCGGACGAGCCTACCGGTAATTTGGACAATCATAACGCATGGGAAATCATGAAGTTATTGGAAGAAATCAACCAGAGAGGAACGACAGTGGTGGTAGTTACCCATAATCTGGACATCGTAAAAGCGATGAAAAAGCGTGTGATCACGATGAAGAAGGGCGTCATTGTCAGCGATGAAAGGCTGGGTGATCAGCAATGAGGATAAGTACATTTTTCTATGCGGTAAAACAAGGTTTTAAAAATATATGGCACAATAAGATGTTTTCACTGGCGTCTATTGCAACAATGTCAGCATGTATTTTTTTGTTTGGACTGTTTTTTGCAATTGTTTCGAATTTTCAGAACATGGTGAAGACAGCAGAAGAGGGAGTTGCAGTTACAGCTTTTTTTGACGAAGGGATATCTCAGGCGGAGATTGACGAATTGCAGCAGAGAGTGGAAAAGCGCGCCGAAGTAGCAAAGTGCGAGTATACTTCGCCGGAAGAAGCATGGGAATATTATAAGGAAGTTTATTTTGACGGGGACGAAGAGGCGGCTGCCGGATTTGCAGATGACAATCCGCTTGCAAATTCAGCAAGCTTTTCCGTTTATTTAAGTGATGTGTCTATGCAGAGCGCATTGGTAACGTACTTAGAATCAATGGACGGCATCCGGGAAGTGCATAAGTCTGAGGCAGTAGCGAATACGCTGTCTGATTTTAACAGCTTAATAGGATACATATCAGTGGGCGTGATTCTGATTCTGTTATGTGTGGCGGTTTTTCTGATCAGCAATACTGTTACGGTAGGTATTTCTGTCAGACGGGAGGAAATTGCGATTATGAAGCTGATAGGGGCGACGGATTATTTAGTGCGTGCGCCGTTTATTGTGGAGGGGATTGTAATCGGGCTTCTTGGATCGGCAATTCCGCTTGGTCTGTTATACCTGCTTTACAGCAGAATTGTCCTTTATGTAACTGAGAAGTTCAGTTTTTTAAGTAATATGGTAAGCTTTATTCCGGCAGGTCAGGTGTTCCATGCTTTAGTGCCGATTGCCCTGATACTAGGGGTAGGCATTGGTTTTCTGGGAAGCCGGGTGACAATTCGAAGGCATTTGAATGTGTGACAAGAGATATTGGCTTATGTCAGGAAGAGAGCAGACATTTTCATATTTGAAAAGAAGGGTGTCCGGAGACTGCGTTCCGTACGCCCTTTTGCCGATACCCAAAAAGAAAATCATAAAGTAGTAAAGGAAGGCAGTATGGGAAGTGGGAAGAAATTCATTGCAATCTTATTATCCGTTATATTAGCGGTTATGTCTGGCTTTGAGCTGTCTGCTTCAAGCTTATCGGAGGCTGAAAGAGAAAAGGCGGAATTGGAAGCGGAGCTGAAAGAAGCACAGGCGCTTATTGATGAGTTAAAGGATTCCAAGGACGATATAGAATCGAAAGTCCGCCAGTTGGATGAGAGACTGACAAAAATCGAAGGCAGGATTTTGTCACTGGAAGAAAAGCTGGAACAGACCAATGTTCAGATTGAAGATACAGAGGAACAATTATTAGAGGCAAAGAAGGAGGAGAGTATTCAGTATGAACGGATGAAATACCGCATAAAGTATATGTATGAAAACGGCAGCAGTATGTCTGTGTTAGAAGTGCTGCTTTCATCGGAGAGTATTGCGGAATTTGTCAGTCAGGCGGAATATGTCCGGCAGATAACAAATTATGATAGAGAAATGCTGAAAAAATATCAGAAGATACAGCAGACAGTAGCGGATGCGAAATCTACACTGGAACTTGATTACAATCAGATGGATGAACTCAAGAACCAGGTTCAAATGGAGCGGGAGACGGTACAGAAATTGCTTGCAGCAAAGGAGGAGGAGCTTTCCGGTATCAAAAGTGATATTTCCAATGCACAGGCAGAGGCAGACGCCGTGTCTGCGGAAATACAGGCTCAGAACGATATTATTGCGCAGATCAGGGAAATGGAAGCCAAAAAGGAGGCAGAGCGCAAGGCTGCGGAGGAAAAAGCAAGACAGGAGGAAGAGCAGAGAAGACAGCAGCAAGCAAATAGCACGGAGCAGCCCACAGAGGGAACGGAAGAAGCGGGGAATCCCACGGAACCGCTGCCGCCGGAAGAGACTTATAATGGAGGAGCATTTGTATGGCCTTGTCCGAGCAGCACACGGGTAACCAGTGATTATGGAAACAGGCTTTCTCCGACTGCCGGGGCGTCCAGTAACCACAAAGGAATCGACATAGGGGCAGATTATGGTTCGTCTATTATAGCTGCTGCGGATGGATCCGTTGCTTTTGCAGGCTATAACAGCGGAATGGGAAATTATATCATGATCAGTCATGGAAGTGGTCTGTATACGGTATACGGACATTGTTCTGCCTTGCTGGTGGCAACAGGGGATACCGTAACGGCGGGACAGACGATTGCCCAAGTGGGCAGCACCGGAATCTCTACCGGGAATCATCTGCATTTTGGCGTATCAAAAGATGGGGCGTATGTAAGCCCATGGAATTATTTAAGCAAATAATCGTAATCAATCATAGAAAGAAGGAATTCGTATGGATAGAAATAAATCGGAACAATCATGGGAATCACAGGCGTCATATTATCCGGTGGAAGAGAACGACATACCGTCAGAAAATGTTGGCGACGGGAAGGGCGGCGGATTTAAAAGCGGTCTGTTTCTGGGAATGGCATTGACTTTGGCCGTTGCCCTGGCAGTTGTCGGAACGCTCTTCGGCACCGGTGTTGTACAGGTGGCGGGACGGACGGAAGTAACGAACAACGTAATGACAGACGCAGTGATGCAAAAACTCAATAATTTAATCGGTGAGATAGGCAGGTATTATTATGAAGATGTGAATACGGAAGATTTAGTAACCGGGATTTACAAGGGGCTTTTCGAAGGCTTGGGCGACCCGTATAGCGAGTATTATACAAAGCAGGAATATGAAGACATCATGATAGATGCCAATGCAAATTATTATGGAATCGGTGCGGCATTATTGCAGGATAAGAACACCATGCAGGTAACGATATCAAAGGTCTATGACGGTTCGGGAGCACAGACGGCGGGGCTTATGGAAGGAGACGAGATCATTCAGGTAGAGGATATCGTGTCAGTCAGCGTGGAACTGGCGGATTTGGTTCAGAATATCCGGGGAGAGGAAGGAACAACGGTCCATATCACGGTGCTGCGGGAAGGAGAGACGGAGTATCGGGAATTTGACGTTAAACGTGGAGAAATAAATATTCCTACGGTAGAGTCCAAGCTGTTGGAAGGCGACGTGGGTTATATTCAGGTACTGGAATTTGCGACCAGCACATCAAAGGATTTCGTTAAGGAAATTGAAAGCTTGAGTGCGCAGGGAATGAAATATATGATTGTTGACCTCAGGGGCAATGGCGGCGGAGTTTTAACGGCGTGTCAGGAGATGCTGGATGCGGTTCTTCCGGAAGGAGTAGTTGTCTATACGGAGGATAAGAACGGAGTGCGCGTGGATTATACTTCTGATGCGGAGCATTTTATGGATATACCGATGGCCGTGTTAATTGACGGGCATACGGCAAGTGCATCGGAAATATTTGCGGGAGCTATCCGGGACTATGATTATGGCACATTGATTGGCACGAAGACCTTTGGAAAAGGAATTGTGCAGAGTGTCCGCTCTCTTCCTGACGGAAGTGCGTACAAAATGACGGTATCCAAATATTTTACGCCGAACGGGGATAATATCCATGGAACCGGAATCGAGCCGGATATAGAGCTGGAATATGAGTATACCGGAGATGAGGATGAAGAGTATGACGAGCTGAAAGATAATCAGATTCAAAAGGCGATTGAAGTATTAAGGGGAGAAGCAGAGTAGAGATACAAAGGAGAGTGTCTATGCGAAAAAAATTATTGGCAATTTTGATGATGATGGGGATAATGGCTGGCGGAATAGCGGAAGCGCTTCCGGTATCTGCTGCCATGCGGGAAGAAGCATCGCAGGATGTGTCTATGGTGGAAATGGAGGGCATGGCTAATTCGGAGTATGTGGAGCTTGGCGGGACAGAACAGGGCATGACAGGCGGCAGCAGCGTTTGGGTAAATCCTCTTTATCCTGAGGCAGCGAAAGAGGCATATCAGGAGCCGTCATCTTCACAGAGCCCGCAGGCAGTCGATGCAACTGGGGTCAATGCCTATTCGACGGCGGCATCTGCGGCAAATTATGTGAGGAAACAGATGGTATCCAGACGGTCTGCCATAGAGTTTTATTATAACGGATATGGGCTGAATGCTGTCAGCTTGAGGAACCTGCAGGACGAAATTCTGGATAAGGTCTATGCTGTGACGTCATCTCCTCAGGAGGGAGATTATCTCAGGTATCATCTGACTTATATCCGTCAAAAGTATATGTATACAAGAAGCGGGACACAGGCATATGTAGTATGGGAGGTTCGGTATACCTCTGATGCAAAACAGGAAAAACTGATGGCAAGCCGGATAAAAAGTGTGGTAAGATCCTTAAAGTTATCCGGCTGCTCAGAGGCAGAGAAAATCAAGAAAATACACGACTATATTTGTAAAAATGTGGAATATTACAATGATGGAACCTGGAATTGCCATTCCGCCTATGCTGCGTTGAAACAAAAGGCTGCAGTCTGTCAGGGATACGCCGCTTTATTCTATGCACTGGGCATTCAGGCAGGGCTTAAAGTGCGGTGTGTTTCGGGAACAAGCAATGGACAGCCTCATCTGTGGAATATTGTACGGATGGGGGGGAGCTGGTATAATCTGGATACTACATGGGATGACCAGAATAGCCGGATTATTTATACTTATTATTTAAAAAGTAATGGAAATTTTCCTTCCCATACGAGGGATGCGGAATTTCAGAGCGCATCATTTAATCGGAAATACCCCATGAGCAGGAATTCCTATACGGGCAGGGTAGGAACGCTGTCAATTAAAAGAGTGAAATCCGCAGGAAGCGGTAAGGTGAAGATTACGTGGGGAAAGGTAAATACCGCCTGTGGGTATCAGATTTATTATGCCTCCGGTAAGAGCCGGAACTATCAAAGGCTTGGAACCGTAAAAGGCGGAGCCAAAACTGCGTATACGGCAACAGGCTTGAAGCCCGGAAAAGTCTATTACTTTAAAGTTCGGGCTTACAGCAATTTGTTTGGTGAAACATACGGCAAATATTCTGCCGGGGTAAAAAAGACGGTGAAATAAGTGAGACGAGATCAAGTGAAAAAATGCATTCTTTTGCTATTATTGGTTTTCTGGATGAGCATTATCTTTGCGTTTTCTGCCCAGCCGGCAGAAGAATCGGGAAAAATTTCCGATAGCGTCTGTTACAGGGCGGTTTCGGGAGCAAGCCATTTGCTGCGTTTGGAGTGGACGAAGGAACAGATGGAAGCGTATGCAGTACGGCTTGTTTTTCCGGTGAGAAAAGCGGCGCATATGACGGAATATGCAATACTGGCAATTCTCGCATGGGGAAATCTGACGGCTTGGAAGCGGAAATCTGACATGCATAACTACGTATACGCTTTTTTGTTCGCAATATTGTATGCTATGACGGACGAATTTCATCAGACTTTTGTAAATGGGCGTTCCGGCAATTGGACGGATGTCTGTATTGATGGAGCAGGGGCATTTCTGGGAATAATATGTATAGCAGCAATAAGTTGCCGAGGCGGCAGGAAACATAGGAAAAGAAGAGGGAGTGCAAGATAGATGGAGCGAAAGAAGAAAGAAGCGCCAAAAGACGATATGGATTTGTCAGGAAATGCCCAGATTCGAAAGACTTTAGAAGCGATGGCAGAAAAAGAATACGGTGAGTTTTCCTCCGGTTTGATTCCGGGAGAGGAGAGGATGCTTGGCGTACGGCTTCCGAAGCTGCGGACAATCGCCAAAGCGCTTGCTAAGGGAGATTGGAAGAATTATCTTAAAAATGCAAGGGATGATTCTATGGAAGAAGTGCTGCTGCAGGGAATGACCATAGGATATGTCAAAGCGCCTTTTACGGATATCAGGCCATATCTGGATACTTTCATACCGAAAATCAAAAACTGGTCAATATGTGATTCTACCTGTACAACGTTGAAAGTAGCAAAAAAGGAGCCCAAAGCCGTATGGGAATATCTGCAGCAATATCTTGGCTCCGAGCAGGAGTATGAAATACGCTTTGGCATTGTAATGATTTTAAATTACTTTATCAGCGAGGAGTACATCAGGCAGATTTTTGCATGGATGGACAATATCCATCATCCGGGTTACTATGTAAAGATGGCGGTTGCGTGGAACCTGTCTGTCTGTTATGTGAAATATCCGAAGGAGACGTCGGAATATTTAAAGACTTGTAATCTGGATGATTGGACTTATAATAAGGCAATACAAAAAATGTTGGAATCCTACCGGATCAGCGATGCGGATAAGGAAGAATTAAGAGGCAGAAAGCGGTGAGAAAGGAGACTATATGAGAAGATATGTTATGTCTGCATAGCACTGGCTATTGCAATAGAATATGAGATTGTTATAGCCATTGCTATTCCTAATAGAAATAATTTAGGAGGCAGACATGGGCTATAGGAAAGCGGAAGAGGTTCTTCCGATGGAAGTGATAGAACTGATACAGCAGTATGTGGACGGTGAGAATATTTACATTCCAAGGAAGGTGGACAACCGGCGGGAATGGGGAGCGAAGACCCGGATCCGGCAGGAATTGCTGTTTCGGAATCAAGAGATATACAGAGATTACCGTACAGGGATAAAGATATCGGAGCTGGCAGATAAATATTATTTGTCGGAAAAGAGCATACAGCGTATTGTGCGGAATATGAAAGAGAACTTGTAAGATGATGGGTTGATACGAAAGAGTATCAGCTCATTCTTTTTTCTAAGAATCCTTAAGGTGGCAGGGGAATTTTACAGAAAGTATAATTAGGGCAGGGTATAGGAATACAAGGATATAAATGGGATGCTTATTGGTGAGAAGAAAAAAGGTGATTATATTGCCTGCTGCAAAGAGGAAGAAGCGCTGCTGCGGAAGGTTTATTTTGAGAAAAGAAGGAGTGCGGGGATACCAGAGGAAGTATTCGTCCATTTTGATATTCCTCTGACGCTCGGACATGAAATAGAATTGTTGCAGGAAGCCGGATTTTTGCAGGTGGAAGTTGTAGATTGTATCGAAGGGGCGACGATATTGCTGGCTAAAAAATAGACAAGATTTGATGTGGGAAAAGGAAATAAGCCTCCTCATTGACGAAATCTTCCAATACCCTTATAATAGAACCGGACAGAAATTCTATAGCAAAAGACAAATGAATTTGCTGTTCATACGCAGTGCAAAACAAAAATAAAAAAGAAAGTTGGTGATACTGTGGTAGAATTAGATCCATACCGGACAAAATTAGGAACCTACAAGGCTCCGCTGCAGGAAGTGAGGGATTCACTTTGACCTCGCTAACAAGGCAAAGCGAATCGAAGAGTTAGAGCGTGAAATGGAGGCTCCCGGCTTTTGGGACGATCCGGAGATTTCACAGAAGAAAATGAAAGAGTTAAAGGGCTATAAGGATGATGTGGAAACCTATCATAGCCTGGAAATGAAGCTGGAAGACATTGCGACACTCATTGAGATGGGCGACGAAGAAAACGACCCGGAGATGGTGGCTGAGGTGGCGGAAGAACTGAAGGAGTTTGAAGCGGCGTTCGAGAAGATACGGATTAAGACCCTGCTGTCGGGAGAATATGATAAGGACAATGCAATTGTGTCGCTCCATGCTGGAGCCGGCGGAACCGAGTCCTGCGACTGGGCGTCCATGCTGTACCGGATGTTTACCAGATGGGCAAATGATAAAGGCTTTTCCGTAGAAGTATTGGATTCTTTGGACGGTGATGAAGCGGGAATCAAATCCATTACTTTTCAGGTAAACGGCGAGAATGCCTATGGCTATTTGAAATCCGAACACGGAGTTCACCGTCTGGTGCGCATTTCTCCGTTCAATGCGGCGGGAAAGAGGCAGACCTCTTTTGTATCCTGCGACGTCATGCCGGATATTGAAGAGGATATTGATATCGAGGTAAAGGATGAGGATATCCGGATTGATACCTATCGTTCCAGCGGAGCGGGCGGACAGCACATCAATAAGACGTCCTCTGCAATCCGTATCACGCATTTCCCGACGGGTATCGTAGTGACCTGCCAGAATGAGCGTTCCCAGCATATGAATAAAGACAAGGCAATGCAGATGTTAAAGTCAAAACTGTATCTGCTGGCCCAGCAGGAGAACGCTAATAAGGCGGCGGGAATCCGCGGAGAGGTCAGTGAAATCGGCTGGGGAAGCCAGATACGGTCTTATGTCATGCAGCCTTATACGATGGTGAAGGATCACCGGACAGGGACGGAGACAGGAAACGTAGACAGCGTGATGGACGGAAATATCGACTTGTTTATCAATGGGTATTTGAAATGGTGTTCTCTGGGCTGTCCGAAGGACATGGCAAGTCCCGATTAGGAATGAGGAGGGATGTGGCTGTTGGATACAAAAATACAGGTATTACTGGCTGTCCTGCTCATTTGTGTGCTTGTCATTATAATAACAGCAGCAGTCAGAAGGATAAAGAGGAAGGTACGGCAAGTGTCCAGAATGGCATTTGGAACGGATTCTTTGGTGGAGGGATGGCAGAAGCAGGCAAAAGAACTATCTGTGACGCCAAAATCCGTTTCCGGCATGACCAGAATTTATGAACCTCAGATACAGCGGGATTTCCCGGAATTTAATTGGGTGCAGTTTAAGAACAAGGCGGAAAACATGTTGATTTCCGCCTTTGCCGCAATTTCGGAGGGAAGATCGGAGCTGCTGCAGGAAGCAGCCCCGGAGCTGTCTGGGCAGATACAAAATCGGATTATTGCAAATCGGCAGGCGGAAGTAACGGAGACATACCGTCAAGTAAAGATTCACCGGACGGAGATTGCACGTTATGAGAAAAAGCAGGGAAAATGTATCATTACGCTGCAAAGCGCTGTGGAGCATTATCATTATAAGGAACAATACGGAAAACTGCTGGAGGGCAGCAGAGAGCTGTTAGAGCAGACAAAGTATAATACGGAACTGATGTATGTGCAGAATGCCAAAGAGGCAAATCTGGACCGTTCCGTTGGAGTGACCTGTCCCCATTGCGGGGCGCCGGTTACAATGCTGGGCGAAGACAGGCATTGCGAATACTGCGGCAGTCCGGTAGTACCGATTAATATACAGGTATGGACGCTGCATAAGTTTTATGAAGTGGATTATCATCATGTATAGAGGCAATGAAGGAGGATTATCATGGGAATTATAAAAGCAGTGGCACAGGCAATTGGCGGAGCATTGGCAGACCAGTGGTTAGAGGTATACGAGCCGGATGATATGGGGGATATGACCGTATTTACCAGCGGCGTACTGATGCGTCAAGGACAGAATAAAAAAGGAACGGAAGGGACGGTCTCCAATGGCTCTATTATCCATGTATACGACAATCAGTTCATGATGCTGGTAGATGGCGGTAAGGTGGTGGATTATACCGCAGAGCCTGGGTATTATAAAGTAGATAATTCTTCCTTGCCTTCCATGTTCAACGGACAATTCAAGGATGCCTTAAAGGAGTCCTTTAATCGCATTAAGTTCGGCGGACAGACGCCTACGGCGCAGAAAGTGTTCTACATAAATTTACAGGAAATCAAGGGCATCAAATTTGGAACGAGAAATCCGATTAACTATTTTGATGCGTTCTATAATGCGGAATTGTTCCTGCGGGCGCATGGAAATTATTCCATAAAGATTACGGATCCGCTCCGTTTTTATGCGGAAGCCATTCCGAGAAATAAGGATCATGTAGAAATCGGGGATATCAACGAGCAGTATCTTTCCGAGTTTTTGGAGGCGTTGCAGACTTCCATTAACCAGTTGTCCGCAGATGGAGTGCGCATTTCCTATGTGCCGTCCAAGGGAAGGGAATTAAGTAAGTACATGGCGCAGACGCTGGATGAAGACTGGAACCAGATGCGCGGTATGGAGATACAGTCGGTGGGAATTGCAAGCATATCCTATGACGAGGAATCCACCAAGCTCATCAATATGCGCAATCAGGGGGCAATGCTCGGAGACCCCACAGTCCGGGAGGGCTATGTGCAGGGCGCAATGGCAAGGGGCTTAGAGGCGGCAGGTTCCAATGCCAACGGCGCAATGGCAGGCTTTATGGGAATGGGCGTTGGTATGCAGGCAGGCGGAGCCATGATGGGAAATGCTTCTCAGGTAAATCTCGCCCAGATGCAAATGCAGCAGCAGGCAGCAGCAAATCAGGCGGCAAACCAGCCGGCAGGAGCGCAGACAGCGGGAAACGGATGGGTTTGTGAGTGCGGTGCAAATAATACCGGCAAATTCTGCAGTGAGTGCGGAAAACCTCAGCCGCAGGCAAATTCATGGACCTGCGAGTGCGGCAACGTCAACGCCGGCAAGTTCTGCAGCGAATGCGGAAAGCCTGCTCCGGCAGCAGAGTGGACCTGTGAATGCCAAACGGTAAACAGCGGTAAGTTCTGCAGCAACTGTGGAAAAGCACGTCCGTAATTGGAGGAATATTTGATGGCGGTTATAAGTTTTAAATGTCCGAACTGTGACGGAGAACTGATTTTTGATCCGTCCAGCGGAAAATACAAATGTGAATATTGTCTGTCAAAATTCACGCAGCAGGAGCTGGATGCATTAACCCCTGCTTCCGGTATGGAACGTCCGGCGGGCGGAGCGGATGGAAACACTGTACCGTCGGATACCGCAGGGACAGACGATGCGAATGGAGAGAGGGCGGCAGACGGAGAAGAAGCAGTGATATATTCCTGCCCTAGCTGCGGAGCCGAAATCGTAACGGACGCCACGACGGCGGCAACCTTCTGTTATTATTGCCACAATCCGGTAGTGCTTGGCGGAAGGCTGGAAGGAAACTATCTGCCAAATAAGATTATTCCGTTTCAGATTGATAAAAAGGAAGCGGAAAAGCGTTTTCTGGCTTATGTGAAGAAAAAGAAATTTGTCCCGAAAGCTTTTTTTAATAAAAGACAGATTACAATGCTTTCCGGCGTTTATTTTCCCTATTGGATGTATGATGCAACCTTTCGGGGAAATATTCAGGCTGAGGCAAAAAATGTCCGTGTCTGGGTAAGGGGGAATAAGGAATATACCGAGACGAAATATTATCATGTGGAGCGGGAAGGCGAGGTGGATTTGAATCATCTGGCGGAGAATGCCCTGCAAAAAGCCAACAAGCAGCTTGTGGAGGGGGTGCTTCCCTATCAATTTGATACAATGAAGGACTTCACGATGGGGTACTTATCCGGATTTACCGCAGAAAAGCGGGACATAGAGAAAGAGGCTCTGGCAGAAAGTATGCAGGGAGAAATGCAGAATTATGCGAAGAGCCTGATGCGTGAGACTATCAGTGGATACAGCAGTGTGAATGTGAAGAACAATCGTTTGACGGTTGCAAAGGACACATGGAATTATGTATTGCTTCCAGTGTGGACTCTGACCTATAAGGCGCAGAATGGGAAATTATATTATTATTCCATGAACGGACAGACCGGGAAGGTCTGCGGAGAACTTCCGATCGACTATAAGAAACTGTCGCTTGTCAGCGGAATTGTTGCGGCGGTTACTCTTGGATTAGGTTTGCTGGGAGGATTTCTGATATGATAAGACAGATGAGATTAAAGAAAACATGTCTTGCAATGATGGTTGGGTTGTTTGCATTTTTCTGCGGCATGACAGATCCGGTGTGGGTTTTGCAGGCTGGCGAGGCGGAAGGAATCTATGATTATGCCAAGCTGCTTACGGAGGAAGAAGCCTTGGAGCTTGCAGGAGAATTAAGTGAACTTGCAGCCAAAAGCGGCTGGGAAATATTTGTGCTGACAACGGAGGACGCCAAAGGAAGCAGCGCCAGAGAATACAGTGAAGCATTTTTGGATGGGCATTTGATTGGAGACGACGGTATTGTCTATACGATTGACATGGATAACCGGGAGGTATATCTTGCCACGACCGGAGATGCTATTTACTATCTGACAGATAATCGAATTGAAGACGTCATAGACGAAGGATATGATTATGTGGTAGACGGCGCTTATAAAGCTGCATTTTCGGGGATGATAACGGCAACCGGAACGGCATACGACAAAGGGATTCCCTCCGATCAGTATACTTATGATGAGGATACAGGAAAAATCGTCAGATATCAGGAACCAAAGAGCGTTAAATGGTATGAGGTATTGGTTGCCCTTGCGCTGGCATGCGGCGCATTTCTTGCAGTGTTCCTTGGAGTTCTTGGGAAGTACCGCTTGAAATGGGATGCCTACAAATATGATTTCCACGCAAACGGAAGGGTAGATGTGACGAATCAGGAAGACCGGCTGGTCAATCAGTTGGTGACGCATCGTCACATCCAGAGGAATACATCATCAGGAAGCAGCCATAGCAGCGGGAGCCGAAGCAGCGTCCATACAGGTTCCGGAGGGAGAAGTTATGGAGGAGGTGGGAGAAAATTCTAGCTTGCACTTGCGGACAGAATATGGTATTATCTTTCACGTGAACACAGTTGTGTTTGTGGTACAAACACGGGAGGAAATAGCATGGCGGAGAACAACAAATTTTATGTGTTGAAAGAGAAAGCCGTACCGGAGGTTCTGCTGAAAGTGGTGGAAGCGAAGCGCCTGTTAGAGTCCGGGCGTGTGGCTTCGGTTCAGGAGGCCGCTGAAAAGGTAGATATCAGCCGGAGTTCTTTTTATAAATATAAAGATGATATATTTCCGTTCCATGATAATGTGAAAGGGAAGACGATTACAATGGTGATTCAGTTGGATGACGAGCCGGGGCTTTTGTCGGCGGTACTTGGTATCGTGGCAAAATTCCATGCAAACATTCTGACGATACACCAGTCCATTCCGGTAAATGGAATTGCATCGTTAACGCTTAGCATTGATATTCTGCCGGAAACAGGAGACCCGGCATTGATGGTAGACGCCATTGATGAGACAGAGGGCATACATTATGTAAAAATACTATCTAGGGAGTGAAAGAACAATGATAAAAGCAGCAGTAATGGGATATGGAACCATCGGTTCCGGTGTAGTTGAGGTATTGGAAACAAATCGTGAAAGCGTTGCGAAACGCGCCGGCGACGAGATAGAAGTAAAATACGTTCTGGATTTAAGAGATTTTCCGGGGGATGCGATTCAGGAAAAGATTGTACATGATTATCAGGTTATCGTAAATGATCCGGAGGTTTCGATTGTTGTTGAGACAATGGGCGGCGTAGAGCCGGCATATACCTTTGTAAAAGCTATGTTAGAGGCCGGCAAGAACGTGACGACTTCCAACAAGGCATTGGTGGCGGAAAAAGGCTCAGAGCTGATTGCCATTGCAAAGGAAAAGAGCGTAAATTTCATGTTCGAGGCAAGCGTAGGCGGCGGAATTCCGATTATCCGATCCCTGAATTCCTGTCTGACTGCGGATGAGATTGAAGAGATTACAGGAATCTTAAACGGAACGACCAACTACATGATGACGAAGATGTCAGAAGAAGGTTTGGAATTTGACGACGTGTTAAAGGATGCCCAAGAAAAGGGGTATGCGGAAAAAGATCCGACTGCCGATATCGAAGGACATGACGCATGCCGTAAGATTGCAATATTGACTTCATTGGTATGCGGTCAGCAGGTAGATTTCCACGATATCCACTGCGAGGGAATTACAAAGGTTTCCGCAACGGACATCAAATATGCGAAGGCGCTGGGAAGAGCAATCAAACTGCTTGCAAGCAGCAAAAGGATGGATGACAGCTATTGCGCAATGGTAGCGCCGTGTATGTTAGCGCCGGAGCATCCTCTGTATTCGGTAAATGATGTATTTAATGCGGTATTCGTACATGGCAACGTCTTAGGGGACGCTATGTTCTACGGAAGCGGAGCAGGAAAGCTCCCGACGGCGAGTGCAGTCGTTGCGGATATGGTAGAGATTGCAAAACATTTAAACATCAACATTTATGTAGACTGGAGTTCCAGAAAAGTGTCATTGTCAGATTACAAGCAGGCTTTTTGCAGCTTCTTTGTGCGTACTACGGCGGAAGAAGCGGCGGTAAAGGAATGCTTTGGAGATGTTGAATTTGTAAGGGCAGAAGGCATAACCGGAGAGCTGGGCTTTGTGACGGAGCAGATGACAGAGGCGGAATATGAGGAGAAGGCTGCAAAATTAAGCGGAATCCTTCAGATGATCCGCATGAAATAGAGTAAATCATAAGAGGAAGAAAGTATGAAATATATCGTGATTTTAGGAGACGGAATGGCAGATCAGCCGCTGGCAGAGCTTGAAGGCAAGACGCCGCTGGCCTATGCCATGACTCCAAAAATGGATGAACTGGCAGCAAAAAGTGAA
Source organism: uncultured Lachnospiraceae bacterium (assembly GCA_910578885.1). Classification (GTDB taxonomy): domain Bacteria; phylum Bacillota; class Clostridia; order Lachnospirales; family Lachnospiraceae; genus Roseburia_C. The sequence goes on from CAJTSH010000026.1 coordinate 23,846, forward strand.
ATCGGCATGGTGCATACGGTTCCGGACGGTATGAGTCCCGGAAGCGATACGGCGAACTTATCTGTACTCGGCTACAATCCGAGAAAATATTATTCAGGGCGTTCTCCGCTTGAGGCGCTTAGTATCGGCGTGCCTATGAAGAATACGGATATTGCGCTACGTTGCAATATTGTGACGCTGTCGGAAGAGGACTGCCCCTATGAAGAGCAGACGATTATCGACCACAGTTCCAGTGAAATTTCCACAGAGGATGCGGAGGTTTTGCTGGAAGCGGTCAGAAAAGAATTAGAGACAGATATTTACAAATTTTATGTAGGAACCAGCTACCGTCATCTGCTAATCTGGGATAAGGGAGAAGTTGTCGATTTAGTTCCGCCGCATGACGTGCTGGGACAGAAGATTGGAGACAATCTCCCCAAGGATGAGGCGCTTCGTGAGATGATGAAGAAGAGCTATGAAATATTGAAAAATCATCCGCTGAATATTGAGCGGAAGAAACAGGGTTTAAATCCTGCCAATTCCTGTTGGTTCTGGGGAGCAGGAACCAGACCTGCGCTTTCTTCTTTTGAAGAGAAGACCCATAAGAAAGGGGCAATGATATCCGCAGTAGATTTGCTAAAAGGTATTGCAATTGGCGCATCTATGAAGGTCATCACCGTTGAGGGAGCGAACGGCGGACTGCATACGAATTATGAGGGAAAAGCACAGGCAGCGGTAGATGTTCTGACAAAGGACGGATACGATTTTGTCTATGTGCATCTGGAAGGACCGGACGAGATGGGGCATCAGGGCAGCATGGAGCGCAAGATACAGGCAATCGAGAATCTGGACGCAAGGATTATCAAGCCGATTGCAGAAGGTTTAAAAGCTTGCGGAGAGGATTTCCGTATGCTGATTCTGCCGGATCATCCGACGCCGATCTGCATACGCACCCATACAGGAGACAGCGTACCGTATCTCCTGTATGACAGTACCGATCAGCAGAGCCATACATGGCATTATAATGAGGCGGAGGCAGAGCAGTCAGGGAATTTTGTGGATGAAGGGCATACATTGATTGATTATTTGTTTTCGAAGTAGAAAAAGAGTATATTGTAGAGAGGAAAGAGCGTAGTGGTTTCTATGCCCTATGTGCAATACAGTTGTTGCGACAAAAGAGTGGGTGATAAGCCATTATAATAAGTTTATAGCCAGAAAATAAGGGGCATCCAGATTTTCTGATAAGTCCTTGAATATTCTGTGTCAGTATGTTATATTTTAGACATAAAAGGCGCTGCCGATAGACGGTTAGCCTGATATTAGAATTGGTTAAAAAATAACCGCTTCAGTTTTGCAGGCTGGGGGCGGTTATTTTTGTGTCCTGTTACTCGAACCAATCGAGTAACCAAGACCGAAAAAGGTCGCACACAGTGCAAGCACTGCAATAAGGTCACTGATTGTGAGCATGGGCAAAACCTAGCATTCGAAAAGTCAGATGTTATAGTTCTGAATTTTGTGAATGCTTCATTTTTTATTTAAATATTTCAGGACTTGACAAATCTCATAGAGAGGAATATACTCAAAATACCTAATAGGGGTATATGGTATATAACATATCATAAAATGAAAGGCACAAATTTGGAAACAAGATTCCAAATTTACCCAGATGGCATGAAAAACATGCCAGAAAGAGGAAAGAATGGAAAAAGCAAAGAATTCACAGAATATAGACGAGACAACCGAATCAAAAGAGAAAGAATGTCTCATGTGCTCCGGTAAGACGAAACAACGGGAAGAAAAAGAATACAAAGCGTTGATTACCAGACTGAACCGTATAGAAGGACAGGTGCGCGGCATTCGGAAAATGGTGGAGGAGAACCGTTATTGTGTTGATATTTTAACACAAGTCAGTGCAGTCTCCTCAGCGTTGAATTCATTTAATAAGGAGCTTCTTGCAAATCATATCCGAACCTGTGTTACAGAGGATATCCGTCAGGGAAATGATGAAGTAATAGAAGAGCTCCTTGTTACATTGCAGAAGCTGATGAAGTAAGGAACTGTCAAGAGGTTACTGTGAGCGGCTCCTGAGCCGAGAATCGTAACTGGAAGAGTGAGGTGAAAATGTGAAAAAAGAAAAATACAATGTAACAGGCATGACCTGTTCCGCATGTTCTTCCAGAGTGGAGAAATGTGTCAGAGGATTAGAGGGAGTAGAAGAAGTCAGTGTAAATCTTCTGACGAACAGCATGGTCGTACAGTACGATGAGAATACCTTGAATGAAAACGGAATCGTAACTGCCGTAGAAAAGGCGGGGTATGGCGCAAGCCCGGCGGACAATGTCCAAAAGCAGACGGCGGAAAATACAGGGCGTATAGCGGGAAGCCGGAAGAAAGAGGACAATCCCGCAAAGCAGGAGCAGCAGAAGATGAAGCAGCGCTTAATTTGGTCTTTTGTCTGCCTGATTCCAATGATGTACGTTTCAATGGGAGAAATGTTCCATCATATGTTCGGACTGCCTGTACCTCAGGTGTTTCATCAGTTCTTTTATGGAACGGAGAACGGAATTGCATTTGCTTTCATACAGTTTCTGCTTCTCATTCCGATTGTAGCTTTGAACCGGAAGTATTACACGAACGGTTTCCGCAATCTTCTTCACCGAAGTCCAAACATGGACACCCTGATAGCGGTAGGCTCGTCAGCGGCAATCATCTATGGTATCGCAGCGATTTTTCTGATCGGATATGGATTGGGACATGGAGATATGGAACTGGCGGCAGCCTACAGCGGAGATTTATATTTTGAATCCGCAGGAATGATTGTCACCTTGATTACACTTGGAAAATATCTGGAAAGCCGTTCTAAAGGCAAGACGAGCGAGGCAATCGAGAAGCTGATGAGTCTGGCGCCCAAGCAGGCGACAGTCATAAGAGACGGAGTAGAGAAAGTGATTGCCGCAGATGAGCTGGTGGTAGGAGATATTGTGGTCGTAAAGCCGGGGGAGAGTATTGCTGCAGACGGCGTAATCGTAGAAGGAAGCACAAGCATCGACGAGGCGGCGATTACCGGAGAAAGTATTCCGGTGGAGAAGCAGCCGGGAGATAAGGTCGTGTCTGCGACAATGAATAAAGCGGGCTCTATCCGTTTTCGGACAGAGCGTGTCGGTGAAGATACCACTATCAGCCAGATTATCCGGCTGGTGGACGAAGCAAGCGCAAGCAAAGCGCCGATTGCAAAGCTGGCGGATAAAATAGCCGGAATCTTTGTTCCGGTGGTTATGACAATCGCAGCAGCCGTATTCGTAGTGTGGATGCTTGCAGGCTCTGGATTGGAATTTGCATTGTCCACCGGGATCGCAGTGCTCGTTATTTCCTGCCCCTGTGCGCTTGGGCTTGCGACCCCGGTAGCAATCATGGTGGGAACCGGAAAAGGAGCGGAAAACGGAATATTGATTAAATCGGGCGAAGCTTTGGAAATCGCCCATAAGATAGATACAGTCGTCATGGATAAGACCGGAACCATTACAGAGGGAAGACCTGTGGTGACAGATGTGATTCCAGTAGGAACACCGGAAGGCGACTTGATTCGGATTGCTGCGGGAATGGAGCGGGGAAGCGAACACCCTCTGGCAGAGGCGGTGATGGATTATGCAAAAAGGCAGAAGCTGGAGCCGTATGTGATGCAGGAATTCTTTGCAGTATTTGGGAAGGGAATTCAGGCGAGATATCAGAATGTCCAGTATTATGCAGGAAATGAAGCTTTTCTGCGGGAAAAGGGAATTGATATCAGTGAGTATGGAAAACAGATAGAGGCGCTTGCAGATGAAGGAAAGACGCCGTTATTGTTTGCGGGAGGAAATTCACTGTTTGGGATATTGGCAGTTGCTGATGTGGAGAAGGAGAGTAGCAGACACGCCATCGAGTTGTTCGGAAAAATGGGAATTGACGTGGTAATGCTGACCGGAGATAATCAAAGAACCGCAGAAGCAATCAGAAGACGGCTCTCCATTCCGAAGGTGATTGCTCAGGTGCTGCCGCAGGAAAAGGAAGCGAAGATTGCAGATTTACAGAAGGAAGGGCATGTCGTTGCCATGATCGGAGACGGAATCAATGATGCGCCTGCGCTGGCGAGAGCGGATGTCGGAATTGCAATCGGAGCGGGAACAGACGTGGCGATTGAGAGTGCGGACGCCGTTTTGATGCGCAATGATCTTTTGGATGCAGTCAGTGCAATCCGTCTGAGCAAGGCGGTGATCCGTAATATTAAAGAGAACCTGTTCTGGGCGTTCTTTTATAATACGATTGGTATTCCACTGGCAGCGGGCGTGCTTTATCCTGCCTTTGGAATCAAGCTGAGTCCTATGTTCGGCGCTGCCGCAATGAGCCTAAGCAGCGTATGTGTGGTGGGAAATGCGCTTCGGCTGCGCTTTTTCAGACCGGAGCATAAGAAGACGAAGCAAAACATTCAGGAGGACATGAAGGAGAAAGGCAGAGAAGACGTTAGAAATAACCTCTTGCACAAAGATGTGCCGGAGGATAAAAATAAGGAGGATAATACAATGAAAACAGAATTAAAGATTGATGGGATGATGTGTGAGCACTGCAAGAAGCATGTGGAAGATGCTCTGTCTGCAATGGAGGGCGTAACAGGTGTTTTGGTGGATTTGGAGGGCAAAAAGGCAGAAGTAACCACAGAAGCGGAGATTTCCATGGATGCTTTTGGAAAAGTGATTGCGGACGCCGGATATACTTTGGTAAAATAATGTATTGTTTTTAATTTTATACGCAATATCCTATGGAAAATACATGGCTGGTAGTGTTATACTTATAACATACCAGCCATGTGCATTTAGAATGAATTTTTATGGATGAAAGGAGAAATTCGCATGTACGCAGACGAGAACGTAATACGAATTAAGCATGAGGTACTTTATGAAGTGGCAAAACACGCATTTGCCGGAGATTTAGAAGAGACAAGAGATATTATTCCGATGGAATTGATACCGGGGCCGACGCCTCAATTCCGCTGCTGTGTATATAAAGAGAGAGAGATTATCCGTCAGAGAATCCGTCTGGCAGAGGGAAAAGCCCCGGGAGCCTCAGACGACGGCAATGTCATTCAGGTTATCAGTTCAGCGTGTGAGGACTGTCCGATTTCCAGTTATGTAGTAACAGATAACTGTCAGAACTGTATCGGTAAGGCATGTATCAATGCATGTAACTTTCAGGCGATTTCCGTAGGAGACGGACGTTCCCATATCGACCCGAACAAATGTAAGGAATGTGGAAAGTGTGCGAAGGCCTGTCCATTTAATGCGATTGCCCATTTGAAGCGTCCTTGTAAGTACAGTTGTCCGGTTGACGCGATTACATACAATGAGCTGGGAATATCTGTCATCAATGAAGAGAAATGTATCCGCTGCGGACAGTGTATCCACAAATGTCCATTCGGTGCTATCGGTTCTAAGACTGCGATTGTAGATGTTATCAAAGCCATCAAGTCCGAGAAGCCTGTTTATGCTATTCTTGCACCGGCAACCGAGGGACAGTTCGGTGAAGATATTACAATGGAGAGCTGGAAAGAGGCATTAAAGGCGGTAGGATTTACAGACATGATCGAGGCAGGCCTTGGCGGAGACATGACGACCTGCAGCGAGGCAGAAGAGTGGTTAGAAGCATACAAGGCGGGTGAGAAAAAGACGACTTCCTGTTGTCCGGGATTCGTCAACATGATCCGTAAGCATTACCCGGCACTGGCAGATAAGATTTCTACCACAGTCTCCCCGATGTGTGCCGTATCCCGTCTGGTAAAAGCAAATAATCCAGAAGCTGTCACGGTATTTATAGGACCATGTGTGGCAAAGAAATCTGAAGTCAAAGACCAGCAGATTGAAGGAAATGCAGACTATGTATTGACTTATAGTGAGATCCGTGCAATCATGAAAGCGAAAGAGGTCAAACTTGAGCCAAAGGCAAACACCTACCAAGAAGCAAGTGTATACGGTAAGCGGTATGGTAATTCCGGCGGTGTAACGGATTCCGTATTGCGGTATATGAAAGAGACAGATCAGGAAGTAGATGCAAAGGTATGTAAAGCAAACGGCGCTGCAGAATGCAAGAAAGCATTACTTTTAATGAAAGCCGGAAAATTGCCTGAGGACTTTATTGAAGGGATGGCGTGTGAAGGCGGATGCGTCGGCGGACCTAGCCGTTTCCAGGAAGTGGCGGCAGCCAAGAAGTCCAGAGATACGTTATTGGCACAGGCGGATGACAGAGATATTACGGAGAATCTGAAAAAATATGATATGGATTCCTTCTCCATGCACCGCAGCCACTAATTGCTTGTTCACAAAATAAACATAGTTTTTCCAAAAAACAGACACATTACCCCTTTATAGTGTAAGTATATCAAACAGAAATACTTATTACGAAAGGGGTAATTTTTATGTATAACTATAATGAAGAAAATCGCACGTATTATGAGCAGGCAAATGATTTGGGTTCACAGGATGCAGGATATTCGGAAATTCCCGAACAAAAAGCAGCAGATACTAGTCCGAAACCGAAGTCAAGCTTTCGAAAAAAAATGACAAGATGTGTTGCATATGCACTGGCGTTTGGAGTGGTAGCAGGAACGGCATTTGAGGGAAGCAGCTATGCAATGAACCAGCTGTTCGGTGATAAAGGAGAAAAGTCAGTAGCGAGTACGGAGAATTCCGGCAGTTCAAAAGATACGCTTCCGACTACCAGCGTAGCGACCGGAGATATAAAAAATATCAGCTCTATTGACGTATCACAGATTGTAGATGAAGTAATGCCTTCCATTGTGGCAATCACGAATATGTCGGAAATTCCGCATCAGTATTTCTTTGGATATTATTTAAATGAGGAGAGCGAGAGTGCAGGTTCCGGAATCATTGTAGGCGAAGATGACAACTATCTCTATATTGCAACGAATAACCATGTTGTTCAGAGAGCGAACAGCCTGACCGTGCAGTTTAATGACGATACGACGGCAAGTGCAGAGATTCAGGGAACGGATGCGACAAACGATCTTGCGGTTGTTAAGGTCTTAAAATCCGATATGGAAGACGGTGCTTTAAATAACGTAAAGGTTGCGGCATTGGGAGATTCCACAGGGCTTTCCGTAGGAGAAGCGGCAATTGCAATCGGCAATGCGCTGGGATATGGACAGTCGGTTACAACAGGCGTTGTCAGTGCATTAGACCGTCTTGTAAGCATTCAGGATGAAACAACAGGACAGACTGTCAGCAGCAGATTGATTCAGACTGACGCAGCAATCAATCCGGGAAATAGCGGAGGTGCATTGTTGAATGCGAAAGGAGAGGTAATTGGAATCAATTCCTCAAAATATTCAGATACGGATGTAGAAGGAATGGGATTTGCAATTCCGGTATCAACGGCAAAACCGATTATTGATGAATTGGTTGCCACCGGAAAGAGTACCGCCTCACAGGGAGCGTATCTGGGAATTTTAGGAGTGGATGTTTCCACAAAAGAATCGCAGGCTTATAATTTCCCGATAGGAGTATATATTACGCAGGTAGTTGAAAATTCAGCGGCGGCAAATGCAGGACTTTCTCAGGGCGACATCATTACAAAGATTGACAATACTACAGTGAAGACTTTTGAAGAATTAAAGAGCGTGGTATCCGGGCATCGCGCAGGCGATGTGGTGACGCTGACTTATCATAGAAGAGGCGAAACCGGAGAATATGAAGAAAATACGATGAATGTAACGCTTGGAGAATATCCGCAGGAAGCAGATACAGAGGATGAGACATCAGAAGAAACCGGAGATACGAGACGCGGAAGAGAGGATTACGACGGCAGCGGCTGGGACAATTTACCAGATAGTTTATTCCCGGGACTGTGGGATTAAAGGATGACTTGGAATGTTTTCGTTATGAAACGAATCGTAACGAAAACATTCCTCTTTCTATTCCGATTTATATGAAAGTGTGATAAACTGTAGTAAACGATAAAAGTATTTGCCGTTTACTATAAATTTGTGAAGGAAAGCGGGGGATTGCATGGTGAAGGTCATTATTACAATCGGAAGGCAATTTGGAAGCGGTGGAAGAGAGGTTGGAAGAAAGGTGGCGTCGTCACTGGGGATTCCGTTTTATGATAAGGAATTGCTGGCAATAGCGGCGAAAGAAAGCGGGCTGAGCGCACAGTTTCTTGAGGACTACGATGAAAAACCCACGAACAGCCTGTTATATTCCATTGTGGTCGGGCAATCTCATATGCTGATGCATGGAAACGGTCGTATATCTGTAGAACAGATGGCGTCCAAGGCGCAGCGGGATGCGGTGATGAGCGTAGCGTCAAAGGGAAGCTGTGTTATTGTGGGACGCTGTGCGGACTATATCTTACGGGAAGAACCGGGATTGGTCCGGGTGTTCCTGTCAGCCTCCAAAGAAGACCGTATCCGACGCATTTGTGAGCGGGATGGGATGACAGAGGATAAGGCGAGGGATAAAATGCGGCGGATGGACAAGGCAAGAAGATCCTATTACAGCTTTCATGCGGACGGAGATTGGGGTGAAGCCTACAATTATGATATATGCATCAATGTCTCACGGTTTGGTATTGATAAAACAGTGGAAACCATTTTACAGTATGTGAAAGCATAAACAGAAATCAATATTACAAAAGAAGGCAGCAGGTATTCGGAAAACAAAACCGAATGTCTGCTGCCTCTTTGTATATAATCGTTTTTAAAATCTTAGGTGGAAAATCCGATGTTTAAATCAACCCGCCCGCTGATGCCGGGAACACTTCCGTCGCTGGTATACTGCCACATGAAGATATTTCCCATGCCGGTGTAGTTATGCGGGATGTATATGCTCTGTGTCCAGCGTGCAATCCAGAGGTTCATATTTGCAAGCTGGCTATTTTCAAAGTAGTGATCCAGCCAGTAAGTATTTGCATATAAGCCGGCCTGATAGCCATTTGCGGTAATCGTATTGCAGAATGCCCAAGCAATATCCGTACGATTTTGGTTTGTCAGACCTGCAAGCTGTACGTTATCCTCCATGTCAATTACAACCGGATAATTCAGTGTTCTGCCGTTTAAGATACCAAGCACTGTGTTGGCATCTGCCTGAGCCGCTTCCACAGAAGTGGCATAAGAGTAATAATATACGCCGACGCCAAGACCGGCAGCAACAGCGTCCCGATAGTAGGTTTCAAAATTCGGGTCGATAGAGTAGCCGTTATAAATTCGTATCATTACAAAATGATATCCTGCATTTTTTACAGCTTTGAAATCAATCGTCCCCTGCCATTTGGAAACATCAATTCCGTCTAGGGTCTGCCGCACTTGGACGCTGATAGACCGGGTGATCCCATTTGCCGTGGCGTAAATGGTGGCAGAACCAACACCGATACCGCTGATGACGCCAGAGGAAGAAACTGTCGCAATACTTGGATCGGAAGTGGACCATATTACCGTAGCGTTCGGGCTTGCAGTAGCGGTTACAGAGGTAGAGAACCGTCTCTGAACGACGACAGAAGTCTGATTCAGTTCCAGAGAAGCCGCTTTTCCCGATACATCAGAGGAAAGTCCGTTCTCATAGGAACCCCGTACGGCTGTAATCTTATAGTAATATTTTTTCCCGTTTGTGAGCTTGGAATTGGTGTAAGTGTTATTTTTGCACTGTCTTTTGATTAACGTATAAGTACCGTTTTTTGAGGTGCTGCGGTAAATATTATAGGAAGCTGCACCGCTTACTTTATTCCAAGAAAGTTTCAGTTTATTCGCATGAAGCGGGGTCACGCTGATGCCAGTCACCTTTTTTAACGTGGTTGATTTGACCTTAGCGCTGGAGTAGCCGCTAGTTACCTTCTTTTTGTTTACCGTACGATAGGCTTTTATCTTGTAATAGTATTTTTTTCCGGTAGTTACACCGCTGTTTTTGTAGGAAAGGACCGAGCCGCCCTTTACGGTTGCAATTTTTTTATAGGTTCCGTTTTTTGAGGTGCTGCGATAAACAATATAACCGTTGGCGCCGCTTACCTTTTTCCATTTCACAGTCAGAGTTCGGTAGTCGTTGGCTGTGACAGATGAAATGACAGGAGCCTTTAAAGTGATTTTCACAGATGCAATATCGGAATAGCCGCTGTATAATGCCTTTCCACTAACTTTCCGGTAGGCTTTTACTTTGTAGTAGTAGGTCTTTCCTGTGGTAAGTTTGCTGTCTGTGTAGCTTGTTGTGCCGGCTTTTTTGATGGTAGCGATTTTTTTGTAGCTTCCGTTCTTGGAGGTACTGCGGTAAATCGTATAGCCGCTCGCTCCGCTGATGCGATTCCATTTCACCGTAGCGGTAGAATAATTCTTGTAAGAAGCGGTAACAGTTGGCTTCTGAGGAAGCGGCTTGGCTTTTTTTGTGGCTGTCCAAGGACCGTTTGTAGTAATTCCACCGTTGCTGCGATAAGCGCGGATGCGATAATAATAGGTCTTTCCCGTTGTCAGCTTTTTAGCAGTGTAAGAAGTTTTAGAGCTGCTTACAGTTGCAATCTTCTTAAAACCGCTGGCGGACTTGGCAGAACGGTATATTTCATAACCGCTGGCGCCGGCTGCTTTTTTCCATGTAAGCTTTACCTGATCATAGCGGGCTGAAGCTGCTTGAAAGGAAGCTGGCTTTTCCGTATAAGTAACCTTTGCGGATAGGGAATTTGAAAAGGTTCCCTTTACCTGAGCCTCTTTATCGCTGCTATCCGTATAAGAGCGGAAAGCGCAGATACGGTAAGTGTATGTAACACCGGTCAATATGCCGGACTTGTCCGTATAGGTAACTGTTTTTGCAGAGGAAAGGACAGCTATTTCAGAAAAATCCTTTTCCTGTGAAGATTTTCGCTCAATAATGTAACCGGAAACATCCGAAAGAGCATTCCACTGTAAAGAAATGGTATCATAGCTTTTTGCGGAAATCCCGGTTAAAACTACAGCGGCAGGAGCGTCCGGCGGTACTACCACCACAGGAGGATTCTGTGTTTCTGTAGAATCTTCCCCTTCAGAAGGGGTTTGTATCTTTGCAGAATTTGTACCCTCGGAAGGGGTTTGGGTTTGTGTGGAATCTACTGCCTCATAGACTCGCGTGCTTTCTGTGGCAGCGGCATATGTAAGTCCATCCGTTCCCAGAAAGATGGAAGCAGTCAGGGTAAGAGCCAATATTTTTTTTATAGTGGCTTGTAAGTTTCTCATATCTTTGTTCTCCTTTCATATCGTGCTCTATTATAACTCTATTTTACAATTTACGAAACCCTTATTTGTGATGGAAAAATGAGGATATGTATTTTGGCCTATGGCAATTTTCGGAAAATATAAAATCATAGTTTATAAAATCTTTAGAAAAAGTTTGTTGATAGTAAATAGTGGTAGTGTTATTATCAAGAAACTAAAAGAAAGGATACGGTTGGGATGAAGAAAATATTTAAAAATATGATTCCATACTGGCATATGATTCTTGTAATCGTGCTGTTGTTGGTTGTGCAGGCTTTTTGTGATCTATCGCTGCCGCAGTACACTTCTGATATGATTGATGTTGGGATTATGAACAGTGGCGTGGAGCATATTCTTCCGGAGAAGATGACAGGAGAAGAGTATGAATGTGCGGCTATGTTCATGACAGAGGAAGAGAGGAACGTATGGACGGACTGTTATGAGGAAGAGGATGGATTCTATCAGAGAGTAATTGAGAAAGAAGCGCGGCTCTCGGAATTGGACGAAGAATTGCTCATTCCTATCGTACTTACTTATCGTATGGCAAATATGAGCGAAGCTGATTTTAAGGATATGGTGGCAGAGTCCATGAAAGAGAATCCGCAGACAGCAGCGATGGCGGAAGGGCTTGAGGAAATGACCGTAGATGAAATCGGCGTCATGATGCAGACCGAGTTGAAGTCTTTTGAAGCAGAGAACGAAGAGGGAGATATCATTACTTATGTAGATATGCGCCCTCTGATTAAGCGGATGATGGAAAACGGTCAGATGACAGAGGAAGCTGCCGGCAGTGCGAGAAAGAGCATGGAGGAGATGATCGAGTCTATAGGCAGTACAACACTTTCTTCTATGGGCGTAGCATATGCGATTTCCTGCAATAAGGCAGCAGGTGTAGATGTGGACAATATACAAATTTCTTACCTTTGGAAAATGGGCGGAAAGATGTTTGTACTTACAGTTCTGATGCTTGCAGCAGCTGTGATTATTGGCTATCTGGCTTCTAGAGTAGGCGCTGGTGTTGGAAGGGATTTGCGGGAGAAGATTTTTGGAAGGGTAGTGGGATTTTCCAATGCGGAGATGGACCGGTTCTCAACGGCTTCCCTGATTACGAGAAGTACTAATGATATCCAGCAGATTCAGATGGTGACGGTTATTATGCTTCGTATGATATTGTATGCGCCGATCATCGGTATCGGAGGGGTCGTGAAGGTCTTTGGGACGGGCGCAGACATGGAATGGCTGATTGCGCTTGCAGTCCTTGTGATTATGGGATTTGTACTGCTGCTGGTATCAATTGCAATGCCGAAATTTAAGATTATGCAGAAGCTGGTGGATGCTTTAAATCTTGTTTCAAGGGAAATATTGACCGGTCTGAACGTTATCCGGGCATTCGGAAGGGAAAAGACGGAAGAAGAGAGGTTTGACAGGGCAAATCGCGAGCTGACCAGGACGCAGCTTTTTACGAACCGTGTCATGACATTTATGATGCCGGGTATGATGCTTATTATGTATGGAGTGATTTTGCTGATTGTCTGGGTGTCGGCGCACCGGATTGATGCGGGAACGCTTCAAGTAGGGGCGATGACGGCGTTTATTACTTATGCGATACAGATTGTCATGGCATTTCTGATGCTGACTATGATGTCAATTATGCTGCCGAGAGCAGGCGTGGCTGCTGACCGTATTGACGAAGTGCTTCAGACGGATTCTACCATCCGGGAAACGGAGAAGCCAAAGCGGCTCATGGCTCACAAAGGCGTACTTTGCTTCAATCATGTGAATTTCAAATATCCGGGCGCTGAGGAGAATGCCTTGGAGGACATTGATTTTGTAGCAGAGCCGGGAAAAACAACTGCTATTATCGGCAGTACCGGGTGCGGAAAATCTACGCTGGTAAATTTGATACCAAGGTTTTATGATGCGACGGAGGGAACGATTACTTTAGACGGGGAAAATATCTGCGAAATATCATTAAAGGAGCTTCGTGATGAAATCGGATTCGTGCCCCAAAAAGGCGTTCTGTTTTCGGGAACCATTGCGTCCAATCTTCGCTTTGGAAGGCATGATGCGACGGATGAAGAAATCCGGGAGGCAGCGGGAATCGCACAGGCGTCGGAGTTTATTGAAGAAAAGCCGCAGCAGTATGAGAGTGAAATAGCCCAAGGAGGAAGCAATGTGTCCGGCGGTCAGAAACAGCGGCTTGCAATTGCAAGGGCGATTGCGAAGAAACCTAAGATATTTGTATTTGACGACAGTTTTTCGGCTTTGGACATGAAGACGGATGCAGCGCTTCGCAAAGCGTTGGAAGAGAAGGTTAAAAATTCCACGGTTCTGATTGTAGCGCAAAGAATCAGTACGATTCTTCATGCAGATCAGATTCTGGTATTGGATGATGGAAGAATTGTGGGAAAAGGAACCCATGAAGAGCTGCTTGGCAGTTGTGAGGTATATGAACAGATAGCGAAATCGCAGTTGTCGGAAAGAGAATTGGGAATAAAAAATGGAAAGGAGGAGAGCTGTCATGAGTGAAGAAAATAGAAGACCGCAGAGAGGAAGAGGCCCGATGGGAAACAGAGCTATGGTTCCGGGTGAGAAGGCAAAGGATTTTAAAGGTTCTTTTCGGAAGCTGCTTGGATATGTGGGAAAATACAAAATTGCTATTTTTATTGTCATGATATTTGCTGCGGTGTCTACGGTGTTTTCTGTAGCCGGACCAAAGGTTATGGGAAAGGCTACGACAGCGCTGGCAGACGGTATGATGAAAAAAGTCGCAGGAACCGGCGGAATTGACTTTCAATATGTAGCGGAAATTCTTCTGATTACGCTTGGTTTGTATCTGGTGAGCACTATTTTCAGTTTCTTCCAAGGCTGGATTATGACAGCCGTGACTCAGAAGCTGTGTTACCGTATGCGTAAGGAAATATCGGAAAAAATCAATCGTATGCCGATGAAGTATTTTGAGAGCCGTACCTATGGTGAGGTTTTATCCAGAATCACGAATGATGTGGATACTCTGGGTCAGGGACTGAATCAGAGTATTACACAGATTATTACATCTGTGGCAACGCTGATTGGCGTTCTGGTTATGATGATTTCTATTTCTCCGCTGATGACAGTGATTGCACTTATTATTCTCCCGATTTCAATGCTGCTTGTATCAATTGTGATAAAGTTTTCACAGAAGCATTTCCGCACGCAGCAGGAATATTTAGGGCATATCAATGGACAGGTGGAAGAGACCTATGGCGGCCATCTGGTCATCAAGGCGTTTAACAAAGAAGAAGAAACGCTTGAGAGCTTCCGTAAGACGAACCGGGTATTATATGATTCTGCATGGAAGTCTCAGTTTTTATCGGGATTGATGCAGCCGATTATGGTATTCGTTGGAAATATGGGATACGCAGGCGTTGCGATTTCCGGTGGTATTCTTGCAATCAGAGGAACAATCGGAATCGGCGATATTCAGGCGTTTATCCAATACGTAAAGAATTTTACACAGCCGATTCAGCAGATGGCACAAGTAATCAACCAAGTTCAGTCTATGACCGCTGCGTCGGAGAGAGTTTTTGAGTTCTTAGGGGAAGAGGAGGAAGAGCAGTCAAAAGAAAATTCACTGCCGCTCGAGGAGATAGAAGGTGCGGTGGAGTTTGAACATGTACATTTTGGTTACGATCCTGAGCAGATGATTATTCACGATTTTTCCACTAAGGTGGCTCCGGGAGAAAAAATTGCAATTGTAGGGCCGACCGGAGCCGGCAAGACGACGATTGTGAAGCTGCTGATGCGGTTTTATGATGTAAACGGGGGATGTATCAAACTGGACGGCAATGATATCAGGGATTATAACCGGAGAGATTTGCGGGATGCGTTCGGCATGGTATTGCAGGATACCTGGCTGTTTAAGGGAACAATCATGGAGAATATCCGGTACGGAAGACTGGATGCGACAGATGAAGAAGTAATTGCTGCGGCACGTGCGGCACATGCCCACCATTTTATTCAGACCTTACCGGGAGGTTACGAGATGGAATTGAATGAAGACGCCAGCAATGTATCCCAAGGGCAAAAGCAGCTATTGACGATTGCAAGGGCAATTCTTGCAGACAACAGGGTTTTGATTTTGGATGAGGCGACTTCTTCTGTAGATACGCGCACAGAAGTGCGTATTCAGAAGGCGATGGATAATTTGATGCGCGGGCGTACCAGCTTTATTATTGCCCATCGTCTGTCTACGATTCGGGATGCAGACCTGATTCTTGTGATGAAGGACGGAGATATTGTGGAGCAGGGAACGCATGAGGAGCTGCTGCAAAAGGATGGATTCTATGCGGAGCTATATAATTCGCAGTTTGAAGAGGCATCGTAGAGATTGGCAGGAATGTTGGTTAGGGTGTTTTTGACGCCCTGACCAATCTTTAAGAATTGCTAAATTTCTGTGATTTAGGTTGACGCTTTCTTCATAGTTTCCTATAATGATACTGTTCAGTTGGAAAAAGATTGTTGCTATTCATAGCTCAGACTAGTAACATCAGATTACTTAAGGAGAAAGTCAATGTATAAGATAAAGAAACAGATAAAAGTAATGACGCTTGCCGTGCTTTGTCTGGCAGGCGTACTGATGTGCAATGTGACAGTACAGGCTGCTTCGGCGGATAATTCTCTGTCGTCGCTGACGCTTTCGGAGGGGACGTTATCCCCATCCTTTCAATATAATGTGGTCAATTATAAAGCATCAGTGGGAAGCGGCACGAACAGTATCGAGGTACAGGCGAAAACCTCAAACGAAAAGGCGTCTATTCAGTCGGGTACCGGAACGTATGATTTAAAGGAAGGAAGTAATACAATTAAGGTCGTTGTTCAAGCGGAAAATGGCAATCTTGCCACTTATACCGTTCAGGTGACGAAAGAAGCAGGTTCTGGAACAACCGGAACAGATGGAAGCCAGAGTGGGGAAAGCGATACAGATGGAGCGGCAGATACGCCGGATGAGGGAAGCAGCGAGACGCCGGTCGTAGTGACTGGAGCCGACGGTTATACCGTGGCGGATACCATACCGGAATCGGTGATTCCGACGGATTTTACACAGACAACTGTCAGCTATCTGGAGGAAGACCGACCGGCATTACAATATGACAAGGGTGAGGTTACTCTGCTTTATATGGTCAATGAAGAGAATGAGGGAATGCTGTTTCTCTATGATGGTCAGGCGGTATATCCGTTTATCAAATTAAGTGCACAGGACAAATATCTTATTTTGCTTCCGGTGCCGGCAGAAGCTGCTCTGGGGGAGAATTATACCTCCGCGGAGCTTGCGATTGATAATAAGAATGTCCCGTCCGCATATCAGGATGCGGCAGCGGTTTCCGCTGCACCGGATTTTTATCAAGTGTATGGAATCAACAGTGACGGGGTGACTGGGTGGTATCAGTATGACAGCGCAGAGGGGACTTATCAGCGTTATCAGGCAATTGAGCCGGTTGAAGCAGATGAGGAAATCAGTGAAGAGTATCAGTTTCTTCAAAAAGCGTATAATGATTTGAGTGATAAATATTCCGAACTAAAGAGCCGCGACACCAAATACATGGCAGGACTGATTATTGCAATCGCTGTTCTTTTGATTATTATTGTCAATCTATTGCTTTTGAGAAGAGAAAAAGGCGGGAACTTAGGAAAAAGACAATCGAAAGAGATTTTTGATGAAGATGTAAAAGAGAAGAAAGAAAAGAAGAAAAAGAGCAAAAAAGAGCGAAGAATAGACGCAGAAGAGATTCTCACGGGCAGCGGCTTCTATGAGAAAGACGAAGATTCTTTTGCAGATTTTGACGAGGAGCCGGATTTTAGGTCAGGAAAAAGAGAACTGCGGGAGAAGAAGGACAAAAAAGAAAAAAAGGAGAAGAAGAAACGTTTCGGGAAAAAAGGAGATATTTTCGATGATGGTGACGATTACTTCGACGAAGAAATGCCATTGATGGGAACTAACATTGAGGAAACACCTTCTTTAGAAGAGGAATTGGAAATTTTGGATTTAAATGATCTATAAATCTGACTTGAAATACAGTTGCAGGAGGCATTTACATTTATGCATAGAGATTATACAAAAAAGGCAAAAAAGGTGCTGGAGCTGACAAATAAAGTATCCGTTATGATGCACCACAATTATGTCGGCACGGAGCATCTGCTCGTGGGAATGCTGCGTGAGGCAACCGGTGTGGCTGCCTGTGTGCTGATGGATGCAGGAGTAGAGGAGAAACGGCTGTTGGAACTGATAGAGGATCTGATTGCGCCTTCAGCTAAGGTTGCGGTATTGGATAAGAAGGCGTATTCACCAAGGCTGGCGCATTTATTGGAGACTGCTGAAGGAGAAGCGGAGCATTTTAAAAGCGGGCAGATTGGAACGGAACATCTTTTATTGGCATTATTGAGGGAGACAGATTGTGCGGCAGTACGCCTTTTGAATACGCTGGGAGTGAATTTACAAAAAATTTATGCTGAGACATTGATTGCAATGGGAGAGGATGGGGGTCAGCTTCGGGAAGAGTTTGCGGCATTGCGCTCTGGTAAGAAGCTGGCGTCGGAGGCAACGCCGACACTGGATTTATATTCCAGAGATTTGACGATGCTGGCAAGGGAAGGCTCCTTGGATCCTGTGATAGGAAGAGAAGAAGAAATTGCAAGAGTGATTCAGATCTTGAGCAGAAGAAGTAAGAATAATCCCTGCTTAATCGGAGAACCGGGAGTGGGCAAGACGGCAATTGCAGAGGGGCTGGCGCAGCGAATCGTAACCGGGCTTGTACCGGAAACGGTTATGGGCAAGCGGGTCGTGACGCTGGACTTGTCCGGAATGGTGGCTGGATCCAAATATCGTGGAGAATTTGAAGAGCGTATTAAGAAAGTAATACGTGAGGTGACTGGCGCAGGAAATATTCTGCTTTTTATTGACGAGCTCCATACGATTATCGGTGCAGGCGGTGCAGAAGGAGCGATAGACGCCTCCAACATTTTAAAACCGGCTTTGGCAAGGGGAGAAATACAGTTAATCGGTGCGACAACAATTGAAGAATACCGGAAATATGTGGAAAGGGATGCTGCATTGGAGCGGCGTTTCCAGCCGGTCAATATAGAAGAACCGACGGAACAGCAGGCAGTTGCCATTTTAAAGGGATTGCGCAGAGAATACGAGAAACATCACAATGTTACGATTACAGATGAAGGAATTGAGGCGGCGGTAAAGATGTCCGCACGTTATATCAATGACCGGTTCTTGCCGGATAAGGCGATTGATCTGATGGATGAGGCAGCTTCTAAGGTGCGTTTGGACGGGTTTTCCATGCCGGATAATATCCGTGAACTGGAGCATGCCATTGAGCGCTGCAAGGAAGAGCTGGAAAATGCTTTGATGGAGCAGCGGTTCGAGGATGCGGGCAAGGCAAAGACAGAGAAAGCAGAGGCAGAAATAAAGTATCAGAAGCTTGTGAAAAAATATCATAAGGATGCAGAACGAAAGAAATTGACAGTAGGAGAAAATGAGATTGCGGAGGTCGTTTCTACTTGGACTAAGATACCGGTGAAAAAGCTTGCGGAAGGAGAAGCGGCACGTCTAAATCGTTTAGAGAAGATACTTCACAAGCGTGTTATCGGGCAGGAAGATGCTGTAAGTGCAGTAGCAAAAGCGGTGCGCCGAGGGAGAGTGGGCTTAAAGGATCCAAATCGTCCGATTGGTTCCTTCCTGTTTTTAGGTCCTACGGGAGTCGGAAAGACGGAGATAACCAAGGCATTGACGGAAGCCGTATTTGGCGATGAACAGTCTATGATACGTGTGGATATGTCTGAATATATGGAGAAACACAGTGTATCAAAGATGATAGGATCACCTCCGGGATACGTGGGATATGATGAAGGCGGGCAACTGAGTGAGAAAGTAAGAAGAAATCCCTATTCTGTGATATTGTTTGATGAAATAGAGAAAGCACATCCGGATGTATTTAACATTCTACTGCAGGTTCTGGATGACGGACGGATTACAGATGCACAGGGAAGACGCGTTGATTTTAAAAATACGATCATTATCATGACTTCGAATGCAGGGGCGCAGTCTATCGTGGAGCCGAAGCGTCTGGGTTTTTCCTCCTCGGATGATGAAAAGCAGGATTATGAGCGGATGAAGAGCGGCGTCATGGAGGAGGTAAAGCGTATTTTTAAACCGGAATTCTTGAATCGCATTGACGAGACGATTGTATTCCGTGCGCTTAACCAAGATGATATGAAGAAGATTGTCACACTGCTGACGAGAAAATTAGAGGAGCGCAGCAAAGCGCAGATGAATATTACCCTTGATATCAAGGGCAATGTAAAGTCTTACATTGCAAAAGAAGCATACGATCCGAAATACGGCGCAAGACCGCTTCGCCGTATGATACAGAACAGGATAGAAGATATGCTTGCAGAAGAGATATTAGCCGGTAAAATACATGGAGGCGACTGTGTAGAAGTAAAACTGGTAAAGAAGGAAATAAAAACTTTTGTAGTTGCAAGAAATAGCTAGAAAAAAGAGCCGAAATATTATATAATCAATTTATAGAAAACGAAGATGCCGGTATAAGAGACGGCATGCGAGCTGACTAAGATAAAAGGCTATAGGAGGACAAGAGAAATGGCTGTAATTAACGAGTTACTTCGTTCTGAGGCAGATGGTACAATTAGTTTTGGAAATTATACATTAGCTTCCAAATCCAAATTAGACAATTTTGAACATGGCGGGGATCTGTACAAAGTCAAGACCTTTCAGGAGATTACCAAGTTAGAGCGGAACGGTATGTTTGTATATGAGTCCGTACCAGGCACCGCTGTTATGAATATGAAGGCGACAGAGGCCGGTGTAGAGTTTCAGGTAGAGGGACCAGAGGATGCGGAGATCACCTTAGGTTTGCAGGAAGCGACGGAGTATAAGATTTTGATAGACAACAGCAATGTGGGACAGATGAAGACGAATCTTGGCGGAAAGCTCACTTTAAGCGTGGAGCTGAATCCGGGTCAGACAGTAGCGGTTCAGATTGCAAAGTTATAGAAACATTTTCAGAGCCGCATTTGTCTTATTTGGCGGAGCAGGGGGACAGTGCAGCCGAAGGCTGACTGTGATAAAGAAGATGCCGAAAGTGCGGAATAATGGATAAGATGGTGTGAATGCACCCCAGATGTCAATGCGATGTCTGGAGTGCATTTTTGTGCACAGGGGCGCATATGGAAATTAGCACACTAGAGCCGCATGCGCCTGCGCGGCGAGTAGGGGGATAAATCTTCCCTACTCGATTTTTATGCCATAAAAAAATATAATTGGAAAGACAGAAGGGAATCAGAAATGGCAAAAGGAAAAACAACAATTTATTTCTGCCAGTCTTGCGGATACGAATCTTCAAAATGGATGGGACAGTGCCCGGGCTGTAGAGAATGGAATACATTTGTGGAAGAAACTGTTGAGAAAACTACCGCCTCAAAAAGTAAAAAAGCTGCAGAGGCATCAGTTATGAAATTATCGGCAATTGAGCTGACCGAGGAGGAACGGCTAAGCACTTCTATGAAAGAATTGGATCGGGTACTGGGCGGCGGAATTGTGAAAGGCTCTTTAGTTCTGGTAGGCGGTGATCCGGGAATTGGTAAATCGACCCTTCTGCTTCAGGTGTGTCAGAATTTATCCCGGCAGCAGATAAAGGTTTTGTATATATCAGGAGAGGAATCCTTGCAGCAGATAAAGCTCCGTGCAAAAAGAATCGGCGAGTTTACAGATGCCCTCTCTCTTCTCTGCGAGACAAATCTGGATACGATACAAGAAGTGATAAAAAAAGAAAGACCGGATGTGGTAATCATCGATTCCATTCAAACGATGTATAATGAGGCGGTATCGTCAGCGCCGGGAAGCGTATCACAGGTCAGGGAATCCACCGGGATTTTGATGCAGATTGCAAAAGGAATGGGAATCAGCATATTTATCGTCGGTCATGTGACAAAGGAGGGGGTAGTGGCTGGACCAAGAGTGTTAGAGCACATGGTGGATACCGTTCTCTATTTTGAAGGGGACCGTCATGCAGCATATCGGATACTTCGCGGAGTGAAAAACCGATTTGGTTCCACAAATGAAATCGGGGTCTTTGAAATGCGGAATGAAGGTCTGCGGGAAGTAGAGAATCCGTCTGAGTTTATGCTGAGTGGAAAACCGGAAGGAGCGTCCGGTTCCGTAGTTGCTTGCTCGATGGAGGGAACACGTCCGATTTTGCTGGAAATACAGGCGTTGGTGTGTCACAGCAATTTTGGAATGCCAAGAAGGACAGCGGCAGGAACCGACTTTAACAGAGTCAATCTTCTTATGGCGGTCTTAGAGAAGCGTTTGGGAATGGCGCTTTCTTCTTGTGATGCGTATGTTAATATTGCAGGTGGAATTAAGATGAATGAGCCTGCAATTGATCTGGGAATTGTATTGGCAATTGTATCCAGTTACAAAGAGCTGTCGATAGATGAGAAGACTATCTGTTTTGGCGAGGTGGGGTTAAGCGGAGAGGTTCGGGCTGTCAGTATGGCGGAGCAACGGATTCAAGAAGCAAAAAAGCTCGGCTTTACCGTATGTATTCTGCCTAAGGTATGTCTGGAGGCTATACAGGAAATCAAAGGAATACGTCTGATTGGCGTCAGCAACGTGAAAGAGGCGGTACAGGCAATCAGAAATTTGTAAATTGAATATACAATTCAGAAAAATCAAATTGAAAATCGGAAATAACTTACTTTAAAAAATATGCCGAAATATGGTTGACATGTTAAAAATATCATGCTATTATAAAACTCCACCGCGCATGAGACAAGCTGTTGCGGTGGAGAAATAAAAAAAATGAAAAAAGTTGTTGACAAATAGAAAAACAGATGTTATTATATACGAGTTGCGTCTGATAAGAACAACAACGACGAACCTTGATAACTGAACAGTGAAATAACCTTGAAAGATTCAAAAGAGAATTA
>CAJTSH010000027.1 GCA_910578885.1 uncultured Lachnospiraceae bacterium
CGTATGAGTCACACCTGCCCCTGTTTAAGACCATCTATTTCCCGACAGCCCCTTTTCATACCTGCCTATCCTTTCCTGCCCGTATCGTAAAACAGAAAGAGAACACTTTGCAGCCTTCCCTGACCACAAAGCGTTCTCCCTTTATCAACTTCTAAATCATCATCTACGCATTCTTCACCTTCGCAATATCCACCAGAGTCAGCTCTTCATTTGCATGCTCCAAACTGGTCGCCAGCGCATTCGCCGTATCCATTGCAGTAATACAATATACGCCTGTCTCGATCGCATTTCTGCGGATCAAAAATCCGTCTCTGGATTTGTCGCCGTTTCCCTGCGTCGGCGTATCAATCACAAGGTCAATCTTATGTCCCAGAATCAAGTCCATGACATTCGGAGATTCCTGCGTAATCTTGTTAATACGCAACGCATTCACTCCGTGCTCTTTCAAATATTTTGCGGTACTTCTCGTCGCATAAATCTTATAGCCAAGCGCTTCAAAGCGTTTTGCAACGCCGACCGACTCCGGCTTGTCCGCATCCTTTACGGTCATAATCATCTGCTTATGCTTCGGCAGTGTGATGCCTGCGCCGAGGAATGCCTTGTACAACGCTTCATTAAATGTCTTTCCGATTCCGAGGCACTCACCGGTGGACTTCATCTCCGGTCCAAGGCTGATTTCCGCTCCGCGCAGCTTCTCAAAGGAGAATACCGGCATTTTAATTGCCACATAGTCTGCCTCTGGCGCCAGACCCGGCGTATAGCCCAGCTCCTTAATAGTCGTTCCAAGAATCACCTTTGTTGCCAAATCCACAATCGGAATACCGGTCACCTTACTAATATACGGTACGGTTCTGGACGAACGGGGATTCACCTCAATGACATACACTTCTTCGTCCATAACAATAAACTGAATGTTAATCAGTCCAATGACATGAAGCGCTTTTGCCAGACGTCTGGTGTACTCTGTGAGGGTTTCCTTCACCTTCTCGCTGATGGTATTCGCCGGATAAACGGAAATACTGTCACCGGAATGGACGCCGGTCCGCTCAATATGCTCCATAATGCCCGGAATCAGAATATCCGCCCCGTCGCAAACCGCGTCTACTTCTATTTCCTTGCCCTGTAAATATTTATCAACTAAAATCGGATGATCCTGTGCAATCCGGTTGATAATTCCAATAAATTCCTCAATTTCCTCATCATTAAATGCAATCTTCATGCCCTGTCCGCCAAGTACGTAGGAAGGACGCACCAGTACCGGATAGCCCAGACGGTTTGCGACCTCTTTCGCTTCCTCTGCGGTAAATACGGTTCCGCCTGCGGCTCTCGGAATCTCTGTCTCCTCCAGAATCTTATCGAACAGCTCACGGTCTTCTGCCGCATCAACGTCCTCTGCCTTGGTTCCAAGGATGGTAACCCCCATCTTCATCAGGCTTTCCGTCAGCTTAATCGCCGTCTGTCCGCCGAACTGCACCACTGCGCCGTCCGGTTTCTCAAAACGCACAATGCTCTCCACATCCTCCGGCGTCAGCGGCTCAAAATACAATTTATCGGCAATATCGAAATCAGTGGAAACAGTCTCCGGATTATTATTGACAATAATGGTTTCATAGCCTTCCTTGGAAAATGCCCATGTGCTGTGAACCGAACAATAATCAAACTCGATACCCTGTCCGATACGGATCGGACCGGAACCAAGGACAAGAATCTTCTTTCTGTCATCCGTTTTCACCGCTTCGTTCTCGCTGCCAAAAACAGAATAGTAATATGGTGTGGAAGCCTCGAACTCTGCCGCACAGGTATCAACCATCTTAAACCCTGCAATAATATC
Source organism: uncultured Lachnospiraceae bacterium (assembly GCA_910578885.1). Classification (GTDB taxonomy): domain Bacteria; phylum Bacillota; class Clostridia; order Lachnospirales; family Lachnospiraceae; genus Roseburia_C. The sequence goes on from CAJTSH010000027.1 coordinate 1,832, forward strand.
ATTTTCATACCGCATCTGTTTGATATCCGCCTCATCCCTGCCGGTAAGCGCAGCGATGACGTTGTCAGGAAATTCCAGACGTTTTGCTTCCTTCAGCAATTCCGGCGTCAGCTCCTGCTCCTTAAGCGCCTGCTCCATCTCTACCAAAATCGCAATTTTATCAATGAACCAGATATCAATCTGGGAAATTTCATGAATCTTCTCATAGCTGATTCCCCGACGCAATGCTTCCGCAATACAGAAAATCCTTCTGTCATCCACAATCTCCAATGCCTTCATCAACTCTTCATTGCTCAATTTATCAAAATCGTAAGCAATCAGGCAGTCCACGTGCTGCTCCAAGGAGCGGATTGCTTTCATCAGCGCACCCTCAAAGTTATTGCAGATACTCATGACCTCTCCGGTCGCCTTCATCTGCGTGGTAAGCGTCCGCTTTGCCGTAATGAACTTGTCAAACGGAAGTCTCGGAATCTTTACAACGCAGTAATCCAGCATTGGCTCAAAGCTCGCATAAGTCTTGCCGGTAATCGCATTTTTGATTTCATCTAAGGTATATCCCAGCGCAATCTTTGCCGCCACCTTTGCAATCGGATATCCTGTTGCCTTCGATGCCAGCGCCGAAGAACGGCTCACACGCGGATTCACCTCAATTACACAGTATTCAAAAGTTTCCGGATGCAGTGCATACTGTACGTTACAGCCTCCGGTAATATTCAGTTCGGAAATAATATTGAGCGCAGAGGTACGCAGCATCTGATATTCCTTATCGCCCAAAGTCTGGGAAGGCGCTACTACGATAGAATCACCTGTATGCACACCGACCGGATCAATATTCTCCATGTTACATACCGTAATGCAGTTGCCGCCCGCATCACGCATTACCTCATACTCAATTTCCTTCCAGCCCGCAATACAGCGCTCTACCAGAACCTCACCGACACGGCTAAGGCGCAGTCCGTTGGACAAAATATCAATCAGCTCTGTTTCGTTGTGGGCGATTCCGCCGCCGCTTCCGCCCAAGGTATATGCTGGACGAAGTACGACCGGATAACCTATGGTATTGGTAAATTTAATTCCGTCCTCTACATTATGAACGACTTCGGAAGCCGCGCAAGGCTCGCCAATCTTTTCCATCGTATCCTTAAACGCCTGACGATCCTCCGCCTTATAAATAGTCTCCGCCGTCGTACCGATTAACTTTACTCCATGCTTCTCCAAAAAACCGGATTCCGCCAGTTCCATACCAAGATTCAAACCGGCCTGTCCGCCCAAGGTCGGCAGTACGCTGTCCGGCTTCTCTTTCAAGATAATCTGCTCTAAAACCTTTGCAGTTAACGGCTCAATATAAACCTCGTCTGCAATCTCCTTATCCGTCATAATCGTTGCCGGATTGGAGTTCACGAGTACAACCTCAATCCCTTCTTCCTTTAAGGAGCGGCATGCCTGAGTTCCCGCATAGTCAAACTCTGCTGCCTGTCCGATGACGATAGGACCGGAACCAATCACTAATACTTTTTTAATCTCTTTATTTCTCGGCATTATTTATTCCCTCCCATCATTTCAATAAACCGGTCAAACAGATATGCAGAATCCTGTGGTCCAGGACAAGCCTCCGGATGGAACTGTACGGTAAAAATGTTCTTCCCGACATACTCCAAACCTTCATTTGTTCCGTCGTTGACGTTGATAAATGCAGGTCTTGCAACGCCCTCGTCCAATCCTTCCGTATCCACCACATATCCATGATTCTGTGAGGAAATATATACCCGGTTGGTCTTCAAATCCTTCACCGGATGATTGCCTCCGCGATGGCCGTATTTCAGCTTATGGGTATCGGCTCCCGTTGCCAGCGCCATCAACTGATGCCCCAAGCAGATAGCAAAAATCGGCGTATCGGAATCATAGAGTTTTTTGATTTCTTTAATAATGTCCGCACATTCCTTCGGGTCCCCCGGTCCGTTGGAAAGCATGATTCCGTCCGGGTTCTCCTTTAAAATTTCTTCCGCCGTGGTATGTGCCGGATAAATCGTCACTTCACAGCCTCTTTTATTTAAAGACTGGGCAATGTTGTTTTTTGCGCCCAAATCCAAAAGCGCTACTTTCTTTCCGTTTCCTTTTAATACTCGTTTCTCGGTGCAGGTAACTTTATCCACTACATTTCCCGTCTGATACTCTTTTAAGCGGGGAAGGATTTCTTCTATACTATAATTCTCATCAGTGGTAATCATGCCGTTCATCGTACCCTTCTCACGGAGAATCTTTGTCAAGGCTCTGGTATCAATGCCTGCAATTCCCGGAATATCATGTTTTACAAGGAAATCCTGAATCGTTCCCTCGCAGCGGAAATTACTCGGCAATCTGGATAATTCTCTTACAATATATCCGTCTACCCACGGCTTCTCTGACTCCATGTCCGGCGTAATGCCATAATTGCCAATCAGAGGATATGTCATAACTACTGCCTGTCCCGCATAAGACGGATCCGTCAACACCTCCAAATAGCCAGTCATTGAGGTATTAAACACAATCTCACTGATGACTTCTCTCGCAGAACCAATGCTGATTCCGGTAAATTCCGTCCCGTCTTCGAGTATAAGAAACGCTTTCATTCGTTCACCTAGTCCTTTCCATCATTTCCTGATTTTTTCAAAAAAAAAAAATCATATTTTTTCTTTTTCCCTTTGTATATCCCGAATATACCCTGATTTTGCCGGGCGAAGCACATGCACTATGGGATTATACCCTGCATTGCATGCGGGATTCTTTTGTCAGAAACACAAAATCCCGCAACAATACCTAAATTGTAAAAAGTGTATCATATCACAGAACTTTTTTCAACCTTTTTCTCTTCCATTTCTCGGATGGATTTGCGAAACTGGAAGGAAAAAAGCGTGACCGCAAATATAACTGATATAAAATCCGCTACCGGCTCTGCCAGATACACGGCAAATGTCTTATCCCGAAAAAATAACGGCAGAGTATAGATAAGCGGAATCAAAAGAATAAACTTACGCATGACCGCCACAAGAATAGACGCCTTGGCATTCCCCAATGAAATGAAGGTCATCTGACATGCCGTCTGCGCCCCGAAGATACCCATTGCAGCAAGATAAATCCGAAGCGCCCACTCTGCAAATACAATCAGCTCTGTATCCGGTGTAAAAATCATGGCAAACATCTGCGGGAACAGCATTGCTAAGATCCATAATATCATAGAATAGGAAAGGCACACAGTTATTAAGAGCCGGAAGGTCTTTTTTACCCGCTCTACGTTTCCCGCCCCGAAATTATAGCTCGTTATCGGCTGCGCACCCTGCGTAAAGCCCTGCAGCGGCAGCATGGAAAACTGCATGATGCTGGTTAAAATCGTCATTGCTCCCACTGCGATATCTCCCCCATATTTCAGCAGGGAAGAATTGAAACAGACCATAATCACGCTTTCACTCGACTGCATGATAAACGGTGAAACGCCCAGCGCAATACAAGGCAGAATAATCTTCGGATTCAGCCCCAGGTTCTTTTTCCGGATCCGAAGCACCGTCCTTTTCCCTGACAAAAATGCCAGCACCCATATTGTGGAAACCGACTGTGAGATTACCGTTGCCAATGCCGCCCCTCTCACCCCAAGATGAAATCCATAGATAAATACGGGATCCAGCGCAATATTACAGACGGCGCCAATCAGCACGGAAAGCATTCCCGTTTTTGCAAATCCCTGCGCTGTAATAAAGGCATTCATGCCCAATGTCAACTGGACGAATACAGTTCCGATTGCATAGACCGCCATATAAGCAGACGCATAGTCAATCGTATTCTCACTTGCCCCAAAAAGCATTAGAAAATCCCGATTCCAGATCAAAAGTACCAAAGTCAGCACCGCAGATAAAATCAACTGCAATACCAGACAATTCCCCAGTATTTTCTCCGCACTATCCTTCTCGCCCCGTCCCATTGCTATGGACGCTCTCGGCGCTCCGCCCATGCTGACAAGCGCGGCAAAAGCTGATACAATCATAATCACCGGCATGCAGACGCCGACCCCGGTCAATGCCAGCGCCCCGTCTCCTGGCATATGCCCGATGTATACACGATCCACCAGATTATACAGCAAATTGATAATCTGTGCCGTAATCGCTGGAAGAGCCAGCCGGAATAAAAGCTTTCCGATTGGCTCGGTTCCCAGAAAATCATTCTCATTATTTTTATTCATTCTACGACCTTCCTAATGCTTTGGCTCTAACATTGCTTTTTGACCCATATAAGGCTGCAGCGCCTGCGGAATACGGATACTTCCGTCCTCATTCAGGTTGTTCTCTAAAAATGCAATTAGCATACGGGGAGGCGCCACGACTGTATTATTCAGGGTATGTGCAAAATATTTGCCGTCCTTACCTCTCACACGGATTTTCAGCCGTCTTGCCTGTGCGTCTCCCAGATTGGAGCAGCTTCCCACCTCAAAATACTTCTTCTGTCTTGGGGACCATGCCTCTACGTCACAGGATTTTACCTTCAGGTCCGCCAGATCACCGGAGCAGCACTCCAGAGTACGCACCGGAACATCCAGACTTCGGAACAAATCCACCGTATTCTGCCAGAGCTTCTCATACCACATCTTAGACTCCTCCGGCTTGCAGACAACAATCATCTCCTGCTTCTCAAACTGATGGATACGGTAAACGCCCCTCTCCTCAATACCGTGCGCTCCCTTCTCTTTGCGGAAGCATGGGGAATAACTGGTCAGGGTATACGGCAGCTTCTCCTCATCATTGATAGTGTCGATGAATTTACCAATCATGGAATGCTCACTGGTCCCGATCAAATATAAATCTTCGCCCTCAATCTTATACATCATAGCGTCCATTTCTTCAAAGCTCATTACGCCCGTAACCACGTTGCTTCGAATCATAAACGGCGGAACACAATAGGTAAATCCCCTGTCAATCATAAAATCTCTTGCATAGGAAATGACTGCGGAATGCAGCCTTGCAATATCACCCATAAGATAATAAAAACCGTTTCCTGCAACCTTACCCGCTGCATCCAGATCAATCCCGTCAAAACGCTCCATAATCTCCGTGTGGTACGGCACTTCAAATTCCGGAACAACCGGCTCACCGAATTTCTCAATCTCCACATTGCAGGAATCGTCCTTGCCAATCGGTACAGAAGGATCAATGATATTCGGAATCTTCATCATGATTTCCGTAACCTTCTCCGAAAATTCCTTCTCCTGCGCCTCAAGCTCCACAAGACGCTCAGCGTCTTTTGCCACCTGCGCCTTTAACGCCATTGCTTCTTCTTTTTTCCCTTCCTTCATCAATGCGCCAATCTGTTTGGAAATCGTATTCCTGTTTGCACGCAGCGCATCCGCTTCCTGTTTGGCTGCTCTCGACTTTTCGTCCAAAGCAATCACTTCATCTACCAGCGGCAGCTTGTGCTCCTGAAACTTGTTTTTCATGTTCTGCTTTACAATTTCCGGGTTCTCCCGTAAAAACTTCAAATCAATCATTATCCTTTTCCTCCTGTATTATTGTGCCGATTGCTTTCAAGGGTATGCAAACATGTTCTTTCCGAATGATAGAACAAAGTGGGCAGGCCCACATCAACTCCCCATCCTCTCACTCTTGATGGGCTTGAACACTTTGCCGCGCCGAGTGCGGTCGCCTTAGCGACATGATACTTTTCGCACGAGTGCGCATAATATTTTTTATATCATAGGAAAGTCATAGACTTTAACACTTCACAGTAACAGGGTCTTTCCTATGATATAAAAAATCCTTCCATCCCATGCATCTTCTGCATGGGACGAAAGGACATCCTTCCGCGTTGCCACCCTGCTTGCCAGATTCCGGTCCTGCACCGATATCATCTGACCTCTTTTCCGTAAGATAAAGGTTACGAACCTTGCAGCTTTCACTGCCGGCTCCAGAAGTGGAATACCCGCTCTCTATTGTCGGTTCACACCAGCCACCGACTCTCTGAAATAGTTATGCAGGCTTAGTTTCTGTCATACGCCGAACTCTTTTTGTATTATAACGTGTTTTCATTATTTCTGCAAGGTTCTTTTCTCTTGAATTTCCATATTAACCCACTTATTAGTTTCGAAAAAACTCAACGTATATTTCAATTCTATATTTTGTCACTTATTTTCCTGTTTTATTCAGAAATTTTCAGATCGGACAAGCAAAAAGGGGCTGTTGCCGTGAATAGTAACTAAACTTTCCAAAACTCCTATTTTGTCTTTACCGCTTTTGAAGCACTGCTGAGAGCGGAGTAAATTGTCGCCCCTGCTTCGTTTCCGGAAACAACTTTCACCTTGTAATAATAGGTATTTCCTGACTTTGCTGTCTTATCCGTATAGGTCAGCTTCGTCGTCGTCCCTACACGAGAATAACCGCTTGCCTTCTTGGTCGAACGGTATACCAGATAGCTGGTCGCTCCTGATATTTTCTTCTTTATGGTAACCGTCACCTGATTCTTCTTACTGCTCTTTACGCTCTTAATGGCGGCTTTACTAACCTTGGCGGAAGTAACTGTTGCGGACGCCGCTTTGCTGTACCCGTAGCTGGATACGCTCGTATAATTTGTCAATGGGATTTCATCTTTTGCAGCCTGTGCGGCATTGTAATCCTCATCTACAATCTTATAAGCCAGCACATAATAATAATATTTCACTCCCGCTTGGGGTCCCTCTGCGACAACAACTTCCTCGCCGAATTTATTGGTATAAGAAACCTTCTTATCCACATAAGAAGTGGTGGTTACATAACTGCTCTCTGTATAATTACCGGGATACACCGTATCTTGTGTATAAGAATACAGATTCTTGAGCCCCGCCACACTTCCAATGGTTCCTGTCACAGCATCCTTAAGCGACCAAGACGAGGTCGTGCGGTATACCTTATAATAGTCTGCTCCGCTTACCTTCTTCCAGCTTACCGTAATTGTTCCGTTCTTTGCCGAAGCCTTTGCCTTTACGGTTCCTGCAACTGCAATAGAACGATAAATGTTTATTTCCTTTGCTGCAGAATACTTTTTGCCGTTGTAAGCGCGAATCCGGTACGTGGCGGAGATGTCCGTTCCCGTCACAGCAGGGAAGGTATATTTCACCGTGGTATTCTTTGAAATCTTCTTCGTGGTCTTCCATGTACGAGTTACGTCATCATATTTTTCAATCAGATATCCCTTTGCCGCTGCAACCTTATTCCATGTCACGGTCGTTTTTCCGGTCTTAGCGCTCTGCGTCTGCTTTGTGATGACAACACTGCTGAGTCCAAGTTTTACCTCGGCAGCTTCATCAATATAGTAGGTCTTTCCATTTTGAACCCTGTATGCGCGGACAACATAAGTATAGCTTACGCCGGCTGTCAGTCCCTTATCCGTGTATGTCTTTGTCGCGGTCTTCTTAATCGTCTTCACAAGCTGTTTCTTTGAGAAGGAGCCTGTACCCTTCGTATCAACCGAAGCGCCGTCTCCTACATAACGGTAAATCTCGTATCCGTTTGCCCCGGTAACTTTATTCCAGCTTAATTTCACAGACGTAGCCGAAGCCGCCGCTGCCTTAAGTTCTAAGGAGCTGCCCCATGTCGTCGCACTTGCATATGCCCATGCGCCGTAATAGCTCTTCTTTGTGGATGGATTATAATAATAAGCGCGCACCCGGTATGTATAGGATGTATCCGAAGCCAGTCCGCTGTCCGTGTAAACGTCATCCGTTGTCTTTATCAGTTCTTCATAGGTCTTTCCCGATTTACGCGCAATCTGATAACCGGTCACAGGCTCCTTGGAATTTGAAACATAATCCATGCTCAGCTTCACTGATTTTGATGAAACAGTGGCATATATTGTGATATCAGGTACGGAAGCTTTTAATGTCAGTACATTCGTATATGCACTGTACTGTCTGCCGTTAATCGTGTCATTGTCGCTATAGTAGTCAGATTCTACAAATGCCCTCACATAATATGTCTTGCCCGGAACAAGTTGGCCGTACGAAAGCAGGGAGCCATCTGTAGTCTTTGTCGTCTGGTTCTCGTAAACCGTACTATAGTTTTTGGTAAAGCTCTTGCTGGTAGAATATTCGTATACCACGCTCTCACATCCGGTGTTGACGTTTCCGCTGTAACGCAGCTCATAGCCTTCCTCCGTCTGCTCATAGGTCAGCCCGGAAATTTTTGTGATTGCTGGAGACATTAATGTCAGCACATTGGAAACCGTTCCCGGAACACCGCTCACATATGCCTGCGCCCTGATATATACCGCTTTACCCGGAGCCCCTGTAATGCTGGCAAGCCTGCTATAGGAAACAGATATACCGTCAAGACCGCCCTGCTCGTCCAGATAATACCAGTTGATATTGTCCGTAGAGTATTCATACCTTACATAGTGGTTATTCTGATAGTTCTCCATCAGCTTTGCCGATGAGGCATTTAAAGTCACGCCGGTTTTATCGGCATTGACAACAGACGTAATCGTAGTCGCCGGTGCATTTTCTACCACTGCCGCCACTCCCGGCACTTTAAATGCAACTACATTGGAATATCTCACATTACCGGCAAGCGCAAGCTCCTGATCGCTTCCATAGTAAGTATTGCTGTTGTAAAGTCTGATATAGTAGGTCACTCCCGGCACCAGCCCTTTGTCACCTATGTCAAATCTCGCAACCGTATTCCCGTATTCCAGACTTCCGTCTAGAGTAACAGGATATTCGTAATCATCCCATTCAGACTGTTGCTTTAGCCTATTGGCACATGCAGCATCCGTGTAAACACTTGCATACAAATTATACCAGTCAACCGCCTGCCCCAGATTCAAATATAAATAATCACTGCCGCTCTGTTCCGTATCCACTGTAACTTTGGTGAGCTTGCTGTAAGCCGGCAGCGTGAAAGAAACAGCGCTGCTCCAAGGACCGTAGGCGTAAGTATAGGTCGTATTTCCCAAAGCATTCTTTGCAGACACACGGTTTACGGCGCGAACCTGATACTGATACTTAGTTCCAGGCGTCATATAAGTCGCATCCGCAGTTGTGCTCAGCCCAGTATTCAATGAGAATACATTCGCCCAAATTATTCTGCCATGGCTGGTCGGGCTGTCAAACCCATCCTGCCAGTCTCCCGCTGCATTTTTGCCATTATAAGAATAAAACTTTATCCCGGTCTGGCTCGTTGCCATAATATCATAGCCATAAGCCGTCATTTCCTGCGAATCCCATGTCAGATAATTGCCGGAAACCTTCAATCCGGTCACCTTAGCAGGCGTACCTGCAGTTCCGGTGCTCTCAACGTCTCCCCCTTCTGCTTCTACTTCGCCAACTGCTTCCTCTTCCGGAATCAGGGACTCAGTCTCACCTTCCACCCCCTCTTTCCAAACTTCATCCGGCTCGGTATCCAATCCCTCCTCTGCGAAAGCCGGGATAGCTGCATCATCTGCAACAGCCGCAGATATCGGAACAACATCTGCCATCATCAGGCTTGCTGCCAGAATGACGGCGCTGATGCGCACAGCAATTCCATTTCTTTTCATAATTGTTCCTCCTTGTATAAAAAGGCGCAGTCATACAGACTACTAAATAATAGGTTAACATTAAATGTCTTTATTACCATAACATACCTTACCAAAAATAGTCTAGCAAAAAATAAGCAATCCAACTCTGCCGGATTGCTTATTTTTTATACTTAATTCTATTTTTTTAACCACTTTGTCTATTCGTGACGCAGCGCCTCAATCGGGTCTAAATTTGCCGCCTTGTAAGAAGGAAGCAGACCGAACACGATACCGATCACCATAGAAAACAGTACCGCAATGATTGCCGCCGGAACACTGATCTCCACTGGCATCTCACTTAATCTGGATATCACCTCTGCAAGCACGATCCCTACTGCAACGCCGATTAACCCTCCAAGACTGGTGAGCACTGCGGCTTCTGTCAGGAACTGTCCTAAAATGATAGACTTCCTGGCTCCAATCGCCTTTTTCAGTCCTATCTCGCTCGTACGCTCTGTGACAGACACCAGCATGATATTCATAACGCCGATACCTCCAACAATCAAGGAGATTCCGGCAATCCAGATCAGCATGTTATTCGTTGACTGGCTTAACTGCTGAATTTCTTTTGCCTGCTCCAATAAATCTTCAGACTTATAACGGATGGTGTCATCCGATACGCTCACATAACCATTTAAAATATCTGCGCTCTTTTTTCCTGCATTCGTCATATCAGTGGTACTTGTTGCCTTTACCACAAGCTGCTGCGGCTCGTCATACTGATAAATAATCGGCCATACGGCATCCGGTACATATACCTTTCCGCTTTCATCTTGTGAATATGTATAATAATCCTCAATAGAATTGATTACAGGCTCAAATTCCTCGGACTCCGTAACAATACCAACGATAACAAACGGCTCCTGCCGGATCTCAATGGTCTTTCCGATCGGGTCTTCCCCATCAAACAATGCGCTTGCCGAGTTTTTATCGAGCAGGGCTACCTTCTGCGAATTCTTATAATCCTTCTCGGCAAATCCCCGTCCGCGCTGAATCACCAAATTACAGGTTGAAAGATAATTGCTATCAATCCCCATCACATGGCCGCCGGAAAGAGAGGTGTTCTTATGATATACCCCGTCATAGTCCTGTCTGCTCAGGTACAAAGATGCAGCTTCTACTTCCTCTAAATCCGTAATCTCCTTCAATACGCTCTCCGTAATCATCGGAATGCCGTCCGGAACCGGATTATAGGAAAAATCGTAGGTATAATCGCCTTGGTAAATCTGCACATCTACCGTGTTATTTCCTGATCCAATCAGATTCTGTTCAATCTGTCTGTTTGTTCCCTGAATTGTTGACACAATCGCAATAATTGCCGCAATACCGATAATAATACCAAGCATAGTCAAGAACGACCGCATCTTATGGGACCATATACCCTGAAAAGATAATCTTATATTTTCAAACATCTGCTTTCCCTCCTAATTATACATGGAGTCCGTATCATTTACCTTCACTCCCTCTTTTGCCGTCTTTCCATAGGGGAAAGCAATTCGATCGTTCATAGTTAAACCTTCTTTTATGATAACTGCCTGACCGTAAACGCTCTTTCCTGTTGAGACATACCTCTTTACAAGACGGTCATCTTCTCCTGCCACAAGCACATAAGATCTTCCGTTCTCTTCACGGATATATGCCTTCTCTAGGCAGATAACATCCTCTCCTGCCGATGCCCCGCCTACCGTCATGGACATATCAACATCTTCCCCGTTGGTAAGTCCGGTGGTATCCTCAATGTACGCCGTAAACGGGTAGTAGGAAGCGTTGGGATTTCCGCCATTGTAATTATTTCCAGACTTCGGATACTTGGAAATCTCGGTAATAGTCGCCGTAAAGGAATTTCCGCTCTCCCAAGAATTAGCCATAATCTGCTGCCCGACCTGAATCTGATCCAGCATCATTTCACTGATATCTCCGGTCACATACAAACCGTCTGAACCTGCAACCGTCAGAAATGCAGAACCATCCTGCGGAAGATTCTCCGGATCTCCCACAGTCTTCACGACTCCGTTTATAGTCGCGGTAACCGTCCCTTCTTTGCAGGCATCCTCATATGTCTTTAAATCCAGTTCTGCTTCTCTCCTATCCAAATCCAAATCTTTTAATTCCTTTTGTTTCTCTTTGATTTTCGCTGCCAGCTCTGCCGCCGTATAGCCTTCCGGTTCCTCCGGCTCATCTTCCACTGGATCTTCCTCTATCGGCTCATCAATCGGTTCATCATCGGGCTCCGGTTCAATTTCCTGTCTGTCCAATACGGACCACTTGGAATCTGCATCCACCTCATCCATTGCCGCTCCGTTCACAGTCCAAGAACTGATTAGCGTTCCTGTCTTTTTATTGTCTTCCCGGATTTCAAAAACCGCAGTATACTCATTTTCTCTCAGATAATTCAAATAACTTCCAAGCACATACGCATCCCTGTTACAGAGGAAACGAAACGGGTTTTCCGCACTGCCGTCATCCTTTTTACTGTAAGGCTTTGCAGTTTCGGATATATAATTATAAGCGCCATTCGTTTTTTCTTTTATTGGCGGTTCCGGCTCTGGGTCTGGTTCCGGCTCTGGATCCGGTGCAGCCGGTGGCTCTGGCTGCACTACTGGCGTATCCGGAATCGGTGTTGTATTCCGCAAAGTATTCAGCTCCCGGTTTGCTGCATCAATATTGTTTTTGATGCCCTGCAGCTCCAGTTTTTTCATTTCCAGATTGAGTTCTGCCTCAGTAATGTCGTAGGCGATGAGCTTATCCCCAACAGAGACGCTCTGCCCCTCTTCCACAAAAATCTCTGAAATAATCTGTCCGTTATCCAAATAAATTTCCTGAGACATGTCATTTGTTACTCTTCCGGAGCTGCTCATCTCATCTCCCCAATATCCCCAGTTAACCGAAGATACCGGCACTACATCTGCAACCAGATTCTCGCTCTGATAGGATTTATACGCATATATTCCGCCTGCCGCTGCTCCCGCAACGATGAGCAGTACAATGACAGTTATAATAATTTTCTTCTTCATGCCTTGTTCTCCTCTCCGCCGCTTTCTGATATCTCACCATCTATAATATGCAAAATACGCTTTGCATTTTTCGCAATATTCACATCATGGGTAATCATTACAATTGTTACCCCTTCTTCATTCAACTTTTCAAACAGCTCCATAATTTGCTTACCGGACTTCGAATCCAAGGCTCCGGTCGGCTCGTCTGCCAGAAGAATCTTCGGATTATTTACCATTGCTCTTGCAATTGCAACGCGCTGCTTCTGTCCGCCGGATAACTGCGTCGGTTTAAAATTCGCTCTGTCGCCAAGACCAACCCGTTCCAATGCTTTTCTCGCTCTTTCTCTTCGTTCTTTTTTCTTGATTCCGGCATAGCTCAACGGGAGAGATACATTATCAAGCGCACTTTCTCTTGGCATTAACTGAAAACTCTGAAATACGAATCCAATCCGATTCAAACGCACAAAAGAAAGCTCTTTATCTTTTAAATTCAGCACACTCTCGCCAGCCAGCTCATAAGTTCCGGTGGTTGGCCGATCCAGACAGCCGATGATATTCATCAATGTTGTCTTACCGGAACCGGAAGGCCCCATAATCGCAACATATTCGCCTTCCTCTACCTGCAGAGATACGTCCTTTAACACCGGAACCACAAGTTTATCCTGCTGGTAATCCTTGAATATATTCTGCAAATTCAGTATCATTCGGCCACCTCCGCATCATCATCCATGCCTGCCGGAACCATACCGTCAATGTCATTTTCATTTATGTCCGTCACTTCTCTGTACAGTCCGTCTGCCGCACCGCCCTCCATCGGGAATTCTGTATTATACATGAACCCGTCATCCATCGGATACTCTGTATCATATATAAACTCATCATCCACCGGAGACTCCGTGCTGTCCTGCTGATACAGCGGAGCGTCATAGTCTACCTCCTCAGGATTGGTCACAGTAGTGACTCCCTCATACAATCCCGGCATAGGAAAAGCAATGAGGTCTTCTTCCGTCAATCCTGACTTAATCTCATATTGATCCAGATTCTCATCATACTCCCCAAGCTCTACCACACGCTTCTCCAATTTATCCCTTCCATTTGACGCCCAGACATACGGATCCCCGTCGTCCATCACAATATAATAACTATAGAGCCATACGCCTTCTTTTTCCGCCGGCTGCAGACCCATATCCAACTCTATGTATACATGCTGACCAAGAATCAGCCCATCCATAGAATCCAAAGCCACATAGAACGGATACTTGCTGGAGGTCGTCATCTCATCAGAAGAATCCGAGTAATATCCATTATTATTATTGGAAATCGTGTTTTCCGTGTCTAATTTTGTGATGCTTCCGCTCCATGTCAGTTCTTCATCCACTCTTGAACGGACAATTACCGGAAGCCCCTCCGAAATCATCCCGCGGTTCTGCTCATTCACTGCTCCCTTCACCTGATACTCTCCGGTTGCAAGAATCGTCATATATGGCAATCTGTTTCCGTATTCATCACTGTCCGAATCATTGATGGCTTTTACCACACCGGCAATTTTACTTGTTACAACAGAATTCTCCATTGATTTTTTCGTCTTTTCCATCTCAGCTTCTTTGCTTCTTCTATTATATTCTGACTGCTTAATGGAGGTCTGAAGCGACTGGATACGCGTGGTATAATCCAATTGCTGATCCGCCGGAGCCGATGCTTTCTCTTTCTGTAAGTCAGCAATCTGTGAATTATAATCGCTTATCTCATTGTCAATTCCTTCTAATTCAAGCTTCTGCTGCTCAAGCTGCAGATCTAATTCCTCCACATCATAGGAAAAAAGCTGTGCGCCCTCGGCTACCTCATCGCCTACTTCTACAAATACTTCCGCAACAGTGCGGCCCTCGTCTTTGTTAACATCCCAGCTCTCCTGCGGCTCAATGACGCCGCTGTATCGGTTATTTCCGCTGATACCAGAACCCATAATCGTAGAAACAGTCTCTACATATACCTTATCGGAAGAGCTCCCTCCGCCTTTGCCTAGTACGCCGCTAAAATACAGTCCCCCTGCTGCAACAGCTGCCACTAAAACGACAGCGCCAATAATAATGCCAACCTTCTTTTTACTCATCTCTTTCCTCCTGCTTCTGAAAATTCTAATCTATCCAGTCCGGCAGTAATGCCTGCGTCAGCATAAAGATAGCTATACATTCAGTATTCATTGCTATCTTATCATTTAATAATTAGGAAAACAATGTAAGTTTCTTAAATTTTGTTTAATTTAAATTCCCAAATGATACGCCTTTTTCCAAGAACAGACGAAAAATATACTATTTTTCCAAATTTTTTGATATCTTAATTGTACATTCACCGGTACAATCCTCTTGTAACGATTCAATCTCGCAGCAAATCAAAACAGGAGGTATTTATGCGAAAAACATTGGGGATTTTTATGTTATGTCTATCGGTTATCTTAAGCGGCTTTGCATTCGGTTCGACGGAAGTCTCTGCCGCAGAGCAATTTACGGGCGATTACTTCGGAATGGGACTTGACTATCACAAGTCCGACAAAATGGAGATATCGGACGGCTGGTCGAACGGCGGCATGTTCAACTGCACTTGGCGTTCATCCAACGTTTCTTTCTCTGACGGCATTATGAATCTGTCCATCGGAAAGGATGCATGGGGCGGCTACAGCGGGGGTGAATACCGCACCAAGCAGGCGTTCGGCTATGGTATGTATGATGTAAGTATGAAAGCAATCAAAAATGACGGCGTCGTAACCTCATTTTTTACATACACAGGTCCTACCGACGGTACGGTATGGGACGAAATTGACATTGAATTTTTGGGAAAGGACACCACGAAGGTTCAGTTCAACTACTTTACAAACGGCGTCGGGAACCACGAATACTTATATGACCTCGGATTTGACGCATCCGAAAGCTTTCACCAGTATGGTTTTCTCTGGCAGAAGGGAAGCATCACCTGGTATGTAGACGGCAAAGCAGTTTATACCGCTACGGAAAACATTCCTTCTACACCGGGACGGATTATGATGAATGCATGGCCCTCAACCGGCGTAGATGATTGGCTGAACCCGTTCAACGGCGTTACGCCGCTGACCGGACAATATGACTGGGCTTCCTATACTAAGGCAGACTCTTCTTCCGGTTCCACTGGCGGCAATACAGCCCAGAACGCCTTTGATGCCGGAAAATTATACAAAATCATTTCCAAGCACAGCGGCAAATCACTGGATGTTTACTGGGGCTCCGGGGAAAATGGCGCAAACATCCTTCAATACGCCTACTGCGGGTACTCTAATCAGCAATGGTATCTGCAAAAACAGCCAAACGGCTATTACATCATCAAAAGTTTAGCGAGCGGAAAGGTACTGGATGTTGCCGATTATTCGATGGAGAACGGCGGAAATGTTCATCAATGGGACTATGTAGGCGGCGCAAATCAGGAATGGAGCATTGAAAATGTTGGAGGTTATTACAAAATCATCAATCGGATGAGCAAAAAAGCATTAGACGTTTCCGGTATATCTGCAGAAGATAATGCAAATATCCAGCAATGGGACTACAGCGGACAGGACAATCAGCTTTGGAGCATAACACAAATCAATTAAAACGCTCCTTCTTAAAAAATACCTTATATATCATTCGGATGTCAAAAGAGTATACTCTTTCGGCATCCAAATCTCTATATATAAAATTTGCGGGATTGCCGAAACATCCGGTAATCCCGCAGACTATTTTTACCCATCCTTTTATTTTAAAGGATATTTTTCTGTCAGCTCTGTAACAATTGCCTTCGCCTTATCGGCAGCCGCCTCGCCCTCTTTAATCATCATTGCGATTGCCTCTGCAATCTTGTCCATATCTTCCGTATTCATGCCGCGGGAAGTAACAGCAGCCGTTCCAAGACGTATTCCGCTTGTCACGAACGGAGACTTCGGATCGTTCGGAATCGTGTTCTTATTGCTGGTAATATTAACGGAATCCAAAAGCTTCTCCACTGCCTTTCCGGTCAAATCATAATTCGTCAGATCAACAAGCATCAGATGGTTGTCCGTACCTCCGGAAACAATCTTAATGTCTCTGCTCAGCAATCCCTTGCAAAGCGCCTGTGCATTATCTACAATTCCCTGCTGATATGTTTTAAACTCCGGTTGGAGAGCTTCCTTGAAGCAGACTGCCTTCGCAGCAATCACATGCATCAAAGGTCCGCCCTGAATTCCCGGAAATACCGCTTTGTTAAAGTTATATTTCTCTGCCGCTTCCTGATTGCACAGAATCATACCGCCTCTTGGTCCGCGCAGCGTCTTATGTGTGGTCGTCGTTACCACATCTGCATATGGAATCGGGCTTGGATGCAACCCTGTCGCTACAAGACCCGCAATATGAGCCATATCTACCATCAGAACTGCACCGCACGCATCTGCAATTTCACGGAACTTCTTGAAATCAATCGTTCTTGCGTAAGCGCTCGCACCTGCAATAATCATCTTCGGCTTGCACTCCATTGCAATTCTTAATACCTCATCATAATCTATAAATCCTTCATCATTTACTCCATAAGGCACAATGTTAAAATACGAACCGGAGAAATTCACAGGACTTCCATGCGTCAGATGTCCGCCGTGATCCAGATTCATGCCCATCACGGTATCGCCCGGTTTTAACATCGCGAACTGCACTGCCATATTTGCCTGTGCGCCGGAATGCGGCTGAACATTTGCATAGTCGCAGCCAAACAGCTCTTTTGCCCTTGCAATTGCCAGTTCCTCTACCACGTCTACGCAGTCACAGCCTCCATAATATCTCTTTCCCGGATAGCCTTCTGCATATTTGTTTGTCATTACGCTTCCCATCGCAGACATAACAGCCGGACTTACCCAGTTCTCGGATGCAATCAGCTCAATATGGCTGCTCTGACGCTCAAACTCCGCAGTAATTGCCTCTGCCACTTCCATGTCTACTGCCTGAATGTCTTCCAAAGTATACATATATTGTTCTCCTTTTTCTATGAAATCCGCAGCGCTTCTCTTTGTGCTGCTCATTGTGTTCGTGTACAGTATATCGGATTTCATGGATAAATTCAACTGTTTTATCCAAACACGGACGTTCTTTAAAAGAGCGCCGGCAAAACCTTTCCCAAGAAAAACACACCCACCATAATCTGAACCGCAAGAATCAACGGCATCCCCATCACGAAATACCAATGCCTAGTCTTATGGTGAAACAAATACATGCCAAGCCACGCGCCAAGGCTCCCTCCCAGAATGCCTACGGCAAAAAGCGCCTTTTCCGAAATTCTCCATGCGTGCCGGACTGCCTTTGCCTTATCGATTCCCATCATTGCAAGCCCGAGCAGATTAATCCCAATCAGGTATACCATAATTACGAGTTCCATATATAACTGCCCCTTTCACACAAATGTTTATTTCCTGACACCTTCTGCATATCTAACGGCATAATCCTCCACCTTCAAAATCATTTCATTGACCGGCAAACAAAAGCCCCGCAGAAACCTGCGGGACTTTGCTTTCTCTTACACGAACTGCTTACGCTTCTTTCTTTTTAATTTTCACCTTAAATACATACCAGATTGCAGCTGCAATACAGATAGAAGAATACGTACCGCTGACAACGCCGACCATCAGCGGAAGCGCAAACTCTTTGATGGAAGCTACTCCTAAGATATAGAGAAGCAGTACCATGACAAAAGTCGTCAGGGAAGTATTTAAGCTTCGTGAAATTGTCTGGCTTACGCTCTTATCTGCTATTTCTTGCAAACGTTCCTCATCTTTGATCTTCGCCGTCTTCATATTCTCACGGATTCTGTCAAAGATGACAATGGTATCATTAATAGAATAACCGATAATCGTCAGCATAACCGCAATAAAGGTACTTCCCACAGAAAGCCTTACCAAAGAATAACAGGTAAGAATTACCAGCACGTCATGAACCAATGCGATGATTGCCGCCGTTGCAAATCGAATATCGCTGAAACGGAACCAGATATAAATCAGCATCAAAATCGTAGAAATGATAACTGCCCATATAGCATCACTCGTCATCTCGCCGCTGATTGTCGCACTGATATTCTGCGCGGTAATTGTTTTCTCATCTATCTCAAAGTTATCCGCCAGCGCTTTGTTCAATGCATCTCGTTCATCTAAGTCGAGACTTCTTGTCTTAATTACAATACTTGTGCTTCCTTCTACCTTCTGGAACTGGATATTGGCATCCTTAGTTATTTCCGCTACCACAGGCTCTACCTTAGAATCCAGATCCGCAAGCGTATAATCCTTGCCAAAATCCGCAGTCGTTGCCGTTCCGCCCATGAACTCTAAACTATAGTTCATAGCGCCATTGCCATTTGCCTTATTTACACCCATGCCGACAAATCCGGCAGCGATAATTACAATAGAAACAATAAAGAATACATGTTTTTTGCCGATAAAGTGAATCGTCTTGCGCACTTTCTGCGCACCGTAGAACTTTGCATCCTTAAATCCGATGGCATACAGACCGTTTAAAATAAGTCTCGTCACAACCAAGGCGGTAAACATAGACAAAATAATACCGATTGCCAACGTATAAGCAAATCCCTTTACTGTACCGGAGCCCTTGATTCCAAGCACTGTCGCTGCAATCAAGGTTGTGATATTGCCGTCAATGATTGCTGAGAGCGCCTTCTGGAAACCGGTCTTGATCGCCACAG
The DNA here is from genome assembly GCA_910578885.1 of uncultured Lachnospiraceae bacterium. Taxonomy (GTDB): domain Bacteria; phylum Bacillota; class Clostridia; order Lachnospirales; family Lachnospiraceae; genus Roseburia_C. The sequence continues at coordinate 21,091 of CAJTSH010000027.1, forward strand.
CCACCGGCTTATCCTCTGCAATTTCCTCACGGATACGCGCAAAGATAATTACATTCGCATCCACTGCCATACCAATCGAAAGGATAATACCAGCAATACCGGGAAGGGTAAGCGTCACCTCAAACAAATAGAGAACAGCTACAACAAGCGTTGTATAGATTGCAAGTGCAATCGCTGCCGCAACACCGGCAATCCAGTAATACGCAATCATAAATACCGCAATCAATGCAAGTCCGATTGCCGCTGCTTTCAGCGCTGAGGAAATTGCCTCTGTACCAAGCTGTGCGCCTACCACATTTGACTGCAGTTCCTCAAGCTCTAAGGAAAGCGAACCGATACGGATGGCAGATGCAAGGTTCTCCGCCTCTTCAAAAGTAGACATACCTTCAATCTGCGCCGTGCCTCCAGTAATCGCACTTAAAACCTCCGGATTACTGATAATCTCATCGTCATATACAATCGGGCAGCGTTTTCCTACATTCGCAGAAGTAACCTCGGCAAATTTCTGCGCTCCTGCCTCTGTCATGGTCAATTCCACAACAAACTGCCTGTTATGCATACTGTCCTCAATTGCCGTTGCCTGTGCATTTGCGACGTCTTCACCGGTCATATACACATTACCGTCGGGATCCTGAAACTCTAAGGAACCCGGCTTGCCAAGGTCTGCCAAAATCTCATTTGCATCCTTTACACCAGGAATCTCGACCGTAATACGGTTGTCCCCTTCCTGATAAACCGCTGCCTCTGTGCTATACCCCTCCACACGTTTCTGCAGCTTGTAAATGGTATCCTTCATCTGCTCGTTAGTCGGATTATCAGATACAACCTGATAGGTGATGCTGACACCGCCTGCCAAATCCAGACCCAGCTTAATGTTCTTGTCTTCCCCCACTCCGGCAGAAGAAAGAATCACAGATGCGTAGTAGGAAAGCCCTGCCAGCACCAGTGCTACGGCAATCAGTATTGCCACGCCTTTACTTCTTTTCATTGTTTTTCACTCCTGTTTCTTATTCTTGTTCGCCCGCTAATGCGGCTTTTATCATAATCGCGCATTCCACACGTTTTTTTTGCAGCGCACAGCCGATATCATACGCATTATGGATATCACCGTGGAAATTATAGGAATTCGCCGCGCAGCCGCCGCTGCAATAAAATCTCGCAAAGCATTCCCTGCACTTTTCCTTGGCATAGACATTACAGCCCTTGAACTCGTCCCGGATATCCGTACGTTTCACTCCCTCATACACATTGCCCATGAGGAACTTTTCATTTCCCACAAATTGATGGCAGGGATATAAATCTCCCGTTGGTGTGACAGCGAGATATTCGGTTCCCGAGCCACAGCCAGAAAGCCGCTTCGCCACGCAGGGACCGCCCTCCAAATCAATCATGAAATGAAAGAAATTGAAATCCTGTTTTGTCCCATGACGTTTCACCATCTCTGCCGCAAGCGCATCATACTCCTCGAACAACTGCGGTAAATCCTCTTCCCGAATGGCATAGTCGTCTGTCTCCTGCGCCACCACCGGCTCTACCGATATCTGCTGAAAGCCTAAATCCGCAAGATGCAGCACATCCTTTGAAAAATCCAGATTATGATGCGTAAAGGTTCCACGCACATAATAGTTATTCTGGCGTCTGCTGTCTGCAAACTTCCGGAACTTCGGAACAATGGTATCATAGCTGCCCTGTCCGCCTCTTGCCGGACGCATATAGTCGTTGACTTCCTTCCGCCCATCAATGCTCAAGACCACATTGCCCATTTCCTGATTGGCAAATTCCATAATTTCGTCATTGAGCAATACTCCATTCGTCGTCAAGGTAAAACGGAACTTCTTGTCATGAAGCTTCTCTTGTTCTCTTCCGTAAGCAACCAACTCCTTTACCACCTGAAAATTCAAAGTCGGCTCACCGCCAAAGAAATCCACCTCCAGATTCTTACGGTTCCCGGAATTGGCAATCAGAAAATCAAGCGCCGCCTTTCCGACCTCAAGGGACATCAGTTCTCTCTTCCCATGATATTCGCCTTCGTCGGCAAAGCAATAACGACATTTCAGATTACAGTCATGCGCGATATGCAGACAGAGCGCCTTCACCACAGTAGGGCGTTTCTTAAAATCTCCGATGTAATCCTCATACGCATCTTCTGTAAACAACTCCTGATTCTTCTTTAATTCCTCAATTTCATCCAAAGCCTCTGTTATGACAGCTTCCTCATACTTGTCCTTCAGTTTCTTAACAATCGTCTCACGGTCTGCTTCTTCATATAATGCAACCGCATCATATACCACGTCATCCACTACATGAATCGCACCGCTGTTCACATCCAGGACAATATTATAGCCGTTGTTTTTATACTGGTGAACCACTACAATATTTCCTCTCTTTCTAATTTTATAAACGAACAAATGACCGAACGCCTACGCGAACGGTCGTTTCGTCAATGTTATGCAATTGCCTTTGTCTTATTTGCGGTTCTCGCATGTCTGATTTCCTACTGTACAGGAAGTCTTGCAAGCTGACTGACAGGAAGTCTGGCACTCGCCGCATCCGCCTTTTTTCACTGTATTCTGCAGCTTCCTTGTATTCAATGTCTTTATGTGTTTCATCGCACTTTCTCCTTTCAAAATACCTTTAGATAGTATAACACATCCTTTCCATTAAGAAAAGCACTTTTTTGCAGGCGGCAGCGTTAAATTAGCCGAAGCATATCAGTTAGGCAATACTTTATAACGCTTTACAAGAAAATCAGGCTCCGGGAATGTCTCCCAGAGCCTTTTAAACAGCATCATTTTACTTTTATTGTTCAGCTCACCATTCCGCCCACCGTACCGCTTGCCACGCACAGCACCAGCGTTGTCGCAAAATGAATCACATCTCCGGAAAGTCCCTTATGCAGAACCAAAGATACTGCCAAAAGTATCAGAAAATAAATCGCACCGATAATTGCGCCCCACAAGAATTTTTTCACCTGAAGAATCTTTCCTGCAAGAAATCCTCCCACAAATCCAATCAATACATAGATAACAATTACCGCGATATTTACCGCGGATTCGCTCAATTCAAATTTATACAGCAGCGCCGCCAGCCCCACAAGCAAAAGTCCTGTGAGAATATACATCACCAGCAATACCTTAAATACAGAAGAAACCGGCACATTCCCGACATTCTTTTCATTGTTTTTTTCCATACGTCATTCCTCCTTCGCCTTTCCCTTCTGTCTGGCAGGAAAAGTCCTTAGTTATACCTATGCCCCCGGTGCGGAAAATATGACGCTTATCCGAAACAGCCGCCTTAAAAATCATATTGAATATACGTTTCAAAATAAATGAGGTTCACGCTCTGCTTATTACATACCGTTCATAACAGCGGTTCTCCTGCTCTATCCTTCCTTTATATATAAATCCCAGCTTTTTCACCAATCCAAGAGACGCTGTATTTTCCGGCTCAATCAGGCAATTTACCTGCCCGTATCCAAGATTCTCCCACGCATAATCCAGAATCGCCCTGCATACCTCCAAGGCATATCCCTGCCTCTGATAAGAAACTGCGATAGCATACCCCAGTTCCAGTTCAGACTCCCCATTCAGTTCCCGATGCTCCAATCCGGCACGCCCGATCAACAAATCCGTCCCTTTCTCTTTTACCAGCCACATGCCGTACTCATAGAATCCATACATGCTCTGGATATAAGCCCGCTGGTACTCCTCCTCTTCCTTCCGGGAATACAGCGGTTCAATATAATCCGTCATTCCTTCCCCGGCGTACAGCTCATATAAATCATCCAAATCGGCCAGTTCCAGCTCCCTGAGATAACATCGCTCAGTCTCCAGAATTTCCCAGGGTATCCCCTGCTTTCTCTTCCATATCCGCTCAATATAATTGTAATCTATTTCCTCAAATCCCTGCAAAAGCACCGGACTGTCTGTCCGTTTCTCACCTCGATAGTCCTTGTTTTCAAAAGCGATTGCCGCCATGTTCCGCTCCCGCGCTTTTTGTAAAAATAAATCTGTAGCTGCCAGCAAAATACACTCATCTGCCGGCTTCTTCCATCCCTCCGTGGGACTTATCACTTTTATTCCATGTCTTGTTATGTCCGTCAAAAGCTCTTTGATCCCCGTTAGATACCGCCCATTTTCTATGATTTCAATTTCCTGAACCAGAACGTACTTTAATCTTTTTCTTTGCCTATTGGTCATTTGTCCACCCCTTTCCCTGCCTGCCCCTGTCACAATCGTACCCGTTTACGATTTTCTCTAATTCACCCCTATTATATCCGCATATCCATATTTTCACAATTAACAGATTGCCTTTCTTTTCTCTATCCCGTATAATAAAAAGACGGCGGTTTGCAATGCAGACAGCAAATTATGGAAAGCGAGGAAGGAAACTATGGCAAATCCAATCGTTACGTTTGAAATGGAAAACGGCGACATTATGAAAGCAGAGCTGTATCCGGAAATTGCCCCGAATACGGTCAACAACTTTATCTCTCTTATAAATAAGGGCTTCTACAACGGACTGATTTTTCACCGTGTCATCGAGGGCTTTATGATTCAGGGCGGCGACCCGGAGGGCACCGGAATGGGCGGTCCAGGCTACGGTATCAAGGGCGAATTTGCGCAGAACGGATTCTCCAATGATTTAAAACACTCCGCAGGCGTTTTATCTATGGCGCGCTCCATGATGCCGGATTCTGCCGGCTCCCAGTTTTTTATCATGCACAAAGACGCCCCTCATTTAGACGGTTCCTATGCGGCTTTCGGCAAAATTACAGAAGGCATGGATGTGGTAAATAAAATCGCAGCCGTAAATACCGACTACTCCGACCGTCCGATGGAAGAGCAGAAAATGAAATCCGTTACCGTAGATACCTTTGGGACGGATTATCCGGAACCGGAGACGCTCTAGGCATTTTTGCAAAGCCGTACGCAAAATGTACGGTGAAAGATTTTACAGACTGAAACCAAAAAGCAGCGAACCGTTTTCCTGATAGGAAAATCGTGTTCACTGCTTTTTGGTTTGTGTAACTATACCGGCTCCGGCTCTACTGAATCGGATTCATATCCAGTCCCCGATTAGCATCCGCCTTTGGATCCTCACCGAAATGATAATCCTTTCCCGGTAAAACCGCATTCAGCAAAATACCTGCTATTGCTGCAATCGCAAGCCCCGTTAAGGTAATGGACGTTCCCGCCACCGTAAAGGTCAGTCCATTTGAAAATCCCAGACCGCACACAAGAATTACCGCAGCAATAATCAGGTTTCTGGACTTCGTGAAGTCCACATGATTCTCAATCACATTCCGTATGCCAATCGCCGAAATCATCCCATATAACATAAAGCTGACGCCGCCGATAATTGCCGCCGGCATGGAAGCAATGATTGCCGCAAATTTCGGAAAAAAGCTCAAAACAATTGCAAACAATGCCGCAATGCGGATTACTCTTGGATCGTGTACCCGGCTCAATTCCAGCACGCCCGTATTTTCTCCGTAAGTGGTATTTGCCGGACCGCCGAACAATGCGGAAATCGAAGTCGCAAGACCGTCGCCCATCAATGTCCTGTGAAGTCCCGGCTCTTCAATAAAGTTCTTACCGATAGTTGCAGAAATTGCGGATATATCTCCGATATGCTCCATCATGGTTGCAAGCGCAATCGGCGCCATCACAAGAATCGCAGAAACATCAAATCTGCAGAGCCGAAATGGCTGAAGCCCAATCACCGGATCAGCTATCACTCTGGTAAAATCCAAAATAGCCGTTCCATCCGGATTTGTAAGTCCCGCCGCATTCATAATCAACGCAGCTGCATAGGAAATCACAACGCCTAAAAGAATCGGTATGATTTTAAACATTCCCTTGCCCCACACATTGAAAATAATAATCGTTGCCAATGCGATCAATGCCAGAATCCAGTTCGTGGAAGCATTGTTAATTGCCGACGGCGCAAGGCTTAATCCGATACAAATGATAATCGGTCCCGTTACGACCGGCGGAAGAAAACGCATGACCTTCTTCACTCCGACCAGCTTAATGATCAGCGCAAGCACTAAGTAAAAAAGACCCGCCACCACAATACCGCCGCAGGCATACTGCGCCTTTTCCTCCATCGGCATGTCTGCAAAAATTCCGGCATCCAATTGTGCCACTGTCGCATACCCGCCTAAAAATGCGAACGAAGAACCCAGAAACGCCGGCACCTGAAATTTAGAACACAGATGAAAAAACAGCGTTCCAAGTCCCGCGCACACCAGCGTCACCTGAATCGACATCGCACTGTCCACTCCATAGTAGCCGTTTACCAGCATCGGAACCAGAATCGTCGCCCCAAACATAGCAAACATATGCTGCAATCCCAAAATGAGCATTTTCGGAACGCCAAGAGCTCTTGCATCACAGATTGCATCCTTTCTCTCACCCATAAATATTTCCTCCTTTATCTGATTGCAGACAGTGCGTCAGGTAATTCGGCAAAATATGGGTTGTCCAGCTCATAGAAGCGTTCCTCATCTGCTGCCTTCGCAAATTCCGGATCAAGCGGCATCTTTGCCAGCACCTTCACGCCAAGTTCTTTTGCCACTTCCTCGATATGGCTCTCACCAAACAACCTGATTTCTTTGCCGCAGTCCGGACATTTCAAAAAGCTATAGTTCTCCACAACGCCGATCACCGGCACATGCATCATCTCTGCCATATTGTACGCTTTCTTCACGATCAACCGCACCAATTCCTGCGGAGACGTTACGATAACCACGCCGTCCACCGGAAGCGACTGAAATACGGTAAGCGGCACGTCCCCGGTTCCCGGCGGCATGTCCACAAACAAATAGTCCAGTTCTCCCCAGACTACATCCGTCCAGAATTGTTTTACTGCGCCTGCAATCACTGGTCCCCTCCAGATGACCGGAGCCTCCTCATCATCCACCAGAAGATTGATTGACATTACCTTCGTTCCGTCCTTTGCAACAGCCGGAACGATTCCCTGCTCATTGCCAAACGCCTGTCCGTGGATTCCATACATCTTCGGGATGGACGGTCCTGTGATATCCGCATCCAAAATCCCGACCTTATAGCCCTTTTTTACCATTGCCGCTGCAAGCGTTGCCGTTACGAAAGATTTTCCGACGCCGCCTTTTCCGCTGACTACGCCGATTACTTTTTTTACGGATGAATACGCATTCAGCTTCTCTTTAAAATCCTGTGGGTCTTTTTGACCGGAGCATCCTTCACAGCTCGACTTGCCGCAGGTGGATGCACTTGCACATGTACTCTTATCAGGCATGTTTTTTCCTCCTTATTTCAAATAAATCAATTTGCACTGTCATGTAGTATACCTTATATAGCTATTTTTTTCAATTCATGTCCTGTATTTTTGCCGCAAGCTCTTCCAAATATGCCCAACGGTCCATTTTCTCCTCTAAAAGATTTTCTGTCTCGGTCTTTTCTGCAGTCAGCTCATTCAATTTCACAAAATCACTGGAAAATTTCTCCATCTCAATGTCTATCTCTTCCAAACGTTCTTCCAGCTTCCCAATCTCGTCCTCAATGAACTCGTATTCCTTCTTCTCTTGATAGGTAAATTTCAGCTTCTTCTCATGCTTCCAAGTGGATTTGGAATCCTCTCCTGTCCCCTGTTCTGATTTGGTATTCCCTGTCTGCTTTTGGTTTCCGCCATTTCCGCTCTCCGGGCGCTCCTCCTGCCGTTTTGCAATATAATCTGTATAACCGCCTTCATACTGCCGTAAAATACCGCCTTCTTCAAACGCAAAGATTCTGCGGATTGTGCGGTCCAAGAAATACCTGTCATGGGATACCGTAATCACAATTCCCTCATAGCTATCCAGATAATCCTCCAGTATCGTAAGCGTCGTGATATCCAAATCATTCGTCGGCTCATCCAGTATCAATACATTGGGAGCCTCCATCAGGACGCGCAGCAGGTTCAGCCGCCGCTTTTCCCCACCGGAGAGCTTTCCGATCCGGCTATACTGCTCTTCCGGCGGAAATAAGAAACGCTCCAGCATTGCCGATGCGGACACCAGACCGTCCGTTGTCCGCACATATTCCGCTGTATCCTTAATATAATCAATCACCTTCATTGCCGGATCCATGTAGGCAACGCCCGCTTTTTCATTCTCCTCAATTTCCTGCGTATAATAGCCGATTTTTATCGTCTGCCCAATCGAGACCGTACCGCTGTCCGGCTGTATCCTGTTGTCTATGATTTTCATTAAAGTGGTCTTTCCGCAGCCGTTTTTCCCCACGAAACCAATCCTGTCGTCTTTCAGAAAAATATACGAGAAATCTTCTATCAGCGTCTTTTCTCCATATGCCTTATGAATATTCGCAAGCTCAACGGTACTTTTTCCCATCCGGGTAGAAACCGAGCTCATCTGCAATGCCGTTTCCGCTTCGATTCCCTTGGCGTCCCGCAGCGCTTCATATCTGGCAATATGTGCTTTCTGCTTGGTAGAACGCGCCCTTGCGCCTCTCTGCATCCATGCAATTTCCTTACGGAGTATCGACTGCCGCTTCCGCTCTCCCGCCCGTGCAATCTCCTCCCGCTCCTGCTTTGCCAAAAGAAATCCCGAATAATTCGTCTGATAACTGTATATCTGTCCTTTATCAATTTCTACGATCCGATTGCAGACACTGTCCAAAAAATACCGGTCATGCGTTACCATCACCAGTGTTCCTCTCATTCCCTTTAAATACGCTTCCAGCCAATCCGCCATCTCCGAATCCAGATGGTTGGTCGGCTCATCCAGCACCAGAATGTCGCAGGGCGTCAGCAGGACAGCCGCCAGTGCCAGCCGTTTTCTCTGCCCGCCTGACAAATGACCTGTCTTTTCCCCGAAATCAGTAACGCCCAGCTGCGTCAGCATAGACTTTGCAGAGCTCTCAAGCTCCCACATTTCATGCTCCTGACGGCTTTCCTCCTTGTGGCTGCTCCCGGTCAACGCCATCTTCAATACCCCTTCCAGCGCCGTCTCCTCCGGTGCGAAGTCGGGCATCTGCGGAAGATAATGGATTACGATGTTGTTGGCACGAATCACCTCACCGCCGTCCGGTTCTTCCAGCCCTGCAATGATTTTCAGCAGCGTGGATTTTCCGGTTCCGTTGATACCGATTATCCCCACCTTTTCTCCTGACTGCAAAGAAAAGGAGGCTCCGTCTAGGAGCTTCCTTTCTGTGTATACTTTTCTTACATTGTCTATTGTCAAAATATTCATGTCTTTACTCCGTGGTTAGGAACTGTTCCCTAAATCTCCTGCCGCATTTTCATCATTTCTTCCTGACCCATAATCTTCTCAAAACGGCATTCCTTTATCTTCATGCCGCCCTGTCCGAAGTACAGCTTTAAGAAGAAGGAGGTGCTGATGACCGGTGACAGTTCAAAGCTCTCCGTTCTCCATTCGGTATCCGTCCCTTTTAAGGTCAACGTCTTTGTCAACTGATGATCCTTAAATATAGAAAGCGGAATCTGCGCCAGCTCATGTCCCTCTTCTACGCAGCACTCTATGACAAGCTTGTAAACTCCGCATTCACCAGGCACCACCTGAAAGAGATTCGTTTTTCCTTTTCCTGTATCAATCATATCCGGTGCAATCGCAAGCATTCCGTCCTTGGCTTCCACCAGACGCAGATCTGCCAGTTCCTCGTTCTCCGTTCCCCCGCACTTCTCCAATTCCAGATCCAGATCGGTCTTTTTGCCCTGCATAAATCCGAACGCCGGCAGACGCAGCAACAGCTTACAGATGCTTTCCGCTGTACGCTGGTATTCAGCTCTTGTCGTATGTCCGGTCTGCATTGCCTCTATCGAATTGTCTTCCATTGTATTGTCCTTTGCACTCGGCATTACCATGAACAAATCATTCTGGCATCGTACCATTGCAGCGGTATTAGCAATGCGCCCTTCTTCGCCTTCGTCATTCCCTTTTGCCCACCAGTCAGTCATGACAACTCCGTCAAACTTCCATTCTCCGCGTAGAATCGTAGTCAGCAGATCATAATTACTTGCCGCATGCAAACCGTTAATGAGATTATAACTTGTCATGATCAGGGATGCGTTTCCTTCCTTCACAGCAATTTCAAATCCGCGCAGATACATCTCCCTCAATGCCCTTTCAGATACAATGCTCTCCGTCTGCATCCGCTTAAATTCCTGATTGTTGCAGGCAAAATGCTTAATTGTTCCGGTTACGCCATACTTATTCATTCCTCTAAGCTGCGCTGCCGCCAGCTTACCGGTCACCAGCGGATCCTCTGAAAGATACTCAAAGTTCCTGCCGTTCAACGGGCTCCGGTGCAGATTCATTCCCGGTCCAAGCAAGGTGTCAATATGATTTTTCCGAAGTTCCATTCCTTCATACTCGTATAACTCTTCCAGCAATTCCTCATCAAAGGTACATGCCAGACAGGTTCCGTTCGGCATGGCAAACGCCTTTGTTCCGCAGTCCATTCGGATTCCGCTCGGTCCGTCAGCACAGCAGGCAGCCGGAATTCCCATAGCTTTTAAATGTTCCGTCACGCCGCCGAACGCCCCTGCGGTTCCCGGCGTAACGCCCGCCGGACACATACCCTCTCCGCGGACAATTGCCGCCAAATCCTCTTCCGAAAACTGTCCGATAAATTCTGACATAGACGCCTTTCCTTCTGCCACATCTGCCAGTATATATCCCCGGTCTCCCGTATATGTTTTCTCTGCAAGCAGATTCTTCTCCCTGCGCTCCATCGGATTCACGTTTCTCTTTGGAACAGATTCATACCCAACACAATATTCACCGTCCACACTGCCCTCCGGCTTCATTCTCCGGTAATCCTCTACCGGAGCCATCGCCTCCTGCAATGCTTCTACTACCGTCAGTTCCTTGATTTCGAAACTCTCTGCGCAGACAGCTTCCCGCACGTCGCCGCCTAAATAAAAACGATAGGTTCCTGCTTCTAACACATAGCTGCTCTTATGACCTGTCGCTCCACTGTCGTCATAAGAGGAAAGCTGATACTTTGAAACGGAAATCACAAGCTCCTGGCTCCCGCCCGGCTCCAGACAATCGGTTTTTGCGAATCCGCACAATGCGCGGGACGGCTTTCCAAGTCTTCCCTGAGGCGCCTGTACAAACAACAGAACCGCTTCTTTTCCCCTGCACGCTCCAGTGTTTTGTACCTGAACGGTAAATGCGAATCCGTCCTCTGTCTCTTTCATGCCCAAAAGCTGTTTGTCAAATGTAGTATAAGACATTCCATACCCAAACGGATAGAGCACCTTATCCTTTGCAAAGGTTTCAAAATACCGATATCCTACATAGATATCCTCTACATAGTAATTCCTGTCCGGATCTCCGTGATTTGCCGTAGACGGATAATCCTCGGCATTTCGGGCGATTGTATCGGTCAGACGCCCGGAAGGGGTGACGGTTCCTTTCAATACATCCAGCACGCCGTTTCCGCCTTCCTGTCCGCCCTGCCACACATACAGGACAGACGATGGCTTTACTTCCTCCACCCATTTCATATCAATGATATTTCCGACATTTAAAAGTACTACCGTCCGTTCAAACGCACCGCATACTTTTTTCAGCATATCCTCTTCCAATTCCGTCAGAAGGTAGCTTCCCGCTTCTGCCTTGTTATCCTTATCCTCACCGGCCGTCCGTCCGATAATGATTAACGCCGTATCGGATTCTTCCGATGCACGCCTAATAAGCTCCTCTGAAAGCTCCATCTCCTCCTGAAACCAAGGTTCCATTGCCCAGCCTGCGCCCGCATCAAATGGATGTTCCTTCTCCCACTCTTCGTATGCATTTCTAACGTCTGCATTCAGCGTGATATCCTCATCCTGTTCAAGCGCTTCATAGATTCCCGTCACATAGGCGGTATTCACCAGACCGCCAGAACCGGTTCCGCTCTTATAATAATTCAACTGCGTGCGTCCAAACAACGCCACATTGTGCTTGCCCGACAATGGAAGAACCCCGTTCTCATTTTTTAAAAGTACGGTTCCGTCCGCTACAGATTCTCTTGCTTTTTTTGCATAATCCTTTAAATCAAACTTTCTACCGCTCATATCATGATTCCTTTCATATTATAATATTCTATGCTTTTACGCTCTCATTCATAAGATACAAGGGATATAAAAATAGCATTGCCCTTTTCATATCCCTAACATATTAACATAGCAGTCATGAAATATATATCAGAAATATGCTATTTTTATCAAAATTCTCCGTTCACGTGTTACTGTTCACGTTACGATTCAATCCTGTGCCTCTGTCACTGTATACTGCATCATCTCATAGGCAAGATATGTTCCCTCAGCAATATTTTCCGGCAGCAAGGCTCTTGCCACACATTTTAAATCTTCCCCCGGATGTTCCACCTGCTTGAGATATGCATAATCACCGTCAATCCTAGCTATGACATAATCAATTCTTTCAAACATGGCTTTCTCCTACAGCTCACAGTTATTTACGGTTCTTGGGAACGGAACCACATCCCGGATATTTGCCATTCCCGTCAAATACATGACGCATCTCTCAAATCCAAGCCCGAAGCCCGCATGTCTGGCAGATCCGTATTTGCGCAGGTCAAGATAGAATCCATAGTCTTCTTCCCGAAGTCCAAGCTCCTTGATTCTTTCCAAGAGTTTATCATAATCATCCTCTCTCTGGCTTCCGCCGATAATCTCTCCGATTCCCGGAACCAGACAATCCACTGCTGCAACCGTCTTGCCGTCCTCATTCAACTTCATGTAGAATGCTTTAATCTCCTTCGGATAATCCGTTACAAATACCGGACGTTTAAATACCTGCTCGGTCAGATAACGCTCATGCTCGGTCTGTAAATCACAGCCCCAGGAAACCTTATAATCAAACTTGCTGTTATTCTTCTGTAAAATCTCAATCGCTTCCGTATAAGTCACTCTCGCAAAATCCGAATTTAGAACGTTATCCAGACGCGCCAGAAGCTCCTTATCCACGAAACTGTTAAAGAACTGCATTTCCTCCGGCGCATGTTCAAGTACATAGGAGATGATATATTTTAACATGCTCTCGGCAAGCATCATATCATCCTGTAAATCTGCAAATGCAATCTCCGGCTCTATCATCCAGAATTCCGCTGCATGGCGCGTCGTATTGGAATTCTCTGCACGGAAGGTCGGTCCGAACGTGTAAATATTCTTAAACGCCATTGCATAAGTCTCACCGTTCAACTGTCCGCTTACAGTCAGATTCGTCGGCTTGCCAAAGAAATCCTTCGTGTAATCTATCGTTCCATCCTGCCCCAGCGGCGGATTCGTCATATCCAGCGTCGTCACCTGAAACATCTCTCCTGCGCCCTCGCAGTCACTTCCGGTAATAATAGGCGTATGCACGTAGACAAAATCCCTCTCCTGAAAGAACTTGTGGATGGCATAGGCAATCAAAGAGCGCACACGGAATACCGCTTCAAAGGTATTCGTTCGCGGTCTTAAATGTGAAATTGTCCGCAGGTACTCAAAGGTATGACGCTTTTTCTGCAATGGATAATCCGGTGCGGAAGCTCCCTCGATAACGACCTCTGACGCCTGAATCTCAAACGGCTGCTTTGCCTGCGGAGTCGCCTCCAGGTTTCCTTTTACGATGACGGCTGCACCCACATTAATTTTGGCCAGTTCTGCAAAATTCTCCAGCCCGTCCGCATACACCACCTGCAGCGGTTCAAAAAAGGTTCCGTCATTTACTACAATAAATCCAAAATTCTTGGATGCGCGGTTGCTTCTCACCCAGCCGCCAACCGCAACTTCTTTGCCGATATACTCCTCTGTATTGCGGAATATATCTCTGATATTCATTAGTTCCATCTTCTAATCCCCCTATGATAAAACATATATTTTATTCGGTCTCTGTGCCAGCCACAGATTCTGTACCGCTTTCTGTTTCAGTGTCTGCTTCTACGGATACATCCGCCTCATTTACCACATGGGTAAGAGCCTGAAGCCGCAGGTACTCTTTCTCCAAAGCCGCTTTGCCTTCCTCCGCCGTACCCGCATAATTCAGATATAATGCATCCTCACTCTCAAAACTGTTATTCGTCATCAGATTCTGTACATAGTTCCCGAAACTCTCTTCATCTATTTCCAACTTCTCTTCATCTGCAATTGCCTCTAAAATCATCTCTATCTTCAGATTCTGCTCCGCTTCTTCCGCAACTTTCGATTCAAACTCTTCCAGTGAAAGGTTAAATACATTTTCAGCGATTGATTCTAAAGTCCCATATGTGGCGCCATATCCTGTCAAATAGGTGTCTTTTGCCTCACGGATCACTGCATCCAGCATTCCGTCCGGATAGCTGTCTACGCTGCAGATTTCCAAAAGTTCCGGAAGCACCTTGGTCGCAATTGCATTCATTCTCTGATTCATCGCAGTTCCTTCCAGATAGCTCCTGATATCCGCAAGCAATACCTCCGCACTGGTATAGGTCATATTGTTATTCTGTGCATAATAAGCCGTATATTCATCCGAAAATGTGTCATAAGTCACGTCTACCTTCTCTTGAATCTTATTGACCTTTACATGGAACACGACCTCTGCGCCTGCCAAATCCGAATTCTTATAATCCTCAGGGAAGGTAAGATTTAAATCCTTCTCCTCCCCCACTTTCATCCCGATAATGCCGTCCTCAAAGCCCGGAATAAAAGAATCCGAACCAATCTCCAGATCAAAGCCCTCTGCCGTACCGCCGGTGAACGCCTCGCCATCTCTGGTTCCTTCGTAGTCGATGTTTGCAAAGTCCCCGCTCTCTACCGTGTCTTTGTCAGCTTCCTTTAAGAACGGATTATTTGCAATAACCGAATTATTGACATAATCCCTTACAGTGTCGTCGTCCACTGTATAATCCTGATCGATGGTTACATCTATTCCATTATATTCCCCCAGCTTCACATAATCTTTTGCATCATATTCTATAGATGCGCTAGATATCTCCGAATCTGATATGCCTGAACCGGTTTCCGTATCCAGTACTGCCTCGGTTGTTCCCGGTGCCTTTTCTTCTTTTTTACTGCAGCCCGTCACTGCCGCTGCCATTGTTACACATAAAAGCAGCGCTACTATCCTTTTCTTCATGATTTCCTCCATTCTGTGCGTTTTTCAGCACAAACAGGTAGTTAGTGAAAGAATTCACAAATTCTTTCACTCTTTCCTCCTTTTAGCGTGCTTTGGCAAATCTGAATCAAAGTGCCAAGCATTCAAAACTAAAGATACCACATATTTTCTCAAAAGAAAAGATTTTTCCGGCAATTCACAGAGATTTCATATATTGATTTTTACAATAACTAATGTTACAATTATTTTCAAGTTTTATACCAAAGGAGGATTTCACAGTGCCGACATATGCCATTGTACTGATTGTGATAGCCGTCGTGCTCATCGCAGCTATTATCGCTTTATATTTCCTAGGAAAAAAGGCAGAAAAGAAGAAGACTGAGCAGGATGCCCAGATTGCAGCCGCAGCCCAGACCATTACCATGTTGATCATTGATAAGAAGAAGATGAAGCTAACGGAGGCTGGTCTTCCGGCACAGGTGGTCCAAAATACCCCGAAGATGCTTCGCCGTTCCAAGGTTCCGATTGTCAAGGCGAAGGTAGGTCCCAAAATAATGACTTTAATCTGTGACGCAGCAATTTTTGATACCGTTCCAGTAAAAAAAGAAGTAAAAGCCGTTGTCAGCGGTCTTTACATTACCGGCGTCAAAGGTTTGAGAGGTCCGATTGAGGCGCCTGTCAAAAAGAAAAAAGGATTTATGGCAAAATTAAGAGAAAAAGCGAACAAAAAATAAGGCATATCACCATACCCGTTCGGGCGGTAAAATATTGAATGCATCACAGCAAGGGGCTGCCGCTTCATGAATTTTCATTCGTGAAGCGGCAGCCCCTTTTATTCTCACATTTAGGCAAGTAAGCGTTTTTGGCATCAAATTTCTCACAGAGCCTATTGTTCAATGATATTTTCCTTTCCCTTTTTAAAATATTAACTCCTGCTGCTCCACTACCTCAATCCGGGAAGCAATGACCGTCTCTGCGTCATTTCCCCGCATATGTTCTGCTTTCAGATACTGCATCCCCTGCCGGATGCTTGCCGCTATCAGATTCAGCACATAGATGTTATCGAAACGGTTGTAAATGGATTCCCCGCCCAGTCCGGTAAAGCAGATTAGCTGGGTATTGGTCTTTTTCGCCATATCCATCAGCGGCTTGAGCAAATGCGATGCGTTGGTCTGTGCGAAAGGATTGTCCATCAAAAGCACCTTGCCTTCATTGCGGTCCGCAAAAATGTCCGTATCATCCCTGCGCATAAAATACAACAGGCTCGAAAGAACCACGAATGCAGACAAAAAGCCTTCCCCGCCTGAATTTCTCGCCACCTCTGCCCAAGTGATGGGATATTCCCGCTGTTCTTCAATTTTGTAAAGCCTGATTTGCACATTTCCGATTCCGACTACCGTATCGTAAAGATTTCTGGTAGTCATCCTGAGTCCGAAATATTCCTGTGCATTTTCATTTTGTTCAAACATAAGGATTCCCTTTTGTGTCATTTCATCAATAAAGTCCTTAAGCCGGATGCGGTATAGATTCTCATTCTCCTCCCATGAGGGAAGCCCGATTTTTAACATTTTTACCGGACGCTCTCTAATCGTAATGGTCGAGTTCTGGTCAATCTTCCCGAGATTCTGATGCACCTCCTGCACATAATCCTCCAGCAGTTCTGCAATCCGCTCCTTCTCTTTCTCGACCAGCGAGATATCTACCTCTAACTTCTCCATCAGACTCCGGTAAGACTGGAGCGTGGTATCTAACTGACGCTGTACCTGTCCGGCGTCGCCGGATAGCTCCAGCATAGCCTCTAACGGCTTGCGGTAAAAATCTTCCTGAAAACAATCCATACGCAAAATCTGATTTAGCAGGCTTACTAAGTTCTCTCTGGCTTCCTGCCTGTCACCGCAGATCTTATTATAGTCCCGAAGCAGAATTCCTTTGAAATTCCGAAGCGTTTTTGTATCCATGTCTGCAAAATTTTCCTGCCACTCTACCGGCTCTGTCACCTTCAGTTCACTGTATTCCGCAAGCGCTGTCAGGTTTTCTCCATAGCTTGAAAGCCGCGCCTGCATCCGCTTCCCAATATCCTCAAGCTCTCTGCGGCGGTCATCCAGCTCATTTCTGCGCGCCTGAAAATCCTCCTGACGGATTTCCCCTCTGGGCAGAGGCTGCTTTTGCCCGCACTCATCCTCCATCCGTTTCAGACGCTCCTGCATCTTTTGCCCAAGCAGAGCCACTTTCTTATCTTCCTCATTCCATAAGATTTCTTTCGCCTTAATCTTTTTTGCCCGGTCTTCCAAGCGGATTTCCTGATCGCTCTCCTCCTTGCGGCTGTATAGAATTCCCTTCCATGCGCCCACAGCAAGGCGATATTTCCCCGCCAAATGCAAAAGCTCTTCTTTCGCCTGACGATAACGTCTGCCGCTTTTTAGCTCCTGCCCTTCCATCTCCCGAAGCTCTCCCGATACAGTAGCAGTCACCGCCGTATATCTTGCCTCCATCTCCGATACGGAGGCTCCCAGATCAGCTTCCTCTTTCGAAATCTCCTGATAATTCCGGTAAAACTCAAGCTGCTTTATCTGCCGCTCCTTCTCTCTTTCCAGAATATTCCTCTCGTTCTGAAGGCTCTGCTGCTTTTCGCCAAACTTCTTCACCTTTGAACGCGCCAGTTTCCGGCATTCCTCAAGCCGAACCTCTTCCTTCCTGCATTTTTCCCTGCGCCTGCAATTCTCCTTATACTCCTCATACGCCTTACACAACTCTGCAAAATCCCCCTCTTTCCGGCGCAGCGCTTCTATCTCTTTATCAATACTGCGGATTTCTTTATCTAATGCCAAAACCTGCTCCTTCAGCTCAGAAACCTCTTGGGAAGTCTGGCGGATTTCCAAATCCAGCGCATTGACTTGTCCGGTCAATCTCCGGATATCCTCTTTATTTTCTTCATATTTTTCTTTTCGGACTCTCTGGTTTCTGACCAGCTCCTTCCATGCGAAATACTCCTCGTATTCCTTCTCCTTAACGGAAATCATTTCCTGATTTTTCTCAATCTGACGTCTCTTTTGCTCTACAAGCTGCTGCAGTTTCTCCTCGTCTAAGAGCATCTCATTAAACAGCAGATAGAAACTGATTCCGGAAAAATGAAAAATTTTCCCCTCCTCTGCGGCCGCTTTCTCTTCCAGGTCCTTCCGCAGAATAATCGGAATCGGAAATGCTGTGGGAATGCTGCCGCAAGACCTCGATAACTTCTCTACTTCGCCTTCCGACAAAATCAGTGCATAAGGTAAAAACGGATGCCTTTTCACCAGCTCATGATTCTTCTTCTCTGAATATCCGTTCCTTTTCAGCCACTCCATCCCATACACTGTATGAATCCCCAGACTTTCAAATTCCGCTTCCAGTTCCTGAGGCAGCTCTAATACCTTCCCTTCTGTCAATTTCCTGTATTCCTTCTGTAAGTCATTCCCTTCTTTTTCCAGATTCCGGCGGACGCTTTCTATCTCCTTTAGCTTGCGCCAGGAAGCCTGAAAAATTTTCTCCTCTTGAAACAATACATCTTCCCCAAGCTCCAGATATTTTAGAACAGCCCGCCGCTTCGACAGCTCTTGTTCATATTCTTCCTCTAACTCCTTCTGTTGGTTCAGTCTTGCAATCGCATGGGTTTTCTCATCCTTCTTCTCAAGAATACTGTGTTCCAAGTTGTTCTTCCTGTTTTCAGCCAGCTCCAATGCCCGGCTTTGGACGGTTCTCTTCCCCAATACCTTCTCAAGCGATTGCCGGCAGTTCTTTGCAAATATATCCATGCTTCCAGGCTCATATTCCCCCAGAATATTACGCTTTAAATCTTCTTGATAGCTGCGATTAAATTTCTCCTCCAAATCGTCATAGATTCTGATTTGGCTTTTTAGTTCACCCAGACTCAAGGAATTTTTCTGCAGTGCCTCTTCCAAGTCCTTGAGAGTTTCCTGTTCTCTGGCAATCTGCTCTGACATCTCCTGTATCCCAGTCTGATTGTGCTCAAGATCCTTTTCAGACTCCTCTAATTTGACCCGGTAATGTGCATGCAAAAGACCTCCCAGCCGATTCCTCTCCGGCTCTAAATCCTCATTGCGCTCCTTGGCTACCGCAAGCCGCTGACATGCCTGTTCCCAATCTGATTTCTCCTCATCCACTGTCTCCTGCTGCTTTGCACATGCCAAGAGATGCAGCTTTTCTGAAATCCTTTCCAAATCCCGCTCCAGATCCTCTTTCTCCATTCCGATCATGTCCCGGTTGCTGGCTCTGAGCATTTTGTCATCTCCAAGCGCATAGTATTCCTCCGAGAGCTTTTCGTATACCAGACGAGCCGTTTCCTGCCTGACTGCTTCAATCTGCATCTGGTTTTCCTGCTCCTCTTTTTCGGCTCCCTGTTGGAGTTCTTCCAGTTTCTCACGGAAACAGGCAATGCGGTTCTCCTGCTCCCCCACACTAATTCCGCACTCCAGATAGCGCTGATTCTTTTCCCCGATCCGAACCGCCTGCTCCTGAAAGAGCCGGATTGCATCCCTTCTTTTTATCTTAGACTGGTTGTCTTTATACTGCCCCACATATTTTTCCAGAATCCCCTGAAATTCAATCATCCGGTTTTTATCTTTATTCAGCTTATTCTCAACGGCATCCAGAAACCATTTTTCTATCAATCCTTTCTCATCGCGGCAGTCTGCAAACAGCTCCGAAAGCCCCGACTCCTTTAGATTGACCTTCTTGATAATCCCTTCCCATTCCTTATAATTAATCTGGTACTCCGACAATTTGGAAAAATACTGCCTTGACTGTGCCCCGTTCGCCATATCGTAATGGAAAAATCTCATGGTGGATTCCTTCTTATAACCATCAAAAAGCTGGCGGCAGGCGGCAAAATTTTTGAGAGTCAATTCCCGGCCTCGTTTTTCTACCACCGACAGATGATGAATGTCCCATGCACAGCCGCTCCTGTACTCACTGATAAAATTCACCATCTCCAGATTTTCCAAGGAATCCTCCTGTGCGTCCTGACTTTTCCGCACCATCATCCCAACCAGAACATAGCCCGCGCCCTGATCCAGCGCCCATTCCGTTAAGATAAAGGACGGCTTTGCGCTTGTAAAATAGCTCTCAAAAGGGCGGTCCTTGGCATCCCTGTAACGTTTATGCACAAAAGGCGCCGTCATCATCTGTACCAGTACGGACTTTCCGCCGCCGTTACGCAACGACATTAACGTGCTCTCTCCGTTAAAGTGAAACGTCTCATCATTGATACGGATTGCGTTATTATTGTAGTTGATATTGATTAATCTCACTGCATTTATTTTACTCATTCTCTTCTCCCAATACCTTAAGGATTCTCCGATAGTTATTCTGATTCAACAGGTTCCAGTCCATAAAACTGTCTAACTTTTTGGTAGTCTTAATCATTTCATCCTGTTCCACATACTCAATCAATTCCTGTTTCTGCAGGAACGACAAAATATGGTGCAGAAATCCTTCTTTGGTGGTTCTGGCTCTGGAACCTTTCTCATCCGAACGCAGCGCTTCATACGCCTCCATCATGTTGGAAAATGCAATTCCCGCCTGCTCCTCTCCTTCCTGCGGCACATTCTGCACGCCTTCCTTCAGTCTTCTGGAAATACAGTTCTGCAGCTCTCCCACCCGCATATATTCCCGTGATTTGCTGCTGCTTCCCTGCCCGTCAAAAAATTCTACCAAAAGCGTCAGGATCACAAACTGCGACAGGTAATAGTCCTTGTCCGTGGCTTTCGAGTTACATAGAACGCTCTTTAGCTGTGACTTGGAAAATCCCAGAAAATTATTTTCCTCCTTTGGAATCAGATAAACCACATTCCCATAGCGTTCGATATTGCACATGGCAATGTCACCCTGCGATTTCACCAGATTCTGAACCGTCTCCTGCTCTGCATAGGCACGGTACAAAACCTGCTCGTCCTCTTCCTGCAATTTGCGGTGCTCCAGCAGGTAATAAAAAATCTCCTGACTCTGCCTGATTTCTTCTGCCTCATATCCCATACGCTATTCCTCCTCACCAATCACACGCACCAATACATTCGAACAGCGAATCACCTTCCTGTTTCCGGCCTCATCTGCAATTCCCTGAAAAACTACTACCGTCCCATCCTCTACCCGGTAAGTCTCAATCCGCCGGATTGTCTGAAATTCCTGATATTTCTCCACCAGAGACAGCAGCATCACATTCAACTGGAATTCACCGGACTGCTCTTCAATATACTCGCTCTGCTCTTTTTGCAGCGCCGGAATATCAATCTCTTTGCTTCGAATCAGTTCCACCATGATTTCTTTAAAAATTTCCACGCTTGGAATCAGCTCTTCCAGTGCATCCAGGTTCTTCTCTATCTGTTCGGAAAGCTCCATTAGGCAAATTTCCCCCTGACACAATGCCTGTCTCAGCAGATAAGCCAGACTCGTCTCATAACGCTTTAATTTTTCCTTTCTTTTCCGCTCCTGCTCACGCTCCCACTCTCCTGCATCAAATTCCAGCGTTTCTTCCGCATCTGTTTCCGCACTTTTCCGAAGAGGCTTTTGCAATTGAAACGCTTTATTCAGATTATAAGTCTTTTCCACATCTTTCGAAAACAATGGTCTCAAAAAGTATTCTAACCGTTCCAATGCCTGAGGCTGCTCTAAAATCTTATCATACAGCTCCCTGCGAAGCGGAAAGCGCTGAATCAGAGACATCTGGGATAAGGCTTCCAGCTCCTTCGTGTACAGAGATTTCAAATCAAAATGGCTGTTCAATATCTTCTGATGTTCGTCCATCGTGCGGTTCAGATACTGTTCAATTTCCCGGAGATGATTTAATTTTTCCTCCTCCTTCTCCGTAAGCCTGCGCACATTGATATTTGCCTCCTCAAGCTCTCTTGCCCTAGTCTTTACCAGTTCCCGGTAATTCTGGAATTTCTGCTTGGTGTCACTGATTGTTTCCAGATTTTCGTTCAAAATCTCCTGATAATCCCGAACGGAATAATTCAGGGCATTCCTGCGGATTTTGCCCATTGCTTCCTGTATTTTCTGGAGCTGGATGCGCAATAGGTTAAATACATTTTTAATCTCATCCGCTGCCTTGTCATAGCTCTGTTTTTCCAAATGCATCTGAAAAATCATCTCATGGATCGTCAGCTTCATATTATTTTCAATTTCCAGCGTGGATAGCAGAAGATTATAACCGTCGTCGGTAAGATAATAAGAAGTGCGCTTCACGTCCTGATCGCTGTAGACAATCCGGTTTGCGACATAACTGATATTCATAATCTGATAGGCATTCTGTTCAAAGTTAAAGCCGTCAAAATACATCACCTTTCCTTCATTGGAAAGAATCACATTCACAATAAAGTCCCCTAGATTGCGGCAGTCCTCGTAGGTCATATTTTTCTGAAAATATTGTGTGTTGACAGTATCAATGTATGCTCCGATATCATCCATCGTACAGTGCTCCTCTTTCAGCGACTGTTCCATAATATATAGAAGCACTGCAAAAATCATATTAAACTGCTGATCCGTCTTCTGAAAATCATACTTCTTCCATGTCGCCTTCTGAAGGCTGTTCTGAACCAGCACCGCATATAGCCCCACATTTTTCATTCTTCTTGGGAAATGCCTCAAAAATTCATACTGCATAGCTTCCTCCAATCTAAAAGTCCGAAACATTTAAAATTTCCTGAGGAATATACCGCCCTGTCTCAAGAATTTCCAGCATATGCCTAACTGTTTCTTCCGAAAAATTCGAAAAAAATTCTTCTCCTATTTTTCGGTTCTGCTGCTCCTTCGTGTCAGGCAGCTCTGCAATCTGCCCGGCTTTTTCAAGCATTTTCTCATATGCCGACACAAAGGGAACCGGTCTATGCCCTTCTGCACACTGCCGCAAAAGGCTCTCATAAATCCCGACACCCTCATAATCCAGATCGCCAAAATAATAAATCTGATTCCCACTGTATTTCATATACGGCTCGGCAGAAAGTTCAAAATCCCGAAAAGATTTCACGATCCTCTTCCCTCCGCCATAAATCAGCGTCCCAATCTCCTCGCCCAAAATTTCAGGCTTTCCGTCCAGCAGGGCTTTACGCATACTAAAAAAGGTATCCTTGTTCTCTAGTATCAGCATAATCTGCGGAGTCCTTCTGTTGTTGGAATAATAGGAAAGCGGTTCCGCCGTCTCGTACATATTAAAAAAAACTGCGTCAATCCCGCAGCGTTTCAATATTTTATACCCTTGCTCCTTAGAAAGGAACTTCTCTCTGTTCCAGATCTCAAAGCTCCGCTCATTCACTGATTCCGGCTGTTCCATCAGCTCCCGGTTCAGCCGCAGATACTCATTCAGCAGCAATACCCATCTTCTGTCCTTTTGATATTCCTCTGGATGCGCCAGATAATATTCAATGGAAATCATCGGCTCAAGCCGAAACTTCAGCTCTTCTTCCAGCTCCCCATATGGTTTATCCTCTTCTGTCATCCAGTAGGACAGGCAGAGTGCGGGGCTTTTGCCGTTTGTTCCGGCGCTTTTTACGGGCTTAAGCTTTCCCGCATCCAGCAGCTCCATAATATATGCATAGCATTGTCCGTAGGTAAAGCTGCTGTGCAGCTTCATGAGTTCGTCGAGTGAAACCCGCTTCATGCTCCGTCTCCTTGTGCTTTGATTCTTGCGACTTATTGTCATTGTGATGGGACAAGTATAACATAGGCAGGGGGAATGTTGCAAGAGGCAGCCGCCACTATCCACGACAAACGCATGAATATCTCTGTTGCTCAAATTACTATAATTACCGTTTTT
>CAJTSH010000028.1 GCA_910578885.1 uncultured Lachnospiraceae bacterium
GAGGCATGATACGGAGGAAATGGCCGTGGAGGAAGTGAAAACTCTAATCTGGAGATACTTCATCAGCTATTGGAACAATAGAAGGATATGCTCCGCCAATGAAGGGCTCCCTCCTATGGTCAAGCGACAGAGATATTACGAATCTCTGAATGCTGCAGCTTAGGCATTGATATCCTTGTAAAAAAAGTGTCAACCAATATTGACAATATCACTATTGCGTCTTTAAAGAAACTCCCATTTTACCATCTCCCTCTTCCTTCACCCCAAGGGATACCACCGTTTCACCCTTGCCAGTATCTACCGCAATCTCCGATTGCTCTTCTGCCTCCAATGACTCAATCTGGTAGACTTCCTCTGACTGCAGAATCATATTCTTGTCTTCTTGTGGCAAATCACTCTCATATTCCACAATTGATTTCACGGTTACATCAAAGAATTTATCCGTTGTCTCTGGCTGTTCCAAATCCACTACTCCATTTTCACAGCCGATAATCCCAGGCTTACCGCTCATGGTGTCTCCACCATTCAAAAAGAGAAGATATGTTCCGCCCTGCTTTAATGGCGGAGTGTCATCTAATGTATCCTGATAATACTCTCCGTCCACCTCGTAAATCGCACAGCATTCCTGCACTTGAAATTCATCTCCTGCCGACAAATCTCCTTTATAAACTTCCAATGCTCTAAGAGAACGCACTGCGCAAAATCTTACAACCATTCCATAGTCCTCATCATACTCAGAAAGACTGTTCTCCAATGTCAATTCGTCTAAAACCTCTGCTTTTACAATTGTCACTGCGGCTTCTTTCAAGTCTTCATATTGATAAGTGACATATTCTGCATCTGCTGACAGCTTATTCTCCGCCGGAATATCACTGGCAGTTACTTTTTGCGCTTTCTGCACGCCACATGCACAAAGAAATATCTGTGTACATAGGAACAATATAGAAAGTGTTTTCATTGTCCTTTTTGTTTTCATAAGTTTACCCCCATTTCTTTTTTAACCATTTTTTATCATTACTTGACAAAGTCTTGTAATTTTTAATACCTTGTCTCATGATGTCTGTATTACCATTTGTGTGAGTTAATGACAGGGCATGCCCCACCTCATGCATAAGTGTTGCTTGAATTGCATTGGAATTCTTTACAAAAGAACTATTCGCATAAACAATGCAAACCGCAGCGTCTCTTGTCTTAGAATTAGAAACTTTTTTGCCGCCATATGAATAATATGTAACCCCCAAATCTCCTTCATTGGCAGGCTTAAATACACCAACACTAACCGTAATTCCTTTGGTAGATACCTTTTGCCCTGAATAAGTTAAAGAAACATTTGCAGAAGCATTATCCCACCGTTTAACTGCTTTTTTTAGGATTGCTAACGAAATGTAATCTTTACTATATTGAACATAATATCTTTGTTTTGCTGAAGAAAATCCCCCACTTTGATTTCCAGCAGCAACATTCGTCGTTACGAAACACATCGTTAATATCAACACTATTACTGATGAAACTTTCTTCATACACCTTTCCTCCAATCGTATGATATTTCCCATCTTCACCTCATAATTGTGAAAACTTCCGTTCTCTCAAAACACCTACTCTTTCTTCAAAAATCCCCCACCCCTTTTATCCTTATATGAACTTTATACAATATAATCATTCTATGTAATTATCAGATATACTATTCTACTTTCCGTCAACTCGCCTCCCTTCCTATACATTGAAAAATATTATTTCTGAAATCACATTTTTTAATTAAACACAAGTGTCAGAGACTAAATCGCCTCTCACCTAATTAAAACGTTTAAAATTATTTCGTACAATTATGTCATCTGGATAATTTGCCGAATCAGCTTTATGAAAAAAGAGATGCATTGCTAATAAAATAATTATCCACAACTCATATGCAAAAAACTCTAACATCCCCTTCCTATAATGTCAATCCCCCAATTATTGATTAACTCAATAGCCAAAAGGAGCCGCCGCTCCAACAGATTTCTCTGTCTTCGCAGCAGCCCCCACCTACACCTTTTTATTCGCAATATGAATACTTCCTTCTTCTTAATCCTCATACCCATTCGGATTATTCTTCTGCCATCTCCAAGAATCCGCACACATCTCCTTAATGCCGTACTGCGCTTCCCAGCCAAGCTCTTCCTTTGCCTTAGAAGGGTCACAGTAACACGTTGCAATATCGCCTGGGCGGCGTTCTTTGATGCTGTAAGGAATCTTGATATCATTTGCCGCTTCAAAATTCTTCACGATATCCAGTACGCTATAGCCATGTCCGGTTCCTAGATTATAAATGCAGAGACCTGCCTTATCCTCAATCTTCTTTAACGCCTTTACATGACCGATTGCAAGGTCTACCACATGGATATAGTCTCTGACGCCTGTTCCGTCCGGTGTGTCGTAATCATCTCCAAATACGCCAAGCTCTTTTAATTTGCCGACAGCTACCTGTGTGATATACGGCATCAGGTTATTCGGAATGCCATTCGGATTCTCTCCCATCGTTCCTGACTTATGTGCGCCGATCGGATTAAAGTAACGGAGCAGAATCACATTCCACTCGTTATCTGCCTCATGGATATCCATCAAAATCTGCTCTAACATAGATTTCGTCCATCCATAAGGATTCGTGCACTGTCCCTTTGGGCATTCCTCTGTAATCGGAATCTCGGCAGGATCGCCGTAAACTGTTGCAGAAGATGAGAAGATGATATTCTTGCATCCGTTCTGACGCATCACATCCACCAGTGTTAACGTACCTGCGATATTGTTGTTATAATATTCCCAAGGCTTTGCAACAGACTCGCCGACTGCCTTTAATCCCGCAAAATGGATACAGCTGTCAATGCTCTCCTTTTTAAAAATCTCGTTTAAAATGTCTCGGTCTAAGATATCCCCCTTATAAAAGGTTGCTTTTTTGCCGGTCAATGCCTCTACGCGCTCCAAAGACTTCTCGCTGGAATTAGAAAGATTATCCAATACTACGACCTCGTATCCATTATCCAGTAATTCCACGCATGTATGGCTTCCGATATAGCCTGCGCCTCCAGTTACTAAAATTGCCATAATTCCCTCCTTCTGGCATGTTTTTCACGCCATCCATGTAGATTTGGAAGTTTTACTTTCAAACTTCCATCTCCTTTTCCATTTATTCACTTCCTATAGGACATTATATCAAACCATCCGTCCTATTGCAAAGCCAGATTACTTATGTTTTCTTTATACCCGTGTGCTCGTGAGTATAACAACTTCGTATGCTCTTAGTATAGCCATTTTTCCCAAACAATAACAGACGAAAATGTGTACCATATATGTAATTTTGTTGCATATATTGCATAAACCTCTTATACTGAATGTAACGAGGAGGATACATATGAACCCCAAATACAAAAATTCCTATAAAAATAATAAAAAAGAGCTTGTCTCACTGTCTGTCTACAATGCAGGCTTTCAGAAATGCGAGTCCCGCTACCAGTGGGGCCCGGGAATCCGCGACCACTATCTCATCCATCATATCATTGCGGGAAAGGGTTTCTATCAGGCGGGCAAAACAACCTATGAGCTGCATGAAGGGGACACTTTCTTAATCTATCCCCAAACAGAAATCACTTACTATGCCGATGCAGACAATCCCTGGGAATATACATGGGTAGGTTTTAACGGAAGCGACGCCGCCATTATTTTAAAAGCAACTGACTTTTCCCAGACTTCCCCCGTTCTCCCTACCAGTGAATTAAAGGAATCCATCCGCAAGCATCTTCTGGGCATTTATGACGCCCGTGGAAACGGCTTTGCGGATTCTGTCGAAATGACAGGAAGGCTTTACCGCACACTGGCGCTTTTTATGAAACACTCAAGCGTGAAGGAACATACAAATACGGCGGGCGGCTATGTACAGACCGCCATTGCCTATATATCTGCAAATTATTCCTATCCCATTACCGTAGAAGATATCGCAGGTTATGTAGGCGTAAGCAGAAGTCATTTGTTCCGTTCCTTTGAAACGGTGCTGCAGAAATCTCCCAAAGAATATCTGACGGAATTCCGCATCAAACAAGCCAGCTATCTGTTAACGCATTCCTCTCTGTCCGTCACCGCCATTGCAAATTCAGTCGGATTCGACAATGGACTGTACTTTTCCAAGACCTTTCACAAAGCGGTTGGAATATCCCCAAGAGAATACCGGCAAAAAAGGACGCCCACAATGTGAGCGCCCTTTATCATCTTATATGCTTGTCCAAATTAAGCAACTTTAGACTTCGCCAGCTCTGCCAAAGTTGCAAATCCCTCTGCATCATTAACAGCCATCTCAGCTAACATCTTACGGTTCATCTCAACGCCGGCTAATTTCAAGCCATACATGAACTTGCTGTAAGATAATCCGTTCATTCTTGCTGCAGCGTTGATACGCGCAATCCATAACTGTCTGAACTGTCTCTTTCTCTGCTTTCTGCCCGCATAAGAAGTTGCTAAGGCCCTCATCACAGACTGTTTTGCTACTCTATACTGTTTGGATCTTGCGCCTCTATAGCCCTTTGCTAATTTTAATACTCTATTATGTCTTTTTTTTGCGCCTAATCCGCCTTTTACTCTTGCCATGACTTATTTCCTCCTTAACTCTTTCTTATAAATACGGTAAAACCTTTTTCATATTCTTAACATTAGATGCGTCTACCATAGCAGGCTTTCTCAAATTTCTTTTCAGTTTAGCAGTTTTCTTTGTTAAGATATGTCTTTTGTAAGCTTTATTTCTTTTTAATTTTCCTGTTCCTGTTACTTTGAAACGCTTTGCAGCGGCTCTGTTTGTTTTCTGTTTCGGCATGATAAATTCCTCCTTAAACTAAATTATTTTTTCTCTGCCAACACCATACTGATGCTTCTTCCCTCCAGCTTTGGCGCTTTTTCCACTACTGCAATCTCAGCAAGCTGCTCCGCAAAATCATCCAGAATATGCTTACTGGTCTGCATATGTGCCATCTCTCTTCCGCGGAAGCGTAAAGTAATCTTAACCTTATCGCCCTTAGAGAGAAATTTTTTTGCAGCATTCATTTTGGTATTCAAATCGTTTGATTCGATGTTCGGTGACATACGGATTTCTTTGACTTCTACGGTTTTCTGTTTCTTCTTCGCTTCTTTTTCTTTTCTCGCCAGTTCATAACGGTATTTACCGTAATCAATAATCTTACATACCGGCGGCTTTGCTGTCGGAGCAATCTTGACTAAATCAAGGTCTGCTTCCTGCGCAAGTTTCAGCGCTTCTCTTGATGACATTACACCAAGCTGTTCTCCGTCTTCACCGATCAGGCGGACTTCCTTATCTCTGATTTGTTCGTTGATCATTAAATCGCTAATGGTCGTGCACCTCCAAAATAATAAATAATCGGGTAGGGAAAATATATCCCTCTACTCGCCGCGCAGGGCATATGCAGCCTCTGCCGCTAATTTCCTTATACGCCTCTGTGCATAAAAAAAGTGGATAGACAGACTATCCACCCATAATTCCACTGAAATTGAAATTCTGAAAAAACCCGAGTCACTGATAGTGCTAAGGTGAGAGTGGATACTCTACTTTGCCTTGTTTTTCAACTCTGATAGAATAACACAGAAATCAGGTATGTGTCAACTATATTTTTATTTTTCCAAACACTTTTTATAAAAGTTCAGTCTTCGGTCTCACTGCCGCCGCTTTTTATCATCTTACTTCTTAAAGCAGCGTCTTGTCAATCCCGTTTGCAATTCCTTCTACAATCTTGTTCTTGTATTCATCCGTTGCCATTTTTGCGTCCTCGCTCGGATTTGACATATACCCCATTTCCACAATCGTGACCGGAACGCTGCACCAGTTGATTCCGCTCATCGTGTCTGTTTCCCAGACATACTGCTTCCGACAGCCGGTTGCCGCCACAAGCGCATCCAGGATATTTGCCGAAAGCGTATAGCTTTGTGAGTAATACTGTGCATTATACGGATTGCTGCTTGTCTGGCAGATTGTCATTGCTCCATTGTCAGAGGCGTTTGCGGAACTATTTGCATGAATCTGTACAAACGCATCGGCATTCGCACTGTTTGCCACTGCTGCACGCTCACTATTGCTTATGTCAACATCGTTTGCCGTCCTCGTATACATCACTTTGTAGCCGCGCTGCTCCAGCTCTGCTCCCAGCTTTAACGACACAGTAAGGGTCAGCTGGTATTCCGCCAGCCCCGAAACACACCCTGCGGTTCCGCTTGACACCTTCGCCTTCTTGACCGATGCGCCCGGACCAATTGGTTCCCGTTTATTATTTCCTTTCGCCTGATGCCCCGGATCAATGACAACCAGCGGAACGTCCTCCTTGATGCGGATTTTTGCCAGCTTACTTTTTGCGCTATAGTATGTCTTCCCACCGGATTCCTTATATGCCCAGACGCGGACATAATACTTTTGCCCCTCTTCAAAGCCGCGCTTTGTAAAGGTACACTCGTTCGTATCAATCCACTGATACGTTGTGCCGGACTTAAAATCCCTGCTCGTAGAAAAGCATACTTTATATCCTGTTACGGACGGATCGTTCTTCCAGCCTGCCCGAACCGTGGTTTTCGTCTGCGTGACCCGCAGTTCAGTCACTTTCTTCGGAACGACAGTCAGCTTGATTTTCTTCTTCGCCGCCTTGTACGCCAAGGTAGAGGAGGCCTTAATTGTAATCGTTGTCACTCCGCACCCTTTGACCTTTACCACGCCCTTCTTGCTGACACTTGCCACCTTTTTATTGCTGCCGGAAAAGGTAAGCTTTCCGTCTCCGTTCGTACTCGCTTTCAAGGTAAATTTCTTGCTTCCCATTGTTTTCTTAAGGGAAGAGGCTTTTATTGTCTGCTTCTTTTCGGAATCTTCTTCCAATGCGCATAATACGTCACGCTTTCTGTAATCAGCGTTGACTCCGTAACCTTTATACCGCCCACAGGCTTTGTATACCAGCCCCTAAACATATAGCCGTCTCTTTTAGGAACCGGCAGAACGCCAAGAGACGCCGGTTCGCCGCCCGCTTCTGCCGTAATGCCATCCGCATCACAGGTTCCGCCGTTTGCGTCCCATGTCACCTGATATTTTTCCTCATTTCCCTCTGTTTCATCAGGTATATCCAGACTTTCTGAAGCGTCTACAGTCCCCGCTTCTGCCGCAGCAGTTCTGTCTACGGCATTCCCCATCAGCATTACCGCCATAAGCGGCACAAGGAATAATTTTATCACACCCTCTTTCATCCTGCTCCTCTCCTTTCGAAATCTGCATAGCACATTTGGGCTTAATCCCCACATGTACGCCGCAGTCCGTTTTACTTTACCTGAAATGATTTCATCTCAAGCGCAGTCTCTTTCCCCTTGACGCAGTCCGCCGAAACCTCGTCTCCTGCATTTAGATAAATCAATCCCTCGTTATCCGCAAATTTCGCCTTATAGAGCGCCCCGTCTTCTGCCAAAAGATACACCCACGTATTCCCGTCAATCTCCACATAGCGGATTTCCGCAATGACGAACGTATAATTTTCCGTCACAAGATTTTCTTCTTCCTGCTCCTTAACAGAACTCTCCTGCTCATCCTCTTCCACTGTATCTGTATCTTCTGCCGTTCCGATAAGCTTCCGGTACTTACGAAAGCAATCATCTAAGGAAGCTGCCGTTGTCACTTTGTTGTACGACTCCACATTTACCATCGCATATAATTTCACAATTCCATGTGCATCCTTCAATACCATAACATACGTAGGCTGTCCGTCCACATTGATGAGGGATGGGAAGGAAGCCTGATAGCCCTTCTCCTGAACCTCTCCTTCCGCAGCAGACATTGCAGAGCTTTCGTCTGCTCCCGCAATCGTATAGGAATGCGCTTCTGCGGTGCGCTCATTTACTAAGATAAATCCAATGTTGGAAGCGTCATCATTTACAGAGGTGACGCCGGTATAAATCCAGATGTCCCCATCCTTTGCCACATAGCCGTAATCCGGTGCGTAAGAACCATCTTCGTCATCGCCCTGTACGGTTTCCGTTGTCTTCTTGCAGCCCTTTTTGCCAAATACACTGTTCCAGAAACCATTCGAGAGCTTTCCGTTCCAATTATACTGCTCGACCAGAAGGTCTCCGTCAAAGACAATATCCACCCACTGCGGAATTTCCGCTACCGGATAATATTCTGCCGCACCGTCTACCGGATTACAGATGATTGCTCCCTCAATCGTCTCTCCGCCGAATATACCAATTGTATATTTGTAAACACTTGCCACATAATACGGATTTCCCTCTTCATCCACTTCAAAATGCAGATTCCCGAATATCTTCGTCGGATATTTCGCTCTTAAATGTCTCCGCAGATCTTTTGAAAAATAAGCGGATGGCACATAATGCATCCCCTCTTCCAATGCCACATAATCTGCATTCTGTCCCACCGGGTCTACCTTGACGTAGCCGGGGATTCCATTCTCCTTATTTCCCATGTATTTGAAGAATCCCGCATAGTCGAGTGCGGACACCTTCACGGGTGACCCCTGATAATCTATCTGTGAATAATTTTCCGAGACATTATACTGGCTTACCACTTCGGATAATCCTCCGATTTCACGGTTTCCAAGAAGAATGGCACTGTCCGTATCCATCAGCGCTATTTGAGACAACGCCCGTGCCTGGTCAATATCCTCCGTAAAATCATATTCCTCCGCGCTCAAAATAGAGGCATAAGCAGAGGCATGGAACATCTTTGCCCCCTGAATCATCATAATAAAGAATACCAGAAACAATATGCCGGAAATTGAAAAAGCTATATTTGCGGGCAAAGCATAGCGCCCATAATCCTTAACGTCTGCACTCGTCGCACAGATTCCCATCTGTACCAATCCCAAAAGCCCTGCCGGAAGCCCGCAGACAAGGATAAGAAACAGCCATAATCCTGAGGAATGGATATTCCATGCCGGAAGCAGCAGATAATACATCAATGCCACCCAGAGTATCCAGAGAACCACAAGCACTGCTGCGCTTATTACAACTCCTTTTGATTTTCTTTTCTTGTTTTTTCCCATAAGCAATCCTCTTCACTTTCCTGATATTTATAAAACATTCTGCCATATATTTGTTTGTATTATTACAATAATACAATATAATATTTTCCAAAAGTTTGCAAGTGTTTTTTCTCTTTTTATAAACTTTGTGCTATACTATCCATTAGACGAAACAAAAACACTCAATTTTTATATAAAACAGCGAGGTTAACCTATGTACACAAAACCGATTGATTTACACGTTCATTCCACTTGTTCCGATGGAACCTATACTCCTACTGAATTGATTTCTCTTGCAAGCGATGCCGGTTTAAGCGCAATTGCCCTTACCGACCATGACAGCATTGCAGGAATTCAAGAGGCAGTTCAAGCTGCATCACACACCGATATTGAAATTATACCGGGCGTAGAGCTTTCCTGCGATTATGACGGGCAGGAAGTTCATATGCTTGGTCTCTATATCCGTCCGGACGATGAGGAATTTTCCGCAAAGCTGGAAGAATTCGGACGCGTCCGGGAATCCAGAAATAAACATATGGTAGAACTTTTAGCCGAAGAAGGGCTTGACATTACCTACGAAAAACTCATAGCTGCCAACCCGGACAGCGTCATCACCCGCGGAAATATCGCAAGATATCTGGTCGAGAACGGCTGTGTAAAAGACCGCTCCACTGCCTTTTCCAAATATTTGGGAGATGACTGCTGCTGTTTCGTTCCCAGACCAAAGATTTCTCCCACAGAGGCGATCACGTTGATTCATCAGGCGGGCGGGCTTGCGTTTCTGGCTCATCCCCTGCTCTACCATATGAATCTCGAATCCTTGACAGAACTGCTTACCAAGCTGAAAACTAACGGACTGGACGGCTTAGAGGCTGTCTATTCCACCTATCAGCCCGGAGATGAGCGCAACATGAAAAAGCTTGCCGAAGAGCTGGACTTACTGATTTCCGGCGGCTCCGACTTCCACGGAAGCAATAAACCGCATATCCGGCTCGGCGTCGGAATGGGGTGGCTGTATGTCCCCTACGAAATCCTCACTAGGATTCAGGATGCCAAGACCCAAGCCAAACGTTGACAGCAAAGAAAATGCCATGTGCCGTTCTTCCTGCCCGGAAGTACAGTCATGGCATTTTCTTATGCATATTCCCGTTTCCTTACGGTATAATCGTAACCTACCGCATCTTTGGTATAACCTGTTGCCTGATACATAATTTCGCCTTTCACCTGTACATCCTTACGGGTTTCCCGCAGAATCTCTTCAAATGAACTGCTCTTCTTATGTTTTCTTGGCTCTTCTTTTTTCTGTCTCGCTTTACAGTCAACCATTGCTGTTACAAGTATAACCGATGGAACTCTAAACAATTCTTCATGTCCGTATGCGGCTTATCCCTCCCTGGATGCATATTTTAACGGTTCCCAAGAATCCTTTCTTGTATTATATATATCGGCATATTTCGTAAAAACTTTATAATTGGTTATTCCATAATCATTCCTTTAACGCTTAATTAGAACAGAATATCATCCAATCTTTTATTTTATTTAGCTTCTGGTCAAAAGTTACAATCTTTACACCTTTTGCAAGTTTATAGCCATATAAAAGACAATCCACAAAATCAAGCTTTGGCATTTTATCAAAGATATCTAATCCACGAAACAACACATCTGCATTCAAAATAATCATGTCATTATTTAATTTACGAAAATTATATATGATGTCTTCCCTTGTAACCTGATAAAGTCCTTCTAATACATAGCAAACCTCTGCCAATACCTCCAATGTTACATAACAATTTTTCCTTTGAATAATAGCCTTTACCTGTTGGAATTGTTCTTCGTTATCTTGCAATAAAAATCTCAATACTGCGTTAGCATCCAATATGCAATCATTTTTCTGCATGTTTTTTTATCGCCGCCTTTCTCCATGCGTCCTTTTCCTGTTCAGCCAGAGATGAATTTGCATATTTGTGAAGTCCTCCTGCAGCTGACTCTCCTAAATCTGTTTCACTTTCTATCGGAATAACAATAACTTTTTGATTCATTTGTAAAGGCTCATCCACACGAACTACTGTTCCATCATAATATCCAATCATAGACATATTTCCACCGCCTTTCTTATTTTCAATCATAACATTAGATACCATACCCCGCAACAGATATTTTTATCAGACAATATCTCTTTTTTACGGTATTGCAAAAGAGCTATCCATTATAAGATAGCCCTTTCACAAACATTCATAAATCTATATCTGACATTCTAAAATAACTTTAACATTACTTTAAGCATCAGGTAAGCGGCTCCGCCGGTTTGAACACCCGGTCTTTAAAGACATCTGCCTTTTTGGGTGCGGCATCTCTTGCTTCCTGACAGAACTGCTCTTGGGAATTAACCAGCACCTTTCCGCGCTTGTCAATCTTCTCATACGTGCCGTCGGAATTTAACACATGCGCCTTGGTATTATCCGCAAGTTCTACATCTAAAATGTGTTTCACGCTCTTTTTCAGCCGCTCATCCTCCACCGGGAAGATGATTTCTACGCGCCGGTCTAAGTTTCTTGGCATCCAATCCGCACTTCCCATATAGATTTCTTCCATGCCATCGTTGTAGAAATAGAAAATCCTGCTGTGCTCCAGGAAATTACCTACAATAGAACGAACATGAATATTTTCACTGATTCCCGGAATTCCAACTTTCAGGCAGCAGATGCCGCGGATCACCAGTTCAATCTTCACTCCCGCCGCAGACGCCTCATATAATGCCGCAATAATTCCTGCATCACATAAGGAATTCATTTTCGCAACAATCTTTGCATGTTTTCCCTCAAGCGCATTCTTTGTTTCCCTGCCAATCAGGCGCAGGAATTTATTCCGCAGCCAGATAGGCGCAACCACCAGACGGTTCCATGACAAGGGCTCCGAATAACCGGACAGCATGTTAAAGACAGCCGTTGCATCCTCTCCAATCACTTCCGAGCAGGTAAACATTCCGCAGTCAGTATAGAGCTTCGCCGTAGAATCGTTGTAATTACCGGTTCCAAGATGAACGTATCGGCAGATTCCGCCTTCCTCTCTCCGAACCACAAGTGCAATCTTGCTGTGCGTCTTTAACCCCACCAGACCATAGATAACGTGACAGCCCGCCTTTTCTAATTTCTTTGCCCATACAATATTATTCTCTTCATCAAACCTTGCCTTTAGCTCTACCAGTACCGACACCTGCTTGCCATTTTCCGCCGCCTGCGCCAAAGAGGCAATAATCGGAGAATTGCCGCTGACACGGTAAAGTGTCTGCTTGATTGCAAGGACATCCGGATCCTTCGCAGCCTGACGGATGAAATCAACCACCGGATCGAAAGTCTGATACGGATGATGCAGCAATATATCTCCCTTTTTGATTTCATCAAAGATATTTTCTCCCGGTACGATTTCTTTTACCTTCTGCGGCGTATATGATGCATAGCGAAGATGGTCGCAGCCCTCCAAGCCATACATCTTCATCAGATAAGTCAGATCAATCGGTCCGTTTATCTTATAAATATCTTCTTCCGTTGCAATATGAAATTCCTCAACCAAAAAATTCAGCAGCCGCTTATCAATCCGGTCCTCGACCTCTAGCCGGATGACCTCTCCCCACTGACGTCTCTTCAACTGCTTTTCGATTTCCTTCAGCAGATCCTCCGCCTCATCCTCGTCAATGCTTAAGTCCGCATTCCGCATAATCCGGTATGGATATGCGCAAATCACATCATAATTCAAATAGAGCTTGGAAATATTCCGCTCAATCATCTGCTCTAACAGAATAAACGTGTGCTCTCCCTCTTCTTTGGATGGAATTGCAATCAGTCTCGGCAATACGGAAGGTACCTGTACAGTTGCAAATTCAACGGCGGATTTTTCCTTTTTCCCTTTCTTTTCCTTCTTCTCTTTCTTCTCTTGCGGTTCATTCTCGGATAATCCGTCTATTTCTTTGGAATGCGCGTCCTTCTTTTTCGACAGCAGAGCCAAAATATTCAATGTCTTATTTCGTATCAGTGGAAACGGACGGGAGGCGTCCACCGCCATCGGCGTAAGTACCGGATACACATTTTCCTCAAAATAGGTATCTACAAACTTCGCCTGCTCCTCAGTCAATTCCTCGTAAGCATCGATAATATAGATTCCCTGTGCATGCAGCAGCGGAAGCAGAGAACGGTTATAGGTAGAATACTGTAATTCCACCAGTTCTCTGGTCGCCACATTGATTTTCGTCAACTGCTCTGCGGCAGTCATGCCTGCAATATCCCTCTTTTTATATTCTGCGTGTACCATGTCCTTTAGGGACGCCACTCTTACCATAAAAAATTCATCCAGATTTGATGATGTAATACTAACGAACTTCAAGCGCTCTAACAGCGGAATAGATTTATCCCTTGCCTCACTCAATACACGGTTATTAAATTTCAGCCAGCTCAATTCACGGTTCTCATAATGCTGGGGATTCGTAAAATCTTTTGCTTTCTCCATATGTTCTTCTCCTCCACTTAATATACACGTTTTTCTTTGATGACTGGTTTAATACTGAATACTTCCTCAAAGAACTCTGATCTCGATGCAAAGAGTCCCTTTTCTAAAATCATTTCATCTGCGGATTCTATCGTAATTACCAGCTTTTTGCCGGTAAGATTAATCTTTACATTTTTAAACTTCTGCTTATGGCTTCGATCCATCGCATTGCTGACTCTCAAAATTGCCGCCAGCTTCGCAACGATCATATATTCCTCTTTATCCAGAGTATCCGCCACCTCTTCATAAGTATCTAACGGCATGGAATTGTACAAAACAATTCGGGCAACAATCTCGCGTTCCAGATGAGTCAGCCCGATAATCTCGGACGCCATAATAATATTATAAGAGCTTTTTGCGCCGTTCACCATACTGACATATTTCCCGCAGTCGTGCAAAATAGCAGCAGTCTTTAACAAAAGCCGCTCTCTCTTTCCCAGACCATGCACCTTTTTCATCGCATCGAAAAGCAGGGCTGCCATATCCGTCAATGCGTTTATATGAGGTTCATAGCCCCAGTAACGCTTCGCCATATTTCTTGCTGCTGAAAGCACATCCCCCTCAAAATCGCGTGTCGCCTTTACAATATTATTCTTCTGTGCATAATCATAGGCAATTCCATCGTTAATACTGATTCCCGGCACGTATATTTCAGATGCGCCCAGCTCCTCCACCGCACGCTTATAAAGGACAATTGCAGGAACCAGAAGAGGATCGTGGTCATTCGAGAGATTCAGCTTGTCTGCAATATCCTCTACATTTTTGCGGTTCATCTTCTCCATAAAACTTATAAATCGCTCTGTTTTCACGGTCAATGCGCGGTTCTTTTCCAACTGCTTCATCACCTCAACGATATAATCCCCCATCAGAATCACATATTCAATTTTCTTATCTTGTAAATGCAGCGCCTTAAAAACTTCCAGCTCCTTATCCACCAGCTCCTGTATCTGTTTCTCCACATGGACAACCGACTGCTCAATGGCGGATAACTTCTCATGGACACGCATTGTTCCCAGCATCAGATGCTGGGTGGTCACTACATTTCCCTTCACAAACAATGTAATCTGAATGCTTCCGCCGCCTACATCTACGACTGCTGCGCCCTTTTTCGTCATTTCATCAAATTCTTTGTGGGAAGCGACTACCTTATAACTGATAAACCGCTGTTCGGAATTGCTTAACACTTCTACCTTTAGTCCGGTGCGCAGCTCTATCTGGTTGAGTAAGAACATCTCGTTCCCTGCATCCCGAAGCGCCTGTCCGCCGTAGACACGGTAATCGTCCACCTTATATCCCCGCATGATCTCGGTAAATTCTTTCAAAACGTCGCACATCTCGTCTGCCAGTTTATAACCGATATGTCCTTTGCCGTAGACATCCTTCCCCAGTTCAATCCTGTGGCGGATAAAGTCAATTTCCCGGATATCCTTTCTGGCCGCCAGTTCAAAAATTTTTAGGCTGAGTTCATAAGTGCCAATGTAAATTGCCGCAAAAATCTTCATACGCTTTTTTCCTTTCTGTTATTATCTATTCAGAACCCTATACCACAGATGTGCCGGAAGAGCAGTCGCACGCCCCTAAAAAGTTTCGTCAGTCCTGCTTCCCGAGCAGATAATTGATAAACTGCTGTGCCGTTCTTCCCGACAGTCCTCCGTGGCTCAATTCCCACTTATTCGCTTCTGCAAGCAGCACATCTTCCGCAAGAGCTACATTCTGCCGTTTTGCCAAAGTTTTCACAATCTCTTGGAATTCCTTTTTATTCGGCGCTCCGAAATAGATGCTTACGCCGAATCTTGCCACCAATGACAGCTTCTCCTGTACCGTATCTGACGTGTGCATATCCTCCCGGATTTCTTCCTTATCGGAGAAATTTTCACGAATCAGATGGCGGCGGTTGGAAGTCGCATAAATCAGTACATTTTCCGGCTTCTTTTCCAATCCGCCTTCAATCACTGCCTTTAAATACTTATACTCTATCTCAAATTCCTCAAAGGATAAATCGTCCATGTAAATAATAAACTTATAGTTGCGGTTCTTAATCAGTGAAATAATCGCATGTAAATCTTGAAACTGATGCTTATAAACTTCAATCAGCCGAAGCCCATCCTCATAATACGTATTTGCAATTGCCTTGATGCTGGTAGATTTCCCGGTTCCGGCGTCTCCAAACAAGAGACAGTTATTCGCCTCCCTGCCTCCGACGAAGGCCTCTGTATTATCCACCAGCTTCTTCTTGGCTATCTCATAGCCGACAAGATCGTCCAGCTTTACATGTGCGATTCTTGTGACCGGTTCTAAATCCGCTGCTCCGTCCGTATTGTGAACAATCCGAAACGCTTTGTGCAGTCCTAATTTCCCGACCCCGAAATCCCGGTAAAATTCTGTTACTACCGATTTAAATTCCTCCACGCTTTCCGTCTCTTTTAGATGAACGGCAAGCGCGCAGATACGGTCCCTGATTCGCTGGTTAAAGACCTTGCTTCCTCCGTTGATACTGGTAAAATCCTCAATAAAACAAGTATCTTCTACATGAAGTTCCGTAAACAACCCTTTAAAATTAAAATCAAACAGCTCCTTTAGCACTGTGAAATCGTGGAGCGCCACCTGATTGATGCTTCCTTCCACCTCACCCTTCATCTCACATGCCGTACTATACGCATTCTCATGATTCACCATGAGAAATGCCAGATAGCAATGCCAAAGATTGCCTTCAAAGCCATGACTGACAGACAATTCCATCAATTGATTCATGCATTCAAAATACAAAGCCCGGATATCATCCCGGTTATAAAAATCATTCTCATAGTTCTCCATCAGCCATGTAAAGTCCTGGAACAGCTTCCCGTTTTCAAAACCCTTATAAAGTATCAATTCTTTTGTGCTCTTCATGATGTCACCTTCTATTTTTAATAATTTCCCAGTATTCTGAGCTTAATTGTCTCTTCCTCTAAGCCCCTCAGCGCATTCTGCACTGCGCTGTCATTTAAGTTTCCTTCAAAATCAACAAAGAAACGATATTCCCAGTTTCGCTTCTGAATCGGTCTGGATTCAATCTTATTCATATTCAGGTTATTGTAAATGAAATGGGAAAGCGTATGATACAACGAACCGCTTTCATGCGGAATCTCAAAACAAATGCTGATTTTCTTCGCATCCTTGGCAAACAGCTTCTTTCCTGCCACGATTACAAACCTCGTGCTGTTGTTCACATTATTTTGAAATTCTTCCTTTAAAATCTTCAGCCCGTAAATATCTGCATTGTTCCGGCTGGCAATCGCCGCCTGATTCCTCCTGCCATCCTGCATAATCTTCTTTGCCGCTACTGCCGTATTCTTTACGCTGTGCTTCTCCCATTCCCGATGTTCCTCCAGATAATGGCTGCACTGCATCAACGCCTGAGGATGAGAATATATCCGTTCAATATCGGAAAGTTCCGCTTCCGGAAGCCCCAAAAGACAGTGGTCTATCTTAATTATCTGCTCTCCCACGATGACATTGTCATATTCCACCAGCAAATCATAATTCTCTGTCACGATTCCGGCAGATGAGTTCTCGATTGGCAGAACCGCATAATCTGCCTTATGTGCTGCAATTATTTCCATCGCATCCCGCCAGGTCTCAACTGGAACGCCTTTTGCTTCCTCTCCAAAATATGCCTTCATGGCACTTTGGCTGTTTGCACCCTCTTCTCCTTGATAGACAATCCTCACATCTTGTTCCGGCAGCTTGTCCACCTGTGCAAAATCCAGCTTCACGCCCAGTCCATGCTCGGCAAGGATTTGATACTGGCGTTTCCGGCTCATACTCATAATCTGTTCAAATAGTTCCTTCACTCCGCTCTTTAAAGATGACGCCTCCACCAGCTCTGCTACCTTCTCTAACTTTGCAATTTCCCGCTCTTTATCAAATACCTGTTTCCCGTTGGAAATCTTATACTCTGCCACCTGCTCCGCCAATCCCATACGTTTGACGTACAGTGCGACAAGCTCTGCATCTACGCTGTCAATTTCCTCTCTTATCTCCAATAAATCCCTCATACGTGCCACCTTTTCGCTTTTTTGTTACTATTCACGGTCCGGAAAGCCACTCATAGTAACCTTTTTTCTATCATATACCATTCCCTTTTGGGTTGCAAGTTTTTGACAATGAAGTTATAATTTTTATTAGGAAGAATTCACGTCAGGAAATGGAATATTTCCGAAAAACTGATGTGGATGTGAATCATAACGAAGAAATCACACCAATCATAGACTGAAACTGAATCGAGGGAATTCAAATGGTAAAAAAAACATCACGAAAAAAAGCAATTATTATTCTTATTGTGCTCTTTATTGTTGCGGCGCTGCTCTCTATCGTCCGGCACCAATTGACAAAGACAAAGTTCAACAAGGATTACGTCAACGGCAATTCAGGCGGCAATCTCTACAATGCCGGATTATTTTGTGAAAACGGAGGACGTATTTTCTTTAGCAACCCATCAGATGATCACAAACTTTATTCAATGACTACAGAAGGAACAGATTTAAAGAAATTGTGCAATGATACGGCTTCATACATCAATGCTGACGAACATTATGTCTACTATGTCCGCAATAACAGCAGTGACGATTCCGCCTTTTCCTTTTTAAAATGGAATAACAACAGCCTCTGCCGCATCAAACGCAACGGTGGGGATGTTCTGATCCTTGACAACGACCCAAGCCTCTATGCCTCCCTGATCGGGAATTCGGTTTATTACATTCATTATGATAAATCGGACGCCTCCACGCTTTATCAGGTCGGCATTGACGGAAAAGACAAAAAACAGGTAGCGTCTGCTCCGGTTCTGCCTTGCTGCACAAGCGGTCCTTATCTCTATTACAGCGGGGTGGAAAACGATCATTCCATCTATCGGATGGACGCCCGTAATAACTCCACATCCTTATTCCTTGACGCAAACTGCCAGTCACCGGTTGTAACAGGCGATACTGCTTATTATCTGGACTGCGACAATAATTATGCGCTGACAAAAGCAGATCTTACTACCGGTGAGGCTGTTACGCTCACGGCGGAGCGTATCGACCGGTTTAACATTTCCGGCAGTTACATCTATTACCAGCGCAATGATACCGACAATCCTGCACTCTGCCGTATCAGCACCGCAGGCGGGGAGCCGGAGGAATTACTCTCCGGCAACTATACAGATATTAACGTAACATCGAATTATATTTATTTCTATCCTTTCAATGATGACACTACCTGCTATCGCATACCCGCCAATGGCGCTGCGAACGTTACTACATTCAAGCCATAACAGAATCAGATACAATACGAAAGGAATCTGAACTGTTGCAATCAGATTATGATACAGACCAGTCCGCCGTTGTTGTCGTTGACAATCTTTTGCATGGTATCCTGAAGCTTTAACTGACTTTCATCATCCATCATGGAAATCTTGCTTCGGATACCGTCTTCCATCAGTTCTCCGACAGACTTACCAAAGATATTCGTACTCCAGACGCCCTCCGGGGTGTTCTGGCTTTCTTTGATATAGGATATCAGGTCGTTCGCCTGCTGTTCACTTCCCACAATCGGCGCAATTTCCGTCTCAATATTTGCCCGGATCATATGAATGGACGGAGATACCGCCTTCATCTTTACACCAAATTTGTTTCCATGCTTAATCAGCACCGGATCATCCATATGGATATCGGAAAGCTCCGGCGTCACGACGCCGTATCCTTTCATCTTTACCGCCTGCATGGCATCCGCTACCTGAGCATACTCTTTCCGCTTCTCTGCCAGTTCTTTGATCATGGAAATCAACTGGTACTCTCCCTTTACTTCAACACCGGTCAGTTCACTCATATTTTCGTAGTAATATTTCTCGTCAATGTCCATATGTATTGCTGCCGAGCCGTTTTCTAAGCTCATATTCTCCAGCTTCATGCGGGTAATATAATCGCCCTCTGCCGTAAAGGGATACTCCATCAAATCCTTTGTGTAAGTGATGTCCTGCAGCACCCGTTTTGCATTAGAGATAATATTCTCCTTAATCGGATTGCTTCCCTC
Organism: uncultured Lachnospiraceae bacterium; assembly: GCA_910578885.1. Classification (GTDB taxonomy): domain Bacteria; phylum Bacillota; class Clostridia; order Lachnospirales; family Lachnospiraceae; genus Roseburia_C. The sequence goes on from CAJTSH010000028.1 coordinate 19,626, forward strand.
TAACATTTCCACCCATTTGGGAAGGAAAAAGTCCATACGGACAATCGGGAACTCATAGAGTATTCCCTTTAAAATCGTATTGACGTCTTCTTTCCGAAGCTGTTCACAGTTCACCGGAAATACGCTGACTCCATATTTTTCCTTCAGCTCATCTGCCAGCTTCACCGTCTCGTCACTGTATGGCTTGACAGAATTTAAAAGCATAACAAAAGGCTTGCCGATTTTCCGCAGCTCCTTTACGGTTTCTTCTTCTCCTTTTACATAGTTTTCTCTTGGAATATCCGTAAAGGAACCGTCCGCAGTGACCACGATGCCAATCGTCGCATGATCCTTAATGACCTTTCTGGTTCCAATCTCTGCCGCCTGGGTAAAGGGAATCTCGTGGTCGAACCAAGGAGTTTTTACCATACGTTCCACTCCGTTCTCCAGATGTCCCGTCGCACCTTCTACCATATAGCCTACGCAGTCAATCAGCCTTACCTTTACCTGCGTATCATCTCCTAATCGTATATTCGCCGCATCTTTCGGGATGAACTTGGGTTCCGTCGTCATAATCGTCTTGCCCTGCGCCGACTGCGGCATTTCATCCACCGCTCTCGCCTTGCTGTTCTCATCTTCCATAAACGGCAGTACCATCAATTCCATAAACCGTTTGATGAAAGAAGACTTACCGGTCCGCACCGCTCCGATAATACCGATATAAATTTCTCCGTTGGTTCGGGCACTGATATCCTTATACATATCATAAGTGCCTGTATGAAAACCTTCCATAAATAATACCCCTTCCACACAAATCTTTTGATCCTGCAAAATACATGACCATTTTGATATATTGTATGAAAGGGGTGTTGAATTTAGACCAATCCTATTTTATTCCCATGGGCAGCGAGCCAAGGAGCCACGCCAGCGCGGATATTTGGCGACTGCCGTCAGGGTCGAACACCCGCAGCTGCTATGGGGTATTTGACTTCTCCAGCTCTCTGCGCAGTCTTCCATATGCCTCCATCTTATTATGAAGTTTTTTTGCAAGTTTACCTGTGGCCTGCCCCGGCAGCATGCGCCACTTCCAGTTATTTCCGAGCGTAGACGGAATATTCATCCGCCCTTCGCTGCCGATGCCCAAAATATCCTGCATTGTTACGATTGCCATATCACCCACACTCGACCATGCTCCGCGCATCATTCCCCAGTGATAGCCCTCCTTCTTTTTCAGGGCAAGGTATTCTTTGGCATATTTTGCGCTCTCCTTCGGCACTGTCTCAAACCAGCCTAGAATCGTATCATTGTCATGGGTCCCTGTATAAACTACACAATGCTTCTCATAGTTATGCGGCAGATAATCGCCGTCCTCCCTTACATCAAATGCAAACTGAAGCACTTTCATTCCCGGAAAACCACAGTCCTGCACCAATTGAATCACAGAAGGCGTCAAAAATCCCAGATCTTCTACGATAATATTTAATTTACCAAGCTTCTCTTCTAGCTTGTGGAACAAATCCATTCCGGGACCTTTTCTCCACTCCCCGTTTCTTGCGGTCTTATCCTTTGCCGGAATCGCATAATAGGAATCAAATCCCCTGAAATGGTCAATCCGCACCACGTCATAAAGCTCAGACATGAATTTCACACGTCTCGTCCACCATTTATAGTTGTCCTTTTTCATCTCGTCCCAACGGAACAGCGGGTTCCCCCAGAGCTGCCCATCTGCGGAAAATGCATCAGGCGGACATCCGGATACATCAATCGGGTCTAAGTTCTCGTCCAGATAGAACTGTGTCGGATTCGCCCATACATCCGCACTGTCAAGCGCCACATAAATCGGCACATCACCGATAATCTCAATTCCCTTCTTATTGGTATATGCTTTCAGCTTCCTCCACTGTTTAAAGAAAAGATATTGCAGCATCTTCCAGAACCGAATCTCCTCGGCATAATCCTTCTTCGCCTTGGTAAGCGCCTTTTTATCTCTACATTTTAAAGGCTTTTCCCACTCCATCCATGCTGCCCCGCCATTGGCATCCTTCAATGCCATAAACAATGCATAATCCCCCAGCCAGGTTTTATTCTCTTTACAAAAGCCCTCAAAATCTTCCGGAATCTCCTTGCAGAAACGCTTATATGCCTTCTTCAGCAGTGAAAAACGGTTTTCATACAAAACGCCATAATCTACATATTCCGGATTATCCCCCCAGAAATAACTCTCACACTCCGAACGTTCCAACAAACCATCCTTACAGAGATAATCCAAGTCAATAAAATACGGATTCCCTGCAAAGCTTGAAAAAGACTGATAAGGCGAATCCCCATAACTGGTTGGATTCACCGGCAGAATCTGCCAGTAGGTCTGGGATGATTTCTCCAGAAAATCTACGAACTTCTTTGCCTCTTTTCCCATAGTGCCGATTCCGTACGGTGACGGAAGTGATGATATATGCATCAATATTCCGCTGGTTCTCATTTCATGAATTCCTCCTGCTTCATTCTTTCTATTTACTTCCCTGTGCAGTACCTCTCCGCAGAGTGCCGCTCGATTCCGCTCTGCGTCGCTCGACTCCGCAGCGCGCCACTTGACTCCGCAGTGCGCCACTTGACTCCGCAGTGCGCGCTCGATTCCGCTCTGCTCCATCTCGCTCACGGGCATTCGCCCTATCAAAACAGTCAGAGACAAATCCGTCTGTAAACAGCCGATTTGTCTCTGACTGTTTTGGCACTGCTCATTGCTTTCGTGTACATTATACCATGTACTCATTCTTCGCACATGGTGCTGCGCATGGCAGCCGATGCCCATTCGGGCAGTATAATGTCTAAAGACATTATACCACATTCTACCGCTCGTTGGAATCTTTTCCTTCTTCATTTATTGTCATTTTTTTCTAAAAATGATAAAATCGAAACAAAACAGGAAACAATATCTCTATTTTGGAAGCTGCATAGCATCGGAGGACATTATGAACGCATATATCAAACATAAAATCGACCACAATCTGCACCGATTAGGAACCTCTGTAAAATGGGTGATTTTTTCAATCTTTTCCGGACTTCTGGTCGGTCTGGTTGGAACAGCCTTTTTCTTTTGCATGGAATTTGTGACAAAGACAAGGCTAATGTACCCTTGGATGATTTTCTTTTTACCGGTCGGCGGCGTTGTCATTGTCGGGCTTTACCGGCTGCTCCATGACGAACACGATACAGGAACAAATCTGGTGCTCTCCGCGATTCATTCCAATGACAAGATTCCTCTTCGGATGGCGCCTTTGATTTTCATTTCCACACTGATTACACATCTGTGCGGAGGTTCTGCCGGAAGAGAAGGTGCGGCTCTGCAATTAGGCGGAAGCATCGGCAATTCCCTCGGCAAGCTGTTTCGGTTTGACGAAAAGGATCAGCACATCATGATTATGTCCGGAATGAGCGCCGCATTTTCCGCACTCTTCGGAACTCCGATGGCAGCGGCTATCTTTTCTATGGAGGTGGTCAGCGTCGGAATCATGCATTATTCCGCTTTGGTTCCATGCGTCATTTCCTCCCTGGTCGCACATGGGATAGCTTTGTATTTTGGTGTAACACAGGAAATGTTTCCGATTACAGACATACCGGATTTCAATGTTTTATCCGCTGTAAAGCTCTCTGCCCTCGCCATCCTGTGTGCCTTAGTCAGCATCTTATTTTGCGTTATGCTGCATCAAACCGGGCATCTTTATCAGAAATATATCAAGAATCCTTACCTTCGTGCGGCAGCAGGCGGCTGTATCATCCTTGCACTGACACTTTTGATCGGGAACCAGAGTTATAACGGCACCGGAGTTTCCACTATCGCCCAATGTGTAGACGGCACGGTCCGTCCGGAAGCATTTTTACTTAAAATGCTCTTTACCGCACTGACATTGGGAGCCGGATTTAAGGGCGGCGAAATCGTCCCCACCTTTTTTATTGGCGCATCCTTCGGCTGTCTCTTCGGCAACCTGATTGGTTTTGCCCCTTCCATGTGCACCGCCATCGGCATGACGGCTGTTTTCTGCGGCGTCACCAACTGCCCGATTACCTCTCTGCTGATCAGTTTTGAGCTCTTCGGTTACGATGGCATGCCTTTCTTTTTGCTCGCGATTGCATTCAGCTATATGCTTTCCGGTTACTTCGGTCTATACAGCAGCCAGAAAATCATGTATTCCAAATATAAGACCAACTATATAAATAAGCAGACGCACTGACACGTCTGCTTATTTATTATCTGTTACTTAACGGTTCACCTAGGGAAACGCTGATTTAATCAGCGATTCCTTAGAAAAATAAACCTGCCTTAATTAATTGTTTCCGAATCTGCGGTCCAATCAGCATGGAAATAACGATTTTAGCTAAATCTCCCGGAATAAACGGAATCACCCCGGCTGCAAGCGCCGCTTTTAAATTCATCTCACCCACATAGGCAAGCCAGAGCGTTCCAAGCAGATAACTGACCAATGTCCCAATCACCATGCCAAGAAAACAAAGATACATCTTATCGGTAAATCTGTCGATAAAGATCCCTGCAATCACTGCCATGAAAATAAATCCGACCAGATATCCTCCGGTTGGCCCAAACAATTTGCCTGGTCCGCTCGTAAAGCCGGAAAACACCGGAACTCCTATGAATCCAATGCAAAGATATACCAGATAACTGATTGTTCCCTTCTTCACGCCAAGTACATAGAGCGCAATGTAGACCGCAAGGTTGGTAAAGGAAATTGGTACAACTCCAATCGGTATAGAAAGCGGCGCCAAAATACAGATGACGGCCGTCATCACACCGATTACGGAAAGCTGTTGAATTGATAATGTTCGTTCTTTCATTTGTGATATCCCCCTTTTTTCTAAGGGATATTATATATACTGCGCCCTGAATTGTCAACCCATTTTATCCAAAAGTTAACATTTCGATTAACAATGCGGTCTAAAGCCAAGCTGTCAGCAGTATGATTCATTCGAAACTCTTACAAGATTTTCCAGCGTGTGTAATGCCTTGCCGCTGTCAATCGTCTCTGCTGCAAGAGCAATTCCTTCTGCAACAGACTCTGCCAAATCCCCAACATATAAGGTTGCTCCTGCATTCAACAATACGATATCACGCTTTGCTCCAGTCTCTTTGCCGGATAGAATATCCTTCGTGATTACTGCGTTTGCCGCTCCGTCGCCGCCTCTTATATCTTCCAACGAGGCTCTCTTCATTCCAAATTCTTCCGGCGTCAGCGTAAAGGTCGCTACTGCTCCATCACGGATTTCGGAAACTACGGTATCCGCAGTTATCGCAATCTCATCCATATTGTCTTTCCCGCTTACTACAAAGGCCCGCTCCACTCCAAGTCTGCTCATACATTTTGCAATTTTTTCCGTCAATGCACAGTCATAAACCCCGACTACCATATTTTTCGCACGGGATGGGTTTGCAAGCGGTCCTAAAATGTTAAACACGGTACGGATTCCCATTTCATTTCTCGCCTGACCGACAAACCGCATGGATTTATTGAACAATTGTGCAAACATAAAGCCGATTCCCACTTCTTCCACACACTTTTCCACCAAAGCCGGCTCCGCCATAATGTTAACGCCAAGGGATTCCAGTACATCTCCGGCTCCGCTTTTTGAAGAAATCGAACGGTTTCCATGCTTTGCCACCGGAAGCCCGGCGGCAGCCACTACAAATGCCGCAGTTGTGGAAATGTTGAAGGTAAAAGTCCGGTCTCCGCCGGTTCCCACCAAATCCACATAATTATCAACCTTTGGCGATATCGTATCCGCCTTCTCCCGAAGTACCGATGCAAATCCGATCAATTCCTCCAGCGTCTCTCCCTTCGTTCTAAGTGCAGTCAAAGCTGCGCCTAACTGCGCTTGAGTTGCCTCTCCGCTTAGCATAATTCCCATGACTTCTTTTGCTTCTTCTTCCGTCAGATTCTTTCCGTCCGCTATTTTTGCAATCGCATCTTTCATTCCAAATTCCATGTTTCTGCACTCCTTTTACGATTAACGAGTTTTCACTCCTGACTAATTTCACATCCGTTTACATATTCAACTCTTTTTTAAAGGTTCTTACATATTCTTCTGCCGCTGTGGGACTATAATTATTCTCTTCCAGCAAATTGATGAAATGAGAACCGACAATCGCTCCGTCAATGATATCCTTCATCGGCTTTACATCTGCTGCGGTGCGGATACCAAATCCCATCATCACAGGAATCGGCGAAACCTCTTTTACCTTTGTAAGATAGTTTACAATCTCCTTGTGGAAATCTGCTGCCTGACCGGTCACGCCCATAGAGGAAACGCAGTAAACAAAACCTCTCGCATCCTTTAAAATCATTGGTATGCGCCCTGCGGACACCGGGGATACAAGCTGAATCAGAATCGGGGTTTCACAACCCTTTTCTTTCTCTGCCTCCAGTAATGCCGCCTTTAGTTCTCCCTGCTCCTCAAAGGGAAGATCCGGAATAATCAGACCATCTACCCCTGCATTCACACAGCTTTCCACAAATGCTTTAACGCCATAATAGAGAATCGTGTTGTAATACATCATAAAAGCAATCGGTATCTCTGCCCCCTGCGCACGTAAGGATTCCACCTCTTTTAAAACCCCTTTCAGATTAACCCCCTGACAGATTGCTTTATAAGACGCCGCCTGAATCACCGGTCCGTCCGCAACCGGATCTGAAAACGGGATTCCCAGCTCCAAAACGTCGCATCCCGCAGCTTCATTTGCCCGGATAATCGCTTTCATGCCCTCCATGTCCGGCAATCCGGCAGTCATATATGTGATAAATGCTTTTTCTTGCTTCTCCTGCAATTGTTTCATTCTTGCTTCTATACGGTTCATACGCTCCTCCTTAATTCTGGTATCCCTTGCCTGCCAGATAATCCGCTATCGTGTGCACATCCTTATCTCCCCGTCCCGAAAGGCAGACTATCATGATTTCATCCTTGCCCATCTTTGCCGCCTGCTTTTTGGCATACGCCATCGCATGGGCGCTTTCAATTGCGGGAATAATCCCCTCCAGCTTTGATAACTCCATCAATGCATCCATTGCCTCCACGTCGGTGATGGATACGTATTCCGCTCTCCCCGTATCCTTTAAGTAAGCGTGTTCCGGTCCGACCCCAGGATAGTCCAGCCCTGCGGAAATCGAATGCGCCAACTGCACATTTCCGTCCTCATCCTGCAGCAGATAGGAACGCATTCCATGCAAAGTTCCCGGTTTTCCAAGCGCCATTGCACTGGCGTGCTGCCCCGTTTCAATTCCAAGCCCTGCCGCTTCCACGCCAATCAGCTTTACTTCTTTCTCATCAATAAAATCTGCGAACATTCCGATGGAATTCGAGCCGCCCCCTACACATGCCATAACGACATCCGGCAAACGTCCTTCCTTTTCCAAAATCTGCTTTTTTGCCTCCCGGCTGATAACGCTCTGGAACTCTTTTACGATTTTAGGATACGGATAGGGACCTACTGCGGAACCAATAATATAAAAGGTATCCTCCGCCGTTTTTGCCCATGTCCGGATTGCTTCATTTGTCGCATCCTTCAAGGTGTTGCTGCCAGATGTGACTTTTACCACTTTTGCGCCTAACATCTCCATTCGAAGGACATTCAGCTTCTGCCTCTCCATATCCTCTGCGCCCATGTATACGGTACATTCCATATCAAAAAGCGCCGCTCCCGTCGCCGTTGCCACTCCATGCTGTCCTGCACCGGTCTCTGCAATGACCTTCGTCTTTCCCATCCGTTTTGCCAAAAGAATCTGCCCGATGACATTGTTAATCTTGTGCGCCCCCGTATGATTTAAATCCTCGCGTTTTAAATAAATTTTCGTTCCATACGCTTCACTTAACCGCTCCGCAAAATAGAGCGGCGTTTCCCGTCCTACGTATTCCCTTAAATAATACGCACACTCCTTTAAAAATTCCGGATCGCGGATTGCCTCCTCATATGCCGCATCCAATTCCTGCAGAGTATTCATCAGGGATTCCGCTACATACTGTCCGCCAAATTCTCCATAATATCTCTTATCCATGTTTTCCTCCATTCCGTGCGTTTTTCTGCACATATAGGTGGTTCATGAAAGAATTCACCTTATTCTTTCACTCTTTCGCACCTCTTTCACAAATTCTTCGATTTTTTCTTTCTCTTTTCCGTCTTTTCCCTCTACACCGGAGCTGACATCCACCACATCCGGCGAAAAAATGCGGATTCCTTCCGATACATTTTGGGCTTTTAATCCGCCTGCCAGTATAAAGGTCTTTTCTTTCATTTTATGAAGCAAATCTGCAAAGGCTTTCGCTTCCGGAGCGTCTTCTTCTGCATCCTCCCAACGGAAAGTCTCACCGCCTCCATAGGAAGCTCCATCCACCACAAACCCGGTAAGCTGCGGAATAAAAAAAGCTTTCTCCCGCTCTAATTGCTCCTTTGCCTCCCTGATACTCTGAATGTTTACCGCCCGCCAGATTGGAAGCTTACAGGACTTTAGAACCGACTCCTTCCATTCCCTATGAACCTGTAAGATATCAAACCCCGCCTGCTCTATGCTCTGCACCAATTCTGCATCTGGGCTTACCGTAACGGCCGTCCTTTTCACATTCTTATCCAGCAGGTTCATCAGCTTTTTTGCCTGTGAAATGCTGACATTCCGCTTGCTTTTCTCATAAAAGACAAAACCTGCATAATCCACTTGATTTTGATTTAAATACTCTGTTTCTTCCGGTCTTGTAATCCCGCATATCTTAATCTGCGGCATACGCTTCACCTGCCTCATTTCTCCTATATAGGAAACATCAAATTTATTTCCCGTTTACTATAATTGCTTCCAGTGTCTGGCTAACTGCTTCGGATTCTCCGCTTCCATAAAAGCTCTTCCGATCAGAAATGCGTCCACCCTGCTGTCTAAGAGATACCGCACATCCTCATCCTTAACAATTCCGCTCTCAGCTACAAATACTTTGTCATCCGGAACCATCTTCGATAAACGTCTGGTCGTGTCCAGCCGAATTGTAAAATCTCTCAAATCCCGGTTATTTACACCGATAATTCTGGCGTCCAGCCTTAACGCCCGTTCCATTTCCGCCTCATCATGTGTCTCCACCAGTACGTCCAGTCCCAGCTCCCTTGCCAGTTGATAAAAATCCTTCATCTGTACATCATCCAGAATCGCTGCAATCAATAGCACTGCATCGCTTCCAATTGCTTTCGCCTCGTAAAATTGATACTCGTCAATCATAAAATCCTTCCGCAGAATCGGAAGCGGCGACATGATACGTATCTGCTTCAGATAATCAATGTTTCCATGAAAATGATCCTCTTCCGTCAGACAGGAAATCGCATCCACCGATGCGTTGTATTCCTCCATCCGCTCTGTAAGCAAAATCTTGCTCTGGATTGTTCCAAGACTTGGTGACGCTTTCTTAAATTCTCCGATAATGGAAAGTCCCGGCGCCTTTAATGCGTCATAGAAGCTGCGTTTAGGTGTATTTTTATTGCTGTGCGCTTCCTTCTCCGCTTCTTTACGAATCTTTTCTAAGGGAATCTGCTGCACGATTTCTATTAACCGACGCTTTTTATCTGCCACAATTTCATCTAAAATCATCTTTGCCTCCTTATTTTTACACTCTGCCGTTCACAAAATTCTCAAGCATCCGCTTGCCATGCTCCGTGTAAATGGATTCCGGATGGAACTGTAAGCCTACTACCGGATATTCCTTGTGGCGCATCGCCATGATTTCTCCATCCTCTGTCTCGGCAAGAATACTTAAGCAATCAGGCAAATCCTCCTTCTGTACGGCAAGGGAATGGTATCTCGCAACCTTAATGGGCGTGTCGATTCCAAGAAAGATACTGCTTCCATTATGCCAAATAACAGACTGCTTTCCATGAAACAGCTTCTTGGCATAAGAGACCGTACCGCCCAGCGCCTCTCCGATGCACTGATGCCCCAGACAGATGCCAAGTATCGGCTTCTTGTCATAAAATTCCTTTACGACGTCCATGCAGATTCCAGCCTCCTTCGGGTTCTTCGGACCGGGTGATAAAACAATCCTCTCTGGGTCTAATACCTTAATTTCCTCTAATGTCATTTCATCATTCCGTATGACCTTGATATCATCCTGAAAGATTCCCATATACTGATACAGGTTATAGGTAAATGAATCATAATTGTCAATCAACAATATCATAAGTTCTCCTCCTCTACCAGCGTCTTCGCCAATGCCATTACTTTATTGCAGCATTCCTGATATTCATTTTCCGGTACGGAATCTGCCACGATTCCGGCGCCAGCCTGTAAATACACTTTATTACCTTTCTTTATCATGGTACGTATGGTAATACAGAAATCCATATCCCCGCTAAAATCTATATATCCGGTCGCACCGCCGTAAAGACCTCTGCGCACCGTCTCCAATTCGTCAATAATTTCCATTGCACGGATCTTCGGAGCGCCGCTTAAAGTCCCTGCCGGAAGGAAGGAGGATATCAAATCCATCGGGTGGAATTCTCCTTTTTTTCTCCCCTCTACCATAGATACGATGTGCATGACGTGGGAATAATTCTGCACCTCCATAAATTGTGTCACCTTTACGGTTCCAAACTCTGAAATCCTTCCCATGTCATTTCTTGCAAGATCTACCAGCATGACATGTTCTGCTCTCTCTTTTTCGTCTCCCAGAAGATCCGCCTTCAAAACGGCATCCTCTTCCACATCCTTTCCGCGCTTTCTCGTTCCCGCTATCGGGCAGGTAAATACCCGGTTGCCCTGCTGTTTCACAATCATCTCCGGCGAACTTCCAATTACCTCAAATTCTCCGAAGTTAAAATAATAGAGGTATGGGGATGGGTTCAATTCCCTTAACTCCTTGTATAATTCGAATCCCTTCTGTCCTGTCTCAATTGTCCAGCGCTGAGACAAAACCGTTTGAAAAATATGTCCTTCCCGGATATATTCCTTAATTTTTTCCACCTTTTCGCTGTATTCCTCCAAAGTATCTGATTTCTTAATAATCCTTCCATCATGGCTGAAATTCTTTTTGATTTCCTGAGAACCGCTTCTTGCCTTCTCAATCATCGCTTCTGCCGCTTCCACTGCACGCCTTTTTCCCTCTTCACTGTCCTCTTCCAGAACAATTCCTGTCAAGGTCTCTGCCACATGGTCTACCACAATGAATTTCGTCATCAGCATCATCTGAATTGTTTCGATTCCGATTTCCTCCGGGTTATCATCCGGTAATTTTTCTGCATACCGGACAAAATCATATCCAAGATTTCCGACCAGTCCGCCGGAAAAATTCAATTCTCCGTTATCTTTGAGGATCTCAAAATCACTATAGTATTCTTTTAATAATGCAAGCGGATTTCCTTCGTGCACTTCCGTCTCCCCATCCGCTCTTGTAATCACCAGCGAATTCCCTTTCGACGTAAGAATCTCCTCTGGATTTGCCCCGAAAAAAGTGTAACGGTCATAGTTTTTATCATAGCTTTCCAACAAGAATCCGGTGTCAGATCCTACCAGATTCTGGTACATGCCTATCGCTGTTTCATTTACGATGCTTACTGTTTTCTTGTATACCCGTCTGATTCGCTTCATTGTAATCCTCCTTTATGATCCAGATTTATGATAAAAAAAGTCCCTGAAACAGAAAAATTTCTGTTCCAGGGACGATAGATTCGTGGTGCCACCCTTATTCGCAAGAAAAAAAAGAAAAGGCAGATGCTTCCAATCGGAAATATCTGCCACCAATTCAACCTTACCTCATTCAATACGGAATCAAAGTTTCAAACCGCTCAAGTTCAAATCAATTGATTCGATATCTGTCCCCTGTAACGTGGGGGTACGGCATCCGCTACTATACTTTCACTTTGCATCTCACAAATCCATTCCGTTCAAACTATCCTGCCGTCTTCCACCAAGCGACGGCTCTCTGTGAAGAATCATTCGACGTACTACTTCTGCTCATTGATTTTATCATTTTAAACTGTATTTACTTTAGCACAGTCCTGCGGTGCTGTCAATAGTTTTTTGAGTTGCTTTTGTTGCGGTTACTATTTAATCACAAACCTCATATCATCCCTCAGCGTCATATCATATTCCGCCACATAATCAATGCGGATGTAACTGGATTCCTTTAACTCATCAATAAACTGCTCAATCTCATAAGGTTCTCCCTGAACCTCTGCCTCCACCGTACCATTATAATTATTCATCACATATCCGGTCAGACCCAAAGAAACGGCAATACTGTGCGCCCGATAGCGGAAGCCGACTCCCTGTACCCTCCCGGTAAATGTCAAATGCTTTCTTATCATGAATTTCTCCTGTCTAAATGCTAAAATCCCGGGAGCTGCTGCATTGTCATTGCTCACAGCCCCGGGTTCTCTAAATTCCTACAATAATATGTTTCTCCATTTTCATGGAGCTTCAAACAACTACAGATTCTCTTTCAAAAAATTACTCAATGCTTCTATCGCAGTATCCTCATCCTCCCCATCCGCCTTCACTACAACCTCAGATCCCTTTTTTGCTCCAAGGCTCATAACGCCTAAAATTCTTTTGGCATCCACATTTTTCCCATCCTTCCCAATGGTAACCTTTGAGGCAAAGCCTGCTGCAAGCTTAACAAAAAGCCCTGCCGGTCTGGCGTGAATCCCCTGCCCATCTGTAATCGTGTAAGAAAATTCCTTCATCTCTGTTTCCTCCGTATTCGTTTATAGATATTTGTTGTTTGTACGATGACTAATCCTATGCATTTACTTTCTTTTTCAACAGTCCCAGCAACGCACAGGAAACCGCAGAGCCTGCCACTAAGGACACTAAATATAATAATCCATGTTCTACTACTAAGAATACGAATATTCCGCCATGAGGCGCCATCAAGGTACATCCAAATGCCATTGATAATGCTCCCGCTACTGCAGAACCTGCCACACATGCAGGAATGACACGCAGCGGATCGGATGCTGCAAATGGAATTGCGCCCTCTGTAATAAAGGAAAGCCCCATGATAAAGTTCGTCGGTCCCGCCTTTCTTTCCTCTGCCGTAAATTTATTTTTGAAGAACAGCGTTGCCAGTGCAATTGCAATCGGAGGAACCATACCGCCAATCATAACCGCCGCCATAATGTTATAATTGCCTGCCGCGATAGAAGCCGTACCAAATACATATGCCGCCTTGTTCACCGGACCTCCCATGTCCACAGCCATCATGCCTGCAACCAATGCGCCAAGCAGAATAGAGCTGGCTCCGTTCATACCTGATAATCCATTATTTATCATGATATTCAAGGCTCCGACCGGTGGTTCTACCACATAATTCATAATCATGCCGGTCAGAAAAATGCCAAATAACGGGTACAGCAATACCGGCTTCAGACCATCCAAGCCCTTTGGAAGCTTCTCAAATACTTTCTTTAACAATAATACCAGATATCCGGCTAAGAATCCAGCTACTAACGCACCAAGGAAACCACTGGTTCCGTTTGCCGCAATGGAGCCGCCGACAAACCCGACTGCAAGCCCCGGGCGATCTGCAATACTCATAGCGATAAAGCCCGCCAGTATCGGAAGCATAAATCCAAATGCAATATCCCCGATTCCCTTGAACATTGCCGCCATTGGCGTAATCGAACCAAATCCGGATTTCTCCTCCAAAGAAAGCGCATTTAAATCAACGCCAAGGCTGTCAATCAGAAATGCGATTGCAATCAAAAGTCCGCCGCCGACTACAAACGGAAGCATATGGGAAACGCCGTTCATCAGATGCTTATAAATCTGATGCCCCAAGCTGTCATTACTCTCTTCCCTTGTTTCCGAAACAGCGCCAGCCGCATGATAAACAGGCACATTTCCCTGCATGGCACGCTCCAAAAGTTTATCCGCCTTGCTGATTCCGTCCGCCACCTTACACTGAATCACCGGTCTGCCGTCAAAACGATCCATTGGCACTTGCGTATCCGCCGCTACAATGATACAATCCGCTTCTGCAATCTCCGCTTTTGTCAGCACATTCTTTGCTCCCCCGGAGCCTCTTGTCTCTACCTTGATCTGGCATCCCAGTTCTTTTGCCTTTTTCTCAAGGCTTTCTGCAGCCATATACGTATGCGCAATTCCGGTCGGACATCCGGTAACTGCCAAAATTTTCTTTCCTGATGCAGAATCGCTCTGTGATTCCGTATCCGACAATCCGGTTCCTGTTTTATCGGATTCCGCCCTATCGATAACACTGATAAACTCATCTACAGTTGCCGCATTCTGCAATGCCTTGGTAAAATCATCATCCATCAAAAGCACAGACAATCTGCTCAAAACATCCAAATGAACATTATCTTTCGTATTCGGCGCCGCAATCAAAAAGATAAGATGTACCTTCTCCCCATCCAATGCGTCAAAATCCACCCCATCCTTCAACACCATTGCTGCAAGTCCCGGTGCATTGACCGCATCCGACTTACAGTGCGGAATTGCAATTCCCTCACCGATTCCCGTCGTGCTCTCCTCTTCTCTGGCATATACGCCCTTCCGATAAATCTCTACATCCGATATCCTACCGCTTCTTGCCATTAAGCCGACCATCTGATTGAGCGCGTCCTCTTTGTCCTTCGCCGTTCCGTTCAATTCTATGCTTACCGCCGCCAGCAAATCCCTAATTCTCATTTTTCTACCTCCTTAGAAATGAAACTGCTTTTTTCAGCAATGCTTTGATCAAATGTCACCGTATAAATCATATCTCCACCTCCACAACATTCTTATAATCACGATAAATCTCTTGCCTGATATCAGTAGTAAGAATAATTGCGCTTTCGAATGATGCAAAACTCACACAAGACAACTGCGAAAACTTACTTTCATCACATAGGATATACCGCTCCATGCAATGTTCCATAGACTTTTTCTTAATTATCGCTTCCTTCACATCCGGTGTTGAAAATCCTTTCGATACACTTACGCCATTTGTTCCCCAAAAACCCTTCGTGAAATAATATTTCTCTAATGCCTCCATTGCCTCTTCGCCGACAACCGCTTCCGTAGAAGCCTTAAATTCTCCGCCAAGAATATAGACCTTGCATCCGATTTCCGATAGTCTCTTGGCATGTGCGACTGCATTTGTCACAAATGTGACGGTTTTTGACTGAATGTAATCTATCATCAGCTCTGTCGTAGTCCCCGCATCCAAATAAACAAAATCGTCCGGTTCAATCAGGGAAGCCGCATATTTAGCAATCCGTATCTTTTCCTCTCTATGCAGCTCCTTTCTGGCCTCCACATCATCGTCTTTTGCGCTATATGCCTTCCCTTTCAGCACTGCGCCGCCATGTACCTTCACCAGCCGGCCTTCCTTATCCAGCGCATTCAAATCCCTGCGAATTGTGGATTCAGAAGCATCTAACACCTTCATTAGCTGCTGTACAGTAACACTTCCATGCTGCTCCAACATACCTATGATCCTAACAAACCGTTCCTCTGTCAGCATACCCTTTCCTCCATCTCGTTTATATCACGCCTCTTTCTATACTTAGTATATCTCCATTTTCATTCATAGTCAATCAACTTCATTCAAATTCATCCACAAAAATCCAACTGCCATTTTGTATATTATTAACAATTATATGCCAAACATGACATTTCCTAGTATAAAAAAGCTCTGGCAGAGCTGAAAAATCCTCAGTTCTACCAGAGCCTGTCAATCACTTTTCATCAGGATAAAAGGTTTTTAATATTATTTAACTTCTTTGCCTCACGAATAATGTTTTCCTTTTCTATCTCCAAATATTCTTCCATTTGCCGGATTTCCTCTTGTGAAAATCCATTTTGCTTCTCAATTTTGCATTCCGGTATCTTACCCTCTGCAAAATCAATTCCGGAATTCCCTTTTCTCTCGAAGCGAACACGTATCAGCTTTCGGTTATTCCTCGTCAATACTCCGGAATAGGTAAATGTCACCTCTCCCTTTTCCATTCTTTCACTCCTTTCTGCCGTATGATTTATCCATCATCAAAATCCTCTCAACTTATCTGTACCATCATCTATCGTATTTTCAATGGAGCGGATGACAATATAATACGAATAGTTGTCATTTACCTGAACTTCTACCCTATCTCCTGCCTTATGACCAAGTATTGCCTTACCCAGCGGAGATTCTATGCTGATTCTTCCTTCCAGTGAATTACCGCGCACAGTTGTGACAAGCTTATAGACTTCCGTCAGATCATCCTCTTCAAAATAGATTTCTACAGTGTTATTTAAGCCTACCTCGTCCTCTTTGGAATCTTCTGAAACGATCACCGCCGTCTTTATCATGCGCTCCAGATAACGGATACGGCTTTCATTCTTGTTCTTATCCTTTTTGGCTGCATGATATTCAAAATTTTCACTCAGATCGCCATGCGCCCTCGCTTCCTTCACTGCTTCAATCGCCTGCTTACGGACCACCAGCTTACGGTATTCGATTTCTTCTTTTATCTTGTCAATATCCTTTTGGGTCAATTCATCATACATTGTCCGATTCCTTCCATATGTAATACATTTTAAGCATCTCCATGTGATCATTCTTTTATATTATACTTTTTTCGCACCAGTATTGTCAATCATTCATCTCTTTCAAATCTTACAACAAAAATCTAGCAGAATTGAAATAAATCCAATTCTGCCAAATTATGCACTTAAATAATTGTTTTAAATTATTCTCTTTCCAACAATTTCTCCAATTGTTCTACCATAGCATTAATATTATCGACCTGCTCAGACAGTGCGACAATCTCCTGACTGCTGCTCTGTACCATGCTGGCAATATTCGAAAATTCCTGATTCTCAGACTGGATGCTCGTTACAACCTCTTCATTAATCTCTACGGCTCCTAAAATCTCTCTATTCTGGATTTCCCGAATGGATTCTGCCTGTTCAATCGCCTCTACAGACTTCTTCAACAAATCCATCATCTTACGGACACCTTCTACTGTCTCTAAAATAACTTTGTTCTGCTCAAGAAGCTGTTTCGTGTTTTTGTTCATAAATTCAGAAACATCATTTGTCCCCATCTGCACACGAGTAACTACGTCATTCACATTCTGTAAGGATTCTTTCGTGTTCTCCGCCAGATGTCCAACCTCCTGCGCTACAACAGCAAAGCCCCGTCCAGCCTCGCCTGCACGCGCCGCCTCAATGGAAGCATTTAGGGCAAGAAGATTGATGGATTCTGCAATCTCATTAATAATATCTAAAGTTTTACCGATCTCGCCGGATTCCGTCAAAAGCTTATCCGTAACTGCCATTGTTTGATTTGTAGAGTTCTTTACCTCCTCGCTCATTCCCATCAGGTGATTCAGCGCTTTCTCATTCGACACGGAAATCTCCACTAATTCCTGAGAAATACGGTTTACATCCTGCATCTTTAATTCCATGTTATGGCTGCTCTCTTCAAGATTCGTCAGATTATCTCTGCTCCTCTCTGACTTATCCAGCATTCTTTCACTGCTTTCCAACAGAGTCTCACTGATTGCAGAAAGCTCCTGTGTAGAAGCGCTCTCTGTCTGGGCAGTGCCAACCAATACCTGACTCGCTTCTCCTAATTGATCTGCAACATTGTTTACCCTATCAAGTAAATTTTCAATTTCAACTTCATTTTTCTCTACCGCCAGAAACAGCGAGCGTGCTCTTTGTATTATCATCACCGAAACAAGAAGCGCCAGCGCATATACCATATATGCAAATATCCATATAGATATGGTATACATTGCCAGATATTGCTGCGGAAATATTATCATTGCAATTACATTTGGCACAACAGTAGCCACTGCACATACTATAATCAGAGATAAATCATAATACGGAACGGCTAAAAACAGTACCAGAAAATATGCCTCTACCATTGCCCCGTAACACGCAGGCGTACCAAGCACAATTACTACTGAACCAATCACCGGCAAAATAGCAATATAGAAATATTTTGCATATTTCCCAAGCTGCTTTTGAAACAGCCGGACAAGCAGATTTCCCAGTACCATAAGAAGAACGATACTGTCCCTTTTAAATTCCGCACCATTAAATAACAATACATATGTAAACGCAACGATAGGTATGACTGCCAAAAATAAAAACATAATGACATTCATCCTTTTCTCTTCATTTTTAAGTATCTGTAACTCCATAAAAAACTCCTTTTCTAAAATCTATACAACGAACAAGCACAAGTCGTACCAGCGCCCACCGTCCAGAATATAACGTAATCACCGCTTTTCAACTCATTGTTTTCCATAGCTCTTGCACAGGCAATCATCGGACTTGTTGTTCCGGTATAACCATATTCATCGCCGATAAAAGTAAATTTGTTCATATCTTCACCCAATTCTTCGCATACACCTTCGATACTCTTTAGGGCAAACTGAGACATAAAATATCTCTTTATATCGCTTTTTGCCAAATTATTTCGGAAGAGAATCTCCTCTATAGAAACTGCCGCACTATGAAATGCTCCGCTATAGTCAAACGGAATCCACTGAACCAACTTATCTTGTGTCGGTAGATTCCTATCTCTCATGACGTTGGATAATCCTTTTGCGGGAAACACCATCTTATCATGATTGCTGGAATTTGTATAATAATCGGAATCTAACAAGCCTCTATCCGTGTGAAACACATTTTCCAATACTATCGCACATGCCGAATCTCCAAAATTAGAATATGCTAACGCCTCATCATATCTGGAATACCGGTTCAACTGGTCAGATCCCACAAGTAATGCATACTTTATGTTTTGATTATTTTGCATTGCTCTGGACGCCTGTTCTAAGGCTACAATCATCCCTGCACAGTTGGCATTCAAATCATAAACACAGCATTTTGGACTCGCACCCAACATAGAATGCAGCTTCACCGCATTGGGCGGCAGCATATATTCAGGCGTTCCTGAAGAAAAAATAATCATACCAATCTGTGCAGGCTTCACATATACCTTCTCCAATACTTCTTTAGCTGCCTGATATCCCATTGTAAGGATATTTTCTGCTTCATTATCTGAAATATATCTGCTCTTTCTCCCAGTCGTCTTTAACAGTCCTTCAATATCTTCACCTTTCTTTTTGAAATGCTCAATATAAAACTCGTTATCTACTTTATGTTCCGGATGATAGCAGGCTATCCCTCTGATCATTGCATTATTGTCCATAAGCAGCACTCCTCAATTATTATACTTTTTCTGTTCGTAAAATGTTAATTAATTTCTTTTACACGCATTTCTCAACAAATGCTATAATCTTATCCCTTATAACTCCCGTATCTTCATATATAGCAGCATGTCCTTTGTATGGAATCATCAGCATTTGGCTATTATCAATCACCTTCCATGTTTCAATTGCAGCGGTCGGCAGAACAATCTTATCCTCGCTTCCATGTACCATCAAAGCAGGAATGGAGATTTCACTGCATGCTTTTAAATTGTCATAACGATTCGATGCCATCAAGTCTCCATACCCAATGATGTCCGGCACCATTGTAGTTGCAAACAAATTTGAAATACGTTCCCTTTCATCTTCAGATGCTTCTGAACCAAAAAGCTCTCCTAAGATTGCAACAGTTCTGAACTGCTCTGCCGGCATTTCCTTTAACGCATCTACCAACGGAGTATGGTTCTTTAAATCTCCGCCGCTGCTCAGCAGCACTATGCCCGTTAACGTTATGTTCTTCCGTATCGCAACTTCACAAGTAATTGCACCACCCATAGAATATCCGAGCAGAATAACCTGTTCAGAAACCACCTTTTGCTGCTGCAGCTCCTGAATGGAATACTCTACAGCCTCCGCAAACACCTTCACCTCTTCCGGTTCTTCCCCGGCAGATTGTCCATGCGCTAACAGATCAAAAACAATACAATTGTAATCCTTAAATTCCTCTGCTAACGGAAGCAGCCCTTTTTTGGTCATTGTAGAACCATGTAAAAACACCAGCGTAGTATTACTTTCCTTATTTCCGGTTCTCTCGTAAGCCAACATGATTTTTTCCCCCATTTTACATTTTTCTCCTTTATCTTTTTTATTTGCCAACTTATCAATTGACACTTTGATAGTACCATAATTTGCCAATTCATGAAATGTTCTCGACGAAAATGACCATGTAACCAACGAAAACAACCTCGAAAATTTGCTGCTCTTATCTCAAATTTACTGCTTCCCTACATACTGGCAGACTCTGTTCTGGATGGCGCTCCGATACGACTTACTAATGGTCAATATCTGCTCATTTTGAAGAATTATTTTCTCATACTGAAACCGTGCTATATAATGCTCATTTACCAGATATGATTTATGAATGCGAATAAAATTCTCCGGCGCTGCCTCCTCCACCTCTTTAAGTTTTCCATAAAATTCCTTCTGCCCTTCCATAGTATGAATCACTACTTTATGATTCATGCTCTGAAAATATAAAATCGAATGATAGGAAATTTGCCCCACTCCATGTCCTCTTTTATACAAAAATACTTTCTGCAGTCCGGCTTGTTGTCTGAAAAATCTATGCAGTACTCCCTCAAGCGGCTCTTTTCGAATCGGCTTTATCAAAAAATCCATCGGCTCCGTCTGAAACAACTGCATAGCATACTTAGGCTCATGGGAAAGATATACGATTTTCATCTGAAAATCCTGCAGATTTTCCCGAATATATTCCCCCAATTCAATTCCATTACCATCTGCCAGCTCTATATCCAAAAATAGTAAATCTATTCTATTTCTCTGTTTCAATTTATTTATCAGTTCCGCTTTCGTATTGTATATCTGGATACTGCATTCTGCCTGCATCTTCTCACAAAATGATAAAATTTGTCCCCTCATATACTCACAAAACAACCTCTCGTCATTACAGATTGCAATTTGAAACATGTAACATTCCCCTTCTTCAAATTCTTCTTAGGATTTGTCCATACATATCCGGTGCATACGAATCCTACATATAATAGACTATTTTTAAGGTCATTTGGTTCCCGAAAAATGTAAATTTTTGCAAAATAATTTAAAAATCGAGTAGGAGGCTAACCATTAGTTGATTAGCCGACCTCTCACACCACCTAGC
>CAJTSH010000029.1:0-34786 GCA_910578885.1 uncultured Lachnospiraceae bacterium
GCCTTAGAATGGACAGGGCGGCTCAATAACATAAGGGCTTGTGCGAGGGAGATTGTGGAAAAAGAGATTATTTACGCATAAGGCAGACAGGCGGCAGGGAGAAATGCCGCTGTTCTTTAAAGTATACTATTCATAATTCATTTCTTGATATTGTTCGTTTGAACGAGTATAATGTACCTACTGATAATATGGAGGTTTGTATGTTTGAATATATGACGGTACAGGAAGCCGCAATTAAATGGAATATTTCAGAACGAAGAATACAGACATTATGTTCTGAAAATAGGATTGAGGGTATTGTGCGTTTAAGCAGAGTATGGCTAATTCCTAAAGATGCGAAAAAGCCAGCTTGGTATATTTAAGGTGAATAGAAAAAAGAACGGAGTTGAAACATTGTGAAAAAGATATTAGTAATGGAAGATGATGAAATCCTTAATGCGGGTTTGTGCTATAACATTCAAAAAAAGGAGATGCTGCCTATATCTGTTTATAGCATTAAGGATGCAAAAGAAAAACTGAAAAAAGAAACTTTTGATTTAATATTGCTTGATGTAAATCTTCCCGATGGAAACGGATTTGACTTTGCAAAAGAAGCAATGCCCAAATATAACACGCCTTTTATTTTTCTAACAGCTCATAATTTGGAAGAAGAAATTATTAAAGGCTTACAGTTAGGGGCAGATGATTACATTGTAAAACCTTTTAGTATTAAGGTTGTTATGGAAAAAATCCAAGTAGTATTAAGGCGGTGTTATAGTAGGCGAGAGATGGAAAACTATTCCTGCGGAAATCTGCTTATTGATATGAAAAATCATATTGTGATGAGAGGGGATGAAAGACTGCCCTTAACACCGACAGAGTTTGAAATCTTAAAGGTTTTTGTTGAAAACAGAGGACAGATTTTAACAAAGGATTTGCTGTTGGAAAAGATATGGGATAGAAAAGGTAATTTTGTGAATGAGCATACCCTGTCTTTGAATGTAAGCCGGTTACGAAACAAAATAGCTGATGAAGAATTTGATTACATCAAGACCATATATGGGTTAGGTTATAAATGGAGTGAAAATTAAATGAAAATATGCAAATATATGTTAATTTTCTTGGATGTACTATTGCTTTTCACAGGTATGTACATAGTGCTGACAATGGTAGAAGAAATTACGCTACAATATATGCTTGTATTTATAATCATATCTTTAATGCTGACAAATTTGGGAAGTTATTTCTATTTCCGTAGAAGATTTATTGGCTTTTCAAATGAAGTATGTCGGAATACCGAAGAAATATTGCATGGTCGTTCCATCAAAGAACAACAAAATAAGGAAACGCTTACCTCTAAAATGATAATGGAATTAGAGAAAATAGAGGATATTTTCTCTTTTCAACTTGCGGAGAGCCAGAATGAAAAAAGAGAGTTGCAGGAAATGATTTCTGAACTTACACACCAAATTAAGACACCTGCTTCCAATATTCAAATGTATTGCGAAATGTTTTCTGACCCAGATATTTCTTCAGAAGAAGCAAAACAATTTGTAATGGTTATCAAGCAGCAATTAGGGAAATTGGAGTTTTTACTTGATGTGCTTGTGAAATCTTCACGACTTGAAAATGATATGATAAATCTTCAAATGGAAAACAGCAGACTTATTGAAACATTGGCTGTTGCAGTAAATAGTGTGATGCAGAAAGCAGAACATAAGAGAATTGATATTTCTGTTTCATGCAGACCTGCTATTCAAGTTTATCACGATATGAAATGGACTGCGGAAGCAATCGAGAATATTTTGGATAATGCAATTAAATATACTCCCGAAAATGGAAAAGTCTTGATTTCCGTAGAGGTTGGAGAAATGTATACGGTGATTAAAATCAAGGATACAGGAAAAGGAATTGAAGCTGCGCATATCAATGATATTTTCAAAAGATTTTATAGGGAAAAATCATCATCTAAAGATGAGGGATTAGGTTTGGGACTATATCTTGCAAGGAACATTATAAACTTACAAGGCGGATATGTTTCTGTTCATTCCTCTTTGGGAAAAGGCAGCAATTTTTTTGTATGCCTGCCAAATCGTACCCCTAAATAAATTGTTTCGGTATTGATACTTTTTATTTGAAAATTGAAACTAGATTGATAAAATTCAGCTTTATGATAAAAGTATCAAGAGGAAAGGAACGGAAAATGAATGAACATTTTAAGTACGAAGAATTTGACAAAACATTATGGTGCAGAGCCGTTATTGGTAAAAGCACTTGACGGAATTACCTTAGAAATTGAACAAGGGAGTTTTACAGCAATCGTAGGAACGTCGGGTTCGGGTAAAAGTACGCTGCTCCACATGCTTGGTGGATTAGATACTCCGACCAGCGGAAGTGTATGTGTCGATGGACAGGAATTGAGCGGCATGGGAAAAAACGAGCTTGCTATTTTTCGGAGAAGGAAGATAGGCTTTATTTTTCAGAATTATAATCTTATACCTAACCTTACAGTATATGATAATATTGTTCTTCCCGTGGAGTTGGACGGGCGAAGTGCCGATAAAGAATATTTAACTACAATCGCAAAAACTTTGGGATTAGAGGATAAGTTAAACCGAAAACCCCATAAACTGTCTGGTGGACAGCAGCAAAGAGTTGCTATTGCAAGAGCGTTGGCAGCAAAACCTGCGATTATTTTGGCAGACGAGCCAACGGGAAATCTGGACAGTCATACCAGTCAGGAAGTCATTGGTTTATTGAAAACAACAAGCGAGATGTTTCGCCAAACGATTGTTATGATTACTCATAATGAGGAAATTGCACAATCGGCGGACCGTACTATCCGCATTGAAGATGGAAAAATTGTGGAAAGCAGGTGGTAAGTATGAATTTGAACAAAAACAATAATGGAAAAACCATTTACCGCATTGCGAAAAACAATTTAATGGCAAAGAAAATGTCGAGTTTCTTTGCAGGGCTATCTATTTTGTTAGCAATTACTTTGGTATCTACTCTTTCGCTTTTTATTGTTGGAACACAGACTTTTGAAAAAAATACGTTAGAACACATGCAGCATGTCATGTACATGAATGTAACAAATGAACAAATACAAAAAATGACTTCCGATAGCAGAATTGAAAGGTGTGATCCTTATAAAGAACTGGAGAAAACATTTCAGAGCCAAAATATAAAATATTGTCTGTCTTATTACGGAAACTATGCAAAAAGTCAAGAAAACTATGTATCTATCGAAGGAAAAGACCCAGAAAACTTTAATGAAATTCTTGTAGATAAGGCGTTTATGCAAGCCCTCGGCAAAGAGGCTGCCATTGGGGAAAGCATTGATTTAGATATAGATGGAGAAACGCAAAACTTTATCATTAGTGGTTATACAGATAAGAACATTCCTGTTGGAACACACTTTATCCATGTGTCAAAAGCATTTGCAGAACAAAGCCCGTTAATGAAAGATTTGCCTTATACCGCACTTGTACGAATCAATGATATTACAGATGTTCCCGCTTCTACATTTACGACCATAGCTTATCAAATAGCAATGGATTACAAGATTGAACGTCCAAATGTAAATGTGAATGGAAAATTTGAACAATCTCTCCAAAGTGGAAATAGTGGAATTTATACCGTTCTTTTTGTTTCTGTCATACTTTTTATCGCAAGCAGTATCGTGATATACAGCATTTTTTATCTTTCTATTACAGCCCGTGTACAGCAGATTGGGCAATTACAGACCATTGGTATGACAGAGAAGCAGGTAAAGCAGATGATACGTCGGGAGGGGCTGTTGCTAAGTATGTTGTCAATTCCAATAGGGTTACTGATAGGCGGTATTGTTTCCTATATTTTAATCCCAGATGGGTGGACATTTAAAAATTACGGCATAATATCTTTGGTTATCGGTATTCTAGGCATTCTGATTGTGCAGCTTTCCGTAAGAAAACCTGCTAAGATTGCGTCAAAATTTTCACCGATAGAAGCGTCAAGAAATGTAGTTGCGTCCGTAAAGGAACGACCTGACGACAAGCATAAGATATTAACGCCCTATGTCTTAGCTCAAATGGAAAGTAAAAACAATCGTAAAAAATGGTGGTTTACAACGATTTCACTTGCTTTTGGAGGAATTATTTTCATGGTTGCAACGACTTGGGTTGCTTCGTGGAATGAGGAGCAGTATGCAAGAGAGGGAATATTCACAAATGGAGAGTGTTATATTTCTTACCTTTATGACCACAGTACACCAAAACCATATGGAATAACCGAATTTCAGTTGACAGGTCATCTTGGGAGTGAGTTGGAAAATAGCATTCGAGAGATACCAAATGTGAAAGACATTTACATTGAAAAAGCAGCGTTTGGAGATATTGAATACAAAGGGGCTACGTTTCTGCAAGCATTTTACCCGCTTAGTGCAGATGATACGGAGTATTATCAGCTTCCCGCGAAAGGAAACAACAGCTATGAATATATGGCAGAACACGACGCTATTTTTATTACTGATAGCACTCTTAGCGAAAATATGAACGGAGTAAACTTTTGGCCAGGAGATAAAATAGAGTTTCACTATTTTGATGGGGAAGAACATACGGTAGAATTGGAAATAGCAGCTGTATCAGCAGAAAGTATCGAAGGAATCGGAAATAGGTCAAATTTCTGCATGGCAGACAAGACGATGGAAAAATTATGGAAAGCTATGAATACAGCGGCAGAGTTTTCTATATCTGTCGAAAATTATGAGAAGAATGGAGAACAAGTAGAAAACGCATTACGGACATTGCTTGATGATTATGAAGATTTGTCCCTCTATACATTGCGTGAAAGAAAAATCGAGTTGTCAGGACAAATTGAGAAATTACAAATGCAAATATACGGAATTTCTATATTTATAATACTGTTCAGTATCTTTAATTTGATTAACACGGTTATCAGCAGCATTGTAAGCCGTAAGAAAGAGCTGTCCATGCTGGAATCCATTGGCATGGAAGAAAGGCAGGTTCGTAATATGCTGTTTGGGGAAAGCTTTCTTCTTGCATTGCCGAATATTTTAATAACCTTAACTTTCGGTACGATAACAGGATTTGCCTTTATTTCATTTATGCAAAAATCGGCAACCTATTTGGAATATCATTTTCCAATTATTGCTGTTGTTCTTTATATTATCGGTATGATAGGTATTCCGATGTTGATTTCTCTTGGTTGCCTAAAAAGGCAAAATACCATTTCTTTAGTAGAAAGAATAAGAAATGAAGATTAGTAAGGGGGTGTCGATGAAAGAAAATATATGGATATGTTGCCCGATTTGTAAGAGTAAGATAAGATTACAGATAACTGTCATCAAAGTATGAAACCAGATAAGGACAAAACTCAAAAATTGTGTTCAAGACAGCAGACACAAATATGTGGAGTGAATATCTTATCTGGAGGAAATAGAAAATGACAAAATCATTATTTGAAAAACAATGGGCTTTGGTATGAACGGAAAGGCTCATAGAAGACACGAAACAGGCGCAGGGTATCACGGAACAGCTAAAAGCTGAAAACGCCTTAGAATGGGTCGGGAGAATGAATAACATAAGGGCGTGTGCGATGGAGATTGTGAATGAGGATATCATTTATTGCTAAAGGTAATAAGTCTATATAAAAACAGGCTGGCAGGAAATCAAGATTTACTATAAATTCATCGGCTTTGTCGGTGAATTACATATCACACCCACAAAGCGGTGGACAGCGCTAGTCGCTAAACACTGTACAGTGTGCGGCATTGAATACGTCTCTGTCTCTGGCATATCAAAGCCCTTGTCAGTCTGGACGACCTGAAGCCATATCCCCGGCTTAGTTTTGTGAAGGGGACTTACGAATCTTCTGATTTTTCTGAGGAGCTTTTCAGTAATGAACCCGCAGAAAGGAGTATCAATGCGTTTACGCCGGGACCGGGAAATATCTTAGCGTTGAATACAGTAACAAACTATGGATATAAAAAGGGGAGACCGCTTATTTGGGGGATTTTTGCAGGATATTATGTTGTGCAGATCATATGTGCAGTTTTTGTATTCGGAGTAAGTACCTTTTTGCCAAATATGCTTGGTATTATGAAATACATAGGAGCCGCTTAACATTATTCTTGCATTCACTTTATTAGAGTGTGTATATAGCATGTTGAAATAGGAAGAGTGATTGTAGACAGGGGAAATTTTGACTGGACAAATGGTAAATTATCCGGGATTAGAGAGTGGTGAAAATTGTGAATTGGCTCAGAAGTATCTTCCCATTGCATTACGGATCTGTAATGCTTCTTATCTGTAATGTCTGTGTATTATGTCCATATTGACAAAGCAAAATAATAACAATATATTATTTATTAAGAGGGAGTATTGCCGATTCCAAATTCTCCCAAAACTAAAATAAGGAGGCTGCAAAAATGAGACAATCAATTATTTCAGTTGTTTTAGCGCTGTGTTTATGCATTCCTTCCCAGTCAGTGGCATACGCATGGCAGGAAGATCCTTCGCTGCAAGTGGATGTTCTTACGGAAGAATCCACATCCGGACTGGTTACCCGTGATAGTACGATTCCTACCCCGGCGGAAGTTTATGAGGCCATGATCGCACTGAAGGATCAGGATGCGTATAAGGAGGGAACGACCTGGACCGACTATGAGCCTTATTCAGACTCATTGGGATATTACCGTTGGCATGGAGGAACCCTTGATGGGAAGAATATCAGTGCCGTGGGCTGCGTAGCCTTCGCTTTTATACTCAGCGATGCGGCATTTGGCAGTCTGCCGGCCAGGATGTACGCAGAGGGTGAGTTTACATTTGCGGACATAAAAGTCGGAGATATCCTGAGGGTAAGCAATGACGCCCATACCGTGATTGTACTTGAGGTGAGCGATGCGGGCGTGGTCGTTGCCGAAGGAAACATCAGCACTGGAGACCACAAAGGTAAGGTTCATTGGGGACGGGCGATATCTAAGGAAGGGGTGATGAGCAATACCAGCCATTATATCACCCGCTATCCGGAAGGCTATGTCCCGCCGAATGATCCGGAGGCCAACGTATCAATTGCAAAGGGAACTCTTGACGGAGGGCTTGTCTGGAATCTGACGAAGGCGGGTACGCTGACCATCTCCGGCAAA
Source organism: uncultured Lachnospiraceae bacterium (assembly GCA_910578885.1). Taxonomy (GTDB): domain Bacteria; phylum Bacillota; class Clostridia; order Lachnospirales; family Lachnospiraceae; genus Roseburia_C. Next base: position 7,130 of record CAJTSH010000029.1, read on the forward strand.
GGGGATATGCCGGATTTCGGAAGTACCGGAGATCAGCCGTGGAGCAATAACAGCAGTCAAATACGGAAGGTCATTATCGGGGATGGCGTTACCAGTATAGGTTCTTGTGCTTTTTGGAACTGCGGGGTTCTTAGCGCAGAGATTTCCACCAGTGTGACAACAATTGGCAACAGCGCGTTCCGTGCTTCTTCGATTATTTCCGCGACCATTCCCTCCGGCGTGAAAACCATCGGCGACAGCGCTTTCCGCGAATGTCAAAATCTTAGCTCGGTGACTGTTTCCAAAGGGGTGGAAACAATCGGCCAAAATGCTTTCCGCGCATGCACAAGTCTCACCTCTATAGCCTTGCCTGACAGTATTGGGGAGGTGGGCGCCGCCGCATTTTTTCAATGTACGGCACTGACAAGCGCGACGTTTGCTCCCGGCAGCAAGCAGGTAAAGATGGGCGACAATATGTTTACGAAATGCTATTATCTGATGAGTGTATCACTGCCAAAAAATATAGACTGCATTGGTGAGGGTATGTTCCAGAATTGCCTTATGCTTGCCGGAATAGAAATTCCGCAAGGTGCGGAAAGCATCGGAGCGTCAGCATTCGCTTCCTGTTCCGGTTTTACCACTGTCCTAATTCCGGATAGCGTAACAACAATAGGGATAGCTGCATTCTCAAATTGTCCTTTGACGGATATATACTTTTTCGGCACCGAAGCGCAGTGGAACAGCATAAGTAAAATAGGTGATACGGCATCGGCAGTGTTAAAGGCGACTATACATTATAACTATACTCCCCCTACCAGCCCTGATCCTGATGATGGTGACGACAACGATAACAACAACGGAGACAATCCAGGAAACGGAGACAATCCAGAAAACGGTGATAATTCAGGAAGCGGAGGCAATTCAGGAAATGTAGATAATCCAGAAAACGGAGGCAATTCAGGAAGCGGCGAAAGTCAGACACCGTTTGCAAAAGGCGAAACCTTTACGATAAGCAAAGTAACTTATAAAATAACAAAAGTCGGCGAAGAAGTGGAAATGACAACGTCAAAATCTACGGCAGCGAAGGTTTCCATCAATACAGTCACAGGTACGGACGGTGTAAAGTATAAAGTAACCTCCATTGGGTCAAAGGCAATGCAGAACAATAAGAAGATGACGAGACTGACCATTGGAACTAATGTAAAAACGATTGGAGCAAATGCATTCTCTGGCTGTACGAAGCTGACGACAGTTGCTTTCGGTAAGAACGTAGCCACAATCGGAGCAAGCGCATTCAAAGGATGTACCTCATTAAAGAAGACGCTAACCCTGCCGGACAGCGTAAAGACGATCGGAGCAAGTGCATTCTCCGGCTGCAATAAGATTACGGCAGTTACCATCGGTAAGACATCGAAATCAAGTCTGACGACAATCGGAAAGAGTACATTTAACGGATGCAAGAAACTTGGCAAAGTAACGATCAAGTCAACAAAGCTTAGTTCCGTAGGAAAACAGGCGTTCAAGGGTACGAAATCCAGCCTGAAGGTGAAAGTACCGTCCAAGCGATTAACCAAGTATAAGAAGATTCTTAAAAAAGCGGGATTGAAGGTCAAACAGGTAACAAAATAATCGTTTTTTGTAAGAAATAACCAGCATTTGAAAAAGCAGAGCTGGCATTAGGAGGTATCCAAAGAAATATACGGAGGTAAAAAAGTGGCTATTACAGTAAATATTTATTACAGTGGTACAAACGGAAGTGCAAAAAGATTTGCGGAAGAAATGGTTTCAAACGGAATCGTCAGCGATATCCGTGCAGAAGATGGAAATATCAGATATGAATATTTTTTTCCGATGGAAGATGGGGAAACGGTGCTGTTAATTGACAGTTGGAAAGACCAGAATTCTTTAGATGCACATCATGCTTCAGCTATGATGGAACAAATTACCAAACTTCGGGAGAAGTATGGCTTACATATGAAAGTAGAACGGTATCTGTCTGATGAAGCCGGAATTCCGGATACAGATAAGGCATTTATTGTGTAGATTTTATATCAAATGAGTAATAGAAAGACAAGTGAAAAGGTAGATCATGGAAACGAAAATATACGACTTCTTACAAAAAGACGCTGTACAGATCAGAACTGCGGTATTCATGGAAGAGCAGCAGTTTAAGAATGAATTCGATGAAACAGATCAGCAATGCCGCCATCTGGTAATCTATGACATGGATATGCCTATTGCGGCTTGCAGAGTGATTCGGCAGGACAAAAGACATTATGTAATAGGCAGAATTGCTGTGGTTCAGGCATATCGGGGGAAGGGAATAGGCAGAATCGTGATTAACGAAGCAGAAAAATATATAAAAAAAGAAGGCGGCGCTTTTGTGCATTTATCGGCACAAGTACGTGTTCAGGCGTTTTATGAAAAAATGGGATATGTATGCGAAGGAGATACTTATATGGATGAGCATTGCCTTCATATTCAAATGAAAAAAGACCTGTTTGGAAGTTTCGGAAAGGAGAAAGCAAATGAAAAAAGCAATTAATCAGTCTCTGTTGAGCTTGATTTTAAACGGGGTATCAATCCTTGCACTATTGTTCATGATGTATTCGCTGCTGTCATATAGCAGAGTGAGCGGACAGCTCAGCGATGCGAATGAGGTGCGTTATGAGCTGACATATAATGCCAACCGTTTTATGAATGGCTCGTCTTATCTGACGAATGAGGTACGGGCATATGCAGCAACTGGTGACAAGAGGCATTACGATAATTATTGGGAAGAAGTCAATACGCTGAAAAATCGTGATTTGGGTGTTGCGGCAATGCAGGAAATAGGAATTACGGAAGAGGAACAGGCGATGATAGATGCTATGTTTTCTCTTTCCAATGAATTGGTTCCCCTTGAGGAGAACGCTATGGAAGAAGTGCAGAATGGGGATAGGGAGTCTGCGCTTGACTACGTGTACGGGACACAGTACAGTGCATCAATTACGGAAATTAATAGTTTGAAAGAACAGTTTCTGGCAGATTTAGATAAGAGGACGCTGGAACAGGTAGAGGAATTGTTTCAGAAAGCGGACGATATTAAGATTATGATATTTCTTGCACTGCTTCTGGTTGGCGTCATGCAGCTGATTAATATGGCAATATCAAGATGGCGGATACTTAGACCGGTGATTAAGGTCAAAGACCAGATGGAAGAAATATCCAAGGGAAATCTTTCAGCAGAGTTTCCGCTGCGCTCTGATACTTCCGAAATCGGAAGACTGGTTGAATCAATCCATGAGACAAAGCGGGAGCTGAGAAAGTACATAAGTGATATTGATTCAAAGCTGGCGCAGATGGCGCAGGGAAATATGGATTTGACAATAGACAGCGATTATCTGGGAGAGTTTCAGCCGATTCAGAATGCCATGAGCCAGATATTGGATGCTCTGAATCAGGCTTTGTTTAGGATTAATCTGACGGCTGACCGGGTGTCTGAAGAGTCAAATCAGATGGCGAGCGGAGCACAGATGCTTTCGGAGGGCACTGTGGAGCAGGCGGCGGCTGTTCAGGAGCTGACAGCCAGTATTCAGGATATTTCCAAACAAGTGTCCTATACCTCGCAGGATGCAGATGATGCCCGGAACTATTCTAAGGCTGCTACAGAACAGCTCGGCATCTGTGACCAGAAGATGGAGGCATTAAAGACTGCTATGGAAGATATTTCAAAAGCATCCAAAGAGATTGGAGGAATTATAAAAACGATTGAAGATATTGCGTTCCAGACGAATATTCTGGCATTGAATGCAGCGGTTGAAGCATCACATGCTGGAATTGCGGGAAAAGGCTTTGCGGTTGTGGCGGACGAAGTGAAGAACCTTGCAAATAAGAGTTCGGTATCAGCACAAAATATTACGGAGCTTATTGAAAATTCTATGAAGCTGGTTCAGTATGGAACAACGTTGTCTGCCGATACAATGGAGGCTATGTCAACCGTTGTCTCCAGTGCGCAGAAATCGACGGAGATGGTAGAGCGCATTGCGGACTCGGCAAGGCAGCAGGTTCAATCAATTGATCAGATTTCCCAAGGTATGGAGCAGATTTCCGAAGTGGTTCAGACGAATGCGGCGACAGCAGAGAAATCAGCCGCATCTGCAAGAGAACTTCAAAGTCAGGCACAGGAACTGAAAATCTCGGTTCACCGTTTCAGGCTGCGCCAAAATATGGGGAATTGACAAGGGGCTGTCTGTATAAGGGAGAATGTTGCTTTTTCACTACCCCAAAAGGACAATTCGTAACATTTTACTTCATTTTCAGAGGGAAATACCGAAATAAATGGTAAGAAAATAAGTGTAAATTCTTTTGGGATTTGGCAAGTAATAAAAAGAGGGTGGAAGCATATGAGCATTCGATTACAGGGAAACTTTAGTTTTAACGTATTCAGCGTTTTGAATCCGGGATTAAAAAGTACCCAGCAAAAAATGGATCGGCAGAATGAACGGGATAACAAAATAGCATATTTTGAAGATCAGAAGGAAAATCTAAAAAATATGACAGGCACTAGCTTGGAGGATATCAGCCGGAAGCTGGAGCTGCTTCATTCCTATGAAGATCAGATTATGGCGGCAAAGGCAGAGTATAACAATGAGCAGATGCGCCACGTGATGGATGAGGCGGAGGAATTGGCAGAGAAGATTGCGGAGGAAGCAAAGAAGAATGAGCCAAAGACTCCCGAAGAGCGAAGGGAAGAAGAGCTGGAGGAAGCGCTTGGAATCGAGATCGAGGACAAAGACGGCTTGTTGGAAGAAGTCTTAGAGGAGATTCCGAATCTGACAGAGGAAGCACTGGAAGAAATGTCGGAAGAGAGCCTGGAAAGCGGAGCGGAACTGTTGGAGGAGAATACAGAGAGCTTAGACGAATTATCTGCTGTCAAGAAGCTGGAAGCGGCTTTGGAACAACAGCAGGTATCAGGGCAGGAGATAAAGTATAAGAGGATAGATATGTTAGTTTAGCAGATAATCCATGAAGGGAAATGAAAAGATTATATTTGTGCAAGAGCGTCTGAATCTCAGGCGCTTTTTTGCTGTCCATTTTAAAGGAGAGACTGCTTGTGAGAGATTACCTGTAGGAGAAAAAGATTTGTGCAGTAATAACAAGAAAAACCAGAACAATTTTAAGAATAGGCAAAATAATTTATAAAAAGAAGATGAAAAGGTGTTATTTTTTTGTTGAAATAATAAAAAAATGTCACTTGTCTAAAAAAAAAGAATCTTTAGAGGAAAAGCAATCCAGAGTATAATTATTATAAAATAAAAAGAGAGGGGAAATATATGAAGAAGAGAAAGATAAAGGTGGGGAAAAATATTGCGGCGTTTGCGTTAGCGGTAGCTACAATATTTACTTCGGTAGATCTGTCGGCATTGGCAGGTGTGCTTGAGAGTGATGCGAATGTGTTTTTTATTGATAATGGAGGATATCGGACGGAGGTATTCGGCGTTGGTACGAGCGATTGGGGAAGCTCATGGCAGAACCGTACCGAGACGCTGCCGCCGGCAACAACATATCTGACGGACAATTACCGTGAGACAGTCGGGACCGTACCGACGAGTGACTGGGCGAGTTCTGTGGTATTCGACCAGTATTCCGAGTCTTTGTATGCACATCCCTTGGCATACCGGGCGGCAAGCAACGGTATGCAGATGGCGGCTCCGGCGGTGACGGATACCACTTCCTATGTGGACAATGAGCCGATGGTGGAGAGCCTGTTAAATGACGGGACGGTGGAGCTTGTTGTGGGAGCAGACGGATTTACGGCAAAGGACGCCCGCGTGGATAAGACGACAGACTGGACCTATGAGCTTGTAATGGCAAATACGGCTGGAACAAGTGCAATGCGTGCAACAATTGCAAAGGGAACGCCATATGCGTATTATACCTTTGAGAACCTCTCTCCTACTATTTCACTGGGAGCAGGAGCGACGAATCTGGCAATTTATAAAAACAGCGCTTCTTCCAATATTTTAGGGATAAGCCTGACAAATAAAAAGGATAATAAGACACATTATTATGGCGTCTATGCACCGGCGGGAACGACCTGGACAAATGCAGGAGGCAAGCTGACTGCGAAGCTGCCTTCCGGAGCAAATTATTTGTCGGTTGCCATTCTGCCGGATAACAGTGATGCGGCATTTGCGCTGTATGAAACGTATGCGTTCAATTTTATTACAGATACAAAGGTGGAATGGGAATATCATCCGAATGAGAGCAAGGTCTATACAAAATATAGTGTGACCACGACGAACATGCAGACGAACGCCGAGGGCGGCGATACAATTATCGCGATGTATCCGCACCAGTGGCGTTATGCGGATGAAAGTTTTACCGGATATACCTATGATACGATTCGAGGTACGATGAAAACAATTGTGGGCAGCAGTTATATTACCGCAATGACCTACAACGGTATTTTATCTGCGCTTCCGGTGACGGCGGATGAGAGCTATATCGGAGAGATAAAGAACCAGTTGGGCTATCTGTATGATTATCGGAAGAACAAAGACGACCCGAAATGGATTGTCTGGCTGGAAGGACAGTATGGCGGTTATGATACATATTGGGTAGGCAAAAACTTAAATACTCTGACAGAAGCTATTTTCCTTGCAGGGCAGTTTGAGGATGCGGATATGCAGGCGATGACCTCTGAAATGGTAGAGGGAGTGGCAGAATATTTACAGTTTTGGTTTAATCCAAAGGACGGCTATGAGAGCGGCAATAATGTGGATGATTATTTCTATTACCATGAGGATTATGGAACGCTGATTGGTTATCCGGCTTCCTACAGCTCTGACTTAGAGGTGAATGACCATCATTTCCATTATGGCTATTGGATTAAAGCGGCAGCGGCTGTTGCGATGAATGATTCAAATTGGGCAAGCCAGTGGGGCGGCATGGTATATGAATTGATTAGTGATATCGCCAATACCAACAGGGACGGCAGCAGCTATAATGCGAACAGTCCTGCAAAATATCCGTTTCTTCGGAATTTTGATATTTACGAGGGGCATTCATGGGCGTCCGGTGTGGCAAATTATGAATATGATGCAAACGGGAATCTGATTGACCCTAACGGAGGGCTTTCCGGCGGTAATAATCAGGAATCCTCCTCGGAGTCTGTGAACGCATGGTCCTCTTTGATCTTGTGGGGCGAGGCAGTTGGAGATACGAGAATCAGAGATCTGGGCGTATACCTCTATACGACGGAAGTTGCGGCTATTGAGGACTACTATTATGACGTACATGAAGAAGTTTTTACGGATTCATATAAGAGCGAAGGAAATTATGACATTCAGACAGTGACCAGATTATTTGGCGGGCGTTATGACCATACGGCGTGGTGGACGGAAGACCCGATTGAGGTAACTACGATTACGATGCTTCCGATTAACGGAGCCTCCTTATATCTTGGAAAATATCCGGATAAGGTAAAAGCTGTTGTTGACAGTATTGATGAGACAAGCAAGCAATGGACGACTTATGTACCGAACAAACAGCAGATCTGCGACCGGTACGGCAAGACGGATATGCTGACAGACCCGGAAACACATCAGGATGTTCTGGCAGAATATTATGCATATTATAATGCAGAGGAAGCGCTTGCGCGCTGGGATTCTTCAGACCAAGGGAAGGTAGAGAGCGGGGAGTCAAGAGCGCATACGCTTGCCTATATTACCAGTTTGAAAGAGTATGGAACACAGGATTTCTCGGTGACAGGAAGCACGCCGCTTTCACTTGTGTTAAGTAAAAATGGTGTAAAGACTTATATTGCTGAGAATGTGACGAACCAGCAGCAGCGTGTTTACTTTACGGACGGAGCTTATATTGACGTACCCGCAAACAGCACTTATAAGGGCGCAAAGACCGGAGACGGGGACAATCCAGATGTAGACGACAGTGAGATTTTGGGACCGCAGAAGAAATACAATCTGGAAGTATATAAAGAGAAGCTGAATGGTAACGGTTATGATATGACAAGCAGAACGGTGAATGTAAAGACGGAGGAAAATTCCTATACTTACACACCGGCAGAAATTATGGGATTTACCTTTGATGCATCAGCCGCAAATCACTTAACGGTCAATGTGACAGAGGGAACGATTGAGACCGTGAAGGTATATTATAAGAGAAATTCCTACACCGTTTCCTATGAATTAAACGGCGGAACGAATGCGGCGGGCAATCCTGCGCAGTATCGTTATGGGGAAAATGTAGAGTTAAAGCCGGCAGAAAAGACAGGAGCAGTGTTCTATGGCTGGTATACAGATGCGGCATTGACGCAGCAGGTCACGGCAATCAGCAGTTCCACAGCGGGGAATCTCACCTTGTATGCCCGATTTGTGGATGCAGCCTCAATCACAAGCTATAAGGTTGAATATTATCAGCAGAAGGAAGATAAGAGCGGTTATACCCTTGTATCAGAAGATACGCAGATAATTGAAAATGTATTGGTCGGAACAAATGTCAGCGCAGACAGGAAGGACTATGAAGGCTTTACGTTCAATGAAGATATGTCCGTAGTAAGCGGAACGGTTCTGCCAAACGGAGAATTGACATTGCAGCTGTACTATGATGTAAAGCCAACCTACAACCGCAGCGATAAGGGAATTGAGCGGGGCACAGACGGTAAAATTACGTTGTATGTAACAGATACCAAAGGTATGAATGTGAGCGTGGCGTTGTATAAAGTGTATGATTCGGAGGCAGAGGCTAAGGCAGCAGTGCTTGGCGGCTTAGGCGGCTATAATATGACAAATGCCGGGGGCGTCTTGACTTACACGATTGCCGAGGCGGTTAGTGATGATAAATATATTGCATATGCTTTCAATGGCGGAATTCAGGAAACGCCGATAGTCATTAAGGTAAGTGATATTCCAAAGACAGACGGCAGCAATACAGGAAGCGGCGAGACTGGCGGTGAGACCGGAGGCGGTGACGAGCCGGGCGGCGATAGCGGAAGTACGCAGTATACCGGAAGAGGCGTAGAATACAAGGATGGCAAATTGTACTTTTATGTGGCGGATGCCAAAGAAGGAGTGGCAGAAGTAAAAGCGCCTTATAATGTTTATCGAACACGGGCGGAGGCAGAAGAGCGCAGTCAGCAGAATAATGATGCAGGAATCCCATGCTGTGTATTGACCTATAATGAGAACCAGAAGTGCTGGCTTGGCGAGGTGGAGGCGGCAGTGAGTGATACGGATTACATTCTGTACACCTTCTATTTCGCAGGCGGCGCCGAAGCGGGTCTTGGAAGCTGGAACATTTCCACGAAAGAGGAATTAAAGCCTGAAATAAAAGACGCATCTTATAAAGTAGAGTATTATCAGCAGAACATGGAGCAGAACGGCTATAACTTGGTAACTGCAGACGTCAGAACGCTGATCGGAAAAATCGGTTCAACTGTGACGGCGGAGGAAAAGACCTATACCGGATTTGCCTGCAATGTTTCTGTGGATGGCGCAAAAGCAAGCGGAGAGGTGCAGGCGGACGGCTCACTGGTGCTGAAGCTGTATTATGATAGAAACAGCTATCCTTATACTTATGTATATGGCGATGGAATAGCCGCAGATAAAACAGAACGGTACATATATGGAAAAGGCGTGGAAATATTTGAAACGCCGGTAAGAGACGGCTATACCTTTGACGGCTGGTATGTGACTGCAGATTTGACCGGAAGCAAGGCGACTGCCATATCGGATACTCAGACCGGAGAAGTCATCCTCTATGCTAAGTGGGTGCCAAATACGGCCACAACACCCGGAGGAACAACGCCCGGAGGAACAGAGCCTGGCGGAACGACATCCGGCGGAACAGAGTCCGGAGGGACAACGCCCGGAGGAACAACGTCTGGCGGAACGACATCCGGAGGGACAACGCCCGGCGGAACGACATCTGGCGGAACAACGTCTGGCGGTTCGGCATCCGGAGGAACGACAGAAGTGGAAGCGGTGAATGCAAAAGAACCGACAATTACTGCACAGCCGAAAGCTGCGACACTTACCTATAAGGCGACCTCGGTTTTGACGGTTGCTGCAACAGCGGCAGACGGCGGAAAGATAACTTATCAGTGGTATAAGAATACGAAGAACAGCGTCACCGGCGCTGCTGCAATAAACGGAGCCACTATGGCAAGCTATACGGTTCCGGCTTCTGCAATAGGAACCACCTATTATTACTGCGCAGTAACCAATAAAAATGACAGCGCAACAGGAACTAAGACGGCTGTGACGAATTCTGATATTGTAAAGGTACAGGTGGTAAAAGCAGTTAACCCGATAACGAAGGTATCTCAATACAGCAAGGCAGTTGGAAGTAAGCTGACCTTAAAACCGGCAGGCGCTGCAACCTACAAGTCCTCCAAACCAAAGGTGGCGGCCGTATCCAAAAACGGACGGATAACCTTTAAGAGCATTGGAAAGGCAGTCATCACCGTGAAGGCAAAAGGGAATGCTTATTACGAAGCGGCAACAAAGAGAATAACGATTGTCGTAACGCCAAAGAAAGCAGTTGTAAGTTCCGTAAAATCTACGAAATCCAAGACGGCAGTTGTGAAGTGGAAGAAGGATACGAAAACAACGGGATATCTGATTCAGTATTCTACAAGCAGCAAGTTCAAGGGCGCAAAGACAGTGACGGTAAAGAACAGCAAGACAAGCAGCGCCGTACTCAAAAATCTGAAAGGAGGGAAGAAGTATTACATAAGAGTGTGCGGGTATAAGACGGTAAATAGAAAACCGATAAGCGGAAGCTGGAGCAGCACAAAAACTATAAAAGTTAAGAAGTAAGTTCTGCTGTTTCTAAGGAAAGCTCACGATTCGCAAGCGAATCCTGAGAAGGTATTGAAATTTTTAGATTGTCTCCCTATAATAGAACTAATGAAAAGTTTTATTGTAGGGAGACATTTTGTATTGTCCCGAAGGAGAAATACATATGAAAATCATATTTATCAGGCATGCAGAACCGGATTATGCCATAGATTCCCTGACTGAAAAGGGGCGTCGGGAGGCAAGGCTGCTTGCGGAGCGAACTGCGAAATGGAAGGTTACGGATTTTTACTGCTCCCCTCTGGGGCGCGCAAGAGCAACGGCAGAACCGACTTTGAAGGAGCTGGGACGGGAAGCAAAAGTCTGCGAATGGCTTCAAGAATTTACCATACCTTCTTATGAAACGGGAGAAAATATACTTCTGTGGGATTTGACGCCGGAATATCTGGAAGAGAACAAAATGCTGTTTCAGCCGGGTGAGTGGCTGGAAGCGCCAATGATGCAGAAAGGACCGGTAAAGGACTACTATAAGAAGGTTACGGCGGGACTTGATGCACTGTTGTCAAAGTATGGATATGAGAGAAACGGAATTTATTACCGTTCTCCGAAGGAACGTTTGGCGAGCAATCACTATATGATTTATGACGGACATACGCTAGAGCATATGAAGAACTGCAAGGCGGATGATACCACCATTGTCTGCTTCTGCCATCTGGGAGTGATGCTGACGCTGATTTCCTATCTCATCAATAGTACGCCGAGCGCGCTCTGGCAGGGGATTTTCGTGCCGCCATCCTCTGTGACGGTAGTCGCTTCCGAGGAAAGGGAGCCGGGCAAGGCGTATTTCAGGTGTCAGATGATTGGAGATACCTCTCATTTGAGAGAGGCGGGAGAGCCTGTATCCTATTATGGATATTTTGCACCGCCGTTTCAGGGATAGGAAATGTGCAGGCGGAACGGATTTATTGCAGGATTTAGCAAATCAGATAATGAGTAAATTAACAAAACCTATCATGGTGTCGTCATGATAGGCTCGTTCCACATTTTTGACCCGTAATGTATTGCAATCTTTGCCATTAATAGTTTCCACAATCAAAACGAACAGGCTTTCGTTCATTTTGGTTGTCAAATGGATATTCCATGACACATTGCCTCATGGCGATGGCAATGGACTCATCAGTCACACTGCCTCATAACTAGGGCAATGGACTCGTAAGTCACACTGCCTCATAGCGCTGGCAATGGTATTTCACGTCTTTTTACAGGTTAGACGGAAACCCTCCCATACGGGGCGTAAGCCTGGTGCAAGCAAAGATACAATGAACGACACTCATTGCTTCTATGGTACATAGCTTCACTTTGACAGTGTGGTACTGCCGTATTTCGCCCTATGCATCAGCTACATGGTGGTGCTGCTTATGTTACGGGAACAAGGCAGAGACAAAAGTTTCTTTAATTTTTTTAATAAAAATTTCAATTAAATCAACCCCTTTCTTTGCCTTATAGGCAATTATATTATAACAAAGAAGAAAGATTGAAGTAAAGAAAAATGTTTCAAAAAGCAGAGGGAGCAGCAGATGCAGGAAGAACAAATATCGTTTTTACAGAAAATAAAACAAGATGATATCAGAAAAATCATATTCAGCAATGGCAAAGGTGAAAGAATCCAATACCGGAAAGTCTGCATCTGTGTAAAGCAGAGAGGCTATCAGATTGAAAAATATACGGATAAGCAGGTGTTTCACGAAAATATTCCAGAATTGCATTTACAGGAGTTGTGTGAAACTTATTTAAAAATGGGTTATCGCCAGCTTGATATCTTTACCGAAAAGATGCAGTATATCATGAAGATATCCAAGAAGGGAAAGTGTCTGTTTAGCGAGAACCGTCTTGCGGGAAAGGGAATCATGGACGATGCTTCCGGCAAAATGGAGCTAAGCCATAACCGGAAGAAGAATTATCTTATCAAAGAGGGGCAGGTCATAGATCCGTTGATTGACATGGGGATTTTCACGAAGGAAGGGAAGGTTGTGAAATCCATGTATGACAAGTTTAAGCAGATTAACCGTTTTCTGGAAATCATAGATGACGCCATAATAGACAGTGGATTAAAACATTGCAATATCATTGATTTTGGCTGCGGTAAATCTTATCTGACCTTCATTGTCTATTATTATTTTACCTATATCAGAAGGATACCGGTATCCATTGTGGGTCTGGATTTAAAAGCGGATGTGATTACCAAATGCAATGAGGCGGCGAAACGGTACGGCTATGAAAATCTCCGGTTCGAATTGGGCGACATCAATGGATATGAAGCCAAATTTCCGGTGGATATGGTGCTTACGCTTCATGCCTGCGATACGGCGACAGATTATGCGCTTTACAATGCAGTCTGTTGGAAGGCGAAGATGATTTTTTCCGTTCCCTGCTGCCAGCATGAGCTGAATCAGCAGATGAAAAGTGAGGACTATTCGATTCTCACCAGATATGGAATCATCAAGGAAAGGTTTGCGGCGCTTTCTACGGATGCCATTCGCGGAAATCTGCTGGAATACTGCGGTTATAAAACGCAGCTCTTGGAATTTGTGGATCTGTCCCATACCCCGAAGAATATCCTGATTCGGGCAGTCCGCAAGCCGGTTGTGACAAAGTCGGTAAAGGAGAAGCGGATTCTTGAGGTAGAAAAGATGATGGAAGAGTTTCATTTGTCACCGACATTGTATCGGCTGTTGGAAGAAGCGGGAATTATACATAAAAAATTTGAAAGTGACGGTGTCAAGTAAGGGCTTCATGAGCAGAAAAAAAGATAGAAGGGCAAAGTAGGAAAAGTATGGCTGGAAAATTTTATGCAGTAAAAAGAGGAAAGACGCCGGGAATTTATCTGGATTGGGACGCCTGTAAAGCTATGGTGGACGGATATTCCGGGGCAGTATATAAAAGTTTTAAGACGAGGGCGGAGGCGGTTTCCTATCTGGGGCATGAGCCGGAAGAGGCAGGAAAAAGCGGCAATTACGTTATCAGTACAGACAATGGGAGCCCACATCCCCTGAAGCATCCCGCAACGCCAAAACGGGCAGCGGGAGCATCCCGGACGGATGATGTGACAGAACCCTATGCCTTTGTGGATGGTTCTTATAATGCGGCGGCAAAGGTCTATGGTTACGGCGGATTTCTTTTCCATGATGGAAGGAAAGAACTGTTGCAGGGATCGGGAAAAGATAAGGAAATGGCGTCTATGCGAAATGTAGCCGGAGAGGTCATGGGCAGCATGGCGGCGATTGAGAAGGCGTTGGAGTTAAAGCTTCCAAAGCTGTATATTTATTATGATTACATGGGAATTGAAATGTGGGCAACCGGAAATTGGAAACGCAATAAGGCGGGGACAATTGCCTATTATGAGTATGTGCAGTCGGTAAAGGATGAGATAGAGCTCGTTTTCGTGAAGGTCAAGGGACATTCCGGTGTGGAAGGCAATGAAGAAGCAGACCGGCTTGCGAAGGAAGCAGTGGGAATCGTTTAGAGGATAATAAGAAGATTACAGACAGTATAATCATCGATGAGGAAATGCGGAGGAGTGTATGTCATTAAGATTTATCATGGGAAGCAGCGGCAGCGGGAAGTCTACATATCTGTATGAAGAAATTGTGCGGCTTGCCAGAGAATATCCGGAGCAGACTTTTTATGTCATCGTGCCGGAGCAGTTTACGATGCAGACACAGCGTGAGTTGGTGGAAAAATCGGGAAGCGGAATTATGAATATCGACGTGGTCAGCTTCCAGCGTCTTGCCTATCGTGTGTTTGATGAGATTGGCAAAATGGATATGGTGGTTTTAGAGGAGACAGGAAAGAACCTGCTGCTTCGGAAAGTGGCGGAGGATAAGAAGGAAGAGCTTCAGGTATTGTCTGGAAATATGAAGAAGATGGGTTATATCAGTGAAATCAAATCGCTGATCTCAGAGCTGACACAGTATCATATTTCACCGGAAGCGCTGGAGGATTTCCTTCGTGCAGAAGGAATCGGGGAACCGCAGAGAGCGGGAGGGAAGAGGAACGCCCTTTCCGGCGTTTTTTCCCGAAAAATGGAAGATATATTGATTATGTACCGTGGATTTGAGGAGGCGTTAGAGGGAAAGTATATTACCGCAGAGGAGATTTTAGACGTATTCGAATCAGTTGCGGCAGAATCAAAACTGCTTAGGGGCAGCGTGCTTGCCTTTGACGGCTTTACAGGTTTTACGCCGATTCAGAATCAACTCCTGCAAAGGCTCATGACATTGACAAGCGATATCTATGTGACAATTACGATGGACGCCAGAGAGGATGCATATACCTTCCGCGGGATGCAGGAATTGTTTGCCATGAGTAAAAAGACGGTATCTTCTTTGGTGCGCATGGCAGAGAAAGCAAAGATACCTCTTGAGGAGCCGGTATGGTTGATTGATGAAGAGAAGTCCCGGTTTGCGGATTCTCCGATGCTGTCGTCTCTGGAACGGAACCTTTTTCGTTTACAGGCCAAGCCTTACGGAGAAAATGACGGAAGCATCCGAATGTATTCTTTGGAAAATCAGAGGGAGGAGCTTTCCTATGCGGCAGGTGAAATCAAGAGATTGGTGAGGGAAGAAGGATACCGTTATAAGGACATTGCGGTGGTGAGCGGAGATGTGGAAAGCTATGGAAATTATGTATCCCAGATTTTTTCGGTGTATGATATTCCTTATTTTTTGGATACGACAAAGAATATCCTGCTGCATCCTTTCCTTGAATTTGTCCGCGCCGTACTGGAAATTTTAGAAAACAACTTTACATATGAGAGCATATTCCGTTATTTCCGCAGTAATCTCGTGCTTTGGAAGAAGAAAGAGGAAGAAGAGACGCCGGAATCTGTGAGGGAGAGAAAGGTAGACGCCGCACTCATTGACCGTCTGGAAAACTATGTGCTGGCAGCGGGTATCCGCGGATATAAAGCATGGTCTAAGCGTTTTTCCTATCTGCCGAGGCAGATGAGCGAAGAACAGCTGGAAGAGCTGGAAGCATTCCGAAAGGAGCAAATGGAATTGTTTGCACCGCTGTGGGAAGTGTTTCGAAGGAAACATGCGACAGTGCGGGAGCAGTCGCTGGCTCTTTATGAATTTATGCGAACTTTGTCAATCGAACAGCAGTTAAAGAATCGGGAAGATGAGTACCGGGAACAAGGAGACTTTGTAAAAGAAAAAGAGTATGCTCAGATTTACCGGATCGTGATGGACTTGCTGGATAAGATGACCTCTCTTCTTGGGGATGAGGAGCTTAGCATCAAAGAATATACCGAGATATTAGACGCAGGCTTTGAAGTGGCAAAAGTGGGCGTGATTCCTACCGGTTATGACCGGGTGACAGTCGGAGATATCGAAAGAACCCGTCTGGAGCATATAAAGGTACTGTTTTTTCTGGGCGTAAATGATGGGATTGTGCCGAAGAATGACACAAGGGGCGGAATTATCTCCCAATTGGAGCGGGAAGAGCTGGCAAAGCGCCATTTAGAGCTTGCGCCCACTGCAAGAGAGCGCGTATTTATGCAGCGTTTCTATCTCTATCTGGTAATGACGAAGCCCTCCGGCCTTCTGTATCTGACTTGTGCCAGAGTGGGGGGAGACGGGCAGTCGCTGCGCCGTTCGTATCTTCTTGGAACGATGCACAAGCTGTTTCCCAAGGTGGAAGTAACGGAAATCGAAGCGCTTCCCATCGAAAATCTGATTGTGACGCCAAAGAGCAGCCTCATTTTCTATTTGGAGGAAATACAGCGCCGTCAGGAAGGCGGTCTGCCATTGGAGAGAAGGAAGCGTCAGCTTTGGAATGCGTTGAAGCAGTGGTATGAAAATGATGAGATTTACCGGACGTTTTTAACACATTTGACGGAAGCGGAAAAACTTAGATATGAGGGAAATGAAATATCGAGGGCAGTTTCAAAAGCTCTCTACGGAAATGTACTGGAAAACAGCGTGACGCGTCTGGAACGCTTTGCAGCCTGCGCCTGCGCTCATTTCCTGAACTATGGACTTCGGCTGAATGAGAGGGAGCTGAGCCAGTTTGCCGCAATGGATATGGGCGTTATCTATCATCTTGCACTGGAAAAATATGCAGCCATGCTTGGAAAATCCCAATATGATTGGTTTACAATACCAAAGGAAGCAGAAGAGGAGATGATAGAGGCGGCGCTGAGGGAAGCCGTTTTGGAAAGCGGGAATCAGGCGCTTGCACAGACGGCGAAAAATCAGTATTTTCTCTATCGCATGGGCAAAATTTTAAAGACAACAGTGCATACCTTGACCGAGCAGGTACGGGCGGGAAGATTTGAACCGGGAGACTTTGAGATGGCGTTTGCATTTACCGAGGATTTAGAAGCTGTGAATTTCGCATTGACCGAGGAGGAAAAGATGCACCTGAGGGGACGGATTGACCGTGTGGACACATATGAAGCAGATGGGAAGCTCTATGTTAAGGTCATTGACTATAAATCGGGAAAAACCAGCTTTGATCTGCTGGCGCTCTATCATGGCCTGCAGTTGCAGCTAGTAGTCTATTTGAATGCGGCGGTAGAGATTTTAAAGAAGAAGCATCCGACAGAGGAAATCGTTCCGGCAGGGGTGTTCTATTATCATATTGATGATCCGGTGATTGAGGGAAGCGGCGGTGAGACCGATGTGGAAATTTATGAGCAGATTCTGGATAAACTGAAATTGGACGGTCTGGTAAATGAAAGCGACCGGATTTATGAGGCGATGGATACCGACATTGCAGGCAAATCCAAGGTGATTCCGGTGGGTTTTACCAAAGACGGCGCGCTCACAAAGACTTCAAAGACGGCGACCGACGAGGAATTTGCCCTGATTTCAGACTATGTCAGCCATCTGGTACAACGGCTGGGACGGCAGATTGTAGAAGGGGAAGTAAAAGTAAATCCATATCAGCTTAAGGACAAGGAGGCGTGTACTTATTGTCCCTATAGAAGCGTCTGCGGATACGACGGAAGAATACCGGGTTATGAGCATCGGAAACTTGATGACATTGGGGATGCGGATGAAATTATGCAGAAAATGAAGGAAATAGGCAGGGAGGATATGTAATGGGTGTTTCGTGGACGCCGGAGCAGAAGAAAGTGATTGAATTAAGAAAACGGAATATATTAGTGTCTGCGGCGGCAGGCTCCGGCAAGACAGCCGTTCTGGTCGAGCGTATCAAGGAGAGGATTTTGGATAAGGAGAATCCCATTGATATTGATGAGCTTCTGGTGGTGACATTTACCAAGGCGGCGGCGGCACAGATGCGGGACCGCGTGGGACTTGCGATTGAAAAAGAACTTTCAGAGGATCCCTTAAATCCCCGCTTGGAGCAGCAGCTTGCGCTGGTACACAACGCCCAGATTACAACGATTGACAGCTTTTGCCTCTATGTAATTCGCAACCATTTTCATGAAATTGATCTGGAACCGAACTTTCGGATTGCGGATGAGGGCGAGCTGAAGCTCTTAAAGCAGGAGGTCATGGAGACGCTGCTGGAAGAAATGTATGAGGGGGGCAGTGAAGATTTTATTGAGCTTGCGGACATCTATGCTTCCGGCAGAAATGATGAAGGATTAAAGAGCCTCATTTTACAGTTCTATGATTATGCAGGGAGTTATCCCTGGCCGAAGGAGTGGCTCTTGCAGTGTGAAAAGGCATATGAAACGGAGACTGTAGAGGAATTAGAAGAAAGTCCGATGATGCAATGTCTCCTAGAATACATTTCCTATATGACAGAGGGAGTCCGGGAGAAAATGCAGCAGACTCTGTCTGTCTGCCTGCAGGAGGACGGACCCTATATGTATCAGAGCGCCATAGAGAGCGATTTGTCTGCCTTAAATGAACTTTTGGAGTGTAAGAGTTATGAGCAGATACGCGGATGGATGCAAGGGAAGAGCTGGGCGAAGCTGAAAGCGGCAAGGGGCTTTGAGGGCAGCAAAGAGAAGCAGGAGTATGTCAAAGGAGCAAGAAGCGCTTGGAAGAATGCGATTGATTCTATCCAGAAGAAATTCTTTTTTGCCGATATGGAGAGCCATCTGGCGCAGACAAAACGTCTGCATGGACTGGTACATACCTTGGTTTCTGTTACCTGCCTTTTTATGGAGCGGCTTTCCATGCGGAAACGCGAGAAGAATATTGTGGACTTCGGGGACTTGGAGCATTTTGCACTGGAAATTTTAGTGGATCGGGAGACAAAGCAGCCGACTGCTACGGCGCAGGAATTTCAAAACGCCTATGCGGAGATTATGATTGACGAGTATCAGGACAGCAATTATGTGCAGGAGACAATTCTGCGCGCAATTTCCCGTGAGCAGGCGGGGGAAAACAATATTTTCATGGTAGGGGATGTAAAACAGAGTATTTATCGGTTCCGGCTTGCAAGACCAGAGCTGTTCATGGAGAAATTCGACGCCTATACGACAGAGGACAGTGAGAATCAGCGAGTGGATTTGCATAAGAATTTCCGAAGCCGGAATGAGGTATTGCAGATTACCAACGATATTTTCAAGAAAATCATGAAACGAAGCCTCGGAAATGTGGAATATGACGACGCGGCGGCATTGTATCCGGGAGCGTCTTATCCGGAAGCGGTATCTGACATGAATGCCGCCGGTTCCATTATGGATTCCGTTCAGGCGGCTTCCGGCTTGGCGGGAAGAGAGATGTTTGCGCCGGAGATTTTGGTAGCGGACGGCAAGGAGGAACTGTTATCCGAGCTGGAGCATGGGGATAAGGTGACGCTGGAAGCCATGATGATTGCGTCTAAAATTAAGACGCTGATGGAGCGGCAGCTTGTGACGGATGAAAAGACCGGAGAGCTGAGGCGTCTTAGGTATGGTGACATTGTCCTGCTGCTGAGGAGCCTTAGCGTATATGGCGATACATTTACAAAGGTTCTGATGGAAGCCGGAATACCGGCGCATACCACTTCAAAGACCGGATATTTTTCGGCGCTTGAGGTGCAGATCATATTGAGCTACCTTCGGATACTGGACAATCCGTTTCAGGATATTCCGCTGGCAGCAGTTTTGAAATCTCCGATTGGCGGATTTTCCGATGAGGAATTGGCGCAGATACGGGTCACAGATCGGGAGAAATCCTTTAGCGAAGCTTTTTTTGATGGCATCAGGGAGGAAATCTTTGCGGGAGAGCTGGCAGAAAAGGCTGCAGCGTTTTATGAGATTTATCAGAATCTTAGGAAAGAGATTTCAGACCGTCCGATTCATGAACTGCTCTTGGAAGTCTTAGACGCCACCGGATATGATAAGATTGTAGCCGCCATGCCGGGAGGAAAACAGCGTCAGGCAAATGTCGCTATGCTGGTAGAGCGGGCAATTGCTTATGAGGGAACCAGTTACCGCGGATTATTTCATTTCATCCGTTACATGGATGAACTGCAGAAATACGATGTGGATTACGGGGAGGCAGATCTTGTCAGCGAGAATGAGGATGCGGTTCGGATTATGAGTATCCATAAGAGTAAGGGGCTGGAATTTCCTGTAGTGTTTGTAAGCGGGCTTGGAAAACAATTTAACAGGCAGGACAGCAGGAGCCGCATGATTCTCCACCATGAGCTTGGCATAGGATTGGAAGAGGTGGATATGAAACGGCATATAAAAATGCCGACCTTGACCAGACGGATTCTGGCAAATCAAGGAGAATTGGAAAATCTTGGAGAAGAGCTTCGGATCCTGTATGTGGCGCTCACAAGAGCGAAGGAAAAGCTGATATTGACCGGAGTCTTAGATAAAGCAGATGAGAAGCTTGCCGGTTACCGGGTGGTAAATGAGGATGCGAAGAAGATTGGCTTTGCAGACCTTGCAGGGGCAAACAGTTATCTGGACTGGGTATTGCCGGCATTGGTCAGCTATGGAGACGCTTATCTCATACAGCAGATTTCAGTAGCCGATATGGTCTGGCAGGAGGCAAGGCAGCAGACCGAAGAGCGGCTAATGGAGGAAGAAACGGCGTCTGATTGGGAGCAGCCTTCGGAGGAAATGATATCTCTGGTAGAAGAGCGGCTGTCCTATGTATACCCTTATCAGAATACGGTGGATTTACAGATGAAATATTCCGTCTCGGAGTTAAAGCACCGCGCCATGCGGGAATATGCACAGGCAGAGGAGCTAGATACGGTTCCGGTGTTCCTCGAAAAGCCTGTCATTCCGTATATTCCTGCATTTGTGGACGAAACGGCAAAGCGGGAAGAAATCAGTCAGGGCGCATTGCGGGGAACCGCTGTGCATCGTGTTCTGGAATGTCTGGATTTTACGGCGGTGAGCGATGAGAGCCTGTTAGCAGATGTAGAAGAACAGATGAAGCAGATGTTAGCCAGTGAACAGGTAACAAAGGAGATGGCGGATTTGGTGAATCCGCGGCAGATTGTAGAATTTCTGCGTTCTGACGTGGGACGAAGGATGCGCAGGGCGGCAGAAGCGGGGCTGCTTTACCGGGAAAAACCATTTGTGCTTGGAATGCCGGAAGAGGAGCTGATTCTGGTGCAGGGAATTATTGATGTATTTTGGATGGAAGGGAATCATATTATTCTGCTCGATTATAAGACTGATCGGGTGAAGGACGGGAAGCAGCTTTGCGATATGTATCAGGCGCAGTTGGATTTGTATGCGAAAGCGTTGGAGGCGGTCTGGGATATGAAGGTGGAGGAGAAGTATTTGTATTCGTTTTCGCTGCGGGAGGCGGTGAAGGTGGAGGATGAGCAGTGCAAGGGGAGTTCGTTTTAAATCAAGTATTAAGCATTAAAAGAAGGGGATTTTGGGCATTACTTTTGAGGATGGAATAGGAGATGATTTGTGTGACAGAAGCAAATATAGAGCAAATAGAACAGTTTAAAAAAGAGTATTGTAGGAGTAATGATAGGCGGCTTGCAATTAATGAAGATTTTGCGGTTGAAGTAATGTCATATGAAGAATTACTGCCTGGAAATACTGTAAGAAGTTATGCGACGGGGAGTAGAGAAATTAATGGAGGCTTTATAGTATTTAGAGTAACGGATACTCTTAGTGGCATTGTATATTACCCTATATTTTCTGATAGCGTTGGAAGAGAACTTATAAAAGCGTGGGGAATGGAGTTACCAAGCAAAATGACGGTTTTTACTTGTGGGGGAAATGGCAATGGAAGGAATCATGGTGCAGGTAGTCATATTATTCAAAGAAAAGACGAAAATCGAAAAATGTTACAATTGATTCAATTCGCACGATCAATGATGATTTTACATATAAATGAACCGGAACCAATGAGAGAGCCATTCAGAGGAATATATGATAAACTTGAAAAGAATCCTAGATACAATGTTTTTGAATCGGATATAAAAAGTATCAATACAGCTATATTACATTTCTTCAATAAACCAGTTAATACACAGAATGAAAACTTTACAAACTTACAGCAATATATTTCTTATTTACAGAATCAATATCCTAATCGACATTTGAGAAATTTTGATTTTAATGTGTTGCGTAATAAAATGAAAGCAGAGTATCCAAATGAGACTATTGCATTTTAATGCTGAAGATAAGAGGAGAATAGATATGGCAAAGAAGATTGATAGAGCATGGAAATACTTTAAATGTCAGAAGTGTGGAAAAGAAGGATTGACAGATTCTGTAAATGGAGTTATAGGATGATAAAAGCATTTTATATCCATATGAGATGGGTAATGAGAAAATACATTATGAATCAATTAAGGGTATGGAATATAATAAAGAAAATACAATGGCTGGAACATGGTATTTTTTGGATCTGGAGCCTCAAGGAAGGGTGAGCTTATCATTCTACCCAGGATATGAAAAAAACTTTTTAAAATTGCTTGATTTGATAAAAGATGATATACCCAAGTTGGAGCATGGGATGTTTACCGAGGAATTTTTTACTAAATCTGAATTTGATCCTAGTGAAATTGCAAAGTATGAAGATGTTGATTTACAGATTGAGTCAGATGATTTTAATTATAGGGGATATCTTTCTGGTTGGAAAAATGAGTCAGAATTGTGCTTTTGCAATTCAATAACCAGAGTGGGATATAGGTTTCCTCTTGATAAAATAAAATATTATCGTCTTTTAGGGCAAAAGTATGTCACTACAAAAATAAGTGGTGGCGGTGGTGGTGGTTCATTAATTAAGGGGGCTGTTATTGGCGGGTTAATAGCTGGAGAGGCTGGAGCCGTGATAGGAAGCAGAAAAGAAGTAAATGACATAAATGGTATCTCAACTGTACATGATGAGCAGACAGTTTTGCTTTACGATATTAGCTTAAAACAGGTTGTACAGTTTAATTCAGCGGCATATGAGGTCTTCACAAAATTGATTCCTGAAAAAGAATATGAGGTCGTATTACAAGAAAGTGAATCATCAAAAGGAGTAAATTTTGACGACATTGATGCGCTTGAAAAGTTGGCAAACTTATTTGAAAAGGGAATTTTAACGAAAGAAGAGTTTGAGAGTAAGAAAAAGGAAATTTTAAGTCGTGTTTAATGATGGGGTTATAGAACCGGAACGTAATAGGGGGAATATCATGCAAAACAACAGCACTCTTGGCTATTACGATAACCATGCTGCCGAATTTTATAAAAATACAGTAAATGTTGAATTTGCCGTAATGCAAAGGCAATATGTTTTTTCAAGAACTGGCAGAAGTAGGTAAGTATGATGGAATATGGGCATGCTCATCCATATTGCATTTACCGATGAATGAACTTGTAGAAGTGATGCGAAAAATGGCAGTTGCATTAAAAGAGAATGGAATTATTTATACATCATTCAAATATGGAACATTTGCAGGTGAAAGAAATGGACGCTATTTTACAGATATGACAGAAGAGACATTTGCAGAGTTTTTAGGTGAGGTAAGAGAATTAGAAGTTGAAGAACAGTGGACAACTTCGGATGTACGGCCGGGAAGAGGTGAAGAGAAATGGCTCAATCTGATTTTGCGGAAAAGATAAAGGTTGATGAATTACAAATAGAATCTACGGATGTTATGACCGGTGATAGAAATAGAAATCGCTTTTTGTATTACCAGTTAAAAATGAGTATGTTAAAAGCAAAAATGTAAGGCACTCGGAAGATTATGGATTTTTCAATGGAAAACAGAAAGATACAGGCAAGTCGGTGATTTTTGCATCTGTTGCAACACTTGGTAGAAATGAGTATTTGTCTGAAGAATTCTTTTCGCCGGATTATTTTGATTATTTGGTTATTGACGATAAGCGCGTTATAATAAGGACAAAGTTAGAGAAACCCAGTAAAATCAAGGGGTTAGTATTAATTTAGTCCTTATTTTTATACCATTTTATCAGTAGATAAGGCAGCGCTGACAAATCAAACCGAAATCCAAACATTGCATCAACAATTCAGGAGTCATGACCTGAGTGTGGTTCGTGCATCCAAGTGAGGTGACAATTTAATAGATTTTATTTAGGTAAGACTAAATTAGCATTTAACACGGAGATATTCCGTTTGGCTGATATAGTCCTATTTTTTATTTTGAAAGGAAGAGATTGTATGAACAAAGTGCTAATTGAAGTCCTCGTAATAATTCTTATTGCAGGCAGTTATTTGATACTGTATTCAGCAGTTAGAGTATCAGCTATAGCAGATTAAAGAATAGTGGAGATACGAAGCAGAGAAACATTTGATAAAGAAAAGCAGTTGAAAGCAAATCAAAGTAGTATATCGGGAGGAATGGATATGGCAAATAAAGAAAAGATGATTGAAGGCAGATTAGGCTATAACAGTGAGAATGGCAGATATGGATTACTGGTATCAGATTTATGGGAACATACCGGATTCCATTGCGGAGAATGCTTAGAAGTCAAGGTTGATGACAAATGGATAAAAACCCGGATGGAAATGGACATTGACCGTAACTGGTATCTGGTGGTTACCCCCTATACAGGAGATTTAGAATATGTTAGGGCGAGAATTTAAGAAGCGGAGGAAACACAGAATGAACAATAATATCGAAGTAATTGGGATTGACCATGGCTGGTCGCAGATGAAAACAAGCAATACCTGTTTCAATACTTCCATAATGGAATTAGCAAATGCTCCGGCATTTCATGACAATGTGCTAGAGTACCAGTCTTTATAAGCTGTATAACACGAATCTACACGAAAAAATATCAGAAATGAAAGAGAAGGAAAAGCATGTTTCAGTAGTATAATTACGCTTTTTGTGTTATATTAATTGGTGTGTGGTTTTTAGTTCCGCACACCAATTTAAAAAATTTTTTGAATGAAAAATCTTGAAGAAATGGGGAATAATATGCCTGAAGAAACAAAACCTCATATTGTGAAGTCACATGATATTAGTTTAGATTCTGATTATGTGAAATGGATTCATGATGTGAAGCAACGTTATATAACAACACAAATAAAAGCTACTGTTAAAGTTAATACAGAACTGCTTTACTTTAATTGGCAACTGGGGCGGGATTTAGTAGAAAGAAAAGCGGAAGAGAAGTGGGGGAAAGGAATTGTAGAGCAATTAAGTCTCGATTTACAAAATGAATTTCCTGATGCAAAAGGCTTCTCAGCAAGAAATCTTTGGAATATGAAAAAATGGTACTTGTTTTATTCTTCAAGCGATATGTTTTCAGAACTAGCTCATACGATTGCAGACAGTATCGATTTAAACAGCTTAAAACTGCAACAGGTTGGTGCAGAAATTTGTGAAAATCAAAAACTGCACCAAGCTGGTGCAGAAATAGAATTTCCTGCAATCTTCGGATTTGTACCATGGAGACATCATGTTGAAATAGTAACAAAATGTAAAACAATAGAAGAAGCTTTATTTTATGTGAGAAAAACAATAGAAGAAAGTTGGAGCAGAAGTACACTTGTTGATTGTATAAAAGCCAATTTATACCAATCGTCAGGTAATGCACTGACTAATTTTGCCGAAAAACTTCCTGCCATACAAGGAAAACTCGCACAGGAAATCGTAAAAGATACTTATGATTTCGGTTTTGTATCACTTCCGGTAGGATATGATGAAGAAGAGTTGGAAGATGCGTTAGAGCAGAATATTACACGCTTCTTGTTAGAGCTTGGATCAGGATTTGCCTTTATAGGAAGACAGAAGGAGATTATCGTAGCTGGTAAAACAAGAAAAATAGATATGCTTTTTTATCATATTAAGCTTCGTTGTTATGTAGTTGTTGAACTAAAAGCTGTATCATTTGAACCAGAGTTTGCAGGAAAACTTAATTTCTATGTAAATGCGGTTAATGAGTTAATGAAATCGGAATCCGATAATCCAACAATTGGTCTGCTGATATGTAAAGATAAGGACCAGACAGAGGTTCAGTGGGCTTTTCAGGGAATAGAGACTCCTATGGGAGTTGCAACTTACGATAATATTCGTTTACAAGAAATAAAATCGCAGTTGCCATCAGAGGAAGCTATTCAGAAACGATTGGAACAGGCAGAAGAAGAATATATCTTAAAACTAAAAGAAAAAATAAATAACTCAAACTTCCCACATCAAAAATGGGATAAGCACCTTGAAAAATCAATGCTTTAGACCCCCAAATATCCTCATGCCGCTGTTTCTTCCCGTTCCAAAGCCTCCTGCATATATTTGGGAAGGCGCTGAATAAAACTAGCGGTAAAATCCTCCAGCTTCGGTGATGTGGAAATATTCCATAACCGGGCAGTCATGGCGTCATAGGAGATGCCCCGGTACTCTTTCACAAGGTTCAGGTAAGATTTGTATGCCTTGAAGAAGACCTCTATGTCCCAGCGTTTCCCATAAATGCGGATGATTTCCTCTTCAGAAAGCTCCATATCCGTGCTTATGAGCACCAGCCAGTCTTTACGTCTGCTTTTATTTCGGACATATACAAGTTTTGCCGGGATACTTGCGCCGTTAATAAATGATTTAAGTTCCATTTGTTCAGTTTTAGAAAAAATAAGTGGATTGCCGGTTGATTTGACAGTATTAAGTATTGAAGAAGAGAAGGGTACGGAGTTTTTAAAAAGAATTAATTCGTTATATTTGAAAATTAAAATAGGACATGCGGATATTTTATGTTGAAAGAATTATGTTAAAGATAGTTTCTGCAAAACGAAAATTGATAGTGTTCCGAAGATGAGATATAATAGGGGGAATATCATGCAAAACAACAGCACTCTTGGCTATTACGATAACCATGCTGCCGAATTTTATAAAAATACAGTAAATGTTGAATTTGCCGCAATGCAAAGGCAGTTCCTATCAAGGTTAAAAAACGGTTCGCATATACTTGATTTTGGCTGCGGTTCCGGACGTGATACAAAGTATTTTCTACAACAAGGCTATCACGTAGAAGCAATTGACGGATCTTTCGAGTTGTGTAAGCTGGCTGCTGAATACACTGGGATTGAAGTGAAAAATATGTTTTTTCAAGAACTGGCAGAAGTAGGTAAGTATGATGGAATATGGGCATGCTCATCCATATTGCATTTACCGATGAATGAACTTGTAGAAGTGATGCGAAAAATGGCAGTTGCATTAAAAGAGAATGGAATTATTTATACATCATTCAAATATGGAACATTTGCAGGTGAAAGAAATGGACGCTATTTTACAGATATGACAGAAGAGACATTTGCAGAGTTTTTAGGTGAGGTGGGAGAATTAGAAGTTGAAGAACAGTGGACAACTTCGGATGTACGGCCGGGAAGAGGTGAAGAGAAATGGCTCAATCTGATTTTGCGGAAAAGATAAAGGTTGATGAATTACAAATAGAATCTACGGATGTTATGACCGGTGATAGAAATAGAAATCGCTTTTTGTATTACCAGTTAAAAATGAGTATGTTAAAAGCAAA
>CAJTSH010000029.1:34795-39860 GCA_910578885.1 uncultured Lachnospiraceae bacterium
AGAAATAGAAATCGCTTTTTGTATTACCAGTTAAAAATGAGTATGTTAAAAGCAAATAAGATTGATATTATCGTTTCTTTCCTTATGGAATCTGGAGTGAGAATGATTCTAAAGGATTTGAAGGCGGCTTTGGATCGTGGTGTGCAGGTGAGGATTCTTACTGGAAATTATCTTGGAATAACTCAGCCTTCAGCATTATGTCTGATAAAAAAGGAATTAGGCAATCGGGTAGATTTGAGATTTTATAATGATAAAGAGCGTTCGTTTCATCCGAAGTCGTATATTTTTCATTATGAAAATGTTGGAGAAATATATGTTGGTTCTTCTAATATTTCAAGAAGTGCATTAACTTCTGGGATAGAGTGGAATTATCGTTTTAATAGTCTTGGTGACAAAAAGAATTTTAACATGTTTTATGATACTTTTGTAGACCTGTTTGAAAATCATTCTATTATTATTGATGATGAAGAATTGACCAGGTATTCTAAGACTTGGCATAAGCCTGCTGTATCTAAAGACTTGGCGAAATATGATAATGCGGAAGATGATGCAGATACCAAGGTTGAAGTGTTGTTTCAACCAAGGGGAGCGCAGATAGAAGCTTTATATGCGTTGGAAGACAGCAGGATGGAAGGTGCAACAAAAGGATTAGTGCAGGCGGCTACCGGTGTTGGTAAAACATATCTGGCAGCGTTTGATTCTGCCAAGTATGAACGTGTATTATTTGTGGCTCATAGAGAGGAAATATTAAAGCAGGCAGCAGTATCATTCAAAAATGTAAGGCACTCGGAAGATTATGGATTTTTCAATGGAAAACAGAAAGATACAGGCAAGTCGGTGATTTTTGCATCTGTTGCAACACTTGGCAGACATGAGTATTTGTCTGAAGAATTCTTTGCGCCGGATTATTTTGATTATTTGGTTATTGACGAATTCCATCATGCGGTAAATGATCAATATCAGAGGATTGTAAATTATTTTAAGCCGCAGTTTTTGCTGGGACTTACTGCAACGCCTGAAAGAATGGATGGTAAAAATATTTATGAAATCTGTGATTATAATGTACCGTATGAAATTTCATTGAAAGAAGCAATTAACAAAGGCATATTGGTTCCATTTCATTATTATGGTATATATGATGAAACGGATTATTCATCATTACATCTTGTAAAGGGTCGTTATGATGAAAAGGAATTGAATGAAACATATATTGGAAATGTAAAGCGTTATGATTTAATTTATAAATATTACATGAAATATCGGTCTAAAAGAGCGCTTGGTTTTTGCTGTTCCAGACAGCATGCAGAAGAAATGGCGAAGGAATTTTGTATAAGAGGTATAGAGTCAGTAGCGGTATATAGTAATGCGGATGGTGAGTTTTCAGAAGACAGAGATAAGGCAATTGAGAAGCTGAAAAATCAGGAAATAAAAGTGATTTTTTCGGTGGATATGTTTAACGAAGGAGTAGATATTGATGCGCTTGATATGGTCATGTTTTTAAGGCCAACGGAGTCGCCAATTGTATTTTTGCAACAGTTGGGGCGCGGACTTCGTACCAGTAAAGGGAAAGAATATTTAAATGTTTTGGACTTTATTGGCAATTATGAGAAAGCAGGACGAGCACCGTTGCTTTTAAGTGGCGATAAGAATTTTGGAGATAGAACGACTCCTAATTTTTTTGATATTGAATATCCCGACGATTGTATTGTAGATTTTGCTATGCGTCTGATAGATTTATTCAAAGAGTTGGATAAGAAGTCATTATCTATAAAGGAGCGGATTAAACAGGAGTTTTACAGAGTGAAGGAATTATTGAATGGCAAAGTCCCTACCCGAATGGAACTCTTTACATACATGGATGATGATATTTATCAATATTGTATCAAGCATGCCAAGGAAAATCCATTCCGAAGATATATGGAATTTTTAAACGAAATTCATGAGTTGTCTGCGGACGAAGAAAAGGTGTATTCTGGAATCGGGAGAGAGTTTTTATCGCTGATTGAAACTACTGATATGCAGAAGGTTTATAAGATGCCGATTTTGTATAGTTTCTATAATGACGGTGATCTACGATTGATGGTTACAGATGACGAAGTGCTGTATGATTGGAAAAAGTTCTTTGATAACGGAACCAATTGGAAAGACTTTGCAGCAGATATATCCTATGGCGATTATAAAGCCATGACGGATAGGCAGCATCTAAGTAAGGCGAAGAGTATGCCGATTAAATATCTGAAAGCTTCTGGAAAAGGTTTCTTTATTGAGAAAGAAGAGTATGCGCTTGCAATCAGGGAAGACTTGGAAGAAATAATAGGCAATGAAGCATTTAAGAATCATATGAAAGATATTCTTGAGTATCGTACTATGGAGTATTATCGTAGAAGATATACTGGAGAGTAAACGGTTCGTAGATGAAAAATCGTATCTTCCGAGTTTTTGTATTATTCCGACAGCGTTGATATTGTTCCGACAATGGGGTATACTACGGTTTGAAATGAGGTGTAGATTTATGTACATGACAGTGAAGCAGGCGTCGGAAAAATGGGGGATTTCGGATAGAAGAGTTCGTAAATTATGTTCAGAGGGAAAAATTTCTGGCGTTGCCCGTGAGGGACGTAGCTGGAGGATCCCGGCAGATGCGAAGAACCCGGAGGACGGCGGGTATAAAACTGCCGAGAGTCTGCTTGCAATGATTGATAGGAAGAAAATCGAATTGGATTTAAGACGTCCTTTGACAGAGGGAGAAGTGGAGAGGCTGACAGAGGAGTTTGTGGTTGAATATACCTACAATTCCAATGCAATTGAGGGAAACACTCTGACCTTGCGTGAGACAGACATGGTTTTGCGTGGCTTGACGATTGACAAGAAGCCGCTAAAAGATCATATGGAGGCAGTTGGACATAAGGAGGCCTTTGATTTTGTGCGGGATTTGGTAAAAGATCAGGTGTCTTTATCGGAGAACGTAATCAAACAGATTCACTATCTAGTATTAGCTGATAAGAGGGATGACCGCGGCGTTTACAGAAGGGTTCCGGTAAGAATCATGGGTGCAAAGCATGAACCTGTACAGCCATATCTGATCCAACCTAAGATGGAGCGGCTGTTGGAGTCTTATAGGAACAGCACAGAGCATATCATTCCGCGGCTTGCACGGTTTCATATTGAATTTGAGGGCATCCACCCTTTCATTGACGGAAATGGCAGAACGGGACGACTGCTTGTGAATCTGGAATTGATGAAAGCTGGATATCCGCCCATTGATATTAAATTTGCAGATCGAATTGCTTATTATGATGCTTTTGACAAGTATCATATAAAACAGAATCCGGCTGCGATGGAAAAGCTGTTTGCCGGGTATGTGAATGCAAGGCTGGATAGTTATTTGGCGATGTTGGAAGAGGTGGACAATGAGGAGTGACAAGCGCAGCCGGTTTGTCATCCGGGAATATCGCAGTCTGGGAATTTGTACGAGTTATAAGGAGGAAAAATATGGTTTTTAAAATCGCATTGCTTCAGCTGCTCCCAGAGACCAGTTTAGAAGAGCAATTTAAGATAGGAAAGGCAGCCTGTGAAGAGGCAAAGAATATGGGAGCAGATATTGCCTTGTTCCCGGAAATGTGGAGTAATGGTTATTCTATTCCTCAGGATGAGGCGGTTATTAACGACTTATCAATCTCCTCTGACAGTGATTTTATGCAGGGATTCCGCAATTTGGCGGCAGAACTTCAGATGGCAATTGCTGTTACATTTCTTGAGAAGCACAACCCGAAACCGTTAAATTCCGTTATACTTTTTGATAGGAATGGTAAGCAGAGGCTGCATTACTCCAAGGTACATACGTGTGATTTTGATTTGGAGAAGATGTTGTCATCCGGAGAGGACTTTTATGTTGCAGATTTGGATATCGGAAGAGGTACTGTCAAAGTCGGTTCTATGATTTGCTTTGACAGAGAATTTCCTGAAAGCGCAAGAATTTTAATGCTCAAAGGCGCAGAGGTTGTTCTTGCGCCGAATGCTTGTCCGATGGAAATAAACCGCCTTGCAGCGCTTCGTACCAGAGCTTATGAAAATATGTTTGCCATTGCCACGTGCAATTATCCTGTCGGACAGCCGGACTGCAACGGGCATTCTACTGTCTTTGACGGTGTTGCGTGGCTGCATGATGAACCGGGAGTACGGGATATGTGTATCTTTGAGGCGCCGGGCGAGGAAGGCGTCTATCTGGCTGAGATTGACTTGGATATGCTTCGGGAATATCGTGCAGGCGAGGTAATGGGAAATAAGTACCGTCACCCAGAGAAGTATAGGATTTTAATTGCAAACGATTAATTTTTCTGCGGCAACACACAACAAAAATTATCACTATCAATAAAATAACTTCTCGGAATCTCAACAAATGGAGATACCAACCGAAAATTGACAACTGAATATCGTGCAGGAAAAGAAAAAAGAGAAAAAAGGACATAAACATTGGACATAGCGGGTACTATGCCTTGAAAAATTTTATGGAATCGCTTAAGATATCATTA
The DNA here is from genome assembly GCA_910578885.1 of uncultured Lachnospiraceae bacterium. GTDB lineage: Bacteria > Bacillota > Clostridia > Lachnospirales > Lachnospiraceae > Roseburia_C. The sequence continues at coordinate 39,328 of CAJTSH010000029.1, forward strand.
TTAGGCGGCTAATCCTAATAATGATTCTTGAAATGCCTTGGTCGATGGCATTTCTCAGGCATCGAGGTGTTGGAGCTACAGGGAGATCACTGTAGGAATCGGAAGCCACATACATGTAGAGGTGGCAGCCGAAGAAATAGCATTCCCGGTGGGAGTCCCATCCCCAGTTACAGTCTGGCTGGGAATAATGACGTCTGCAGTTACAAGAAGAACAGCCTTTCTCCTTACACTCGCAAATGCGCTTTTTCCGCTGCTGTGCGGCAGTACGGACAGGGGTGCCGTCACCGGCAAGAGCCAGATGTTCCGGGTCGATTAGCCCATTGCGGATAGAAAGGTTCAGGAACTGCTGCCTGTGGAGCCGGAAAACAAGGGAAAAAGGATTATCCGGTTTCAGATGCCAGCGTTCCAGCAGGGGAAGAAGCTTGGAAAGATTGAGATACCAGAACTGCACGATATAATCCCAAGTGCTTTTGGGAAGCACAAAGGGATCAGGGTAAAATTTAAGGAACTGGGATACGAAAGTATCCTGAAAG
>CAJTSH010000030.1 GCA_910578885.1 uncultured Lachnospiraceae bacterium
GCTAGGTGGTGTGAGAGGTCGGCTAATCAACTAATGGTTAGCCTCCTACTCGATTGACTGTTGTTGAAACAGATGCTTATTAAACAGCGGAAGAATTCAGGTATTCCTCCTGCTCTGGTGTGAGCTTGTCAATTTCTTTGCCAAGGAAACGGAGCTTTCGGACAGCCACTTCATTGTCTACCTCTTTTGGAACGACAATGAGCTTTTCGTTCAATTCCTTTGCATGCTCTACCAGATATTTTGCGGAGAGCGCCTGAATGGCAAAGCTCATATCCATGATTTCAGCCGGATGCCCGTCGCCGCAGGCGAGATTGACCAGACGTCCTTCGCCCAGCACGTAAATCCAACGCTCAGCGTCAATCTGATAGCCGATAATGTTCTGCCGCTGGTCAATGGTATCAAGTGCAATCTCACGCAGACGTTTCATATCGATTTCTACGTCAAAATGTCCGGCGTTGCATAAAATAGCGCCGTTTTTCATCACTTTGAAATCTTCTTCCGTAATAACATGCGCACATCCTGTAACTGTAACAAAGAAATCACCGACCTTAGCGGCTTCGTGCATTGGCATGACGTCGAACCCATCCATGACCGCTTCGATTGCCTTGATCGGGTCTACCTCGGTCACGATAACCCTTGCGCCCAATCCTTTGGCGCGCATTGCAACGCCCTTGCCGCACCAGCCGTATCCGGCAACGACGACAAACTTGCCGGCGACAATCAAATTCGTGGTACGGTTGATGCCGTCGAATACGGACTGCCCCGTACCGTAGCGGTTATCAAAAAGATGCTTGCAGTCGGCGTTGTTTACCATAACCATTGGGAACCTGAGCTGTCCCTGCTTTGCCATAGCCATTAAGCGGATGATACCGGTCGTAGTTTCCTCGCAGCCGCCGATGACATACTGTAATTCATCGGTCAGTTTTGTGTGCAGCATATTCACTAAATCGCCGCCGTCGTCAATGATAATGTTGCAGTGGTTCTCCAGTACCTTTGCGATATGGTGGAAATATTCCTCCTCGGTGGAATTGTACCATGCAAAGACATTTAATCCTGCGCTTGCAAGCGCAGCGGCGACGTCATCCTGCGTAGACAGCGGGTTACTTCCCGTAATGAACATTTCTGCGCCGCCTGCGGCAAGAACTTTGCACAAATAAGCGGTTTTCGCTTCCAGATGAATGGAGAGCGCAATGCGGATTCCCGCAAAAGGCTGTTCCCTTGTAAAGTCCTCTTCCAGACTTCGGAGCAGCGGGCAGTTCTTGCGTACCCAGTCGATTTTATGTTCCCCGGATGGGGCAAGGTTGATATCTTTGATTTCGTAGCTCATAAAAACCTCCTTGTCTTAATAAAAGCAGTTTAAATGCTGCCTGATTCTGTTAATTAATTTAACATATTTTGAAACAGTGTACAAGCTTAATTCCGGTTGTATGGTTTTCTTGAGGTTGCGCTTGCCATATATTATGTTTTTGGTTATAATTAATCTGGTTGGTTAGCGTAATTTATACGCTTTTTGAAAGGAGAAAGTGTTTCATGGACAATCCGGCAGAGCTTTATTATAAAAGAGGCATCAAATATTTTGAATTAGAACAATATGAACAGGCAGTTTCAGATTTGATTCAGGCTTATGAAATGGGATATGAACAGGATTTGATTTTGGAAAGTATTTACCAGTGTTTTATTCTGCCGAATGAGCAGGAATTCCGAAGCAATTATGAGCGGAACAGCAATGGATTTACGCAGCTTCCTTTTGAGGAATGTATTTTAGATTTTATTCCTGTATACGAAGACCGGTTTTATATTTTCAATCGGGAGGAGAAGAAATTTCAGGGGATGTTTGCTTTAGAGGAGGCGCCTGTACAGGGTAAGACATTCATACAGAGCAATATTTTATACACAGATGTGTGGGATATACGCGAAATACTGTCTGAAATGAAAGAAAATTTCCGAAGCGCAGTATACATACTCTTAGAGGAACTGGAACCGAAGTTTGCATCTTTTTTGAAGCTTGCCAATTTCCCGGAGCTGTATCTCAGAAATGTCCTTGTTTTTAAGAACGAAATGATATTACGCGCTTATCTGGAGCAATGCGAAAGATTCAATCTGCCGCAGGAGATTATAGCGGACAATGCGGAAAAATATTCGAAGATTCTCTTTGAAGTTCATCAGAGACGGGTTCATAATCTGGTTGCAAATCAAATAAAAGCAGCAGAGTGGTTTATAGCTGAAAATGGAAATCATTTAAAGAGACAAATCAGCGGGGCAATACGGAAAGGGGAAGATGCAGAGGATTTAAAATGTTTGATAAAAGAGTATGAAACAAAATATCCGATGGATCTTGATTTATATGCAATAAAGGCATGGTATGAGTTTACGGTGGGGGAAACAGAGCTTGCATATAATATCATTCAAAAGGCATTGCGGAAAAATCCGTACTATTTTGCTGTCAATAGAATTGCACGTGTCCTGTGTGCCGCATCAAAGCGTTATGCTGAGGCAGTGAAGTATGACTCGATTGTGACGATGCTAAAGGACGTGTTTCCGCATCTTCCTGCCGTTGATTCATGGAAGGATGCGTTGATGGATCTGTTTAGGGCACAGCACCGTTTATTTCTTGCACAGAAAGATGGAGGAAGAGCGGCGCAATGCCAGCAGGAAATTGAGCGTTTGGAGAGTCAGAGCTATATTGCGTTCGGGTTAAATGACAACTGTTTTGGGCTGGGACGGGCCAGAAATCTTGTGGGGCATACATATGAAAATGCCTTTGGGGAAAGGTTTATTGCATTTTATAATGATAATCCCACGTTGCTAATCAGACCAGAGAATCCTGCGCTATGGGCTGGCTGGACTACCTCTAAACTGGAATGTTTAGAGACCTTTCAGACAGAGCGTTTAATGCTAGACAGCGAAGGGGAATATCTGCTTCCGATTGTGGAGACAGGAGACAAAAAGATGTTTCAATTTACGATGCCGGACGGTAAGAAAGTTACTTGCCGCAACAAGCAGAACTATCACTTTGAATATTACAGGATTCCGCCGGCAACGCTTTTGACGTCGGAATTGCCCCTGCGCATAGGAAAACCGATTCTTATAAAGCAAGATCCGGCAAAAAAGAAACTGGTTTTGAATATTTTTGTGGACGGAATTTCGCAAAAGGTTATTGAAGAAGAGAATTTTGCGGAAATTATGCCGTTTACGCATTCATTTTTCTCAAAAGGGGTACACTGTACAAATGCATATTCTGCCGCAGAATGGACGTTGCCGTCGGTCGCTTCTTATGTGACAGGTACAAGTTCCGTGAACCATATGCTAATTCAGAGAGACATTACAAATACACTGCCAGGAGATATTACGGTTTTGGCGGAATATTTTAAGGAACAGGGGTATCAGACTGCGAAAATAGACGGTGACTGGCGCTCCAACCAGTCTTACGGATACGGACGCGGAGTAGACCGGATTCTGTACCAGCACCAATCTTTCGGAATGCGGGCGGAACAGGTGGTTGCGGATGTTCTTGAACATATGGAGCTGATGAAGGAGACAAATCAGTTTATCTGGATGTGTGCCGGAGACCTGCATGATATCGCTGACGGTCTTTTGTTAAGGCCATCCGTAAATGTAAGCATCCCGTTGGAAAATCAGGCAGTTGAAGATGCCGGGGAGACATCTGTGAAACAGCGTTATAGTGAAAATAAGCGAGCTGCCTATATAAAGCAAATGAAATATATAGACCGGTATCTCGAGATACTTTATCATTATATCGAGCAAAATTACACAGATGATGAAATTGTAGTCTCTCTTTTCGGAGATCACGGACAAGGCTATCTGGTTGGAGACGAGGAACATTTTCTGTCGGCTGGACGTACGAAAGTTGGCATGATGTTCCGGGGAGGAGGATATCAGGGAGGGGAATGCAGGGAAATTATTTCGGCTTGTGATTATCTTCCGATTTTATGTAAATTGGCAGGGATACCGTTAAAGGATGAAAAGATAGACGGTATCTTACCCGCTTTTTTTGGAGGAAAAAGCGAGCGTGAATATGCCATTACAGAAAGTATACATCTGGGCGATCCTTATCAGGCTGCGATTGTTTCAAAGGAGCATGTATTCTATCTGATAGCGGAAGGACTGGTACAATATGACGGCAGATTTGAATTGGGGAAATATCAGTGTAAACTCATGGATAAAATGGGAAAGGAATGTTTGGAGCCGGAGCATATAGACTATTATTTCGATATCCTGATGCAGCATATAGGCAGTTTGCTGATTTACTAGGCACAGTGGCTTAACAACAGGGATTTTAAAGAGTGGCTATGGGGGAAACGATGAATCTGATTGAAATGTTGGACTGGTTATTGGAAAACATAGTGGAAATTTTTATTGTGGTCTTTGAGCTGATCGGCGTCGGCATTATCGTGGCGTCCGGCGTGCGGGGCTTCTGGGAATATGTGCGCAGGAAGCCGCAGACGAAGCTGAATCTTGCGCAGGGACTTGCAATGGGACTGGAATTTAAAATGGGAAGCGAAATCCTAAGGACGGTAGTGGTAAGGGGGTGGACAGAAATTGCAACGGTGGCGGGGATTATTGCGCTGCGCGCTGCACTCACATTTCTGATACACTGGGAAATCAAGCAGGAACAGGAAAAAGAAGAATGAGAAATACGGATTATCAAATGATTGTTTTGGATATAGACGGAACATTGACGAATTCCTATAAGGTGATTTGGAATGCAGCGGGAGCAGATGATATGCTGTGGGGATGGATTTAATGATACCTCAATGATAAAATTTGCGGGTCTTGGCGTTGCGATGGGGAATGCGCAGGAAGAAGTAAAAGCGGAGGCAGACTATATTACTTCATCCAATGATGAAGATGGAATTGTACAGGTAATCGAAAGATTTCTGTTACAGAAGAGAAGGGACACGGAATGAAGCCGTGTCTTTTTTCATAGGATAAAACGAAGAAAGCTCCCAGGAAGAGAAGAGAATGAAGAAGGAAATGCCGTTGAGCCGTTTAGAGCCGGGAGTTACCGCTTATGTGAGCCGCATTGAGGCAAGGGGAGGAATCCGAAGCCGCCTTTTGGAGCTGGGGCTGACGGAAGGGACGATGGTAGAGTGCGTTGGAAGAAGTCCGGGGGGAGATCCGGCGGCTTACCGTATACGCGGAGCGATTGTAGCAATCCGGGATGCAGATGCCGCAGGAATTTTCGTGGAAGGAGAGAGCGGGGATATTTTGACAATTGCGCTTGCAGGAAATCCCAATGTCGGAAAAAGCACTATATTTAACGGACTGACAGGAATGAAGCAGCATACCGGAAACTGGGCGGGAAAGACGGTGGGAAATACATGGGGAATCTGCCGGTGCGGAGGGAGTGATTATCGGATTGTAGACGTTCCGGGAATTTACTCCCTGCAAGGTGGTTTGGCGGAAGAGAAAACAGCCGGGGATTTGATTTGTTCGGGCGACGCTGATGCGGTTCTGGTTGTGTGTGATGCGACCTGTCTGGAGCGAAATCTGAATCTGGCGCTTCAGATCATTGAGACGGGACAGAAGGTTCTTGTGTTGGTAAATCTGATGGATGAGGCGGTGAGGAAGGGAATTCTGGTGGACAAAGAGGAATTGGAGAAGCAGTTGGGGGTTCCGGTTCTGGCTGTCTGCGCAAAGAAAAGAGATAATATCCGCCGGATTCGGGAATTTTTAAGCGGGCAGATGAAAAGCGGCTGTGAGAGGAAGGGGAGAAGCGTGGAGTATCCTGGGGAGATAGAGGCCGCAATCCGGCAGATTGAAAAAGGGGAGCCGGAAGAAGCTGAAAATAAGCTGCCGGCAGCCAGATGGCGGGCAATAGAAGCCTTGTGGTTGAACGGGGAAGAATGGAGGGAGCAGATTGTCAAATGCCGGATGGATACGGCGGAGCAAATTCAAAAGCATGCAGTAACCTATCAATCCGTCTGCCCTGACAGAAAAGACAGAAAGCTGGATAAAATTCTGACGGGAAAATGGAGCGGCTATCCGATTATGATTCTGTTTCTGATATTTGTGCTCTATTTGACCATTGCCGGCGCAAACTACCCTTCGGAGCTTTTGACGCAGGGATTTTATTGGATACAGGAGCGGCTCATGCAGATTGCCGTATATCTGCATGTGCCGGATTGGCTGAGAGGGCTGTTGATAGACGGGATTTATCGTGTCCTGACCTGGGTAGTCGCCGTCATGCTGCCTCCTATGGCAATTTTTTTCCCGCTGTTTACGCTGTTGGAGGATGTGGGTTATTTACCGAGGATTGCATATAATCTGGATAAGACCTGTCAGAAATGTCATGCATGTGGAAAACAGGCGTTGACGATGGCGATGGGCTTTGGCTGCAATGCGGTCGGCGTAACCGGCTGCCGTATCATTGATTCGCCGAAAGAAAGAATGATAGCCATTCTTACCAACAATTTTGTGCCATGCAATGGAAGATTTCCCACATTGATTACAATCCTTATGATATTTTTAATCGGAGGATACGGTACAAATGGGGGAAGCGCATTTCTGGCGGCTCTGTTTTTGGCAGGAATGATATTGTTCGGGATTGCAATGGCATTTCTTGTATCCCGTCTCTTATCTGCGACAGTATTAAAGGGAATGCCGTCTGCGTTTGTGCTGGAACTGCCGCCTTACCGCAGACCGGAGCTCGGAAGGGTCATTGTCCGTTCTGTCTTTGACCGGACCTTGTTTGTGTTAGGGCGGGCTGTAGCTGTTGCGGCGCCCGCCGGGGCTGTAATCTGGCTGCTTGCCAATATAACTGTGGGAGAACATACTTTGTTAGGAAGTCTTTCTGTTCTGTTAGATCCCTTTGCAAGACAGCTCGGGCTGGACGGAGCTATATTGCTGGCGTTTATCCTTGGGTTCCCGGCAAATGAAATTGTAATACCGATTACGGTCATGATTTATATGGAACAGGGAAGCCTCTTAGAGACAGGAAGTCTGACGGAATTAAAGCTGCTTTTGGAGGCAAACGGCTGGACGACGGTAACGGCGGTCTGCGTCATGCTTTTTTCACTGATGCATTGGCCTTGTTCCACGACAATGCTGACGATAAAAAAAGAGACAGGGAGTGTCCGTTTTACCCTGCTTGCTTTTTTGCTTCCTATGATTGTGGGAATTTTCTGGTGTTTTCTGATTTCGCATATGGCATCTTTCTTTGGCATATTTTGAAAAATATGGATTTGTTTCTAAAAAAAATTGTTGAAATTGCACGAAAAATGATTGACAAGCAAAGCAAAAAGGTACAATATTATAAGTATGTAAATACATAAAATGGAGGTAGTTTTACAATGGCATTAAGTGGAAAAAAATACGGCGGTTATGTGAAATCAGTGGCAGAAATGAAGGCTGTAGATTACTCCAAGGCAACACCAGAGATCAAAGAAGTGTATGAGAGACTGCAGACGGGGAGAAAGCAGTTAGAAGAGATATTAGCAAAAAATTTAAAAGCAGTTATGCAGATTAGCTCCATAGACCTGACTTTGGATACGGAAGTAAAGGAAATGGAGGAGATATCCGCTAAGGTTGCAGAATCAACACAGTATATTCATCAGGCGGCTGCACAGACTACAATGGTAGCAGGAGAAGTGGCAAAGGCGCATGAGGGGCTGACGAATACGATTGTGGAAGCATCCGGTGAGACAGAGACTGTATACGATAAAATAAGAGACGGGCAGCAGCAGTTGACGGAAATCAGAAGTCTTTCCACATCTACGATAGAAGAATCCAAGAATATGGAGCGGGATATGGATGAGCTGCTGGATGTTATTCAGCATATGAATGAAGTGATTTCCGGTATTACCGCTATCTCCGATCAGACGAATCTGCTCGCGTTGAACGCATCCATTGAGGCGGCAAGAGCAGGAGAGGCAGGCCGCGGATTTGCAGTTGTAGCGGAAGAAATCCGTCAGCTTGCAGAGCAGACCAAGCAGTTGACAGGAAATATGGGGGATTTTGTAGAAGGTATCCGAGGGGCTTCCCAGAAGAGTTCCAGCAGCGTGTCCGGTACTATTGAAGCATTGGGAAATATCAATGAGAAGATTAATCTGGTCTGGAAAATCAACGAGGAGAATCAGCAGAGCCTTGGAAGAATTACGGACTCCATCAGTTCTCTGGCAGCGGTAAGTGAGGAAATCAGCAGCTCTACCGATGAATTAGAGAATCAGGCGTCAAAGATCGAAGAGCAGTGCGAGGGTCTAAAAGGAGATGCAGCAAAGCTTCAGAGAGTCAATTCCTTTTTAGAAAGCGTAGTTTCACCGATTATGGAAACAGAGACGACATTGGATGAAGCGGTAAAGCTTATGGGACAGATGGGCAAAGATGCTTTCTACAGTTTGGATAACAGGGATTTTGTAAGTTATATCGAGAGTGGAATAGGGGCTCATGAGAACTGGCTGACAGCGCTCAAAGATATGGTAGATGCACAGGAGATTCGTCCGCTTCAGTTAGATGCTGCCAAGTGCGGATTTGGGCATTTCTACTATGCGATGGAGCCGCAGAGTGAAGAAGTGAAACAGATTTGGCGCATAATAGGTGAAAAGCATAAGGCATTTCATGGATATGGTTCGCGTGTGACAAAGGCACTGTTTGATGAAAATTATGGGGAGGCCCAGAAAATCTATGCAGAGGCAGAAAGTCATTCCACAGACTTACTGGCAGACTTAAAGAAACTGAAAGAGACTGTAGCGAATTTAACGCAGCAGCAGAGACGTTTCTAAGATAAAAATACGTTTTTGTTTCGCGCGAAGAGTGAATGGGAAAGTGCCGGATGCCTCGTACAATTACAGAAAGGACATACAGCAATGGCAGAAATGTATGAGAATGAAGAACTGGCAGAACGTGTAATATTGGTAGGAGTCAGCGGGCAGGACGGGGACGACGCTTGCGATTCCTTATGTGAGCTCGAAGAGCTTGTAAAGACCGCAGGAGCCGTTACGGTGGGAACTGTGGTTCAGAACCGGCAGATGATACATCCGGGAACTTATGTGGGAACCGGAAAGGTGGAAGAAATCCGTCAGATGCTATTGGAGAAGGACGCCACCGGAATTGTCTGTGATGATGAGCTGACGCCGTCTCAGCTTAAGAATCTGGAGGATTTGCTGCATACAAAGATTATGGACAGAACCCTTATCATTCTGGACATATTTGCGGCAAGAGCGTCTACCAGAGAGGGAAAGATACAGGTGGAGCTGGCACAGCTAAAATACCGGCTGACGCGATTGACGGGGCTGGGACGCTCTATGTCAAGACTTGGCGGAGGAATCGGGACGAGGGGACCTGGAGAGAAGAAGCTGGAGATGGACAGGCGTCTGATTAACAGCCGGATTGCCCAGTTGAACAGGGAATTAAAAGAGGTGAAAAAGCACCGGGAGATAACGAGAGGACAGCGGAGCAAAAAAGGTACTCCGGTAGCGGCAATTGTAGGCTATACCAATGCCGGCAAGTCTACGCTGCTGAATCATCTGACCGGTGCGGATGTATTGGAAGAGGATAAGCTGTTTGCGACATTGGATCCGACTACAAGGCTGTTAGAGCTGTCAGGGCATCAGCAGATACTTTTGACGGATACGGTTGGATTCATCCGAAAGCTGCCGCATCATTTGATTGAGGCATTTCGCAGTACATTAGAAGAAGCAAAATATGCAGATATTATTTTACATGTCGTAGACGCCTCCAATCCACAGGCGGACAAGCAGATGCATATTGTTTATGAGACGCTGCGAAATCTGGAAGTGAACGGTAAGACGGTGATTACGCTGTTCAACAAGCAGGACCACATTTTGCAAAGAGAAAGTATCCGGGATGGACGGGCGGATCGGACATTAAAGATTTCCGCAAAGACGGGAGCGGGGCTTTTGGAATTGAAAGAAGCGCTTGCAGAAACGCTGCGGGAGGGAAAACATTATATCGAGGTGCTGATTCCCTATGCAAAGAGCAGTTGGGTTGTAACCATTCACATGCAGGGAGAACTCGTATCGGAGGAATATCAGGAGGAAGGAACTCTCATCAAGGCATATGTTCCGTATGAAATCTATGCACGTCTGCAGAAGCTGCCAGATACGGATGATGAATAAAATATTATAAAATAACGGAGTTTGGTATGAAAATACTATATATACGCTGCACAAAATCATTTGGCACTATATATAGTATTTTTTGTTGACGTAAGAGAGGGAGTCTGCTACAATGGAGCGTAACAGTTCGGCCTTTGGCTTTCCTGTTACAATGGAGTTACACTGTCTCAAGGAGCAAGTACGGCACTTGAATGAAAGCGCAAATAAGAAAGAAGGATAACGGGGTATGTTTAAAGTAGAAAAGAGAGATGGGGAAATAGCGGATTTTAATTTAAATAAAATCAAGGATGCAATAGCAAAAGCATTTGACGCTACAGGAATGGAATCCAGCGAAGATATTTTAGGTCTTCTGGTACTGCGGGTAACGGCAAATTTTCAGAGTAAGCTGAAAGACGGCAGAATCCATGTTGAGGATATTCAGGACAGCGTAGAAACCGTGTTGGAGCAGACCGGATATACGGAAGTGGCAAAGGCGTATATTCTCTACCGGAAGCAGCGTGAGAAGATGCGGAATATGAGATCTACGATTCTTGATTATAAGGACGTTATAAACAGCTATGTGAAGATAGAGGATTGGAGAGTCAAGGAAAATTCTACTGTCACCTATTCGGTCGGAGGGCTGATTTTAAGTAATTCCGGCGCCGTAACGGCAAATTATTGGCTGTCGGAAATTTATGACGAGGAAATCGCGGAAGCGCACCGGAGAGCGGATTTACATATCCATGATTTATCCATGCTGACCGGATATTGTGCAGGCTGGTCATTGAAACAGTTGATACAGGAAGGGCTTGGCGGAATTCCGGGGAAAATCACGTCAAAGCCTGCAAAGCATTTATCTGTTCTGTGCAACCAGATGGTGAATTTTCTTGGAATCATGCAGAATGAATGGGCGGGGGCTCAGGCATTTTCTTCCTTTGACACCTATCTGGCTCCTTTTGTCAAAGCAGATGGGCTTACTTATCCGGAAGTGAAAAAGTGTATTGAATCCTTTGTGTTCGGAGTCAATATGCCAAGCCGCTGGGGAACGCAGGCGCCGTTTTCCAATATCACGCTGGACTGGACGGTTCCGAACGATTTGGCGGAGCTGCCGGCAATTGTAGGCGGAAAGGAAATGGATTTTAAATATAAGGACTGCAGGAAAGAAATGGACATGGTCAATCGGGCATTTTTAGAGACGATGATTGAAGGAGACGCCAACGGCAGAGGATTCCAATATCCGATTCCGACCTATTCCATTACCAGGGATTTTGACTGGTCAGATACGGAGAATAACCGTCTTTTGTTTGAAATGACAGCGAAATATGGGACGCCATATTTTTCAAATTATATCAACAGTGATATGGAGCCGAGCGACGTCCGCTCTATGTGCTGCAGACTGCGTCTGGATTTGCGGGAGCTGCGCAAAAAGTTCGGCGGATATTTTGGTTCTGGAGAGAGCACCGGTTCCGTGGGAGTCGTGACTATTAACATGCCAAGGATTGCTTATCAGGCAACTGATAAAACGGATTTTTACCGCAGGCTGGATCGGCTGATGGATATTGCGGCGCGTTCCTTGAAAATCAAACGCGGCGTCATTACGAAGCTGTTGGACGAAGGCTTATATCCATATACAAGGCGTTATCTGGGCACGTTTGGCAATCATTTTTCGACCATCGGACTGATTGGAATGAATGAAGTGGGATTGAATGCAAACTGGCTTGGAAAGGATTTAAGCCATGAAAGTACACAGAGATTTACGAAAGAGGTATTGAATTACATGTGTGGCCGCCTTGCGGATTATCAGGAGCAGTATGGGGATTTATATAATCTGGAGGCGACTCCGGCAGAGTCTACGACGTATCGTCTGGCAAAGCATGACAGAGAGGAATTTCCTGAAATTATCTGTGCGGGAAAAGAGGGAGATACGCCTTATTATACCAACAGTTCACATCTTCCGGTAAATTATACGGCAGATATTTTTGACGCCTTGGATATTCAGGACGAGCTTCAGACCTTGTATACGTCAGGAACGGTATTCCACGCATTTTTGGGTGAGAAGCTTCCGGACTGGAAGGCGGCGGCAAGTCTTGTGCGTAAAATTGCGGAGAATTACAAGCTGCCTTACTATACCTTGTCTCCTACGTATTCAATTTGCAAGGAACATGGATATCTGGAAGGAGAGCATTTTGAGTGTCCGGTCTGCGGAAAAAAAGCGGAAGTATACAGCAGGATCACCGGTTATTACCGTCCGGTACAGAATTGGAATGACGGCAAGATGCAGGAGTATAAGAACCGGAAAATGTATGATGCGGAAAATTCCTGTCTGAAAAAGGCTGCAGCGAATTTGGTTACAAAAGAGGAAGTGAAAACAGAACCGCAGAAAGGAATTAAGTATCTCTTTACGACAAAGACCTGCCCGAACTGTGCGATGGCAAAGACCGCGCTGCAGGAGGCAAAAGAGGATTACGTGTTGATTGATGCGGAGGAGGATATGGAGCTGGCACAGAAGTATGGCGTTATGCAGGCGCCTACCCTTGTGGTAGTGGCTGGGGATAAGACGAGGAAATATGTCAATGCCTCGAACATACAAAAATATATAAAAGAACGGTAAGAGATAAGAGCCCGGAAGCAGTGTGATGCGTCCGGGTTTTGTTTTTGATGCACAGGGGCGCATAAAGGAAATAAGCAGATAACCTGCATGCGCCCCGCACAGCGGGCAGGGGGAAAATCTTCCCTGCCTCATTAAAAAATTCTGTTTCTGCGGTTGAACCGATTCCTTGTGTATGATAAAATTAGAATATATGAATGAACAGGAAACAAAGATAAATATAGAGGAGAACGAGGGAACAGACCATGACAATCTTGATTAAAAACGGCCGTGTGATAGATCCGGCAACAGGAACTGACGAGGAACTTGATATTTTGATTCAGGACGGAATCATTGTAAAGCGCGAGAAGGGCTGCAAGGAAAAGGCAGATGAGAAGATTGATGCAAAGGGATGTTATGTCATGCCCGGTTTTATTGATATGCATGTACACTTGAGAGACCCCGGATTTACCGATAAGGAAACAGTTGAGACCGGAGCGCAGGCGGCGGCAAGAGGCGGTTATACGACTATCTTTGCTATGCCGAATACGCGGCCGGTGGTAGATAATGCGGATGTAGTCAACTATGTGCATCAGAAAGCAAAAAATCTGGCGCTGGTACACGTTTATCAGGTGGGGGCAATTACAAAGGGACAGGAAGGAGAAGTTCTGTCTGATATCGGAGGAATGGCAGACGCCGGAATCCCGGCAATCAGTGAAGACGGCAAGTCGGTCATGAATGCGAAGCTGGCGAGGAATGCTATGCGGGAAGCGAAGAGATATGGGATACCGGTGCTTGCTCACTGTGAGGATATTAATCTGGCGGACGGCGGCGTGGTAAATGCGGATGAGGTTACTGCGAAGATGGGCTTGAGAGGAATCACGAATTCTGTAGAGGATATCATTGTAGCAAGAGACATTATGCTGGCAAAGGATACGGGAGCGCATCTGCATTTGTGTCATTGTTCGACCAAGAACAGCGTTGGAATGGTAAGGGATGCCAAAAAGAATCGGATTTCTGTTTCGGCGGAAGTATGCCCGCATCATTTTACCTTGGCTTCATCAGATATTGAACAGGGAAACACCAATTATAAGATGAATCCGCCGCTTCGTACCGCAGAGGATGTAGAGGCGCTGCGGCAGGGATTGAAAGAGGGCGTGATGGATGTTATTTCCACTGACCATGCACCGCATACTGCCGAAGACAAGAATGCATCCATGCAGCGGGCGCCGTTTGGAATCGTAGGATTAGAGACGGCGGCAGCGCTGACACATACGGAACTGGTATTGGGCGGTTATCTCACGCCGATGCAGATGGCAGAGAAGATGAGCTACAATCCGGCGAGGATTATGGGACTGAAATCCGGCAGTCTGGAAGAAGGAAGAGAAGCAGACATTGTGATATTCGATCCAAAGACAAGCTATACGATAGACAGCGGCAAGTTCTGGTCGAAGTCTAAGAATACGCCGTTTCATGGAAGAGAGGTGACGGGAGAAGTGAAGATGACTCTCGTGGGCGGTGAAATCGTTTATGATGTGAAGAATCAGACGCCGAAGAAGAGGGCGCAGAAGGTATCAAATAAGGCGGATGTGCTGATAACGGGGAAATCGCTGAGATAGGGGCGTCAATGGACTTGTGAAAAGCACGTCGGAAAGAGGAAATCATGATTAACAAATTAGTTGCAAAGATTAAAATAACAAAAGCTCCAATCGTCGTGGGTTTAGACCCGATGTTATCCTATGTACCGGAGCACATTCAGAAAAAGGCGTTTGCGGAATATGGAGAGACCTTAGAGGGCGCCGCAGAGGCAATCTGGCAGTATAATAAAGAGATTATCGACCATATCTGGGATTTGATTCCGGCAGTGAAGCCGCAGATTGCAATGTACGAGCAGTTTGGAATTGAAGGATTGAAGGCGTTTCAAAAGACGGTAGACTATTGTCATGAAAAGGATTTAGTAGTAATCGGCGATGTGAAGCGCGGAGATATTGGTTCCACTTCTGCAGCTTACGCAGTAGGACATCTTGGCAGGGTTCAGATTGGAAGTAAATCTTATACCGGATTTAACGAGGATTTCGCAACTGTGAATCCGTATCTTGGATCTGATGGAATCAAGCCGTTTATTGATGTGTGTAAGGAAGAAAAGAAAGGTCTGTTTATTTTAGTGAAGACCAGTAACCCGTCAAGCGGAGAATTTCAGGACCGTCTGATCGACGGCAGACCGCTGTATGAATATGTGGGCGAGCAAGTGGCCGAATGGGGAAGCGGGCATATGGGGGATTCCTATAGCTACATTGGAGCCGTTGTGGGAGCTACCTATCCGGAAGAGGGTAAGATTCTCCGAAAGGTAATGCCAAAGAGCTTTATTCTAGTGCCGGGGTATGGCGCTCAGGGCGGAAAAGGGGCGGATCTGGTACACTATTTCAATGAAGACGGGCTTGGAGCAATCGTGAATTCATCCAGAGGAATTATTGCGGCATATAAGCAGGAGCAGTATGCAGGATTTGGCGGGGAGCATTTTGCAGAGGCGTCCAGACAGGCGGTGGAAGACATGATTGCAGACATAGACGGCGCCTTACAGGCGGCGAAATAACATAGGATAATGCCGTTATTTGGCGGTATGGAGGATAACAATGGCAGAGAAGTTTAAAGAGCTGGCGATTATTATACGGCAGGAAGAAATTGCGGATAATATTTACAGTATGTGGCTGCGTACGGAGCAGATTGCGCAGTATGCCAAGGCAGGACAGTTTGTTTCCCTATATTGTAATGACGGAAGCAGGCTGATGCCAAGACCGATTAGTATCTGTGAAATTGATAAAGGAGACGGGGCGATCCGTATTGTATACCGGGTGGCGGGAGAGGGAACCAAAGAATTTTCCGTTCTTCACACCGGAGAGCAGTTGGAAGTGGTCGGACCTCTAGGAAATGGCTTCCCCCAAAAGAGCCGGAGAGCATTTTTGATTGGCGGCGGTATTGGAATTCCGCCAATGCTGGAACTTGCGAAAGAATTAAACTGTGAGAAGAAGATTGTCCTTGGCTTTAAAGACGAGTTATTTTTGGTAGAGGAATTTAAAAGACATGGAGAAGTTTATATAGCAACAGAAGACGGGAGTGTTGGAACGGAAGGTAATGTGCTGGATGCAATCCGGGTGAATGGCCTGACGGCAGATATTATCTATGCCTGCGGTCCGACGCCGATGCTGCGTGCACTCAAGGACTATGCAATTGAGAAGGAGCTTGAGTGCTGGATATCAATGGAGGAGCGCATGGCATGCGGAATTGGGGCGTGTCTTGCCTGTGTCTGTAAATCTACAAATAAAGACAGCCATACGAATGTGAAAAACAAGAGGATTTGTAAGGAAGGACCGGTTTTCCGCGCGCGGGAGGTGGAATTTGAATGAATACGAAGGTTATAATCGCAGGAGTTACATTTAATAACCCAATCATGACGGCTTCCGGAACTTTTGGTTCAGGTGCGGAATACAGTGATTTTGTGAATTTGAACCGTCTGGGTGCAGTTGTGACAAAAGGAGTGGCAAATGTCCCTTGGGAAGGCAATCCGACGCCGAGAGTTGCAGAGGTTTACGGCGGAATGTTGAATGCAGTAGGACTTCAGAATCCGGGAATTGATTTATTTATTGAAAGAGATATCCCGTTTTTGAAGCATTACGATACAAAGCTGATTGTAAATGTCTGTGGAAAAACCGCGGAGGATTACTGCGAGGTGGTAGAGCGTCTTGCCGACCAGCCGGTAGATATGTTGGAAATCAATATTTCCTGTCCGAATGTCAAGGAAGGCGGTATCGCTTTCGGTCAAGACCCGAAGGCGGTAGAAGCAATTACAAGAGAAGTGAAAAAACATGCAAGGCAGCCGGTTATCATGAAGCTGAGCCCGAACGTAACGGATATTACCGAGATGGCAAGGGCGGCAGAGGCGGGAGGCGCGGATGCGCTTTCATTGATCAATACTTTGACCGGTATGAAGATTGACGTACATAGACGTAAGTTCCTGCTTGCAAATAAGACCGGAGGACTGTCCGGTCCTGCCATCCATCCGATAGCGGTGCGCATGGTATATCAGGTGGCGCAGGTTACCGAACTTCCGATTATCGGTATGGGCGGCGTGATGAATGCGGAAGATGCAATTGAATTGATGCTGGCGGGAGCAACGGCTGTTTCTGTTGGAACGGCTAATTTTACCAACCCGGCTGTTACCGCGGAAATTGTGGACGGTATTGAGGAATATATGGCCGAGCAGGGATTGTGGGATATCAATGAGATAATTGGGGCGGTAGAGTAGACTGAGTGAATTTGGAGATATATAGCTTATGGAAAATGCTAAAAAGTGTAAAGTACTTTGATTATTCAATGGATTTTACACTTTTTTGTGTGATATGAGCGGAATTGTTGTAATTATGATTGCATGAGTTTGTCAATCCCTCTCCACACAAAGAATATCTTCCACACCACAGTCCAAATAAATACAAATTTTTTCCAGTGTGTCAAAGCCGATTCTTGTAGTTCTGTTATGATTTAAATTCCGGAGCGTAGATACAGAGATTCCGGTATCTTTGGCCAACTGATTTTGTGATATGCCTTTATTGTCTAAGATTTCGTTAAGCGTGATCTTCATACATGCACCTCATTTCTATGTGGGATAGTGTATGTAGAATCAGGGAAAATATACATTGCAGTTATAGTTGTAAATATTGATTTATTCAACATGAAATGATAGAATCATATAAACGATATACTTATTCAATAGTAAATCCAGAAGGGGAATATAAATATGACATTGCAGGAGGCAGAAATAAAATTATCGGAATTAAATGAGGAAATAAACAGGCTGTTAGCTGAACGTGAGGACGTGCTGAAAGAATGGAACGATGCGTTTGGGAAAGAGAATCCGCAAAATATTATATGTATTGATGAAAATGTAGGGGACAGCCACAACCTTTATTTGGTGAATGGTGAATCTCGGAAGGAAGTCTGCTTATTTTGTGATAGGGGTTTTATGGGTAGTCTGGATGATTTCTACAAGGTTCTTGATAATTCAATGGGGATGTTGAATATCGCAAATAAGCGGGATTTTGAACTGCCTGATGATCAGAAAAATCTGGTGTATGCAAAGGCAATTGAAATCAGGGAACGCATGATACCTTAAAAAGCCTATAAACATATAAATAAAGGAGAAAATAAAAAAATGGAAAGTTATAAACAGGAATTTATACAATTTATGGTAGATTGCGAAGTATTGAAATTCGGAGAATTCACACTAAAGAGCGGAAGGAAATCTCCGTTTTTCATGAACGCAGGCGCCTATGTCACAGGGGCGCAGTTGGAGAAGCTGGGAGAATATTACGCAAAGGCAATTCATGATAATTATGGAACCGATTTCGATGTGTTATTCGGACCGGCATACAAGGGGATTCCGCTTGCCGTTGCAACAACGATTGCATTCAGTAAATTGTACGGCAAAGAAATTCGCTATTGCTCGAACCGCAAGGAGGCAAAGGATCATGGAGATGCCGGGATTCTGCTTGGCAGCAAAATGAAAGACGGCGACAGGGTGGTCATTATTGAGGACGTAACGACGTCAGGAAAGTCTATTGCAGAGACATTTCCGATTATTCAGGCACAAGGAGACGTGAAGATTCTTGGCTTAATGGTATCCTTGAACCGTATGGAGAAAGGCTTGGAGACAAGCAAAAGCGCTTTGGATGAGATTCAGGAGAAATATGGTTTTCCTGCAAGGGCAATTGTATCAATGGAAGAGGTAACGGAATGCTTGTATAACCAGCCATGTAACGGCAAAGTCATAATTGATGATGCGATTAAGGCTGCGATTGACGAGTATTATGAACAATATGGCGTAAAATGAGGCGATCTGTGGATGAAAAAATAAGAAAAAAGCTTCAGATATTTTTCTGGATTATGTTCGGAGTATATTTGATATTACTTTGTTACTTTCTATTTTTTGCAGAGATAACGGGAAGAAACTATCATGAAAGGACATATCATTACAATCTGATTCCCCTTCGTGAGATAGGCAGGTTTCTGAAGTATCATGAAACATTGGGATTTACGGCGGTATTTTTAAATCTGGCAGGAAATGTTCTTGCATTTGTGCCGTATGGCATGATGCTGCCTCTGCTCGCACACAGATGTCGGAGATTTTGGTATGTGACGCTGCTTAGCTTTGAATTCTCACTTCTGGTAGAGGTGATTCAGTTGGTGTCTAAAGTTGGAAGCTTCGACGTAGATGATTTATTGTTAAATACAATCGGCGGTGCAATTGGTTATTTATGCTATTTATTGACAAAGGCATTTTGGAGCCGCTTTTTGAGAGGAAATAAGACGGATGAGACGTAGACGGCATGGTGGTCATAATTATAAGTTTACAGAGAAAACCCATTCTATTCGTGGGATTGTATCAATCGTATTTGCAATCCTTTCGCTGCTGTCCTGTGGCGGTATGATCTGGTACTCCTACAGCAGCGGAGGAAATGCAGGAATCTATATAGGAAGCGCCGGGATATTCGGCTTTTTCGTAGCAGTTATTTCGTTCATATTGTCTATATCGAGTATTCGGGAACCGGAGACTTTTCGCGTCATCCCATATGTTTCTTTGGGGTGCTCTCTGGCGGTGACGGCAGTGTGGATCGTACTTTATATAGGAGGAATCTGATGGAGCGATTGGAACAACAGCTTAATTTCCTGTTAGAGATGGATAAGCTAAAATCCGTTTTCCGGCAGACTTATCTTGCAGATGGAAGCCGGAAAGAAAATGATGCAGAGCATTCCTGGCATCTTGTTATGATGGCGTTTCTATTAGCCGAATATGCGAACGAGCCGGTAGACGTATTAAAGGTCATGAAAATGGTAATGCTTCATGATGTAATTGAGATTGATGCGGGAGATACCTATGCATATGATACGGCTGGAAATGCGACCAAGCGGGTGAGGGAATTGGCGGCGGCAAAAAGGATATTTGCATTGCTTCCCGACGATCAGGCAGCAGAATTCCGCGGGCTATGGGATGAATTTGAAGCGATGGAGACGATGGAAGCCCGATTTGCGAACACATTGGATAAGATGCAGCCATTACTTTTGAACCATGCGTCTGAAGGAAAATCTTGGATGGAGCATGGTGTGAAAGCTTCTCAGATTATGGAAAGGAATGCGAGGACGCCAGAAGGTTCCGAAGCATTATGGCAGCATATGAAAACGTTGATTGAGGAAAATATCAGTAAGGGAAATATTAAGGAAGGGTAAAATGGGACAAAAAGAAATTTTGGCAAAAGAGAAGGAAGAAGTGAAAGAACGCCTTAGCCTTGTCATGGAACGGATTGCCCAGATTGGCGGAGTGCCTGAAGAGAAGGAGACGGAGCGAGGGAAATATTTTGCTAAGATGGCGGAGTTTATTCTTGCAACGTTTGAAGTGCTGCAAAAGGAAGAGGCTGGGCGTTTAAATGAACGCAGCCTTGAAGAATGCAAATGTATGAATGCGAGACTGTATTCCGATATAGCGCCAAAGAATTATCAAACGAGCTATGGAAATCCGGCATATGCGGTAAAAGTGTTGGGAGAGGAATACGGAGCCATGTTATCCATGCTCTATGCGGAGCTTCGGGCGCTGATTGCTTATGCCTTTGAGGGGAGATGGCTGAATTATACAATCTTGTGTGAGCTGTTCATACAGATTTATGCCTGCTTTGAAGACGAAGAGGGCACTAGCCCAAAGGAAGTCAGAGATATTATTTATTGGTTTTTCCATGATTACAGTGAGATTTTTTCCGAACAAAGTGTGCAGGAACTGGTTGATCCGGAGAGCAATTTTTTTACGGAAATTGTAATGGAATCCGACTTGACGGATTTCACATATTTGTACCGCTATGGGGAGCCGATTGGGGAAAATGAGCTAAAATTGGCGGAGTATTTCGGTACGCTCTCAGAAGAAGAAATTCAGAAGATGGCAGATACTTATACCGAGGGATACCGAATCGGATTTTTAACCACCGGAAAGGATATTTCGTTGAAATCGACGGTTTCTATTGATTTTCCGATAGGAATGGAACGCATGGTGCGCGCCGCAATACAGAATTTTGAAAAAATGAGGTTAAAGCCAACGATATATCGTGATGCGGTTTCCTCCTTCAAAGGACGGGGAGGAAGGAAGCGCGGCTGTTATTCCACATCAATAAATAAGCAGTTTGATTATGACCATAAGAGCGATAAGGCGCTGTATTTGGATAAGGCGTTTGTGGAGCGAAGGCTCGAGACGCTGCGGACAGCATATGAGCATTTTAAGGAATTGGCGAAGCGTCATGGCGGTCCCGCAGTGATAGAGGTATTCGGCGAAGAGCCGTTTACGCCAGTCAATCAGCCGGAAGCGCTGCATTATGATGAGAAGCAGAATCAGTTGAATGTCTATTATGCATCTATGAGCGGACAGATTACCAACCAGTATATTCCGGGCGAGGAGCGCAGCTTTACGATTATCGCATATCCGCTGCCTTCGATTGGAGCGCAGTTTCCGCAAATATTTGAAAAGACGGTAGAACTCAATACGCTGGATTACCAGCTTTATCAGGATATGCAGCAGAAGATGATTGATGTATTAGATACCGGTAAAGAGGTGCATATCACAGGCGCCGGCGCAAACGAGACAGATTTGACAGTAGCTTTGTATCCGTTACAGAATCCGGCGAAGGAGACAGCATTTGAGAATTGTGTAGCAGATGTTAATATTCCGGTGGGAGAAGTGTTTACGTCTCCGGTTTTAAAGGGGACGAACGGCGTTCTGCATGTCTCGCAGGTGTATCTGAATGAGCTGAAATATATTGATTTAAAGATAACTTTTCAGGACGGATGGATTACGGACTATACCTGTAAGAACTTTGAATCCGAAGAAGAGAACCGGAAATACATTTATGAAAACGTGCTGATGTTCCACGATACCCTTCCGATGGGGGAATTTGCGATAGGCACGAACACGACTGCATACCGGATGGCAAGAGATTTTAACATGGCTGACAAGCTGCCGATTCTGATTGCGGAGAAGACGGGGCCGCATTTTGCAGTTGGAGATACGTGTTACTCTCACGAAGAAGAGACA
This sequence comes from uncultured Lachnospiraceae bacterium, assembly GCA_910578885.1. Classification (GTDB taxonomy): domain Bacteria; phylum Bacillota; class Clostridia; order Lachnospirales; family Lachnospiraceae; genus Roseburia_C. Next base: position 21,785 of record CAJTSH010000030.1, read on the forward strand.
GCGACTTATAATCCTGACGGCAAGGAAATCGTGGCGCGTGACAATGAGGTTTCTATCCTGCGGAAGGAGGATATGAGCAAAGCATATTTAAATTGTCATACGGATATCACGATTCCTTATGATGAATTAGATGCGATTACCGTAATCCGGGAGGATGGTACGGCTGCAGATATTATCCGCGGCGGAAAATTTGTCGTGCCGGGAACGGAACCGTTGAATGAGCCTCTTGGGGCATAGAACAAGATTAGGGCGCATAGCGCCTTTTGATAGAATCTATGAAATAATAATACAAAGGAGATTTTAGCATGGCAAAAGTAGGAATTGTAATGGGCAGTGACTCAGATATGCCGGTTATGGCAAAGGCAGCAGACATTTTAGAGGAGCTTGGCGTCGAGTATGAGATGACAATTATTTCTGCACACAGGGAGCCGGACGTATTCTTTGAATATGCGAAGACAGCGGAGGAGAAGGGCTTTAAGGTAATCATTGCCGGCGCCGGAATGGCAGCGCATTTACCGGGAATGTGCGCCGCAATCTTTCCGATGCCGGTCATCGGTATTCCGATGCATACGACGTCGCTTGGCGGACGTGATTCCTTGTATTCGATTGTTCAAATGCCGACAGGTATTCCGGTTGCAACTGTTGCAATCAACGGCGGGGCAAATGCAGGAATTCTTGCAGCAAAGATTCTCGCTACATCAGATGCTGCATTACTCGGAAAATTAAAGGAATATTCTGCCAATTTAAAAGAGCAGGTAGTCGCAAAGGATAAGAAATTGCAGGAAAAGGGATATAAGAATTATTCCAAGTAGGGAATAACATGACAGCTAATTTCCTTGTGCGCCCTGTGCATAAAAAATGCCGGAAGATTACTCTTCCGGCGTTTTGTCTTTATCCGGTATACGGATATAAATTTTTTCAATTCGATTTTTATCCATTGTGTCTACACGAAGAACTGTTCCGTCCGGTGCAGTCACCGACTCGCCTTCCTCCGGTACATGATCCAAAAGCCCGATCATATAGCCGCCGATGGAGTCATAATCCTCGGATTCCAGATGGATTTCCAGAGAGTCGCACAAGTCCTCTAAGTTCATGGAACCCTGAACCAGATATTCCACATCATTAATGGCATACAAATCATCCTCTTCATTGTAATCATATTCATCGTGGATTTCCCCGACGATTTCTTCCAGTAAATCTTCCATTGTAATCAGACCGGCAGTCGTGCCGTATTCATTTAACACAATGGCAATGTTGATGGAAGATTCCTGCATCTGGGAAAATAATTCTGCCGTATTTTTGTGCTCATAGGTAAAAAACGGCGTGCGCATAATTTCACGTATAGAAAATAAGTTCTGATCCTCACACAGAAGGATATCTTTCATATTTAGAATTCCAATCACATTGTCGTTCGATTCTTCATAGACCGGGAGTCTCGTATATCTTGTTTCACGAAAGATTTCTAATAATTCCTGATAAGAAGCATCTACGGGAACAAATGTCATATCAATCCGGGGAATCATGATTTCCTTTGCCTCTGCATCCGTAAAATCAAACACATTGTTGATCATTTCATGTTCTTCTGTCTCAATTACCCCTGACTCATGCCCGACGTCCATGATGGTACGCAGTTCATTCTCCGTCATGACCTGCCTGCCGGCATTCGGGTCAACCCGAAGCAGCCTTAAAAATGCAAGGGACAGAGTGTTCATTAAGAAAATGACAGGAGTTAGAACCTTCATCAGAAAAGAAATAATCCCTGCATATGCCAATGCAATCTTATCGGCATGGATGGTGGCAAGAGTTTTGGGAGAAATTTCTCCGAAAATCAAAATCAACAAGGTAAGGATACCTGTTGCGATGCCGGCGCCCATATTTCCGAACAGCTTGATGGCAAGCGTCGTTGCAATCGAAGAGGCGGAAAGGTTGACAATATTGTTGCCGATTAAGATGGCGCTGATCATTTTCCCGGAATCATCTGTAATCGCAAGAATCTTCTTGGCGCGGGCGTTTCCTTCTTCAGCAAGGGTACGCATACGGATTCTGTTTACAGTTGTCAAAGCTGTTTCCGCAGAAGAAAAAAAGGCTGAAAGCGCCAACAGTAGAATCAATGCGGCAAGTTGTATGAAGTCTCCTGTATCCAATTAGTTCTCTCCCTGACTTGTAAAATAATCTTCAATAGCGCTTAAATTTATTTCTGTATAGCTTGCAGGTCTGCTGGATTCATATTTCTGGTAAACAGACCAGCCTGCCCAGCCAACAATTGCAGCACAGACGATTACGCCTGCAAAACAGCCTAAGAAGTGAAGGCGCTTTTCTTTTTTCATAGTTTTCTTACGGTTTTTCTTCTGCTCTTTATAACGGTCTACTTTTTCCTGACTCATTGCAATTCTCCTTGTATTTTAAAATTCTGTATTCACAATATAAACAACACTTTTTAGGAATACATTGCTAAGCATTCCTATTATACTACAGATTTATGAAAATTTGTTGAAAAATTTTATTTTTTGCAATAAAATATGCACATGTTATATTATGCGGCGCAAAATCTGCGCCTTTTCTGAGAATCCAGGGCCGGGATTCTCAGAAGCTACTATTTTAAGGAGAAATAAAAAGATGAAACAGGGTATTATTTTTGATATGGACGGTACTCTTTGGGATTCCGCAGAGGGTGTGGCGAAATCATGGAGTAAGGTTGTGGCCAAAGAGTATGATAAGGGACGGGTAATTACGACAGAGGAAATTAAGTCTGTTATGGGCAAGACAATGGATGTTATTGCATCTATCCTTTTTCCGAAGGTTGAGGAGAAAGCAAGAATGGCGCTGTTAGAGCGTTGCTGCAGGGAAGAGAATGCTTATTTGCAGGAGCATGGAGGAAGATTGTATGAAGATTTGGAAGAAACTCTGCAAAAGTTAAGTGAGCGCTATCCTCTCTACATCGTGAGCAATTGTCAGAGCGGATATATTGAGGCATTTTTAGCGCATTATGGGTTCGAGGCGTATTTTGAGGATATCGAGTGCTTCGGGAACAAGGGACAGAAGAAGGGTGAAAATATCAGGAACGTGGTCAGGCGAAACGAATTGACCCATGCCGTTTACGTGGGGGATATTCAGGGGGACTATGACGCAAGTATGGAAGCCGGTGTGAAATTTATCCATGCAGCTTACGGGTTCGGAACGATTGCGCAGCAGGTTCCGGCAATCCAGAGATTTTCGGAGCTGCCGGAGGCAGTGGAAAAGGTGTGGGATGAACGATAGGAAACGATAAATAAATCTGTTGTTTCTGATACATTAGAGAATTTAAAAGATTGGGGGATATCATGGCAAAATATATTATGGCATTGGATGCGGGAACGACCAGCAACCGGTGTATCTTATTCAATGAAGCGGGCGAAATCTGCAGCATGGCGCAGAAGGAGTTCGGTCAGTTGTTTCCAAAACCGGGCTGGGTGGAGCATGATGCAAATGAGATATGGTCCACGCAGCTTGGCGTGGCGGTGGAAGCGATGTCCAAGATTGGGGCTTCTGCGGAGGATATTGCAGGAATCGGGATTACCAATCAGAGAGAGACGGTTATTGTCTGGGACAAGGAAACCGGAGAGCCGGTTTATCACGCTATCGTATGGCAGTGCCGAAGAACTTCTGATATTGCGGATGCGTTGAAAAAGAAAGGGTTAGAAGAGTCATACCGTGAGAAAACGGGTCTGATGATAGACGCTTATTTTTCTGCGACAAAGATTAAATGGATTTTAGACAATGTGGAGGGCGCTAGAAAATCGGCGAAAGAGGGAAAGCTCTTGTTCGGAACGGTGGAGACGTGGCTGATCTGGAAGCTGACGAAGGGTACGGTTCATGTGACGGATTATTCCAATGCAAGCCGGACGATGCTGTTTCATATCAAGGATTTGAAATGGGATAAGGAGATTTTGGAAGAGCTGGATATACCGGAGTGTATGCTGCCAAAGCCCATGCCTTCCAGCTGCATTTATGGATATACGGATGCGGCGTTTTTCGGAGGGGAGATTCCGATTGCGGGAGCGGCGGGAGACCAGCATGCGGCGCTTTTTGGACAGACATGCTTTTCGGCAGGGATGGCGAAGAATACGTATGGAACGGGCTGCTTTCTTTTGATGAATACGGGGGAGAAGCCGGTCTATTCCAAGAATGGGCTGATTACGACGATTGCCTGGGGCTTAGACGGCAAGGTAAATTATGCGCTGGAGGGATCTATCTTTGTGGCAGGAGCGGCAATCCAGTGGCTGAGAGATGAGATGAAGATGATTGATTCTTCTATGGATTCGGAATACATGGCGACGAAGGTGGACGGAACAGAGGGCTGTTATGTCGTACCCGCATTTACCGGGCTGGGAGCGCCTCATTGGGATCAGTATGCGAGAGGAACCATTGTTGGAATTACGAGGGGGACGAATAAGAACCACATTATCCGGGCTACGCTTGAATCTATCGCCTATCAGGTAAAAGACGTCATTTCCGCAATGGAAGCGGATGCGGGGATGGAAATCCGTTCTCTGAATGTGGATGGAGGAGCCTGCGCAAATAATTTTCTTATGCAGTTTCAGGCTGATATGATTCATGCACCGGTCAACCGTCCGGTCTGCGTGGAGACGACGGCAAGGGGAGCCGCTTATCTGGCAGGGCTTGCAGTGGGGTATTGGAAAAACAAAGAAGAGGTAATTTCAAACCAGAAGATTGAATGCGTGTTTCATCCTGAAATGTCAAAAGAAGAACGTGAAAGAAAAATGAAAGGCTGGAATAAGGCGGTAAAATATGCCTACGGCTGGGCAAAAACTGAAGAGGAAGAAATTGGACAGTAAGTAATTTTATTATTTTGCTAATCCGCTACAACGCCAGCAAATCAATATGCAATACAAATAAAAAGAAATTTTTGAGAATGAAGTTCACTATCACGATAATAATCGCAGCCCAGAGATAATTATCGTGATATTTCATCCCTATGGGGAGTTTATGTCTGCTGAGGCGTTCAACCGTCTGGCTCAGCATGAACCATCCGCCGACAAGCGCAGTATAAAAGACCAGAGGATGGTAGATAAGCGCTTTTAACAGACGCCCTTGGAAGAGAAACTGTACTGCGCGCGTGCCGCCGCAGCCGGGGCAATACGCTCCGGTCAAGGAGTACAGTATACAGGGGAGGAAGAATTTGTCCAAGTTAAGATGGCGAAAGCGTAAATAGACGCCTAAGAGCAGGAAGACGCCGATCAGGCACCAGCCGGTAATATATAAAGCCGTCTCGTAGGTAACGGATAATTTCTTGGAAGCGGAATTTTTTGTCATAAGTATCTCCATATCTGTTCAAGTTTTTTACATAGAAAAGTATAACAGCGGAGTGGGTATCTGTCTAGTCTGTTGTCGGATGTCTAATAATGTAAAATAAAGGAAAAACTGTGGAAAATGCCATATTGACAACTATTTTTCTATATACTATGATTAAAGAAAAATTATCTAATGTGTGTGATGCTAAGGAGGAGTATATGAGAGGATATGTGAAACCGCTTGTTATTGCTAATGATACAATGGCTGAGGGGGTTTATACAGCCAGCGGTGACAGCGGAGCGAAATGTGACAGTATCTATATGAACGGTGTTTGGCAGGCGGGAGATTATTCCGATTGGGGAACTGGAACAAGAGGCTATAAGCAGCAATTTGGCTGTATCGGATGTCCTGCAAATACCGGAAGCGGATGTGGACTGGATACGCATTATCCCCCTTCGGGACCGGCTTCAAGCTATGATGTGGACAATGGAAACCGGAAACCTACGTGGGAGAAGAAGGGCTATGGTCCCGATGATACCGTTACGGACTGGGCGATGTAACAAGTCAAAGAATGAAGCGGGAATTTTACGGATAAAATTCCTGCTTCATTCTTTTTTCAAATTCTAATTTGGGCAAAGGTTTGTCAAAAAGATATCCTTGCGCCATGTCACATTGCATATTTTTCATATATTCTAATTCTTTTTCCGTTTCGATTCCTTCCGAGACAATAGACATATTTAATTGTTTCGCCATTTTGATAATATTTTCAATTACCGCGCTGCAGCGCGCATCCCCGAGATTTCCGTCGTTGAGAAAGGATTTATCCAGCTTTAGGGTATTGAAGCTCATATTTTGCAGCATGCTTAAAGAAGAATAGCCGGTGCCGAAATCATCCATGGAGGAGGCGATACCAAATTCATGCAGCTTGTCAATGCTGGAAATCAGATTCTGGCTGTCCGCCATGTATGCAGTTTCCGTAAATTCGATTTCCAGATAATGTTTTGGTATGTTCCATTTTTCTGCAACAGCATTGATGCGTTCTGCGACCGTATTGTCAAAGAAATGGTGTTTCGAGAAATTGACGGATACCGGAACGACCCGTCTGCCGCTCTTTAGCCATTCTGCGATATGGCAGCACACCTCCTCTAATACATAAAAATCGACCTTCTGAATCAGTCCTGTTTTCTCGCATACAGGAATGAATTCCATTGGTAAAACATATGTTCCGTTCCTGTTCCAGCGGACTAATGCCTCCGCTCCCACTAACTGTCTGGTATTCATGTTCACCTTAGGCTGGTAATATACTTCGAATTCTCTATCCGAAATGGCCGGTTCAATGGCGTGCATCAGAATTTCTTCCCGAAGCTCTTTTTCCTGAAATGCCTGATCGTAGTAAAGTATCGTCTGATTCTGGGCACGCTGGATGGCATGGTAGGTAGTTGATAATTTTTCCGAAAGCATCTGCGGAGAAGTATCGGTGCCGTCCGGTATGTACACGGCGATCCGGGCGGATACGCAGACCGTCTGCGGGGAGCCGTTTTCCGACAGAGTGTAGAGCGGAATTGCGGAAAGAGAATCCAACAGGGCGGGGAGCCGCTCTGATTTGATGATTCCGATAAAGTCATTACCGCCAATGAGCGCAATCAATTCATTTGTGTCTGCGAGGGCGGAAACGGCAGCCGCATATTCTTTTAAAGCAAGGTCTCCGCGTTTGAAACCGTACTTTTGATTGATAAATTTAAAATTGTTGATATTAAAAAGGAGCGTGACGTAATCGCAGAGAGTGTTTTCCTCAATCCTCTGCTCCGTAAAAGCTAAAAATGCGTTATAGTTTGGAATCCCGGTTCTTATGTCAGTCAAAGAAACGCGGTAATTTTCATCCTTCATATAATGGACGCAGTTTCCGATAGAATTATAGCCGCGGGATATGGCGGCAGCCATTTCTAAGCAGCTGCTGTAACCGCAGGAATGGCAGTCAATAGTCCGTGATTCCAGAGTGTTTTTATACATGGCCTGAAAAATGGCGTCAATCTTCTCATCATATTCCGGTTCATATTGATGGATATGAGATTCATTCTGGAACTTGCTGCCGTCATAAGTACGCAGAAAATCCCCAAGCTTTAGCTTGGAAAAGCGTGCAAAAAGCCGTCTGCGGCGTTCTTCAAACGGAAGCTCCGGCAGATAGGGATTCTCAGCTTCCGGAATGGCGGGATTCGGTTTGCGTTTCTTTTGCAGCCGGAAGAAAATGTCATCATCAAAATTACAGTGCTGCAAGGTAGCTGTCCCGGAGAGGCAGCCCTGCCTGCAGTTCAGGCAGTCAATTAAAAACGGAAGCTCCTTGCCGGAAAGAATCCGTTCCTCTAATTGAGAAAAGTAGTCGTAAACATTTTTCTCCCCGTGTACTTCCCGAATTAATGTATCGGGCTGCACGAAGGGTTTGATATTATCGGTAAGCCCCCCGGGAACCGGAAAAATGCTTCCTAATCCACAGTCCGAAAGCTCAACCTCGGACGTATAGCCGGAAATATCAAATTCCTTTATCGCCGCAATAAGGTGGGAAAAGGTCACGTTGTATTGAACCAGTCCTTCATTCCCTGAATCATCAATCTCATCCTTTTTGGCGATACAGGGGCTGATAAAGGCGAAGCTGTCAGTATTGTGCAGATAGTTTCGGATATAAGAGGCAAGACAGAGTAAGGGCGAATGCACAGGAATCAGCTTATCCAATAATAGTTTGGAGTATTTTTGGATATAATTTACAATAGCGCTGCAGGGAGGTGCGATTGCACCTGAAAGCGAATATTTTTCGATATAGGTCAGATATGCCCAAGTGGCAATATCTGCGCCATAGCTGACGTCATACATCAGGCGGACGCCAAGCTGCTTTAGGTATCCCAGTATCTTAGGCGCACTCTCGTCGTAGATGATAAAAAAGGATGGAGCAATCAGCAGAGAAATCGGGACGCCCTGCTTTAAATCCAGCAAAAACCGCTCCGTATCATCTCGGTATTCTCTGGCATTATGATGACATGTCTCCAGACAAAGCCCACAGTGAAGACATTTTTCATCATCTACATGAATTTGATTCCGGCCGTTTTGGGTTATGGAGATATTGGCGCCCAGCACAGGACAACCGGAGATGCAGCGGTTACATCCGATACAATTATCGTTTGTGTAAATGAGACCTGTATTCAGTGTCATAAAAACTCTCCTTGTCCTTTCGTAATATATTGTCATTATAAACGATAAAATGAATAAAATCTACAGATAATTATTAAAAACAACCAAAAACGAAAATCATATTGACATACTAGGAAATAGATGATACTATCCAAATGAAAACACGATAAGTAACGAGTGTATTCCTTTTGCAAAATGCTAGTAAGGCAGTACACGTAAGAAGGAAGGTGGCATAATACATGAAAAATATGATATATCTGGACAATGCGGCGACGACGAGAATGGCGCCTGAGGTTGTAGAGGCAATGCTGCCGTATTTTACAGAATATTACGGAAATGCGTCTACGGTATACCGTTTCGGGGAAAAGAGCCGCGAGGCGGTGACGGAGGCGAGAGATAAGATTGCTTCTGCGATTGGCGCAAGAACGGAGGAGATATATTTTACCGCAGGAGGAAGCGAATCAGACAACTGGGCGATAAAAGCAACGGCGGAAGCCTATGGAAATAAGGGAAAGCATATCATAACATCGAAAATCGAGCATCATGCGGTACTGCACACCTGTGAATATCTGGAAAAGCAGGGGTATGATATCACATATCTGGATGTGGACGAAAACGGTCTGATTTCTTTAGAGGAACTGGAGGCGGCAATCCGCCCGGATACGATTCTGATTACGATTATGTTTGCGAACAATGAAATAGGGACGATAGAGCCGGTGGAGGAAATCGGCAGGATTGCCCATGCGCACGGCGTTTACTTTCACACGGATGCAGTACAGGCTTTCGGGCAGATTCCGATTGATGTGGATGAAATGAATATAGATATGTTAAGCGCAAGTGCGCATAAGATGAACGGTCCGAAGGGAATCGGTCTGCTCTATATCCGCAAAGGCGTCAAGATACGTTCCTTTATTCATGGGGGCGCGCAGGAGCGGAAACGCCGTGCCGGAACGGAAAACGTACCGGGAATCGCAGGCTTTGGGAAAGCGGTAGAGCTCGCCGCGGCTTCTATGGAGGAGCGGATGGAGCGGGAGAGCAGCCTTAGGGATTATCTCATCAAACGGGTGGAGGAAGAAATTCCTTATGCCAGATTAAACGGAGACCGCAAAAAGCGTCTGCCGAATAATGTGAATTTCTGTTTTCGGTTCATAGAGGGAGAATCCCTCCTGATTAAGTTAGATATGGAGGGAATCTGCGCCTCCTCCGGCTCCGCATGTACATCCGGCTCTTTAGACCCGTCCCATGTTCTGCTCGCCATTGGGCTGCCGCATGAGATTGCACACGGCTCGCTGCGCCTGACTTTAGGAGCAGACACCACGAAGGAGGAAATTGACCGGACGGTGGATACATTGAAAGGAATTGTTGCGTATCTGAGGGATTTATCCCCGTTATATGAGGACTTTGTAAAGGAGGAAAAGCATGTACAGTGAAAAAGTAATGGATCATTTTGAACATCCGCGGAATGTGGGTGAAATAGAAAATGCCAGCGGAGTGGGAACCGTTGGGAATGCAAAATGCGGCGATATTATGCGCATTTATCTGGATATTGACGAGGCGGGCGTGATACAGGACTGTAAATTCAAAACCTTCGGCTGCGGTGCGGCAGTGGCAACCAGCAGCATGGCGACAGAGCTGGTAAAGGGAAAAACTGTGCAGGAGGCGATGCAGGTAACAAACAAAGCAGTCATGGAGGCATTGGACGGACTTCCGCCGGTAAAAGTACACTGTTCCCTGCTTGCAGAGGAGGGGATTCATGCCGCGCTCTGGGATTATGCCCAGAAGCATCATATTCAGATTGAGGGACTGGAAAAGCCGAAAACGGATATTTCCGAGGAGGAAGAAGAAGAGGATTATTAAAATTCGTACAGTTCCTAAGCCTCTAAAATCCTTGTGGTTTAGTATGAAAAATACTTGAGAAATTTCGTAAGTTGTGATATAAATAAGAAAATGGGATTGGGGGCTTAGTAAGATGAAAATATCCACAAAAGGGCGTTATGCTGTACGTTTATTACTTGATATCGCAATGTATGACGAAACCGAGCCTGTCCGTCTGAAGGATACGGCGGAGCGTCAGAACATTTCCATGAAATATCTGGAACAGATCATTTCTATCCTGGTTCGTGCAGGTTATGTGAAAAGCATCCGGGGACCGCAGGGCGGCTACCGTCTGGCGAAAGAGCCGAAAGATTATACAGTAGGCATGATACTGCGTCAGGTAGAAGGAAGCCTTGCACCGGTATCCTGTCTGGAAGGTGAAACAAATCAATGTGAGCGTCAAGCCGAATGCGCTTCTCTCCGCATCTGGAAAGAACTGGATGACGCAATCAACAATGTCGTAGACAAATACACCCTCCAACACCTCATAGACTGGCAAAATGAAATCGGGTGCGATTATGTGATATAGCATTGAGCAGTGCCCCATAAGAATCAGGAACCTGCTTCTGCTCGCAGAAAAGCAGGTTCTTGATTCTTATGGGATAGGGCGAAAGCCCGACAGTGAGGGAAGCCCTGCTTCCCGAACGGGCACTGCGGAGATGAAAAGCCAGAACACCCCTCGCTTCTGCTCGCAGAAAAGCAGGTTCTTGATTCTTATGGGATAGGGCGAAAGCCCGACAGTGAGGGAAGCCCTGCTTCCCGAACGGGCACTGCGGAGATGAAAAGCCAGAACACCCCCCGCATCTGCTCGCAGAAAAGCCGGCCATCCCGTAACAGATTCTAATGATTAAAAAGGAGATGCAAACATGTTCCATTTTGGTTTTTCCTATGTAGGACTAATCTATCTTCTGATGCTCTTTATACCCAATATTATCTGGACGAAAAATCAACCCAAAGATTATGAGCAATATGCTCAGAATGAAAATCAGTCCTTACAGATTATGGAGAGAATCGGAGAGGCCTTAGTTTGTTGCTGCGTACTGATATTCGCTGACTTCAATATAAGATTTAGCTCTATGTGGTGTATATGGCTATTGCTCTCATTTATGCTGATGCTCCTGTATGAAGTCTATTGGATACGATATTTCAGAAGTGAGAAGAACATGTCCGATTTCTACAGGAGTATTTGTAAAATCCCGGTTGCAGGAGCCGCATTACCGGTGTGTGCATTCTTTTTACTCGGCGTGTATGGAAGAAATGTGTTCCTTATCGCTTCAACAATTATTCTGGGAATTGGTCACATTGGTATTCATCTGGGTCATTATAAAAATTGCAGGAAGGTGATTACATGATATACGAAATTGAGAATAGAGAGAACGTTTCAGCTATCTTCGCAGATTGGGATGAAACAATCATATGGTCATGTTTGCAGGGAGTGATGGGACACATATATGCGAATGATAAAGAAAGGCCTGACTCTGCTATGGCAATATTAGGAGACTTTTGTTTTTTTGCAGGACGGCCGAACAGAGAGCTGGCCGCATATAAGCCGGAGTGGTTCAATCAGGATTTTATCATTGCAGTTCCGAAGAGTCAGCAGTGGGCAAAGGAAATAGAACAGCATTATGAAACGAAAGCGAAAAAGGTTACAAGATATGCCATGAAAAAGGAGCCTGATATCTTTGATAAAGATAAGCTGCAAAAAATTGTGGAGCAGCTTCCTTCTGGATACATAATCACTTTGATGAATGAGACGATGTTTGAAGATTGTAAAAAGGAAAAATGGTCCAGCGATTTGGTATCCCAGTATGCAGATTATATTGCTTACCAAGCGTTAGGACTTGGCGTTGTAGTGACGGTGGATGGAAAACCAGTTGCCGGAGCGTCTTCTTACAGCTCGTATCGCGGCGGAATTGAAATTGAGATTGATACAAAAGAGGAGTATCGCAGGCGGGGATTGGCATCTGCGTGCGGTGCAAAATTGATTTTGGAGTGTCTTGACAGAGGAATTTATCCAAGCTGGGATGCACAGAATTTATGGTCGGTAGGATTAGCGGAGAAGCTGGGCTATCATTTTGATTACAAGTATGATGCTTATGAAATCCGGGGATATTGAATTTGCAGAATATTACGAATAGGCGTATATTTTATGAAGGATGGATTAGAGATTTTAGATAAGTAGAAAGGATGGTAAATATTATGGACTCTTTTATAAATGCATTTCTTAGTATTTTTTGCATAGAGCAGCCGGAAGGTCATATGGGAGCAGCTTTCAAGTCTCCGACCGATATTTTATGGCTGATTGGCATCGTTTTAATTTTTGTAGTTTTTATGGTCGGATCCGTGTGTATCATACTCGGCTGGTCAAGGCGGATGGAGATTATGACGGGGAAGGATGTAGCCCAATCAATACAAAACCTTACATGTACACAGAAGTTTATCCTTGCCGCCAGTTCCCCTACGATTGGCAATCATTATAAGTGTGTGATAGATATCTGGGATACGCATACATCAGATACAGAAGTAGAAAAAGTAAAAAAATTATTTGAGTGGGGCTGGGGTGAGTTTTCATATGAAAATGCAAAGAATATGGCGGACGACTGTCTGAACCGCGGATATAACATTAAATTCAAAGAATATTGCAGCGCCGATGCGCAGCCGTCAGAAGCTGCTTTGAAGTATACTGATTTTGAACGTCAGCTTCTGGAGGAGATGAAACAGAAATATCCGAAACAGGGTATGCTTGCATGGGACCTTGTGAGAGTGCTTTCCATTGTCGGAGGGGCGTATATGGGCGGCGTCATGGAATATGAGGAAGCCGTTAAAATAGCTTTAAAGGCTTGCAGGCTTCTTCAGGAAAATTTCTCGTCGTGGGATGATATGGTCGGCAGTTATAATTTGGGATATCAATTCTGGCGGGGTAAGAAAAAGACCGACAGGCTAAGATATTATAAGAAATTAAAAAGAACCTGGATATACAAAATATCATGGAACACGGTTCTGAAAGAAGATGAATTAGGGATTTTATAGGAGAAGACGTAAAATATGGGACTATTTTCAAAGAAGGAAGAAGATGCACCGATTGATGAATTAACGCCTGAAATAAGCGCAAAGCTGGATCAGCTGGCTCAGAAAGGCAATCAATTTGAGAAAGAGAAACGATATGAGGACGCCTTACAGGCTTGGCAGGAAGGGCTCAATCTAATACCGGAGCCCCAGCAGTTTTATAGTGAGACCGTATGGTTTTTGGCAGCTGTTGGAGATGTATATTTTCAGAAAGGAATGTATTCTTTGGCGTATGAATGCTTTGATAAGGCACGGGGGAATTTGAGCGGTGCAGGATATGGAAATCCGTTTGTCATGCTGCGGTTGGGAGAGTGCTGTCTGGAAATAGGTGATGAGAAAAATGCCCTCGAATATTTGCTCAGGGCATATATGATGGAAGGAGAAGATATTTTTGAGCGTGATGATGACGGAGAAGACGACGGGGCGAAATACTTTGACTTTTTAAGGAGCCACATTGATTTGGGCAAAGGAACAAACTGATGATTGAAAGAAATTCCTTTAAAGGAATTGGCTTTTATCACGATGTCCGGGCTTGCTCACTTTGTTTTATCATAGGATTGGGAAAATAAAAGGCAAGCTAGTCATCTTCTATCCGAATCAGGTTACTGACATAGGGGCGTTTACCGGAAAGCACCTCGTCGTAGAAATTCTGCTTCCAGTCTACAAAGTCAACGCAATTCTTCAACTCCATAATCGAAGCTAACAAAGAGTCTCGTTTTTTTGCAAGCATTTCTTTTCGCTGTGGGATTGTAGATTCGCCTTGTAAGCGCAAGTCAAGGTAGATTTTCATTTCCTGAATGCTCATACCGCATTTTTTCAAGCAGATAAGATCTTTGATCCATTTTACGTCATGCTCATCAAAAACACGGTGGTTATTTCCATCACGTTTGACATTTGGAATCAGCCCCTCGTTACAGTAATATTTCAGAGTCTGATAGGTCATATTCGTTTCGTCACATACTTGCTTCATTGTATACATAATGAGAGTTTCTCCTTGTTGTTCATATAAATTTGTAGAACTATTCATAATCATTTCTAAAAAAAGCTGTTTTTGATATAAATGGTTAGAAGAAATCTGAAAACTCGGATTTCAGCATTTCAAGCAGCCGTTCAGCAATGGGCGTAAAGATTTGATATTTTTTCCATATTAAATATATATTTGTTTCGAGTTTAGGATTAAGGGGGCGGAAAACAAGCCCGCTATCGGGACTTGTTTCAATCAAATGTTCAAAAGTTAAAAGATAGCCGAGCCCTTCCTTGACAAAAAGCGAACCATTATAAGACAGACGGAATGAGCCCTCAAGGTGTAATCGATCCATGTTGTTACCGCACCATTTAGAAATATCGTTGTTCCATCCCTGTTCAGAACAAAATAGAGGGATTCCAATTAAATCATCTACACAGATGGTTTTTTTTCTGCCAACAGACAGTCGTTTGGCATGACAACCCCCCATAAGTCAGCATTAGGAAATGTTAAATAGTGATATTTTGCAGTATTGGGTTCCTGAGCCAACACAGCAAAATCAATTATGCCTTTATCCAGTTTTTCCGTAACCTGTTCTGTGTCGCCGCTGGTGATATGATAGTGCAGGTCAGGGTAAGTCTCCTTGAATCTTCTGATTGCGGCGGCGAGGTATCTGATCTGGTAAGATTCCGCCAGACCAAAGTAAACATCACCGCCCAGAACATCATCCAATGTCAGAAATTCCGTTGTGATCTTATCTGCCATTTTTATCAGATCCTCCGCCCGTTTCCGCAGCAAAATACCTTCCTCGGTAAGCTGTAAGCTGAAACTGTGGCGCATGAACAGTTTTTTTCCAAGTTCATCTTCAAGGGCTTTTAACTGTTTTGAGAGTGTAGGCTGAGTAACGTGAAGCAGCTCTGCCGCGCGGGTCATATTTTCCTCTCTTGCCACTGCAAGGAAGTATCTCATGGTTCGCAGTTCCATAGTGTCCTCCTGTGACATTCCTAAAATTCATATCATGATATAAATTATAGCCATTAGCAAAATGAAAATCAAGAGGATATAATACAAACATAGCAGGAAGGGAGGCATAAATAAAATGGAAAATACTGTAAAACTGGAATTAACAAAGGAATGGGATAAGACGTTCCCGAAAAGTGAAAAGGTGAACCACCGCAAGGTGACATTTTCTAACCGTTATGGGATTACAATGGCGGCAGACCTTTATGAGCCGAAAGGGGCTGAAAAGAAGCTGGCTGCGATTGCGGTATGCGGGCCGTTTGGCGCGGTGAAGGAGCAGGCAGCCGGACTGTATGCGCAGACAATGGCAGAACGTGGTTTCCTCACCATTGCTTTTGATCCTTCCTTTACCGGAGAGAGCGGCGGCGCACCCCGTTATATGGCTTCACCGGATATCAATACAGAGGATTTTCAGGCGGCGGTGGATTTTCTCTCCGTACAGGAAAATGTTGACCCGCAGCGCATTGGCATTATCGGCATCTGTGGCTGGGGAGGTCTGGCTTTGAATGTGGCAGCGTTGGATACCCGTATTAAGGCGACGGTTGCCTCCGCCATGTATGATATTGGACCTATGTCAATACTTTGGACAAAAAAAGTCGAAAGATTATGCTGTTTTTTTAAGTTCTTCATCCTCCTTTTGCTGTGGTGTCAAAT
>CAJTSH010000031.1 GCA_910578885.1 uncultured Lachnospiraceae bacterium
TTCTTTTTCCTGCTCCTTAACCTGCCTGCGCAGGAGAGCCAGTTCCTCCGCCAGATTCATAGCCGTTTGTGGCGTGTGTGAGCCGGAACCAATGTCCAGCCGTCCCTCCCTTGCGGCTTTCGTCCATGCATACATGGTGTTTTCAGGGATGCCTAATTCAGCAGCCGCTTTTGCCCCGCCAATTTCCTTTGCCAGCTTTACGGCCTGAATTTTATACTCCATATCGTATTTCCGTTGTTTTTTTGCCATGGTAGTTGCCTCCTTATTTCTCTTTGATTATACATCAAATCCTTGAGTAAAAGGTGTCAACTAAAATGATACAACATCACTTGCGCGTTTGAGTACCATACATTTTTACATCATTCTCAAACGAGTGTTTTCTTGACTTTTGGGATAAGTTAGTTTGAGTACCATACATTTTTACATCATTCTCAAACTGAAATCATACACGATACCAGACACTACGGGTTTGAGTACCATACATTTTTACATCATTCTCAAACTATAACAAAGACTATGCCACTCTGTTCAAGGTTTGAGTACCATACATTTTTACATCATTCTCAAACTTCCCAATATGTATAATGCCTAAATTATAAGTTTGAGTACCATACATTTTTACATCATTCTCAAACTTTGTGTCTCCATTGTCTTTTTCCGTGCCCGTTTGAGTACCATACATTTTTACATCATTCTCAAACCACGTCTCTACCGGGGTTAGAAGGTCAGCCGTTTGAGTACCATACATTTTTACATCATTCTCAAACCATTGTTCTGCATCAACGCAAAACTCGTAGGTTTGAGTACCATACATTTTTACATCATTCTCAAACTGCTGTCCTTATTCTGCCCCGCCGCCCTCCGTTTGAGTACCATACATTTTTACATCATTCTCAAACCACAGGCGAAGGTGGAGACGACAACATGTTGTTTGAGTACCATACATTTTTACATCATTCTCAAACTCCTGTGCTTCTTTCTGCCACAAACTGTCCGTTTGAGTACCATACATTTTTACATCATTCTCAAACCATTATTCTGCATTAGCGCAAAACTCGTAGGTTTGAGTACCATACATTTTTACATCATTCTCAAACTGTTATTCTGGTACTGCCTGCGGATGATTTGTTTGAGTACCATACATTTTTACATCATTCTCAAACCTCAAATTCAAAAATGAAATGCCATCATCTGCATAAAAACTGATACCCAAACCTGATTATTCATAAATTTCACAATTATCTTTATCTATTATATACCTTGCAATCCCATTTGAAAAGCCATCTTGCGTTTTTTCAATAAAAAGCAGGGCCAGTTCATTGTATACTGCCATCTCAACCAACTGTCCCATTTGAACCCCATCCAGATAACTTCTGATGTTTACAAAAATACAAATACGTTTTCCCATTAATTCCGCAAGAATCTTTGTGTACTGTACTATGTTCTCAAAAAAATCATCCGAATAGTTTTCCAATTTCACTCCCAGAGCTTTAAATACTGCTATCATATCAATTTTCATATCCGACTCCAGCATGTATGGACATCTTTGTTCTAATTGATAAAAATAGCTCTGCAAATCTGCCGTCACTTTCTGAGTCAATAAATACATTTCATCTTCCACAGATTGCTCTGCCAGCTCATGATAAAGCTTATTCAGTATTTTCTTATCATTGATGTCAACTGCCAAAGGGTTTACTATGAGCTCCGCACACTTTGACAACGGGTATTCCTTATCACCTTCTGATAAAACAAAATCTCCCTCTTCTCCCTCTGTCTGCCGTAACAATTCCTGAACATACTTTGCAAAAAGCCCCGGCGATTCTATCACCAGTTCACAAGCATTTCCTTGCCCAAATTGCATCTGAAACCCAAAATCAGGATGAACCAGTTTCATAGAATCACCAGCCTCTCGTCACTGTCGAGCACTTCGCTCCTCACTTCGCCAATAATGAAATCCATTTTGGCATATTGTTTTTCCGTAACCGTCAACAACTGTACCAAGCCCTCTTTCGGACTATTCTTATGCACGTTATCAACAATTCCCCGTACTACTGTTCCGTTCAATGCCAGCTTACAATATACAGATTCCTGCATCATCATGAATCCGCTTCTCAGAAGAAATTTGCGGAATTTTGTATATTCCTTTCTCTGCTGATAAGTAAGCACCGGCAAATCAAAAAATACGATCACTCTCATAAATCTATAACTCAACTTTATAAAATCGAATCAACGAACTATCATTTTCATTCAATGCGTCAAAAATACTCTTACAGTATATCTTAATTGCGTTATTCACATATTGTACCTTCCCGTCTATCCTCACTTCATGATTTAACATATTTACAAGCTGCATTTTTTCCTCATGCTCAAACTGCTGCAGCTTCATATGAACCACTTTCCAGTCAATCAGGATACGGAAAGGCTCCATCAAATCCGACGCCAGATTGAATTGGTTGAACATGTTATCGTGAAATAAGCCGAGCTGAGTAATGTACCCATTCGCCGTAACCTCTCTTGTAAATGCAGATAATATAATAGAATACCCGTAATTTAAGGCTGCATTTACCAAAGAGTCTGCCGTTCTGGTAAAACTCACGCCAAATAATGCGTTAAAATATACCTTCGCAGCATGTCCCTCACGATTCGTCTCATCATTCCATTGGATTTCCCCAAGGTATGAATCTAATAGTTCCGATTCCTCCTTCCCCAGATTTTCCAACAACTCTTTTTGCTTCCGTATTTTGTCCGTTACAATTTCTGTCCAGACAGCCTCCTTCATGCCGGAGCTCCACTGTATCTGCTTACGAATCTTATTGCTCGTATCATGGCTTCCGTAATACCCCACCAGCTCCGAAGAAGGATTGCGCTTTTCATCACAGAAAATCACTTTGATTTTCTTCTTCGTCAATTCCGAAAGCAGGCTCGCCGTCAGGGAAACCGCTGTGGATTCCACCAGTACCGTTGAAATTTCACTCAGATGAATTTTTGTTATCTCCTCATTACGAACAACCATATATCCTAACTGATAATCCAGCTTCGCGCGTCTGGAGATAACAATTGTCCGCCAGCTCATAGCTTCTTCAAGTCAATCTCCTGCTCATAGATGCCTGTTGGAGATTGATTGATTATGGATATCTGGTTATATTTTGTAATATTACTATTTATCTGTATCTTACCTGCATTAGCAGGTCCACCAATTAATTTCAAATCTGCCGCCCCGCTCTGGCACTGGAACATGTGTAAAATTTCTGATAGTAAGACACATTGATTTTCTATTGTCAATTCCAAAAAACCGTTCCTTTTTTCCGACAGAGTTTTTTCCTGTGCACTCAGTCTTACATGATATATGGTATGTTGTATTTTGTTCAAAAACGTATCATACAAATTTTGCAAATCATCTGGCAACAGCTTGTCCTGTTCTACGATTCTTAAATTCTTGTTATCTTTCTTTCGCTGTACAAATTTCAACAATTTTTTCAAAGTTACGGTATCCTTCTTAGATAAAATCAGCTGATTTGCACCTTTAAAAAGCAATTTTTTTCCTGTCCTTCCAGACAGCCACATATAAAACCCATCTACCTTAAAAAGCGAATCAATTTTTATCTCCCTCAACAGAATTTTCGGATTTTTCAGTCCCTGCTGCTTTTCCAGATACCGTATCGCTTCTGCCTCTTCCTGTTCAATCTTTTTTTTCATGTACAGCGGAACAAATTCGATTGTCCTGATTTTATTTCCTTTTTTATCCTCAGATTCAACCAGCATAAAATACGTGCCTGCCGCTTTGTTATAGCCGCCATACTTTTCAATATTTCTTAATCTCTCATCACTTCCCTTCACCGGAACCTGACCTTTCCCCTTTTTCATTAACTGCTGGTCAAACAGACCGCCCGATACCCGATAAGACCGTCTGGTCACTAAGATATTATTTTTATCCATCATACCTTTTACCGTGCGGATTGTTCCTGCTTCTCCCGCCTTCCAAGCCACTGCTCCATTCCGTACCACGTCTTTATCGGAGGTAAACATCTTTTTCAGGTTATAGCTCCTTCCCGGATTCTCCTTTATGAACCATGACGCATTCTTCGTAAATTTTGTATAATACACATTTCCCACCACAATATTCAAATAGGCGTCCTTCGCATGGTGCAGATCATTCATCTCCCGAACCTTAATCAAGTCAAAATCCTGCCTAAACTGCGACGCAATCTTTGCCTTTACATACACAATCTCCGTATCCCGCAACACCTGTTTTAAGACAGAGGCCACTGCCTTTGTCCCTTGCCGCGTCTCCACAAGCTGCCGTTCGATAAATCCGGCAAGTTCCGACGGCTCAAATTCCGTTCCCCGCGTCAGCCGATTATATTTCTCCTTTGAAATAAATCCCCCGCCCAGAAGCGATTTCCAGAAAGGCTTCATTTTTTCTCTGATTTCGCTGCGGATTGGGTATATATCTGTCTTGTCCGCATTATAGGTCTTTTTTACAAGCACCCGGTTATCCAAACTGTCATCCATGACCTTTGACTGCGGGTAAATATGGTCAATGTCATATTTACGGTTATCCCATAAATCCTCCAATTGAATCGCCTCGCCGGAATACATACAGCGCCCTTTTTGTGTGTAATAAAGATACAGCTTATCTCCGCGCAGAGCCTGCTCCTCGGTATGATTTAACACTTCAACCCATTCCCGCTCCTCATCCTTGCATTTTTTATAGAGCTCTATCAGCCTCTTCTTACGTGATTCCGTGCGCTTACTCTGGGCATTCTCGCGCGCCATCTCAATAAATACTCTTTTGGGCGGCTCTCCCATTACCTCACACAATTCCTTCACGACCTGAAGTGTCTGCCAGATCTGGCGTTTTACCGCCGGAGACACATACAACTCTTCCACCATTTGATAAGAAATATCCTTCGGCTCATCTTTTTGATTTTCCATCTCGACTGCCGCCGCAAATTCATATTTTTCACTCAAAATCTGCATGAGGTTATCGTTCGTTTCCCAAAGCGCCCGGATAATGCTCCAGACTTCTCCGGTCTCCGGCGCCGGGGCGGTAATCTTTTCCAAAAAAGCCTGCGACAGACGCCCCCAACCTTTATAGGACAGGGAACAGAGACTTTTTCTCTGCTTTTGGGACAATTGCGGGTACAAGGACTGTAATCTGCGGTCCAATAATTTCTTGTCTTCGCCAAATAACGTAATATTTAAAATCAGGTTTTCCTTTTCTTCCGAACTCAGGCTGCAATCTGTCAGCTTTTCCTTAAAATCATGATATGCGGTCAAAGTGCCTTTAAAATCCCCGTCGATACCGGTAATATCAACCGCCTTATCTTTCATTCCTTCCCGGACGAGATAATCCCTCAATTTCTTTTGCGTCACTTTCCGATAACGCTGAAATAAATCGCGGTATAGCTGTTGTTTCAATTCTACCGAAATGGGTTCCCCGTCTAACCGCAGATTATTCAATTCATTTAACACCATGAATTTGCTGTATAGCAGAGAATACTTCGGAAGTACATCCTCCTTCACCAGATAGGTGCATTTATTTGTCATACGCCGGATAAACTTTTCGGCGCACGCCTCCTCATCAATGACGTCTTTAAAATTCCACGGATAAATTTTCTCATTGCTCCTTCGTTCTGCCCAATTTGTCCGGTTCCCTTTCACACAGATTCCGTTTAGCGGTCCCACATAATAAGGAATGCGGAATGTAAAGATCTGACGGATTTTCTCTGCATTTTCTTTTAGCAGAGGTATTCTATCCTGCAGGTTCTCCAAAATTCTATTCAGCTCATAGAGATGAACCTGATGCGGCAGAACCCCGTTCTCTTTTGTCACCTGTTTTGGCAAAAATGTTTCTTTTTCAAGTTCCTCCCTCAAATATTCTGCATCCCTTGTATCGCCCGACGCTCCAAGAACCTTCTTTTTCAGATAACCATAGAATTCTTCTTTGCCGCACTGTTTTCCGTCAATTTCCTGCTTTCTCCCGTTCACCTTCGTCATTCCAATGTATGCACAGTAGTTGGGAGTTTTTTCATCTGTTTTTACAAAAAGTTCTTTATAAACATCTGCACCCAAATGATTACGCACTAATTTTTTCAGATAAGCCAAATCCTGTTTATGCTTTTCGTATGATGCAGTCTTTGCCTCGGATATGGAAGCGTAATCTCCTAAAATATCCACTAAAACCGCCCAGTCATATACTGCTTTCGCCTGTTCAATCACCACAAACCGCTCATTCAGCGCCGACGCTACGGAACCGGCATACTCCTCATAGGAATTATCTGAAAAAGAAATTTTCGGGCGTTCGCTCTGATCCAAATCTGCATCCCCAAATATGTCGCTTAACTTGACCGTGCTGCCCGCAAGCAGACCTAAAATGGCTTTTTCACACGCCGTCTGCGCTCCAAGCAGCTTCTCTAAATCTTTTTTCTTTACAGATCTTGTCCTGCGTCCATCCCTGAAAATCTCTTCGATTTCACCAAAATCCTCATCTGAAATTTCCAACAAAAAATCCAGTCCCTCATCCTTTATAGTCTGCAAAAGCTGGGCAAAAACATGTTCAAATTCTTTGATCTTGTCTATACTCCCCGCAAACAAAAAATGTCCCCTGTGCTTCATCATATGATGAAACGCCAAATAGACCAGACGAATATCCGGTATTACGTCTGTATCCATAAGCCATTTTCTCAAATGATAAATACTAGGGAACTGTTTATGATAATCTTTATCCGTATAATCAGAATCCACAAAAAGCGCATAAGGAAGCTGCGGGCATTTCCCCGAGGAATCTCGCTTATCCTCCGGCAGGTATCTGCTCTCTTTCATCCGCAGAAAGAATCCTTCATCTACTTTAGAAATCTCCTGTGCAAAAATCTCCTGTAATAATTCGATTCTCCAATTTCTTCTCGCCAGACGCCTTCTCGCCGTCCGAAACATGCGCCGCTCTTCTGCGGTCTTGGCACTCTCAAATAAACGAACTCCCCAAAGCGCCTTGCCATGCGAACGCAATACTTCATAACTCTCATTTGTAACTGCCCAGCCCAGTGAGCCTGTACCTAAGTCCAAGCCAACATAGTAATCCTTCCTCATTGGTAAACTCCTCCAGTTTTATTTTCTGCTATTACAAATTCTAACATATCTTAAGGCAAAACGCACGAAGAATATTTCTCTTGCAGCAATTCAGAATAATCATGCTGTTACATACTCACATCAATCAAAATAACAGTTCAGACAAGTCTGGACTGTTACCAATCAAAACACCTTCGCAGTAACTATTCAGCCTTTGGCTTCATAGTTACCCTTCACAGCATTTGATAATTGAACGTGCTTTACACCTCCTTATAAATCCGTTATAATATATCTTATAAGAATCTCGTTTTTGGATTCTCATAAAAGGCGCAGACTTTGCGCCATCAATCTATTATGTGAAGCCGATTTTGCTTCGCATAATATGATTATAGAAGTACACACTATCAATAAACACAATCAATCAAAAAGGGCGGTGAAAGGATGGTACAAGAAATGTCAGACAAAGAATTAATTACCATCACAATTGACAGATATGCAGAATTACAACGCATTAAACAATCAAACGGCAATCAAGAAAACAAAGAACTTGACTATTCTATCAAATTAGCAGTTGCAAAGTTATCATCTTTGGGTGTAAATGTCGAAGATATTACTCTTTAAACATAAACACACAACAAACAAAAAGGAATCCGGCTTCGCCGGATTTTCCTATTTGATATAAAAAAGCCTGCAAAGCAGGCTTTTCATCCACACACTGTGGGCCATCCCAGATGGCGGTTTGAATAAATTTTTATTTGAACTTATGATGTAAATTTAGTATGGTACCAAATTTAATTTTATTATATCTCTTTCACCTACTAACGTCAACCACCTAATTTTTCTTCCCATTCCGCTTCCTTGAATCCGGTCAGCACAACCTCGTCCGAAACAATAATCGGGCGCTTCACCAGCATCCCATCCGTCGCCAGAAGCTGATACTGCTCCTCCTCGCTCATATCGGAAAGCTTGTCCTTTAAGCCCATCTCTTTGTAAAGATTCCCGCTAGTATTGAAAAATCGTTTCAGAGGAAGACCGCTCTTCTTATGCCACTCCTTCAGTTCTTCCACCGTAGGGTTCTCTTCTTTGATGGGACGGTCCTCATAGGAAATCCCCTTTGCATCCAGCCAGTTTTTCGCCTTCTTGCAGGTACTGCATTTCGCATATTCAATAAACTGCATCACTTTTTCTCCTTTAAATCAGTACACCTTTTTCAGCTCCGTCACGCCGCAGCGTTCCTTGAATTCTTCTAAATCATGCGGACTGCGGATGAATGCGATTTCCCGAAATCCTCCGGTATGAAGGTTCTGAAAACCCGCCACCTGTTCACCGTTACAGATGCTGCATTTCAGCACCGGAATTTCATTTTCTTTATCGTATTCTATGGACAATGCTTTTTTCTTTCCAAACATGACAGACACCTCTTTTCTTTGTTCTACATTTTATCATCTTAAGCCTCTGCTTGTAAATATACTGACCTCTAATTTCCTTTTCATTTATGCTCAGCATAGTATGCGATGCCGTGTGAACCGAAAATCACAATTCACAACCATGCCAGTATTTACAGAAGCATACCATTCTTTGACACGGATTGTAAACTTATAGCTTGTATTTAGTTTACATTTGCAGTATAATAAATCAATATTCACTGGCAATGTATGCCATTTTACACATTGATTTGCATAATGAAGAAGAAGGTATTACATATGAATCTTGTAAACGAACTAAAAGGAAAAATATTTTCCGGAGAGGCTGTAACAAAAGAAGAAGCTCTCCGTCTATTGGAAGCTCCGCTTGACGAGCTGACTGCGGCAGCAAATGAAATACGGGAACATTTTAACGATAATACGTTTGACATGTGCACGATTATCAACGGAAAATGCGGGAAATGCTCCGAGGACTGCAAATACTGCGCCCAGAGCGCTCATTACCATACTGCCTGCGAAGATTCCTATCCCCTGCTTTCCACCGAAGAATTGTTGGAACAGGCAAAATACAACGACAAACGGGGCGTTCTTCGTTACTCCATTGTCACCTCCGGAAGAGCGCTTTCTGATGAAGAAGTGGATAAAGCCTGTGAAAGTATCCGCGCCATCCGGACAGAAACCAACATCAGCGTCTGTGTTTCCTTTGGTCTTTTGAACGAAGACCAATTCCGCAGGCTCAAAGAAGCAGGCGCTTCCAGAGTACACTGCAACTTGGAAACCTCAAGACGGTATTTCCCAACGGTCTGTACTACCCACACCTATGATGAAAAAATTGAGACCTTAAAGGCTGCGAAACGCGCCGGTCTATCCATCTGCTCCGGCGGAATCATGGGACTTGGCGAAACGATGGAGGATCGGATTGATATGGCGCTTACTGCAAGGGATTTAGGCGTGACCTCAATCCCGGTCAATCTCCTGAATCCGATTCCCGGCACACCGTACGAAAATAACCGGGTACTTTCCAACGATGAATTGTGCCGGATTGTCGCCATTTTCCGTTTTTTGATTCCGGAGGGCATGATTCGTCTTGCCGGAGGCAGAGGACTTGTTGGAGATAAGGGTGAAAAATGCTTTAAAAGCGGTGCGAATGCCGCAATCTCCGGCGATATGCTGACCACCGCCGGAATTACTGTCGAAACGGATATGGATTTATTACACTGGCTTGGGTATGAAGTAAAACTGGGAGAGCAATAACGCCCTCCCAGCCACACTTCTTATCCTTCTCCCGGATACTGCATTCCCCAGCTCGCCCGCATTTGATCCATCAGCTTCATGACACGCAGGATTTCACTGTGCGGCATCTCTTCACACTCCACCATTCCCGCTTCGATTGCCTTGATACAAGAAATCACCTCATACTCATATCCGTTAATCTGCTCCGGAACCTGATATCTGGCTGTCAGATTCCGCTGCGCATCATAGACGCGGATTTCATCGCAGTTATTGATATTCTGCACCTCAATAAAACCGTTTTCGCCGTTGATGACGCCCTGACGGTCCGTTAACGCCAGCATATTGCTGTGGAGAATCGCCATTTTCCCATCCTCAAAGGTCAGCGTCATGCTGTTTGCCCAATCAACGCCCTTGGGTGAAAGCACTGCCGTAGAAGCCACATTCTGAATCTCCCCGTGAAATACCATCAAGGCAAAATTAATCGGATAGACTCCCAGATCGAGAAGCGCCCCGCCAGCCAATTCAGGATTCTGCAGACGCTCAACGCGACGAAGGGCATAGCCCAGATTTGCGGTCAGCGAAGTCACCTCGCCAATCACGCCTTCCTTCAAAAGTTCATCTATCATATTCCGGCTGGGCATATATCTGGTCCAGATTGCCTCGGCTAAAAGCAGTCCTCTCTCCCGCGACATTTGTATCAAATCCTCTGCCTGCTTCGCATTTATGGTAAATGCTTTTTCTACCAGAACGTGCTTGCCATGCTCTAAACACATTTTGGCATGTTGATAATGATGGGAATGAGGTGACGCAACATAGACAAGCTCCACTTCGGGGTCTTTTAACATTTCCTCATAAGAACCATATGCTTTTTCAAATCCCCACTGCGCACAGAATTCCTCCGCCCGCTTTAAATCCCTCGAAGCCACTGCATAGCGCTCGATTTTCTCAATTCCCTCCACTGCCTTTGCCATACTCTGTGCGATATGTCCAGGCGCTAAAATTGCAAATTTCATCTGATTTCCTCCTTATTTTTCTATCGCATTCGGATAAATCCGCTCCATCCGCCCGTCATCAAACCTCTCGTCCATCGTCCGCTCCCATGAAGCTTCCGCTGGTATGCCTTTCCCCCGCATATCATAGCGTATCAGCGCTATCATGGATACCGCAATATTAACAAACATAAATACCACCAAAATCCATGTCAGAATATACCCCCATATAACCGGAATTTTCTCAATCCAGCCGGACAATAAGGGATACAAGAGCTTAATCCAGATGACAGCCACAATCCCCCAGAAAAAACAATAAAGCAGATTGATTCTACCTCCCAGGTTAAAGGGGATGTCGCTGTAA
Organism: uncultured Lachnospiraceae bacterium; assembly: GCA_910578885.1. Lineage (GTDB taxonomy): Bacteria > Bacillota > Clostridia > Lachnospirales > Lachnospiraceae > Roseburia_C. Next base: position 11,079 of record CAJTSH010000031.1, read on the forward strand.
TCCCAGAAAACCTTTCCGAACACAAGCTCTGTAAACACGCTGCATACATATTCATATGCACCTCCGAGAAAAACGCCCACAAAAAAGAGATGTCTGTCCGGCTTATCCCTGTCTTTATACAGCAAAGCGGTGGCAACTGCGATTGCAATTCCCCAGACTAAGCTGAACGGTCCCCAGACCAGACTGCTTCTGCTCATCCACACGCCGGCTGTCAGTCTGCAAAAGATAGTCTCTATGAGATCTCCCAGCACAGAACCCACAAAAAACAGCCAAAATAATTTGTAAAAGCCACAGCCTTCCGCAAATTTTCCCTGCTTTTGAATCTGTATGGATGCCTCCTTTAACATCGGGTAGGCTTTTTCGATTCGCCGTCCGACCGCCTCAACAATCCACAGACCAAATCTCTTTGTCCAAACATTCAACTGATTATGCCATCTTCCGGCTACCGCTATCTCCCGCTTCATTCGACGCACTGCTGCCAGCGAAGCCACAAGGTCTAACGCCATCAGTATAAATGCCGTCAGCAACAGCGTCACCTGCAGAAACCAAGGAATGATACGAAACGGTATCGCCAGAAAGCGGTTAAAATATCGGACTGCCAGTGCGCCTAAAATTCCCCATATCAGAGAATACTGTAAGCAGATGTAACCATCGAAGTTCCATTTTTTCTGCGAATAATCCCACCATTTATGCTGATTTAGACGCTCCAGCATTTTACCTGTAAACCATTCGATTGCCGTACAGATTATCATACAGCCAAAAAACAATGCAAAAAAGTGATCCGCCAGCTCCTGCATGGTAAGCGTCAAAATCGTTGCCGCCACGCCATAGACCAGACAGAGCGGTCCTGTAGAAAATCCCCTGTTTACAAACTTTCTGCTTCGGATGGAGCCTGCGGCTGTCTCTAATACCCAGCCCAAAAACGAATATATGAGCATCAGCCATGATAATTCCAGTATCGTATATTGCATCTTTTGTTCTCCTTGCCTGTTATACAACAGGCATTTCCTTTGTATTTCTAACGTTCAAGCTAAATTATAGTATATAGGGATTTGAAGACAAGTACAACCGTAAATTATCAATTACATCTCTTCCGGCAATTAACGTTTTGATTCAGCTAGAAAAATCCATAGCCCTGTGATAGAATAAATTTGGCAATAAACGAAATATTTTACATTCGGTATCTGATTGGCAAAATCCAACAGAACCAGACCGACTTGGCAAGATATGAAAATATAACTACCAGGAGGAAGCAAGAATGATTACGATGGAACATGTATGCAAATCGTACAAGATTGCAAAAAGAAACGCAGGATTCGGCGAGGCCTGCAAAGCGCTTTTTCACCGGAAATACGAAGTGATCCACGCACTTCATGATGTGACTTTTACCATTGGCGACGGCGAAATGGTTGGGTACATCGGACCAAATGGAGCCGGAAAAAGCTCTACTATTAAAATTCTAAGCGGAATATTAACGCCAGACAGCGGAACAGTTCTTGTAGACGGCAGAATACCATACAAGAACAGAATCGAACATGTAAGGGAAATAGGCGTTGTGTTTGGTCAGCGTTCCCAGTTGTGGTGGGATGTTCCCGTCATAGATTCCTTTGAATTATTGAAGGACATCTATTCTATTTCAGATTTCGGGTATAAACAAAGTCTTGAAGAATTAACAGCTTTATTAAATCTGTCAGAACTGTTGCGCTCCCCTGCAAGACAGCTTTCTTTAGGACAAAGAATGCGGTGTGAGATAGCGGCTTCTTTGCTGCACCGTCCACGTATTTTATTTTTGGATGAACCGACTATCGGTTTGGATGCAGTATCAAAGCTGGCTGTTCGGGATTTCATTTTACAGCAAAATAAATCGCATGGCACAACGGTAATACTTACAACGCATGATATGCAGGATATTGAAGCGCTGACAAGCAGGATTATCTTAATCGGCAAAGGACAAATCCTGATGGACGGCACTTTAGACGATATTAAAAAGGGCGGCGGCAGTATTGACGAAACAGTTGCCCAGTTATATCGTACCTATGACATTTAGGGAGGGATGCGATTATGAAAAAATATTTATCCTTCTTTCGCCTGAGATTTACGATGGGCTTACAATACCGGTCAGCCGCTTTCGCCGGAATTGTGACCCAGTTCGCATGGGGTTTTATGGAAATCATGGTATTTCGGGCATTTTACCATGCAGATGCGGCGGCATTTCCTATGAGTTTTTCAGCCACTACGTCTTATTTATGGCTGCAGCAGGCGTTTCTTGCCTTTTTTGCAGCATGGATGATGGAAAATGAAATTTTCGACTCCATTGTAAACGGAAATATTGCATATGAATTGTGCAGACCCATCAACATTTATAATATGTGGTATTCCAGAAGCATTGCAAACCGGTTATCCAGAGCCGTTTTAAGATGTTTTCCCATTTTGATTGTTGCCGCATTTCTGCCGCAGCCATATGGAATTGAGACGCCGGCAAGCCTTCTGCACTTTATCCTTTTTCTGATAACATTAGCTCTGGGATTGGCGGTGACGGTATCTTTTTGCATGATGATCTATATGCTGACCTTTTTTACCATATCGCCGCAGGGACTTAGAATGGTGTTTACCTCTACGGTAGAATTTTTTGCGGGAGCGATTATTCCTTTGCCGTTCTTCCCGGAAAAGATACAAAAAATTTTAGAGCTGCTTCCTTTTGCCTCTATGCAAAATGTAGCATTGCGAATCTATAGCGGGAGTATGGGCAATTATGAAATGCAAAAAGCAATCCTGCTTCAGGTATTTTGGCTGATAGCCGTTACAATTGCGGGAAAATTGCTATGCCGGCTCGCCGAGAAGCGCATCACAGTACAAGGAGGTTAACGCAATGAAAAAAATATATCGGTCCATCCGGCTTTATACGCACTATGTTTCCATAAATATTCGCAGCATGATGCAGTACAAGACCTCATTTTTTCTGACTGCAATAGGACAGTTTCTGGTTTCATTTACCGCCTTCCTCGGAATGTTTTTTATGTTTGAAAGATTTTCCAATGTAGAAGGTTTTACTTACAGCGAAGTCCTGCTCTGCTTTTCTATCATGCTTTTAGATTTTTCTCTTGCCGAAACTTTTGCCAGAGGATTTGATACATTCTCCGACATGGTAAGACATGGTGAATTTGACAGAGTTCTAGTCCGTCCCCAGAATGAAATCATTCAGGTATTAGGAAGCAAATTTGAACTTACACGAATCGGAAGAATGATACAGTCAATTGCAATGTTCGCATACGGAATCTCAAAAAGCCAGATTGCATGGAATTTCCCCAAAATCCTTACCGTTGTCTTTATGCTGATCGGAGGAACAGCGGTTTTTTCGGCATTGTTTGTGATTTATGCCTCACTCTGTTTTTTTACGCTGGACGGACTGGAATTCATCAATGTATTTACGGACGGCGCCAGAGAATTCGGGAAATATCCAATTGGAATATACGGTGAAAAAATGCTGCGGTTTGCAACATTTTTCATCCCCTATGCACTGATACAATATTATCCGCTGCTGTATGTGTTGGGGCATCGGTCGGATACAATACTTATATTTTTACCTCTACTTGCCTGCTGGTTCTTGATTCCTGCGCTGCTGCTCTGGAAATTTGGGATAAGGCATTATAAGTCAAGCGGTTCCTAAAATGGATATGATGTGAAGCAAAACGGGATTCCCACAAACCATATCGTAAATCATGCTGTGGCCTGCAGACCACAGAAGATACTTTCCCGCTTATACCCAAGGAGTTTCCCACTGATATTTCTCCATAATTACATGCCCATCCCGAAACTCCACTCCTTCCGCCGCCAGCAGCTCTATCTGCCGGTTTGCCCCGCCGAATGCAAAGGCTGACGAAACATTTCCGTCCTTCGTCACCACCCGGTAACAGGGAATACGCTCCGAGTCCGGATTGACATGGAGCGCATACCCTACGACCCTCGCCCATCTGCGGTTTCCTGCAAGCGCTGCGACCTGTCCGTAGGTTGCGACCTGTCCTTTTGGAATCTGTTTGACTACGTCATAGATTTTTTCAAATGTATTCTTCTGTCCGCTCATTGCACATTCCCTTCTGACGCCTCTTGTTCCCGCGCTCTTACATAACTGTCCCTTGAATCCGCAGCATTCTCACGCACTTTTTTCTTGAGCGTCTCCGCAAAGTCAGCCTCTTTTGCCTGCCGGCTTTTTTTCATGCTTATTTCTTTCCATATATTTTCCAAAAATTCTATTTTCATTCTTTTTTGCCCCTTCCTTGTTTCCTATTACATTAAATAAATATACAGTAATAAGACAGCGTCAGATTTCATATCATTCCTTTGAAATCCGGCGCTGTCCATAGCTGTAATTTATATCGGTATTATTCGTCCAAAACCTTAGAAGCGACTCAATATTGTCATACATATCATGATTATGATATACTTGCAGCTCCATGAACAAGCTGAGTATCAAGTGTGGTATAAATCAGTTGCGCTATACAACCAAATAAAATTAAAATACTATACAAAAATGATACATTTCTATATTATAATACGTAGTGGCAAATATTATCTAAAAAACATCCATACAATAAAAAAATTTACAAAAAGATAATATATGCCGAAAAACAACGATCCTAAAGGAGAATACAGATGACAGAAAAAAAATCAAGAAAAAGCAAAACCATGCTGCTGCTATCGCTGTTTCTGGCCGTAACCATATCCGTTTCCGCCCAGAGCGTTCCTTCCTATGCAGGCACGAATCCTACTAGCAATGTTGCCGCACAGAATGGCGGCTCTCTCCCCGCAAATCCGAACCATCATTGTACGGCTTCCAACTGGGAAAAAGACACTACCACATGGAGTTATGTATACTTTGGAAGCTATCCGCAGTCAGAAGTAACGGACGCTTCCACCATAACAGCCATCGACAATGCCATTGCCAACGGAAACGGTGTCAAGAATACCGGCATAGATGTTCTGGTAAACGGCACAAAGTACCGTAGAATCTCCAGAACTGACCTCATTCATGGCGCCCATTTTGGTCCTTTTGACACTGTCCGAAACGGTTATCGTTATTTTAAGTGGGAGCCCATTAAATGGAAAGTGCTCAATAACAACGACAACGGCACGCTGTCTGTCATGGCAGACCGTGCACTAGACTGTGAAATGTACTATAACGACATTAAAAACTCATACTTTTCAACTATCACATGGGAAAACAGCACGATCAGAAGCTGGCTGAATGGCAGCTTCTATCAGACTGCCTTTTCCGCAGAAGAGCAGAACGCTATTTCAAACTGGAATGTAGTAAATGAAGATTATCCTGACTGCGGTGTAAAAGGCGGGAACGACACCACAGATAAAGTATACCTTCCCTCCGTCTCAGACATGACCAATGAGCTTTACGGATTTTGCGGAATCGACTCTAAATCCAAAAGCCGCCAGATACAACCCAGCGCCTATGCATATATAAGAGGCGTATCCAGAAACCACTGGTCTGCAAGCTATTACGGCGCCGACAAGTTTCCCGGCTGCTGCACATGGTGGCTTCGGACTTCAGGTTACAGCGCAGAAGGAGATTCCTGTGCCGCAAGCGTTGAAGAAAACGGCGTAGTCTGGCAATATGACCATGAGACCTGGAATAGCACTTTCGGCGTCGTGCCTGCTTTACATATTGACCTTTCCTCTGGGCTCTGGTCATCGGCAGCGGCAGAAAATACCACTGGAAACAAAGCGCTGGGCATTGCTATCTCTACTCCTTCCCAAGAGGTGGCTGCGGGACAATCCATAAAGCTCAAATTAAACTTTACGCCGAAAAATACAACAAATAAAAAAGTCACATGGATCATAAGTAATCCCAAGTATGCTGCGATTGACAACAAAAACAGATTGACCCTCAAAAAAGCAGGCGCAGGCAAAGATGTAACCATCATCGCCGTAGCGGCTGACGGAAACGGAACTTATGGAAAATGCACAATCTCTATTATGAAACATGCCGTAAAAAGTATCAAACTGTCGGCGTCCTCAAAATCAGTAAAAGCGGGCAGTTCCATACAAGTTAAAGCGACTGTCAAGGCAACCGGAAAAAAGGCAAATAAGACTTTAAAATGGACAAGCTCCAACAAAAAGTATGCTACGGTAACAAGCTCCGGCAAGGTAAAAACAACGAAAGCAGGAAAGAATAAAAGTGTAACCATCACGGCAACGTCTATGGACGGCACAAATAAAAAAGCAAAAATCAAATTGAAGATAGAATAGAATCAAACAACAATGTAAGTTTAAAGGAGAATACACATGATGCAAAAAAAAGCAAGAAATACATTATCACTGCGGCTGCTATCGCTGTTTTTGATCATAACTCTATTTACCGCCGCTAACAGCCTTCCTTCTTATGCAGAAACAGGCAGCACAAACGACATAAAAAATGCCGCTGTTCCGGGAAAAGATGCCATTCCCGCAAATCCAATCCATCATTGTACATACGGCGGCAACAAAGAAAATACTGCAAACTGGAAAAAAGACACTACTACATGGAGTTATCTATACTTTGGGAGCTATCCGCAGGCAGAAGTAACAGACGCCGCTACGATAACAGCCATCAATAACGCCATTGCAGCCAAACGTATCAGCCGGAAAACATGTACGGACGTCTGGGTGAACGGCACAAAGTACCGCAGAATCTCAGATTCTAACCACTTTGACGGAAGCGGTTACCGTTACTTTAAGTGGGAACCTATCAAATGGAGAGTCCTTGATAACAACGATAACGGAACATTGTTTATTGCTGCCGACTGTGTACTCGACTGTATACCATATTTTAAAAATGGCGACATATCAAACTTTTCATGGGAAACCAGCGATATTCGGTACTGGCTGAATAACAGCTTTTATCAATATGCTTTTTCCTTGGAAGAACAGAACGCCATTTCTGCATGGAATGTAGTAAATAATGAGAAGCATCCCTATTACGGCACAAACAGCGGTAAAGACACCGCGGATAAAGTATATCTTCTTTCATTTAAGGAAGCGACCAATGCGAATTATGGATTTTGTAACAAAAGCGCATCTTCACCGAGCCGTCAAATACGCACCAGCGCCTATGCATACGCAAACGGAGCCAATAAAAATACAGGAGAAGACTATGAACTTGAGGGATGTTTAGGCTGCAGCTCATGGTGGCTGCGCTCCATAGGAGATAACAGCAATGATGGTGACCTCTCACCCTCCACGGCGTCAATCGATCAAGACGGAAAGATAGATGCCACATATACCTATAAGGAAGAGGGCGTTGTACCGGCTTTGCACATCAATCTGCCGTCTGCTCTCTGGTCACCGGCAGAAACAAATACAGACAATGATGCAAAAACAAAAGTCTCTTCTATTGAAATTGATATTCCTTCTGAGTTTCTGGCGGCAGGTACATCTGTCAAACTGGGGGCAGATATCCGTCCGAAATCTGCAAAAAATAAAAAGGTCATCTGGAAGATAAGCAACAGCAAATATGCCACTGTAAAAAACAACAAACTGACCCTTAAAAAGGCAGGAATAGGCAAATCCGTGACCATTACGGCAATCGCCGCAGACGGCAGCGGAACCGCAGCATCTTGTGATATTTTTATCAAAAAACACGCCGTAAAACGCATCAAGCTGTCGGCGCCTTCAAAATCCGTAAAAGCAGGCGATTCCATCAAAATTAAGGCATCTGTTCAGGCAACCGGGAAGGACGCATATAAGATTTTAAAATGGACAAGCTCCAACGAAAAATATGCTGTGATATTTGAAGATGGTATTGTAGAAACAAAAAAAGCCGGGAAAAATAAAAGCGTTACCATCACGGCAATGTCCACGGACGGTTCAAACAAAAAAGCGAAGATACGATTAAAAATAAAATAGAATAGAATATCAGCCAAACTGAATCTTAAATTTGCGCTGGGGACTATCCGAAAGTTTATGTCAACCTCCAAACCGGTGTAAGATATAATTACTCCGTTTGGAGGTTTTATTATAGCAAAAAATCATCTCACTTCACATAAAGCTCCACAATCATCCTCTGCGCCTTCTCGTCATAATAAACATCCTCATACTCCGTTCCGGTCTTACTGATTCTCGGCGCAAGGAATAACCCTGCCTCCGCTCCTTTCTCCGAAATGATCTTCTTCCACCTTCCATCTACCCGCTTTTCCGTAACATAATCTCTGCTCTCCAAATAACGGAAAATCTCTGCGCCGGTAATTTTCTTCATCGTATCCGGGTTCCGGGATTCACTCAATGCAGCCGCTAACTCCGGAAGCAGGTATCTCTCTTTATAGGGAAACTCCTGCGCCTGCTGCGGCGTTATGTAAAATTCCGATTTTACGGCTTTTGCAGCTTTCCTTGTCGTTTTCATTTCTGTGCCCGAAACCGCTTCTTCCAATTCCCCAAAATAAAGCTTCTCTTTTCTTTTGCCTGTAAAGTCCAGTATCCTGCTTATGAAGCGTTCTCCGTACTTCTTGTATTTATTTTCACCGATGCCGGATACCCCCAACATTTCTTCTCTGGTAAACGGAATCTTGACGCACATATCCGTCAATGTCTTGTCGGAGAAAATCAAGTATGGCGGTATGCTCTCCTCTCTGGCAATTTCAGTACGCAGTTCCCGAAGCGTATCAAACAGCTCCAGCCCCCTTGTATTTAATATATCCGATTTCCGCTGCTTGACAGATATATTGCGCAGCGCATCTTTTGCCTGCGGATCTTCCTTCGGCTTCTTTATTTGAATCGTTATCAGACCCTCTATAAGCTCCTTCGCCTTTGCAGTCAGCTTCAGCAAGGAATACTTGTCCTTCGTCTGTGTCAGAATATCTTCCATCATCATTTGACGTATAATTTCCTTGATTCCCGCTTCGGTCTGCTCTCTTAAACTTCCATAGGATTGATAATCGGAAACGTGGTATTCCCTGAGCTTTGCTTTGTTTTCCCCTAGAAGTGTCCCCACAATCACATTGATTCCGTAACGCTGCCTTAGTTCCCTTACACATGCCGCGATTTTCTTTGCCTCTTCCGTAACATCAATCTCTTCAAATTCCTTCTGACAGTTGGAACAATTTCCGCAATGACTGCTGCCGGCTTCCCCAAAATAATGGAGAATGTATTCCCGCAGGCAATTTCTTGTCATACAGTAATAGCTCATGGTGCGAAGCCGTTCCTCATCCCGCTCCCGTATGGTCTTAAGCTCATCTTCCCCAAATTCCGAATTCTGCTCCTTACTCTCCAACAGAAAACGGTTAATCATCAGATCCTGCGGGGAATAGAGCAGAATGCACTCCGACGGTTCTCCATCGCGCCCCGCCCTTCCCGCTTCCTGATAGTAATTTTCCAGACTCTGCGGCATGTTGTAATGAATCACATAGCGGACATTGGACTTATCAATCCCCATTCCAAATGCGTTCGTTGCCACCATCACCGGCTTCCGGTCGTAAATAAAGTCCTCCTGATTCTGTTTCCTCTCACCATTTCCCAGTCCGGCGTGATATTTTGTTACCGGCACGCCGGCTTCCAACAGCATCTCATATACGGCTTCTACATTTTTTCTGGTAGCGCAATAAACTATGCCGCTGTCGCCGGAATGCTCCGATATATAATGCAGTACATAAGTATCCTTCTTTTTGGGAGTTTCCACAGAGAAATAAAGATTCTTCCGGTCGAATCCGGTGACTGTTATCCGTGGATAAGATAAGCCTAACACACAGGCGATGTCATCTTTTACCGCCTCGGTCGCCGTTGCGGTGAATGCGCTGATAATCGGGCGCTTGGAAAGCTGCCGGATAAACTGAACGATTTTCAGATAGCTTGGACGGAAATCCTGTCCCCACTGGGAAATACAGTGCGCTTCGTCTACTGTCAGCATCGATAATTCCACCGCTTTTGCAAATTGCAGAAATTCATACGTCTCCAGCCGCTCCGGCGCCACATAAATAATCTTATACCGTCCTTCGGCGGCAAGCTGCAACGCCTTACTAATCTGCGTCTCCGACAAAGAACTGTTGATATATGCCGCATGAATCCCCGCCTGATTCAACGCCTGCACCTGATCCTTCATCAGTGAGATCAGCGGAGAAATTACCAGCGTCACTCCCGGCAAAAGCAGCGCCGGAACCTGATAGCAGATAGATTTTCCTGCACCCGTCGGCATGATTCCAAGCACATCCTGCCCGTTTAATATAGCGTCAATCAGAAGCTCCTGCCCTTCCCGAAAGCTGTCGTAACCAAAATAGGTCTTAAGTATTTCAAATTTGTTCAATGGACTTTATTGCTCCTTTTCTATCGTTATGAAATAACATTATACGAAAAGACCATAAAATTCAATAAAATTTTACGGCTTTTTCGTATATATGAAAAACCTTAAATACGTTTTCAGTTGATAATACCTTATCTGCTGTTTCGACTTACTGTAAAACCACTCATTCGGCAATTCCCTCAACTGTTCCGCATACATAGAATACCGCTTACGCTTTTCTTCCTCTGCCATTTGTTCCTGTATGTATTTTCCGACCAGACCGTCCACTGTCGTATGGATTTCCTCCAACAGATATTCCCGGTCTTCTTCTATCATGCGCTGCCATCTTTCAAAAATTACCCCAAGGAATATTTTGCCGTTATCACCGGAAAGGGCATCTTCCCGATTTATCAAAAATATCTCCCAATTCTGATTCTCTATGCGCTCATTTACCGCTTCCAGACTTATGATTTCCGCTGCCGCTCTGACCGCATCGGATGACATTTCTTCCAGACATTCTCCCAACAGATAATAAAACCCCGGCGCTCTGGAAGGAAAGTCTCCAAAATATTTGAGTATATGTCCCCACAAATCCAAATCACCGGAGCAATTAAGAAAAAGGGATTTATACTGCTTATAGTGCTCTTTGATAACAAGGATTCCGTCTATCGTCTTCGGCAGCATGTAAGTGGCGGCACGCAGCGCCTCGAACCAATACCGTTTATTCGTTGTCCCAATTGCCACTCGCACCTGCTGTCCATAATCCAAGAGCCGGGAAAGATAATGCAGCAAAACCGTCTGCTCCATGTCATTTACAATCCCTATCAGCTCATTTGGCGCCTTTTCATACAGAAAGCCAACATAAAGTTTCAGAACCGGCGTGGTGAAATAAATTATTAAGCCTCTTCCTCTTTCACAGGCATCCAGAAACTCATAGATTTCATCAAATTCATAGCTGCCTTCTGCTCTTTCAAAATTCACAAGCATTTCGCTTTCCCTGTCATATTTCGGAAGGGTACGGCTATGCCCTGTCTGGATTCTGAGACTTTTCAGTATTCCCACTGACAGTTTTTTCAATCTCTCCTCCAGCTCCTGTATCAAAATAATCTGACGATAGAAATACGTCTTCTCATCCAGATACTGTATTAACGGAATGTACTCTTGCAAGCGTTCCGGATTCTCCTTAAGCCGTACCACAACACCTGCAATCATCCTCTGATAAATCAGCTTCATATCTTCTTTCCGGCAGATTTTGTATCGAATGAGTTGATACTGCTTCTCAATTTCCCTGCATAACTTCTCAGGATACTCTAGTAGGCTTTTTGTGCGCTCTTCCTTTGACATTTCCTGATAGAGCTTCTCATACAGTCCCAAATACCCCTCCTGATAAAGTTCTTCCGCCGATTCCACTGCCCCCTCTATCACAGACCTTATATCTTCCATATCTCACACTCCTTCCTGTCTAATTCCCTCCATAATTCCTCGAAAGCATTGAGGATATGCTGTGCATTCTGGATTTCCTGTATGATATGATGCGACCCTCCCAATTCATTGACAGAAATTCCAAGCGACCACACGTGCGGCTTTTGAGACGGAAAAATAAGAAAGCGGTCATGAAAGCCCCAGCCATGCCCAAAGCAGCATGCCCTTACCTCAAGATGCATCAGCAGATAATCCAGATCATCTTCCAGAAGCTTTGTCCTGATTGCTTCAATTTGCTTTCTGGTTCCATTATTATTCAAATTATCCAATGCTGTTATCACGCGCAGCGGGACATTGCAGTAAGGCACATAATATAAGAGTTCCTTGATATCTTCTGCCGAAGCATACGGATCCCATAGATACACTCCATCGGATGAATGCTTATTTATGATTTCCCGGACAAAGTCCACCGCCTTCTGCCGCTCTCCTGCAAAAAACTGCCTGAATTTCCCGCTCTTTTCCAGCGAACTTCTCTGCTGCTCATATATCCTGTTTCCAATCCAGTCTAGTGGCTTTATTTTATATGGATTCTCCCACATCCGCTCCTTTATAATCTCTCCAACCTCAAGACGGACGGATTTTGCGTCCTGCCTGAAAACTCTTTTCTGTGGATTTACTATATTCATATCAAGGCAAAACCTATTCGCAAAGCTCACTTTCTCATGATATAAGGTCAGTTGATACTCTTCCTTCATCAGAATGACCTCGGTTTCATCAATCACCTTTATCGGCATGATAAATTCTCCCTGATCCTTCAACACAAGCCTGCTGATATCATTAACACAATGATCGTGATGGTTGATTGCCACACAGGACAACTCCTGCCCGCCCGCACTGCAGGCTTGATTATATTGAAGCTGCACCAGCAGTCCTTCCGGCTCGGCGCGTCCAATCTTCACCGAAAATAAATTAACTGGAAATTGGAATATGACATTGCCCAGACGGTCAGAGACCGCCGCAAGCTGAATCGGAAGTATCTGATAAATTTCTTCACTGAGGGCATTTAATATTTCCGGTTTTTCCAATAAAAATCCCACGTTTTCTTTTGTGCAGTCAAATGCTTCCATAATATAGGAGCCTGCGTAGAAATTATTCTTCAGTACATGATTTACCGCCGCTGTATCTCCTGACGGAACATACTTCTTGGGCTGAACAGCCAAAGAGCCTGTCCGGCTCTCGCTTTCTCCCTCTAAAATAAGCCTGCCTGCCAAGAGCTTTTCCAATATCCTCTCAGCTTCGGATATCATAACGCGGCTCGCACGGATTCCGTATTTTCCATTCTTCCCACCGGGAATTTTCATCAGCTTTTCCGTTAAAAACTTTGCCTTCTGCTCTCCTCTGCCGCTGTCCTCAAATGTAAGCAGCGTATAAATGTTATAAGGTTTTCCTTCCCTGAAACCAAAAATTTCTGTTATCTCGCAGGAATTATAATATCCAATCACTCCTGCCTTTGTCAGCAATCGAAACTCTTCTATTTCATGCATGGTCATCCAGCCTCCCCTCGATTTCTATAGTTCCGGCGCCTCCATAACTTTGCCGGAAGTCAATATGATTTCACGCTCTTAAAATAATGAATCAATATTTCTTTCATATGATGATACCGGCGCGCATAAGAATTTTCAATCCGAATCAGTTCAAATCCATGATTCCTGCATATCTCATTCTTCTTCCTGTCACGCTCCATCACGACTGCGTCCTCAAAATGCTCCTTACCGTCCAGCTCAATTGCCAGAACCGGAAATTCATTTTTCCAATGATCCTGTTCATAAACGACAAAATCAAAACGTCCCGTATAGAACAAATCCTGATATTCTGTATTATCATGAAATACCTGCGCAATACTTACTTCCTTCTTCACAGTACATTTCTGGTCCGTATTTAAAACATTGCCGAGCGCATGATTTAAATTTTCCAGAAATGCCATTTCCGTAGCGGTGCTGTAAGGCTTAATCCCCAACGCTCTGGATTCATTCGCCCTCGGTGTGACCTGTGACTTCCCGTTCGTCTCCACGTACTGCACCAATTCGTACATGTCATCCATATCTTCTGAATGAAGCCGCTCCAATTCTTTTCTGCTGGATAAAATAATCAATTGTTCCTTTGCCCGTGAAGTTGCGACATTAATCAGTTCCTTATTATTTTTCAGCCAGTCATAAGTCTTCTGGCTGGTCTTATCCGTCAATGCCAGAGAAAAAAGGACAATATCCTTCTCATCACCCTGAAAAGCGTGTACCGTACCGCAAGTGACATTTCCCACTCCGTTTCGTTTTAGTACATCATTTACACAATCCTTCTGATTTGTAAACGGCGTTATCACGCCGATACTCTTGTCCCGGTTCTGTTTGGCAAATTCTGCAATCTTTTCCGCCTCTTCCGGCGACGTATTCTTATAGTACGTGGTGTTCTCAGGAACATCCCACAATACCAGCGGATTCTCGGCTCCGCTTGCACTCTCTATCACAAGTTTATTATTATAATACTTCCTGTTATTGAACTCTATGATTTTTTTATTGCACCGGTAATGATGGCTCAGCAGTATTTCACCGCTCACCGAATCACATGCAAGAAACGCCTTATATATGGAATTTCCAATGTAATCATATTCCGGCGAAATACCATATGTATTCTTTAACTTTTCATTGCTCCTCGCATCCAAGACAATCACCGGCTTCAACTGCTGCGGGTCTCCTACCAGCATGAGATTTTTCCCACGGATAATCGGAACCAGAGATACCGCAAGATTCCCCTGACTCGCCTCATCCATAATTGTCATATCAAAATACGTTCCCGGCTCTCCGATTTTATGGGCGGAAATTGAAGTCGTCGCTACCAAAGGAAAAATACGCAGGAACTTCTTTACATTCTCTGCCTTGCTTAAATATTCGTTGAACAGCTTTACCCGTTCCTCACGGTTGGAATGATAGATAATATCCAGTAAATCTTCGTTTTTCGGCTCTCCAAGCCGCTTGATATACTTTGCAGAGGTATAGTAGAGATACTTTTTTAACTCCTCCTCGTCCTCGAGCACCAGCTTCAAGGCTTCCTCATCCGTAATCTCGCCGATTGCTTCCAGATGCCGCTCAATTTCCTTTCTCTGCACACCGTCCAGATGTGTCTGGAAATTAAGATACTGCTGGTTTTCTGCCCATAATTTGTCCAATGCCTCTCTGCGTTCCAGCAAATCCAGCTTTTCCTCATGCTTCTTTAACAGCGCAGTCAACTCTCTGGTTCTTGCAATTCGGATATCCTTATTTTTCTCCAGAGTATTATCATATACCGGAACCTTTAGCATTCTCTCATAAAGTTCCTTCACATCCTCCAACGCCTGATCTACCCGCTCGTTATCTCCCAGCCGGATGAGAGGAAACGGAATAAACCCTTTCTTATGATAGGCGATTTGCCTAAGCTTTTCGCAGACGCCGTCAATCGGGTGATTGTTGTATGAGGCAAACAGCACTGTTTTTTCATTAAAAAATGCGGTTATCATCGTATTTACAATCGTATTCGTCTTACCGGTTCCCGGCGGTCCCTGAACATACGTCAATGGATACTTTACGGCATTATGGATTGCAAGCAGTTGATCCAGATTGATTCTTTTATTGAGCAGTGCGATTGGATAATCTTTTCTCCTGCCCGGCGCTTTGGTCAATTCCCCGAAGAATGCCCGGATAGGAACGCTCGCCCTTTCCTCCTCAAACATTTTTACGATTTCCGTATACTCTCCATTTAAGTCCAGAATCACATCCCTTCCGATTGCAATCAGATAGGGCATATCATCCACGCCGCTCACCTGTCTGTTTGACTGCGTAATCCTGTCTTTGATAAGCTCCTGATTCTGCTCAAACTCCTCCAGCAGCTCGTAATCATCGGCATCCAAAAATTTACGGATACTTTGTTTCATCCCATTTACGGTAAATTCTGTACAAATCGTTATCTGATTCTCCGGCAGCAGCCTCTTGTTTTTTACATCAAGTCTTAGCATCCGATAGGCAAGCACATACAACCCCTGCTTTGTATGAATGCTTAACACGTTCATTGCGAGCTGCTTGATTTTTCGGTTCATGGAATAGCTTCTGGCATTCATCTGGAAATTGGAAACAATCTCTTTGAACTGCTCCTGTGACAATTGATAAGAACCTCTGCGCATTGCGTCCCCATCTAACTTCTGTATCAGGGCGTAATCCGTCTTATACGGTAAACAATCCAGCTTGTTGCAGTCTGCCAGATAATTTAAAATTTTCATGTTTATTGTATTGTGAAATATCGCTTTATATTTCTGGGGATTTAACTGAATGTCCTTCTTGAGACTTTCGTCCACGGCAAAATAAGAGCCGTCAATGACAGAAGTTGACAAGATGGATTCTATATAGATTTTTAACTGCTGGGTTGCATATTTAGACAGATGAAGACCTTCCACGATCATAGACTTGTCCTTTAGCCGGATTTCCTTGACGCCAATCCAGTATTTTGTGACTTCGTCTCCTTTATTTTTATACTCAATGCTGATCCACTTATTTTCATGGATTGCTTTTAAAATATCCCGGCTGATGGTGTTCATAACTATGCCTCCCACAATTTATAATTCCTCATTGCTATCAGGAATAAATTCGAGATGATTCAATGCATACCGCAAAGCCATACACATCAGTTCATTTCTGGAACGCTCGCTTTTTGCAGATAACTGATCAAACTCCTTTTGCAAATCTCTATCCAGCCTCAATGTCATTACAACAGATTTGTCCTCTTTCTTATCTGCGTTTTTGGGTCTTACTATAAAATTATCGGTCATGATTTCCTCCATTCTGTGCGTTTTTCAGCACAAAAAGGTAGTTAGCGAAAGAATCAACAAATTCTTTCATTCTTACACCTCCGTATTATGCTCTTGTAATCAAGTACAATTGACACATTCCGCTAATCGTATATTACAAAAAGAGAGCATAAATACTCATTCATAATACACATTTGTATTCATTATAGTGTTTCATCATTGACTTTTATATATTACAAATATATAATATAAATATATATTACAAAATTGCATTTCACAAAATCCATTTTAGAGGCAGGTAACAAACACTTTCTTATGCTTTAAACTTTAGGAAATGGATGACACGCCAAATTAGAAAAGAGATGCCACTAAATTTATAAAACATTGATTCAATTCATCCCAGTCTCTGTTTCTGTCATCCTCCATCCCGTCTGCCATTTCCCTATAATAAGGGAGCTTCTCCTCAATGTAAGCATTCAGTACATCTATACGCCTTCCTTTTTCCGACTCTGCCATCTGCACCTTCTTTTCCACAAGCGCCTCTACCGCCTGTCTCAAACTTTCTTCCAATACTTCATTTACCAGCTCCTGAAACAGCACCGGCGGCGGACAGGCTTTCTTCTCGATCCATTTACAAGCCAGAAGAGGTCTTAATACGTAGAAATACTTCTTATATTTCACCATATCGTCCAATAGATACTCCTGATAGTTCTTGTTTGCCGTACCGTAATAGTGATACATAGCCGATTTACAGGAAAAATAATTTGCAGAAACCGTCCGTATCCGCTCCCACTCAGGTGTTGTGTGGTATACGATCGGCGAATTTGCCCACTCGAAAATCGTTGCATTGGATTTATGAAAATGCTGCAACGCCTTAGATACATCCCATCCATTGATATCCAGTGTCTCATCTAATTCCCAATCAATAAAATCTTTCTTCGGCTGCAGCTTTAGATAATATTCCACCGGTCTTATGTAGATAAACCTTACGTCATAATCGCTGTCAGGAGAGGCAAAGCCCCATGCCCTGCTGCCGGATTCAACTGCGTGGAGCACCTTTACATGCTCCTTCTCTTCTATCTCCATCAACTTCAATCGGACCAGCTCCTCCACCGTTCCTTCAAAATCCTTATATTTCATCTCTGACCACCTTCTCATTCACTGACATAACATAATCCTGCACACGCTTTTCGTCTGGTTCATCCGGCAAGTCCGTCTGTGCTGCGGCTCTCTCCAGCTCCTTTTCATACTCGTTCACAATATCGTAGAATTCTTCCCTGAAGGTTCCATCCTCTTTCCGGTAATCTCCCCTTCGGATACTCAAAAGAAGTTCGTGCTCCTTTTCCCGGTAAGTATGAATTTCACCCTTCCCAAGAATATCAATCGCCATCATGAACAGCCGCACCAGATGCATGGCATGTTTATTCAGATGATTATCGTCCTTCTTTTTATTTCGTTTCCCAATCTTGTCGTAATCCTTTACAATATTGTTCATTTCGTTCCAGATATTTTTGTAATCGCGCAGCGGATAGTGCGTCAGCTCCACATCCATATAAATTTCTGTCTCAAATTCAGGATTTACCGACCGGTCAGTGTAAAGACGACACACTTGATACATAAGTAAAAAACGGTTAGAATAAACATAGGATAAAAAGATATAAGGTGCAGAAATGAAAGTATCGAATATCTATAATCCTATATCAGAAGATGAAAGATTTCAAGTCTACCGTCGGATACTTAGAATATTTTTATTATCAAGTGGAGGTAGCACAGAAAATGACACAAAGGACAACAAAACAGGATATTCGGAAAGACGCTGTATATGCAAGACAAAGCCTTGACAAAAAAGATTCCCTGTCAATCGAAACACAGATTGAGAAAGGACTGGCGCTTTCAGATGAAAACGCAGAAGTTTATAAGGACAAAGGCTATTCAGGAAAGAACACAGAACGCCCAGACTTGCAGAGATTAAAGACAGATATTGAAACCGATAAAATAAAAAGGGTAATCGTCTATCGCTTAGACCGTATCAGCAGAAATATAGCAGACTTCTATCAACTGTATCAGTTAATGGAAATACATAAAGTGGAGTTTATTTCAATATCGGAAAACTTTGATACTTCTACCCCAATGGGCAGAGCAATGATGGGTATTTTGATTGTATTTGCTCAAATGGAACGGGAAAGCATACAGGAACGTGTTAAGGACAATTATTACTTCCGTATTGAGGAAGATGGGCGGTGGCCTGGCGGGCCTGCACCGAAAGGATTTTGCAATGCAAGGACTTCTGACAATAAGCCGACATTGGCAGAAAATGATGATATTGAAATGGTTAAACTGGCTTTTACAATGTATGCAGAGGAAGCGAATACAAGTCTTGCAAAAATCGGAAGGGAGTTATACGAAAAGGGTTATAGGAGCAATCGGGAAAATGGTCATTTTGACAGTGTAACAATAGCAAGAATACTCCAGAATCCTGTCTATGCGGTTGCGGATAACCTGCTTTATAAATACTATAAAATGCGGAAAGCGCACATTTGCAGTGATGAAAGCACTTGGGACGGTTCTACTTCCGCTCATATCGTAGGAAAGAAAGCAGGAAACGCAAATACCCGAAAATATACCACTCTGGAAGAACAGACAGTATACAGAACAAATTTTCAAGGAGTTGTTCCCAGTACCACATTTATAACAGTGCAGGAACGGCTCGGAAAAAATGAAAAGTTTGGTCGGGCAAATGCACCCAGTAAAATGAAAGAGCTTGCAGGATTGGTGAAATGCGCGAATTGTGGTTATGCAATCAAAATCAATCATTTCCCGAATCTGAATTGCTACGGACGCTCTACACTTCACTGTTGCAATGCCTCAATCAAAATCACATTTCCGATACTTAGGGAAAAGGTTGCTGTTGAGGTACAGAAACAGCTTGATGTGATTGCCTGCAAGCTGTTGGAAAGCAACGTGAAAGCAAAAAAAAGAAGCGATGAAATCGCTAAAATCAATCAGGAAATCGAAAGGCTTGTCAATCTTGCGGCACTTGGAACAATGGATATTGAACAGGTCAGCAAAGCGATTGAAGAACGCAAGCACAAAATCGATGAAATCGAACTGACACAGGAAAGAAATCTCTCTTTCACTGAACAGGCAAGAATCAGTGATTGCTTACCTCTTGTATTTCACAGGCTGAATGATGAAGAAAAGAAATCAGTTGTCAATCTCCTGATAGAGAAGATATTGCTTCATGAAAACGGCGATATCGACATCCACTGGAAAATCTGAAAATCAAAAGAGAGAAAAGAAGCAAAAGAGAGAAAACACTTTTTTTCAAACTAAGAAATATCAAGTTCATTCGTTTTATAACCATGTGTTTTTCCTCTTTCGACTTCCAGAGCGTTAGGCTAGAAATGAGCAGAGTTTTCCCGTATTTACAAAAAATAAAGACTTGAAAACTCTGTTTTACATTCATGACTTCCGTCAGTTGAGTGTAGTTTCTGATTGTTCTATTAGTTCCTTGCATACACAAGGCATACATACCGCCGAAAGGCTTTGCTCAATTCGCTCATTGCTTTTTATATGTACGTTCCGCTACGAATATCCACCCCAATGCTTTTTGTTTATTGTCAGTTCTGACTGTCACATCTGACTGAGGCACAATGTACCATAATAGAAGCTGATACATAATACCGTGGACTTTTCGCATTGGCTCCACACACCCATGAGTTGAAACACTTGACAGGATTCGCAACCTGCTACAAGAGACCCTATAGCTTAAAACTCTTGCCTTGTTAAAAATCTAATCTATAAAACATAGACACACTTTACTTTGATATCGTTTACTTAATAATATTTTATAATACTTTGTTTTAAAAAGCAAGAGATGTGAAAAAGGCAAAAAGCAGGTCAAGGGTGCAACCCTTGCAAGTTACCAATTTATTGGTATAACTTGCTATACCATATTGGAGCAACCGTTGATCTGACTGTCTGATATGATGTATAATTATGACAAGAGGGAAAATTATGGCACTGATGAAATAAGAAAGGAAGTGCTATAATATGGCTCACGTTGCGAAATATACGCAAGCCCAGACAGGGCATTTATTTAACCATTATAACAGAGATAAGGAAAAGGATTGCAATAGAAGCAATCAGGACATAGACAAATCAAAGACACATGAGAATTACAATTTAATGCAAAGAGAAGAAGCCCCACAGGAATATTTTAAAAGCAGATTGAATCAATTATATAAGATTGACAGGGCAGACGTAAAAGTTATATGTGATTGGGTGGTCACATTGCCAAAGGATTTTAATGGCAGTTCGAGAGAATTTTTCACACATGTTACGGACTTTCTAAATACAAGATATGGAGTAGAAAATTGCATTGGGGCGTTTGTGCATGAGGACGAAAAACAGCCACATTTGCACTATTCATTTATCCCTGTTTCTAAGGACGAAAATCCTGCACATGAACAGGCTGAAAAGGTCTGCGCCAAGGAAGTTCTGACAAGGAAAGATTTAAGGACATTCCATGATGATTTACAGAAGCATTTAAGAGAGCGTATGCCTGACAGGAATATAAATGTTGTGACTGGCATTACCAAGGAACAGGGCAGAAATATGACTGTTAAAGAGTTAAAGCTACAGACACTGCTTGAAAGAGTGAACGAAAAAGAAAGAGAACTCAATGAATGTCAGCAAAGACTGAATCAAAAAGAGGAAAGGCTGAAAACCAAGCAAAGAGTCAATTTAAAGCGACAGAAGGAACTTGATAAAGAGAAGTCGCTACTGGAGCAAAGGGAGAAAGGCATAAAGAGCAAAGAAAAAGATTTATCTGACAGGGAACAGGATATAAACAGAGAAATACAAAGGCAAAAGGGATTCAGAGATTATTTACAGTATAAGGCGAATTATTGTGCTGACAGAGGGATTACAGAGACACAATATGAGAGAGAATGTTTTCAGGCTAATCTCACAGGAAATCTGAAACCCTACCCTGAAATTGCCAATCCCGCATTATCAAAAGAGGAAAGAAAAGAAATAAGAAACGGATATATAGAACATCAAAGGGAACAGGAGCCTACACAGGAAAGAACTGCTCCAAGCCGATAGCGTAGGCAAAAGTCAAGATGTAAAAGGAAGATTTTTGAGTGTATTTCTCAAAAATACTCTTTTATGTCTTTACTTTTTTCATTGAGTGAATAGAATGGAAAAAGGGGAGATAGCATTTTATGGTTATCTCCCCTTGATTGTAATATATTTTCGTGATTGACTGTGATATAATTGAAGTCGATAAATCGAATTTATGGAGGATTGATAAAGATGGATTGGATGGATTGGATAAAGCGATATAAAGCAGATGCAGATGGGTGGAAAAAGGGAGAGGAAACAAAATCTCTTGGTGACAAAGAAAGAAAAGAATTTTTATCTATATATCCTATTGAATCTATTCCCAATTTGACAATAGAACAATATATAATAGGAAATGATAATTCGTTTAGTTATTGGTTACGTTATAAACTGTGTAATGTTGTAAGTATGGGAAATACTCGACCAAGGGTTTTTGGGGTCTATACTACCAAAGAAACAGGTTCACAGATACTTTTATCACCAAGTTATGAAAAAGAGTTTGACTCTGATTCTGAGAAGGCTTTTGATTCTCTAAAAAAAGAAATCGTATATTTTTTGGAAGATATAAATCATAAAAATTATGATAATTACGAAAAGTACAAAAAAATAAACCGTAGCTTAAGGGATATGCTTATGGTGGTATATTTTTATGATAGATTTATTCCTGTTTGTACAAAGAATACAATAGAGGATTGCTTAAATAGTGTGGGGATTTCTTTTAAGAAAAATAAATCAATGATATATAAAAATTTAGACTTAGTAAAATGGAAAAAGGATGTGCCTGAATTAGCAAGTTGGTCTAATCCGATGGTGCTTAATTTTTGTTTATGGTATATCAAAAATAAAGAAAAAATCTATAATAACGAAGCAATTGAAACAGCAAAAAAAATAGAAGAGGAAATTGCTTCTTTAAATATAGATGGTGAATCCAGAAAAGCCATTGTAAATGTTAGGGTCAATCAAGGAAAATTCAGGGGGGATCTGCTAGAGAGATATAACAGATGTTGTCTTTGTGGCATGAAAAATCCTGAGTTGCTGATAGCGAGTCATATTAAACCTTGGGCAGAAAGTGAACCGAAAGAAAAAGTAGATGTCGATAATGGTTTTTTGATGTGTCCTAACCATGATAAATTATTTGATAAAGGTTACATCACTTTTGATGATGATGGTAAGATTATAATTTCTGACAAATTAACAGAAAACGATAAAGTGTTTCTTAATATCGATAGTAGAATGCATATTAAACTGACCAAAAGTAATAAAAAATATTTGAAATTTCACCGAGAAAATATTTTTAATAGATAAATTGAAAATTCTTCTTTACTTATGTATCAAATGATGAATCCCACCATTTTCAAATTTCTCATAACGTCTTCGGAAATCATACATCGCATTCTTAACAGAGTTAAAAATGTGCTGCTCTTTCTCACTCTGCGGATAGGAATCCCTTGCCAGCGCATTCTGCAGCCGCCTGAGCTGCGCATCCGCATATCCGCCAAATGACTGGATTGCCCTTTTTGACAGAAATAATTCCGTATTTGCAATCAGCTCCTTCCCGAAATCATTCAGGTACAGATAGTGCTCCTGATTCAGTCCCAACAGCTCCATCGTATTTGGATTGCAATTCAACAATAGCGTTATCATCTTATTGAAGGCATAAACAGTCGTATCCGTATGGCTGTCCACATACTGCTCAAATGCAGTCATCCCTATTAAGTCGGATTTCCGGTTGAGCGTCACTCCCCTGATATCAATATCGCTGTTCTCATTGTTGGTTCCATAAGAATAGCTCCCTGCAAGCCCTAGGAGAATCACATGCCTGCCAAGATGCTCGTTTGTCTTTAAAAATTCATATTCATTTGATTTTATGATTGAAGAATAATCCATGACAATTCCTCTGCCTCATCTTTGCAAAACATAATAATCTGTATAAATCTTCTGGTCATCCCCGCCTATCAATTTCTCCTCCGAGGCTGTAAATCCCAATTTTTCTACTGCCGTTATCCGCTCAGAAGCAAAACCCGGAACCTTTGTGGCAATCATCCGGCAGCCAAAAAGGTCAAATGCCGGAAACGTGATCAGATTCAATATTTCAAAGATACTATCTGCTTGTTCATAATCGCTTTTCAAATCTAACCGCAGCAGACCGCAGTTATTAAAATAATCCTCTGCTTTCCGGTTGAACAATTCAATCGTTCCGATGGCATGATGCGTATTCTTGTCGATAATTGCCCAACGCACAAAGTATTTGTTCTGGTATGAAAACTGCCAAAACTCTATTGCGCTTTGCATACGTTCTAATGATGTATAGTGAAAATCATCACCGTGGCAGTTGTCGCTGTTGAAGAAGGGCACAGCTTTTTCATCGGAATACACAGAAAGCAAGTCGGGCGCATCCGAAGCCTCCACCAACCTTAAAAGATACTTTTCACTTTCATATACAGGACATTTTTCATATGGATTCACCATAAATATACCTCCAAATCCAGTTTTTAGGATAATCTATCACAATATTTTTCTGTCATTAAAAATATACCGTTATCGTATGATTTTGAATTTTAATCTTTCCTATGCCGCACATAATAAGCAAACGAATATCCAACCGGAACCAAAATCATAACCACAAATACCACAAAAAATACCCATGTCCCTCCAATGTTGAGAAATGCATTCATCATAAGGAACAAACCGCAGGGCATCCAAATCCAACCTGCCAGCCGATGTGTGCGATTCCAGTTCTCTTCGTCATCCAATGTCCATGGAATCTTTATGCCTACCGTATAATTCTGCCTGCTTTTTGGCAGATAATTTCCAGCTATCACAAAGACCAGACCTACAAATACCTCAATAAAAATCTCCATATTGATATCCATTGACAAAGCATAACCATAAATGGTGATCCCGCACAACAACGAGACAACCGGACAGACCAGAAGGAGCAGCTTAAACACTTTTCCACTGATTCCTTTCCGCTTCGGATCCAGTGCTGTAGAAACTGCGCAGATAAGATGACAAACCATGCAAAAAACCGGAAGCCCAAAAACCGCAAATCCTCTGCTGCTCCAGCCATTCGGTATATTACCTGCTCCCCAATGCGTTACCATACGCTCCGGCAGCTTCTGCCATAATAGTATCCCCGCAAGCATAGGGACTAAAGTAATCAAACTTGTAACAATCACATAACCTTTATTTTCCCTCAGCTTTTCCATTACGATCCTCTCCTTTCAAATCCGCCAGCCAGAGCATGACCTCTTCCGCAACGGATACATTCAATTCAAAAAAATAAAGTTCTTCTAAATACTAACACTCCTTTCCAAACAGCTCATAGTAAAATATATACTGCTGCATTACCCCCTGATATCCCTTGTAACGCCGATTCGGAAACCCTCTCTTATAGTGGGCTTCCAACGCCTGACTGATATGTGTGTCAATGGGGAATGCCTGTAAGTGATGAAGTGCGAAAAGACAAATGCAGTCTGCCACTTTCTCTCCCACTCCAAATAATTTCAGCAGCTCCTCCTTTGCCTGCCGATAAGCCATCCTGCGGATAAGCTCCAAATCCACTTCCCCTGAGACAACGCTTCTTGCCGCCCGAACTACGTACTTACTGCGGTATCCCAGATTGCACTCCTTCAAGTCATCTTCTGCCAGACCCGCAAGGGCTTCCGGCGTCGGAAAAGCATAATAGATTCTGCCCTTGGAATCTCTCTGCTCTGTTCCATAACGCTCACAAATATTCTGGATGCACCGGCGTATCCTCGCAATATTATTTTGCTGAGAAATCAAAAAGGTAACAATCATCTCCCACAGATCCTGCCGCAGAATCCGTATTCCCGAACCGAATACAGCGGCTTTTGTCAAATAGGAATCCCTTGGATTTATCTCCGCAATATATGCGCCGTAATCTGTTTCCAAATCAAAGTATTCCTTCCAGAAATTTTCAAATTCTATTCCCTCACAATAAAAAATACACACATCTTCCTGCCGCTCGAATTCCAGATACCTCTGACCGGCAACAAGCTCATAACGGTTCCCGCTCACCTTGCTCATGCGGAAGCATTGTCCCGACTGACAGATTTGTTCCGGGTCAAAGTTTACGATTGTCCGCTTTATCATATGCACTCCATTCTTTCTGCGTGTTCTGAATAATTACGCTATGTTTGTATTAAGATTATCGCTTCCATTTCTCCTATTAGTGATATTGTCAATATTGGTTGACACTTTTTTTACAAGGATATCAATGCCTAA
>CAJTSH010000032.1 GCA_910578885.1 uncultured Lachnospiraceae bacterium
TTCGAGGTTTTCTTTTATTCAATTGGCGTTATTTCTGAATTACAGGAATGCTCCTAAAATTTTCTTTAAATAAAATTCTGCATTTTTCATACGCATGAAAATCATTACAAAAAGGAACAGAATATGCTCCACATCCCTCAAATTCTAAAATATCATCATCCTGTATATCTAAATTTGTTCTTTTAGTAAATAATGCTGCTCCCATGCAAGTGCAGTCAATAAATCTATAAATAACCTTTTCATCTTTCACTCTACTACAACCATATATATTAATAGCCGATGGTATTCGTCTAACTGCGATTCCTTGCGGAATTCCCGCATCAATATATACATCTACTAATCTCCCATTTCTTTTCGTCATTATTACTTTTGTATAAAATTTCCCAGATGTATTAACGATTGCTTCTCCGGGTTCTGCATAGAATTCTACATCATATGCTTCCATAAATCCCTCAATTATTTTGTTTATCCCATCATAGAAATCTTGTCCTGCACTTAAAGATAATCCGCCTCCAATATTAACGATATATTTCTTCTTAGAATTCTTATTTAATATTTCTAATATTTCACACACTCTTCTACTCACTTCACCAAAAACTTCTAAGTTAGAGTTGTTCGATATATGAAATGTAATTCCATCTACATATTTCAACCAATTTTTTGTATTTTCCATTATCCGTTCCATTGACATTCCAAAATCAATTGTATCTGGACTTATATCATTCACTTTAATTCTTAATAATTTATTTGAATTTGGCGCTAACTTAATCAGCTTTTCCAATTCTACTACATCATCAAATACAAAATACCTTTCTCCCCTTTCATACACATATGTTATAGTTTCTTCTGTTTTAATAGGGAGTCCAAAAATAATCTGTTCTGGTCGAATTCCTACTTGCGAAGCGATATCAAATTCCCCTTTACTCGCACATTCAAACCACGCCCCCTCTTCTGCAAGAATTCTCAAAACCCCTTCCTCTGAATTTGCCTTCATGGCATAACATATCTTTATCTTATTCATTACTGACACAATTTTTTTATAATTTTCTCTTATTTTTTCTTCTGAAAATACATATAAAGGTGTTTTCATAAATCCCCCTCAAACTATTTTACAATGTCAACTCTACATTTTCTCCACTTATGAAATTCGTTTTGAAAAGCCAAACTATAAGCTCCCAAGTTACTAAATCTTATTACATCTCCAACTTCTATTTCACATACGCTCTCAGTCTGGACAAGCGTTTCATTCAAATTTGTGCAATCTCTAAATTCATATATTTTCAACTTTCTACTTTGTTTATTATGACTACTGCAATTTACAACATCTCCTAAAAACGTTGAATATCCTAGACCATTAGCTATCCCACCATCCAAATACACAACAAACTTATTATCAATATGCCTAATTGAAATAGCTTTTGCATAAAAAGAGCCAGCGGAGCCAATTATAATTTTTCCAGGTTCTGCGTATAATGTACAATTATACTTTTTTTGAAAATTATAAAGTAATAAATTGTATGATTCATAAAATTCTTCACTTGTTTCGCTCTCATACCCACCGCCCACATTGACAATATACTTTTTATTTTTATACTCCAATCTCTGCATTATTTTATTAAGTCTATCAAATACCTTTTGTGCATCAGCAATATTGTTATTATAAGATATATGAAAAGACACTCCATCAATAGATTCCTTGATTTCTTTAAAATACTGTTCAATCTCTATCATAGGCATACCGAGGATAATGCTTGATGTGACAATATCTGAAATTTTTACTCTTAAAATTTTTTTCGATTCAGGCGCATATCTTTGTAATTTACGAAGTTCTCTAATATCGTCAAACACATAATATCTGCATCCATTTTTATAAGTATATTCTATTGTTTCTATTGTTTTCACCGGTAAACCAAATATTATATCCGACGGACTAACACCTTGTCTTCTAACACGTTCAAACTCATATGTACTCGCACATTCAAAACCAAGTCCCATTTTCTTTATTATATAGAGTACCTTTTCATCACCGTTTGCTTTCATAGCATAAAACATTCTGCACATTGGCAATTTGCTGGATATATATTTATAATTTTCTTTCATTTTCTTTTCACTAAATTCATATCTAGGTGTTTCCACTAATTTCACCCCTCTCAGTTTTAAAGACTATCTTCAATTGTTTTTTTTATCACATTAAGTCCTGCTGTAAGTTCCTCTCTATTAATCACAAGCGGCGGTAGAATTTTCAACACACTTCCTCTTCGACCTGAAGTCTCAATTATTACTCCATTTTCAAAACATTTTTTTGAAATTTCATTACATGTTTTTTCCTCAAATCCCCCAAAGTCTATTCCCCAAATCATCCCACGCCCTCGGCATTGTATTTTAGAATCAATCGAAAGTATTTCTTGCTCTAAATACGCTTTAATATATCTCTCATTATTTAATACCTTTTTCCACACATCGTTTTCTATTACGTAATCTATTGCGGCACTTGCCCCGACAAAAGCTAACTGATTTCCACGAAATGTACCATTATGCTCCCCTGCATCCAAACAATCGATTTCCGGTTTAAGCAACAGCAAAGACATCGGCAAGCCACATCCACTAATTGATTTCGAAAGCGTAACTATATCCGGTTGAATTCCCGCTTTTTCAAAAGAAAAAAAAGTTCCTACACGACCACAACCTGTCTGTACCTCATCACAGACTAAAAGAATTTGATTTTTTTTACATATATCGTATAATTCTGCAATCCATTTATAATCTGCAACATTTACACCACCCTCACCTTGAACTGTCTCTAGAAAAATAGCTGCTGGTTTCTCAATTCCAGAGTGGTCATCTTCTAAAATCATTTCCAAATACTTTAAGGAATCAATATCCGCTCCGTAATATGGAATAAATATAGTATTGTCTAATTGAACACCTGCACCTCTTCTTGCAAAACTCGAACTGGTTAATGCTATACTTCCTAGAGTCATTCCATGAAAAGCTCCCATGAATGCTATTACATTCTTTCTTCCTGTATATTTCCTGACAATCTTCAATGCGGCCTCATTAGCATTAGTTCCGCTCGGTCCACAAAACATCATTTTGTAATCATATTGTCTTGGAATTAAAATTTTATTTTGGAATTTATGTATAAAATCAATTTTTGCACTTGTGTACATATCCAATGCATGTATAATTCCATCATTTTTTAAATATTCTATAATTTTATTAACAATATATTCATTATTATGACCGTAATTAAGCGTACCAGCACCACTAAAAAAATCTATATATTCTGCTCCATCTGCGGTGAACATTTTACTCATCTTTGCTTTAGCAAATTCTTTTGCGAATCGACGGCAATAATATCTAACATTAGACTCATTTTCTTCTATAATATGTATATTATTTTTCATTTCCATCTCCAATTTTGCATTTTGTTATTATTTTTCATTTGTCATTTGACTCACGGCTTTCCAATGAGAGCATCATGTATCTGGTAAAAACAGTTGCTGTATGCTCAGTCATTGCATCGTAAGATAATGCGTTACATTCTCTACTCAGATTCAGATAGCTTTTGCATGCTTTAAAAAAGCCTTCTATGTCCCAACGTTTTCCATAAATGCGGATAATCTCTTTTTCATCCAGAGAGATATCCGTGGAAATAAAACACAAATATTCCTCCCGTTTGCCGCAGTTGCGGACGTAGACAACTTTACTATTTTCTGCATGTAGTGTGCTCTGGGAAGAAAACCATATGTCGAAAAGAACATATTTTATCGGAACAGCAGCCTTCTTAGCTGCATCCAGAAATTCAAGCATAGTTTACGTCCCTTTCTGCATGGACAATGCCCTCCGCTTGTATCCGGCTGTTCTTCGAACGGATGCTTCATTGACACGGTTTGTCTACTTCTCTGATGAAAGAAGGATGCTGTTAACAGGAAGAAAAGCACTTCCGTCCGACCACCCCAAGGTCAGTATACGGAAACCGAAACGGTATCTATGCTTCGCATGGTCATATAATTTTGTAAGGAGTTCTACCTTTTCAGAACGGCTGCAATCAAAAATGAAATCGTCCAGAACCAAGACATTTGCCCGTTCTTGCGAATCCAGAGAAAGAACCGCATCCCCGATAATCTTGGAAAAGAGGATTGTAGTAAAGCGGATCCAGTTGATCTGGATCATCTTCATAAAACGGTAAACAGTATCTTTTGCAAAAGCCAGAGCGTTCCTGCCTGTAATCAATCCATATACACGCTTCTTTTTGAAAAGATCAGAAGAAAGTACGGAGTTTGAGTTATAAAAAAAAGAACTACTATGGTAAGTAATGTAATCATAGCACCCTTTAAGAATACTGATAACCATTTTGTTCTATGCAGGTCATCAATATTATCATTAATATTATCTTTCCCTCTATTCCAAAATTGATGCATACTATTCATCATGTTGATATTTCATTCTTTTATTTTAACCATACCAAATTTTTACTATAAACCATGTCGAAAATTGTCAACAAATGTAAAAATCGTAAAAAAATAAAGCACACCAGATTCCCCAATCCGATATGCCCTATAATCAATATATCAGCATGTTTATGCCTCTTATATTCCGCAAACGCTTCTTCAGGCGTCCCCAAATAGGACAGCCAGATTACTCCACCATGTCCATACGGCTTAATTTCCCCATAATACATTTTCACTTTGAAGGAATATCTTGAAATACTATAGCCCTAATGAAACAATTAGGAAATCCCATTTGTATTGAATATGGGGTAGCGTTTTGCGGTACCATACAGGCTCTGCCAATTCTGCCGAAGCCGTACTTTTCGGTACATGTTGTTTGCTGAGATTTGCAGTGTCCTTTGAAGGACAATGTTTTGTATTGGATTTATATAGAAATACATTTGGCTTACTGAAATCCAAAGCCTTGTATTATACGGTTTTATAATGATATATGGAGATATATGAACTCATATAATATCTATACAATATATTGGTTGATAATGTCTCCCTCTACACCATCATAGATTACTTAGACTTTTGCATCTACTGCACACTCCTGCCCTCCCAAAAATTCTTCTGACAAAGAAATGCATCCCAGCTTTTGTAAACGTTCCCCTGTAAATCTCACATAAAGCTCCGGTCTTGGCATTTTTACTTTCTTACTGCTGTAAAAATCACTGATTTTTCAACGGAAGCACACCTATCAATTGCCCCTTATTGCGCACATATTAATTCACTCCCATACTACACACGTTTATCCCCAACCTGCTTCCCCTGCAGCATCACCGTAAGTAAAAACACCTTCCCATCTATTTTAATATCCACTTTCCCATAATATTTTTCCGCACAGCC
Source organism: uncultured Lachnospiraceae bacterium (assembly GCA_910578885.1). Taxonomy (GTDB): domain Bacteria; phylum Bacillota; class Clostridia; order Lachnospirales; family Lachnospiraceae; genus Roseburia_C. The sequence goes on from CAJTSH010000032.1 coordinate 5,346, forward strand.
TTTCATATTTTTCATTCCATAGCCATGTATGGCAGTATCATTTTTGCTGGTCAGCAGTAATCCGCTGTCCTGCTCTGGCATTTTACAGCCGTCAAAGCTGTTTTCGATTGTAATAAAAAACATCTTCCCCTTTCGATAGGAATCCACTTTTACATACCGCTCTCTGGGCTCTAGTTTTCCACATGCTTCTATGGCGTTTTCCAGCGCATTATTTAGAATGATTCCCAGATCAAAGGCTTCTATTCCCATATTTTTCGGATAAACAAACGCAATCTCCAAAGAAATCTCTCTCTCCTCCGCCATCTGGGCATGACGCGCAAACACCACATCCGTAATCGGATTTCCTGTCTGATACCGGATATCCAGCCGTTCCATTGCCCCCCGGAGGGACTTTAAATAATTATCTAATTCTGCTCCGCTTACTGCTTCCTGCCCAATCAAAGCCTCCATATCGGCAATGTAATGCCTCATATCATGCTTCATTCCGCGGATTCCGTCATAGAGATGCTCAACCTGTGCCAAATGCTCTTCCATTTCAAGCATACGGCTCTTATACAGCTCCGCCTTCATTTTCTCTTCCTTCTCTTCAATCAGCCTCCGAAATACTGCGGCGCTTGCAAGAACCGACAGAATACACAAGGTTGTCATACAAGGAATCATCACACTCATTTCCGGGTGCTGATTCGTAATGGTATACAGTTCATCTCCCTGATACCAGAAAAGAATACTACGAAGCATCATGCCAAGTGCAAGCCCCATTACGCCCGGAACCGACAGAAACAGTATTTCAGAAGTCTGCAGGCGATGCTCTTCAATCTGTAAATAGCGTTTGTATTTAAAGATACACCAAGAGAAAATCAGCAGGGAACTTACAATCATCAGGAAATTCCAGACAACCTGTGTATACGTAAGGTATTGAATATAGCTTTGCAATTCAATCCGCCCCTGTTCCCAGAGTCCATATAGATATCCGTTTATCACTCTGTCCAATCCCCACATCAGGAAAGAATACATCGTAAAACGTACAAGTTCCCTTAGGGCATAAAAAATAATAACCAGATACACAATCCCTATCCAGTTTCCGCTATACAATATCATAGTAAAACAGAGCGTAGCCCCCATACTGATTACAATCAGCCAGATGCTGCGCCCGCTATTTCTTACCAACATATCCTCGCCATATATTAATTTCTTTACAATGGGCGCATCTGCCAGAAACAACTGCACCGCCATAAATTGCAGCCAGAGAATGCCTCCCGTGAAATACTTTTTGTGAAAACGGAACCTTTTTTGCAATATTCCCTGCATCAACCGCACTAAAATGAATCCTTGGACGGCATAATTACAGATATCCATTAGAAAATAAAATATTTCAGTCATTCAGCTCCTTCTCCTGTTTACCGCTGCCTCGTCAAATAGTGCATATACGCCGTCACAAAATCATTGTATTTTTGTCTGGCAAGGAAAACAATTTCTCCGTTTTTCAGGAAAATATTCGTGTGGTCATAGCTCTCCACTTCTTTTAAATGCACCAGATATCCTCGATGTGAACGAAAAAAACGATTGCCGAGCTTCTGCTCTAAATCCTCCATCTTCCCATAAAAGGTATCATTCCCATTTCTGGTATGAAGTATAATTTTACGTTTGTCATTCTCCGCATAGTAAATATCCTCAATGGGAACCCGTTTAGATACCCCGTTCATTTTTATGGTAAGCGGCTCCATACCCTTCCGCTCTTCTATCTTCGCCGCCGCCTTTTCCAGTACCTCCCGCAGCTTTGATTCATCCACCGGCTTTAACAGATAATGGAATGCCTCCACATCATACGCCTCAAACACATATTCCTTCAATGCCGTAATAAAAATAATTACTGCGTCCGAATTTTTCCGTATTCTTTTTGCTGTCTCTATTCCGTTCATCTTGTGTCCAGCTGCTTCTTCAATACAAATGTCTAACAATATGATGTCAAATTCAATCTCTGATTCTAATAACGCCTCGCCGTCTGCAAACAAATGAATCTTTGCATCTACGCAGCTTAACGTCAGTTCCTTTAAAGCCTCCCGAATTTGTTTTTCATCATCACAAATCGCTATCTGTAACATAATCTTCTCCCAGTCAGTCTATAAAATGAAAATAAGCCGATTGCTATTTCATATATCGACTTATTTTCGTTTTGCTCTTAATTTTTGTAATCAAATGCAATTTTTGTGTAATGAAATTTGCTAACCAACAGGTTTCAGCTCCTACAAACGGATATCTATCGGTTTATAGGCAGCAGGCTGCTCCATATCTTCTGCAGTATTCTCTGCTTCCACAGGATCTTCTTCTGCCTTCGCAGACAAACCGGCTTTTTTCCCTTCCTCAGCGCTCTTCGATGCTTCGCCAGACTTCTGTCCATTACGGTCCACTTTATCTGTTCCCATATTCTTGCCTTCAGCTTCATCTGCCTCCTGCGCTTCTTCTATTTTCTTATTTGCGCTTGCAAGTTCAGACATTTGAGACGAAACAGCCTCCTGTGACTTCTTCTGAACGTCAGCCAGCTCCTCTTTCTTCTTTTCCGCACTTGCGCCTCTGCCCGCATCCTGTTTAATCTCCGCTTCCAGTACGCCTGCCCGTCCGTCCATCTGCACTGCGACACCGTCAAAAACCTGTGCCTGCTTCATAGAGGCGTCCGCCGAAATCATCGCTTTCATACTTGCCCCTGACAAACCGTTTCCGCTGCCGCCTGACTTTGCGGCGCCCGGCTTTCTGCTTCCGGCGAGCATATCATCCATAGAATTTCCCTTGGGCTGCTGTTCTTTCCTTAACTCAATTTCATGCTGCCTCAACTGCTGGTTCAGGCTCGCAATCTCCTGTTGGATCTCCTGTCTTTTCTTCATCTTTTCTTCTGGCTTCATCTCCGTATCGGAAGAAAGATCCTGCAGCTTTTTCTGCGCATTTGCAATCTGATTCCGAATGTTCCTGCTGACAGAATCCGTCTGCCCATTCATGCCCAAACGTCCCGCCTGCATATTACTGCTTGTTCCTGCCACACTACCGACTGTCATCATATTTTTGGTCTCCTTTCCTAGTCCCAAGCGCTACTTCCATGTATCATTTGCCGGCAGGTCTGTCACTCAAGACCGATTCCTGCCCTCATTAAATATTTCGGAACGCTGTGCTGCGAACTATAGCGAGATGTTGTGGAACAGCTTTTTTTGGTAGTGAACGAAATATCGCTTTAAAACCTCTTTCATCACTCCTCCACCATCAACAGGATACTGAGCCTAAATTCCCCGTCTCCATACACAATATCTATATCTCCGGCATATTTCCTCGCCACTCTGCGGATATTCATAATCCCATATCCATGACCATCCATCTTTCTCTTTGAAGTAACCGGAATCTCATTTTCTGCATCCCACTGCAAATTTCCTGTAAAACTATTGCTTACCTCAATCATATAGGCATTTTTCTTACGGTAGGATAAAATGGATACATATGATGTTTTTTTATCTCCTGCATTTTCGATTGCATTTTGCAGGGCATTGCTTAATATCACACTGATATCAAATGCATTCACCTTCACTCCCGCAGGATAATGAAAATCACATTGAAAACGGATATTCTTTTTTTCTGCCTCGCTCTTTTGTTCCTGCAGGATGACATCCGTCACAGGATTTCCGCTTTTTATTTCCCCTGTCAGATGAGCAAGGGCTGCCTTTAAATTTCCGGCATAGTCTCTGGCTTCCTTCGCCTCTTTTCCAGCATAAAGTTTTTCCAAGGTCATAATATGATTCGTCATATCATGCCTGATACCGCGGATATTCTGATACAGTTCTTCCACCTGTCCGATATGCCGCCTGATACTGTCCATCTGCGTGGCAAGCAGCTCATTCTGCAGCTTTTCTTCCTGTCTCGCCCTGATGTTTTGAAATATTACGGTCATTACCACAATTGAAATTATGGAAATGCCATAATGCAGAAATGCCAGCCCGCTGTATATCCCGGAAGCAATTTTTCCTGTACTCATTTCAAAATAGTCCTGATAATACCGCAAAATTACATATTCTGTCATTCCCGTTATGGAAGGTACAATCAGCATAAACATCTCTTTTACTGTCATTTGATCCCTTTTATAGACATAAGCCTTTACAATATATCTCACACTAATTCCTATGATTGCAAAGCCCGCCGCCATTTCCAAAATAACTGCTCCGGCATAGACGATAAACTGTAAGACGGGATGCGCTATCATATATGGGCTGTTCACAAGCCAATCATAAATCCCGCCGAATACCACTGTTGTCATATACGCCGACAGCCAGCGCAGGGAAAAAAATGTCACTGCCAGAAATATCTTCTGACAATAATTTCTGCGATCCACCTTGCACATCACGAGATAAGACGCGAACACTCCTATCGTATATGCCATAAAATTACTCATTTCAAACGGGACAAAATAGAGAATCATCATTGTAACAAAATAAGCAATTCCTATACCAGACGCTCCTTTTTTATTTTCCAAAAAGGGTTTGGAAAATCGGTATAAAACATATCCTTTCGTAAGCTTGTCCGCTATGATGTAGGCATAAGTTATACCCGCCCAATAGATTTCCATATGCTCCATTTAATTTCCCGCTTTCCTCTGGTTGTACCTTAAAAAACATTTCACAAAATCATGATAATTCTGCTTTGCCATAAGCGCCTGTCCTTTTTCCAGATAGATAAATGCCGAATCATATTTTATAATATAATTGAAATTTACAAGATATGCCCTGTGCGGGCGGTAAAAATCTTTCCCGGCCTTTTCTTCCAGCTCTTTCATTTTGCCATAGTATTCTATATCGGTATCCAACGTGTGAATGATCACTTTCCGGTTAAATACCTCCGCATAAACAATATCTTCCAGCTTTACGGCAATATGCTTCCCTCTTGTGGTTATCATGATGCATGGCGTTTCTTTTTTGGCATTTGCAATCCCTGCCATTCTCTCCTTAATCTGGCATACTGCATTTCGCAGCACCTCCGCAAATTTCCCGTCGTCAATGGGTTTTACCAGATAATGGAACGCCCCTACATCAAATGCCTGAAATACACACTCTTCCAGAACCGTCACAAAAATGAGGATTGTCGTTTTGTTCTTCCTGCGAAATTCTCTGGCTGTTTCCATTCCGTTTTTTCCTGACATCTGGATATCAAGCAGCAGAATGTCCGGCTGGCTGTCTGATAAAAGCAGATCCTCTCCGGACTGATAGAGTGAAAGCTTTGCTTTTGGATAAAGCTTTTGTACTTTTTCCGCAAGCATCGCTCTGATTTCTTTTTCATCATCACAAATTGCAACCTGCATATTTTTCTCCTTTGCATTGTACCTATTAATTATATCGCAATATTCTCCGGGTTACGAGAATGAAATGCTGTGAAACGGACATTTTTTGTCGTGAATTATCCTATACCCAAAAAAAGAAACCTGCTCCGTATTTTCACGGAACGGTTTCCTTCTTTTCCTTATGCCTCACATTTCCAGAATCCATGCAGATTACAGTAGGCATACGCCGCAATTGCCTCATCGCCTTTTGCCAGAAGAAACTCCGCCGACGGCTCTCCCGTTGCATCCAGATTCACCCGCTGGCTTCCTTTCTTTGTCTGTAAATACACCCACTCGATACTGTGCTCTTCAGTCATCGGATGCGGCTGGCTTCCGATCCGTACCGTAACACGGTTTCCATCCACTTCCATAACCGGCACATGCTTTTCTGACGCACCGTCCGATGTATTGGCCGTCATCTCACGAAAACCTGACAGCTCTGCCTTGGACGGCAGTTCCCCTTGAATACATTCTAAAATCACTTCACACGACTCGCACCGGTAAAATTTTGCTGTTTGATTTGCCATTCTGTTTCCTCCTCTTTCTTTTCTCACAATAGTATCCCTCTTTTTTTTAGTACTATTCTCAAGATAAAGGAAAATCAATAGAATCCGGCTAACACAGAAGCGCCCACAACCGTCAGCAGGCCTGCAACAACGATAGACAGGCTGCTCATCGCACCTTCTATCTCTCCGATTTCCATTGCTTTTGCCGTTCCTACCGCATGTGCCGACGTACCAATCGCAATTCCCTTTGCAACCGGTTCTTCAATCCGAAAAATCTTACAGATAAATTCAGCGGTCATATTCCCAAAGACGCCGGTTATGATAATGACCGCAACAGTAATCGTAACCAGTCCTCCCGCCTCCTCAGATACTCCCATTCCGATAGCGGTCGTAATGGACTTCGGCAATAAGGTGACATACTGCTCATGCGTCAGCCCAAACAATACCGAAAGTCCAAGTACGCTGAACAGACTTGCCAGCACGCCTGCGGTAATTCCAAAGAAAATGGCCTTCTTATGGCTTTTTAATAGCTCTAACTGCCGATACAGCGGAATCGCAAGGCAGACCGTTGCCGGAGTAAGCAGGTAACTGATAGATTCCGCTCCCTCGTTATAGGTCTGATAATCCACATGAAAAATTTTCAGGAATGCCATGACAAAGAGGATGGCGACAAGCAGCGGATTGAACAATGCTTTTTTTAATTTCCGTTTCAGAAATAATCCGATTTCATAGCCGATCAGGCTGATGACCACTCCGAAAAACACCGATGTCTCAAATAGTTCCGTCATTTTCTTTCCTCCTCTTCCGTATCACATACTGGGTTACTCTGCCCGCAGCCACCATGACAAATACCGTAGTCACAAGCGTTATCACGGTAACCGGTATCCAGATCTTTTTCAGCTCCGCCCAGGAATCCAAAAGTCCCACTGCTGCCGGGATAAACAGAACCGGCATGATTTCCACCAGAAAATCTCCGGCTCCCTCAACAGATTCCGGCTTTACGATTCCGCTGCAAAGCAGCGCCAGCATCAGAACTAATCCGTAGATACTTGCAGGAACCGGAAACGGAAGAAAAAACTTAAGCGCCTCTCCCAGAAAAGATATCAATAATATCATTGTAAATTCTTTTAAATATTTCATCTTTGTGCCTCTTTTCTCTATTATTATAAAATCTCTCCCCATTATACATATTTTTCTCAAAAGAATAAAGCGGTTTCCTGATTTTAAATGTGCAAGCAGATGAAGATAGCATTCTGCCGAATATTTTGTTATATTAATACTTGATTCGAATACCAAAAGCGGCAAAAACATACTGGAGGACATGCATATGATCAAATTATTGATTTTGGAAGATGATGCAGAGATGAACCATGCATTATGCATTTACTTTAAAAAAGCGGGATATACCGTCTTACAGGCTTTTCACTGTGCACAGGCACAATCCATTGCAGAAGAAAACCCGCCCGATATTATCATCGCCGATATCGGGCTTCCCGATGAATCCGGGTTAAGCTTCTGCGCTAAAATCTTAAAAGAGCAAAAAATACCGGTTCTGTTTCTGACTGCAAAAGATGAGGAGACAGATATCCTAAACGGATATGAGGCAGGATGCGAGGAATATGTGACGAAGCCCGTTTCCCCCAAGGTTCTGCTGAAAAAGGTTGAAGTTATCCTAAAAAGAAATCCTGCAGATTCTGTCCAAAAACAAAGGACAGATTGTTACAAAGGAACTGCTGCTTCAAAAAATCTGGGATGCAGAAAATAATTTTGTAGAGGAGCATACCGTTACCGTCGCTTTACTGCTTACATTTTTTCTGGAGATGTATCTGCTTGAGAATAGTCAGAGAAAGGCATATTCCCGAGAATTGATGGAACTGTCCGACCTTCTGGAAATGCTGCTGCAAAAAAAATCAGTTTCCTGGTTGAGACGTTTATATTAGCGGCACGCATGGAGCATGGAATCATTCAGATCCGCAAATGCAATACCAATTTAAAAGAGACGGTTGCCCATGCCGTATTTCAGGTATACAAAAAAGCCGAAAAAAAGAATATTTACATTGAAATACAAGAGCTGCCGAATCTGGAAAAAGCGATTCCTCATGATACGAACTGGATCTGTGAGAGCATCTATAATCTGCTCGACAACAGCATCAAATATTCTCTCTACGGCTCGAAAATCCTGATTACCATGACAAACAATGAAATGTTTACAGAAATCTGCGTGGAAGATTTTGGCATCGGAATTCGGGAAGGGGAAGAAAACAAAATCTTTCAGCGGTTTTACCGCGGAGACAACGCAGCCGGACAGGAAGGATACGGAATGGGACTGTATATTACGAGAGATATAATCCAAAAACATGACGGTTTCCTGCGGGTGCGGCGAAAAAAACAAGGTCTTTCCATTATTGTCCTGCCATTAAGGCTGGACGGCAGAACGGTGGATACCCAGTTTCTCGAACTGCTGCTGCAGACGCTCGGACTGGCGGAGAAAAGGTTCCAGATGCCCAACACACTCTCGGGCGGGCAACAGCAAAGGGTTGCCATCGCAAGAGCCCTGATTACCAGACCTGCAGTGGTTTTGGCGGATGAACCGACCGGTAATCTGGACTCAAGGACAAGCCTTGCAGTCATTTCCCTAATGAAATCTCTTTCGGAAAAATTTCATCAGACTCTTATCGCCGTCACGCACAGCCATGAAATCGCCCAGATGGCAGATCAGATTATTCGAATTGAAGACGGAAAAATCTGCGGAGAGGAGTGACTGCTATGAAAATACGAAATAATAACCAGCCGGTGGAAAAGGATTTAGCCAGAATATACTATAAGAATAACCGCACACAGAACCGGATTCTAGCAGCGGTAATAGCCATATCCATATTTTTGCTCTATTCCGCTTTTTCCATTGCCTACGGAAAAATCCGATCCGACTATTTAATCGACGTCCGCGCAATGGGTACGCTCGCCACAGTATCCCTAGAAAACGGCAGTATGAAACAATACAGACAGATGGAAGCCCTTCCCTACATTGATACGCTTGGAATCAGGAAAACAGCAATGACTGCAAACTGTCTGGACTTATGGAACGGAAACCTGATTTATCTTGATGATAACGCATATGAAAAAATGGCAAAGCCGGCCTATACGGATATTGCCGGGCACTATCCCCGGAAGGAAGACGAAATTATGTTTTCCACCGGGTATCTTTTACAGATGGGAATCAGCAGCCCGAAGCTTGATATGCCGATTACCCTTAATCTTAAGGCTTCTGACGGGACGAATGAAACAAAAGAGTTTCGCCTCTGCGGGTATTTCACAGATTACATTGATCCTGCCATTAACGAGCCGGAGGCATATATATCAAAAGACTTTATTGACAAAAGAAATATCTCCCCGTTCCCTGCCGATAAAATTCTGGCGATTCACAGCAGCCTACGGGAAGGAAAACGGATTGAGAACAGTTTGTATTCCGACCTTGAGATGGAATATGATTCACAGCAGGTCTTTGGCGAAAACCCAATGGTTCTGCAGAGCGTAAGGGGTGTGTTCGGAAGCATTCCGATTGCAGCATGCAGCGCCGCAATCGTTGTACTCTCTGCTTTCATGCTCATTTACAATGTAATATCTATTTCCGTCGGAAAGGAAATTCAGGAATACGGTCTGCTCAAGGTCCTTGGAACGACAAACAGACAGTTAAAACGCATGGCTTACCGGCAGAACATATGGAATATTGCAAAAGGAATTCTGTTCGGCCAAACTGCGGGAGCCATTTTCGTAAAACTTTTTCTTGGCTCTATCTTACAGCATTTATATATGAAGGGACTGGGAAAAAGCGACGTCAGCGGATTTTATCCCCTGTTTCTCGTTCTGGTCTCTGTACTGATATCCGCAACTGCTTTTTTTGCAGGACGGCTTGCATTGAAGCAAGTCATAAAATGGAATGCTATTGATTCGGTCAGATACGTTCATGCCGATATTTCCTACCCAAAGAAAAAAATCGAAACAAAAAGCAATACGACAATTACAAAATTGGCATGGCGGAATATCACAAGAGTGAAAAAGCGTTTTATCATCAGCCTGGTTTCCATAACCTTAGGATGCATCACAGCTTTAGGCGCAGCCGTCATTATGGCAGGAACCGACATCAGCAATGAGATAAATGAACTGCCTGATTTTCAGATGGGCATACTATCCGGTATCTTTCGTTTTCCTGATAAGGTTCCCTCAGAAATCAATGACCAGACGCAATGGCTCTCGCCGGCAAATCTGGACATTATTTTAAATATGGAAGGCATAGAGAAGGAATCGATCAAATGCGTCAGAGGAAGTTATGCGGTGATTGATTTTAATCAGGATCCGGCACTTTTGCTGAGAAAAGAATCTATTGACTACAGCGACGAAACTGTTGTTTTTGCAACACTGCAGATTGTCGATGAAGCTTATCTGGCACAATTAGAACAGTATGTTTCAGATTGCTCAGCAGCCGCCGATATCGACAGCGTAAGAAACGGTTCCGGATGTATTCTACTGCACTATCATGAGCTGTCCAAGGTTTTAAACGACAAAGCAGCGGACGTTTTGGGAATGCCCATTCATTTCTATTCCCTTGATGCCTGCGGCGCTGACAGTATGAACGCATATGAAAAAGGTTCGCTTGACTGCTCCGGTTATTTAGATTTCACAGACGAAGCCTTCCCGAAGCTCCAGACAACATCACTGGGGAATAAAACAAATTATTTTATTATGACGCAAGAGGCTTTTGAGCATCTTGGCTTTCCGGAAAAAATCTTTGATATTTCCTTTGATGCCTCTGACCATTACAAAACCGAAATTCATCAGAAGCTTTCACAGATTGTTCAGAACGAAAACAAAGCCAGCGCAATGATGGACACCTTTTACCTCAGTGCAAATTACACGCTCTTGCTGGAACATAAAGACAGGATCTATACCGCCAACATCATTTTGGGCGTACTAATCGCCGTCATCCTGCTTAATGGTATTACTAATTATGCCGCTACCCTGCTTGCAAACCAGACAATGCGCAAAAAACTTTTATACTTTCAGTTTTTCTATCCATGGCAGGCTATGCTGGTTCTGGGAATCCTGCTGTTATTGATATGTCTGGCGCTCGCAGGAATCATGTATCGCACAAACAGGAAGCAGACGATGCGTGAACGGCTCTCCTTATTATAATTATAACTATTCAGACTCCATGGAAAGGAACAGTCTGACACTTCCTTTCCATGCGGGTAATCCCCCTCAGCCACAGACAACACTTCCTTAGAGATGTATAACATTTACCGGCACGTCTGTGGCATGGGGTTAAATCGTTATTCCTATTTAATAATTCTCTGCTTTCACCTGGAAGTAGCTCTGCGGATGGCTGCATACCGGACATACCTCCGGCGCCTTCTTTCCTACACAAATATGCCCGCAGTTCGCACACTGCCAGATGACGTCTCCATCCTTAGAGAACACCAAATCGCCCTCGATATTTGCAAGCAGCTTACGGTATCTCTCCTCATGCTCCTTCTCAATAGCTGCAACGCCTTCAAACAAATCTGCAATCTCATCAAAGCCTTCTTCTCTTGCCTCTTTTGCAAAGGATGCATACATATCCGTCCACTCGTAGTTCTCGCCCTCTGCGGCTTCCTTGAGGTTCTCTACCGTAGAGCCGATTCCGCCGTTTAAGAGCTTATACCACATCTTTGCATGCTCCTTCTCATTCGCAGCGGTTTCCTCAAAAATCGCAGCAATCTGCACATATCCATCCTTCTTCGCCTTGGATGCAAAATATGTATACTTATTCCTCGCCTGTGACTCTCCCGCAAATGCTGCCATCAGATTCTTCTCCGTCTTTGTGCCTTTTAAATCTGCCATATCTTTTCTCCTTTTCGTCTTAATAAGAATCTCTCGTACTTTGCCCTCTATTATATCGAAAGGAAATGTATTCCGTCAATCTCTTCTTGACATTTTCACTCTTCTCCTGTAATATATTTCCTATAATTTCACTATGATTTGGAGGCTTTTATGGACAGAGATTTTCAGAAGGTCATAGACCGTCATCACACAAATTCCTTAAAATATGACTTTGCCGCTTCAAACGGAAAACCGCAGGACATTCTCCCTATGTGGGTTGCAGATATGGATTTCCAGTCTCCTTCAGCAGTCAGCAAAAAGTTAGAAGAAATCAGCCGTTTTGGCATTTACGGCTACAGTGACAATCAAGATTCCTATTATGCTTCCGTCACCGGCTGGTATTCCTCACGCTTCGGCTGGGAGACGAAGCAGGAATGGATTCTTAGGACTCCCGGCATCATCTTTGCTATTTCCGCCGCAATCCGCGCCCTGACTATGCCCGGGGACGCCGTGATGATTCAGCAGCCTGTCTACTATCCGTTTTCTTCAATTATTTTGAACAACCATCGGAAGAAAATAAACAGTCCGTTGGTATCCGAAAACGGATTCTACCGGATGAATTTTGATGATATAGAACAAAAAATCATTGAAAACGATGTCAGATTATTCATCCTGTGCAGCCCGCACAATCCTGTAGGGCGGGTTTGGACGAAAGAAGAGCTAGTAACCCTCGGAAGACTCTGCCTGAAATACGGCGTAACCGTAATCAGTGATGAAATCCACAGTGACTTCATTTATCCGGGACATATACACACAATTTTTGCTTCCATTTCGGAGGAATTTGCAGACTGTTCCATCATCTGTACTTCTCCGAGCAAGACTTTTAATCTTGCCGGACTGCAGACCTCAAATATTTTTATTCCAAACCCTGATATCCGAAAGAAGGTTGCATCAGAAATCTACGCCACAGGGTTTGACGAACTTAATATCTTCGGTCTTGCCGCCTGCGAAGCTGCTTACTGCGAAGGCGAAAACTGGTTATCTGAGTTGAAGGACTATCTACTTGGCAATCTGGATTACCTGCGCGCCTATCTGCATGAAAATCTTCCTCTGATACGCCTTGTAGAACCGGAAGGCACGTATCTCGCATGGCTGGATTTTTCCGCCCTGCCCGCTTCCGACAAAGAGCGCCGCACCGTCTTAGAGCAGACCGGAAAGCTCTGGTTCGATGCCGGAACTATGTTCGGAGAAGAGGGCAGCGGATATGAGCGCATCAACATCGCCTGCCCCCGCCCCACTCTTAAAGAGGCAATGCGGCGGCTTTCTCTTGCCTATGATGCGCTGCAGCAGTAAAATAATTGCATAGGAAACGGCAAATTTATTTGTCGTTTCCTACAGCTCCTTCCTAACGTACTTTCTCCGTTTCCTCCACACTTACAGTCCCATCTTCTGTCAGATCTGACAGGGGATGGAAGGTATATCCCATTTCCTCCCATTTCGTCAGCAGTTCATCCAAAATCTCCCCGTTCGTCTTTGAGGTACTATGTAAGAGTACGATTGCGCCGGGATGAATCCTTTTCAGCAGTTTATCAAACGCCTCCTCCTTCGTGGGCTGCTTATCCTCATACCAATCCACATAGGCAAGGCTCCAGAAAAACGTATGGTATCCCAGCTTCTTTGCCATCTCCAGATTCTTCGTGCTGTATTTCCCTTGCGGCGGACGGTAATATTTCATCAGCTCCTGACCGGTAATCTGTTCATACAGCGCCGCCACATCATCCACTTCCTTCTGGAAACTTGTCATATCTGCAATAGATGACATATCCGGATGGTGGTATGTATGGTTTCCGACCGCATGACCTTCTGCCGCCATGCGCTTTACGATTTCCGGACTCGTTTCCAGAAAATGCCCCACAACAAAAAAGGTTCCGGGTGCATTGTGTTTCTTTAGTGCATCCAGAATCTTTTCCGTGTTACCGTTCTCATAGCCGCAGTCAAAGGTCAGATAAATATTCTTTGATGTGCCGTCGCCCACATAGTAAGCATCATTTTTTTTCAATTCCTCCGCCGATACATTTCCGGTCGGCTGGGTTCCCTCCGCTCCAAAGCCAAGTCCCCAGTTATCCGCCTGCGGAATAATGGTATAGGTGCTCTCCCATTTATCCACCGCCATACCGACTCCTCTTCCTGCAATAAATACCATGACAAGAAGCGTCGCAATCCATATCCATTTCTTTTTTTCCTGTTTCATCACATCTTATAGCTTTCCTAATCTTTATCTAACTATATGATGTTTTTGTCTGATTCATGCTTTCCTTATGATTCACGGTCTGCCGCCGCCAGACACAAAGCCAGTTGCACGGTATCATGTGAACAGGAACCTACTTTACCTTTGCCAGATATCCTGACAGATTAAAATCACGGATACCCATATCTTTTGTCAGTCCATCCATCCTGTAAATATAAATACTTCTCCAATTCTCCTTGAAATATTCTTTCTTCTGTTTTTCCTCTTCGCCATAATCATAGTACTCATAACTTCTGGCGTAGAACCAATTGAACTCCCCGCTCCGCTCCAGATAGTCCTCTTCATCCCAGTTCTCATATGCCTTCAGCGCCTCTTCTTTCATAATCACGGGCGCAGCATCCGATCCCAGCTCTTTCGCCAAGAATTCCACGTCGTCATAGACTGGCGTATGCCGGAAAAATTCATACTGATTTCCTTTCTCCATGTTTTCGGTGTTTACCTTCGCAATCCAGTAATCCGGTCTTGCAAAGCTAAGAAGGAGATAAGAGCATGTTACCACAACGACACTGTAACGGAACAGTGGAAACTCCTTTTTAATGATACTGAGCAGCACACCCACAAATAAGAGTGCAATGACCGCCAATGACCACAGCACGAAAATCCTCAAAAAAGTCAGATATTTGTACTGAATATACAAAATCATGCGCAGCGCACTTGACGCCGTCATGATATAGGTACAGCCTGTAATGACGCACAGCAGCGCTTTTAGCAGCTTACTCTCCCGGAAACGGTACATGCCGAGCAGTACTATGACTAAATTTAAAATACATACAAACAACAATTGGAAGAAACCGCTTCTTGCATACTGGCTATAACTCATACCCTTCGGAAGCGTAAGCTGGCCTAACGCCCCTCCCACAAAGAGATAACGGATCTGAATCCAGCAGAAAAGTACATATATCACAGACAATACCAGTGCGACAGTAATTGCGACTGCCGGCTCATAGCAGACTCTATTTCCAACCTCTTCCTTGATTTCCCGATGGCTCAAATATGCCACAAGCATATATGCCACAAAGAATACAGCGCCTGTCAGCAGGACAATTTTTATCGTATTCTGGATCATACTGATTTCGGAATCTGCCGAAAACATCTGTACAAAGAAATCTGCAAATACAGCGTCCGCCCCTGCCAAAAGAAGCAGCACTATCAGCACAAGCGGCATACAGATCGCCAGTCCGAGCATGATATATTTTATCTGCCCGTTTTTCTTATCACCCTGCTGTACATCCTGCAGCCTCCGATATGCGATTCCGTCTGATACCGGTTTTCCAATATAGAAAAGCGACATGAAGATTGTCGTAAAAAATGCTCCCGTATACTTTGAAAAATCCCACTGTTTATCCTCATAGACCGTATGAAGCAAAAAGCAGATAACTAACAGAAAAATTCCAATTTTATTTAACGTAATAATCCGCTGATCTCCCGTCAGAAACGTGGATATCCCCAAAAGCTCAATCGCCACAAGATACCAAAAGCTTTTCTTCTTGAAAGCGATTCCAAGCCACTGAAAGCACCAGTAGAAATACATGATTGTACCCGCCGTAAAAATCGGAAATGTAATTCCGTTTCCATTCTGGTACAGACACAACGTATAAAAGAAAGCGTATCCGAGTGTAAGCAGTGCAAATCTGGGATAGCCGCGAACCATAGGCTCTTGCAGCGCTGCCGCCTGTTCTGATTTCTTCCCTGCTGAACCCTCGTCTGATTTTTCCCCGCCTTCCTGAGTTTGCACTATGATTTCCGTTTCCACTTTTTGGTCTATTCGTTCTTCCCTGATTTGCTTTTCATCCATTTTTTCCTCCTTCTGGCGTGCTTTTCACGCCAACCATGTAGATTTTGAAGTTTTACTTCCAAACTATATCCTCCTATGATTGTTCCAGTTTCTCTGACCGGTCGTCTCTTAACTCCATACCTTCCCCGTCCGGTACATACTCTAAAATATCTCCCGGCTGGCAAGAGAGCGCCTTACAAACGGCGTCCAGCGTGGATAACCTGATTGCCTTCGCCTTGTTATTCTTTAAAATAGACAGATTCGCCAGCGTAATGTCCACTTCACCCGCAAGCTCGGTCAGCCCCTTCTGCCGCTGCGCCATTACCACATCCAAATGAATTCTTATCGCCATATCCGCCTCCCTAGATTGTCAAATCATTTTCCTGTTTATAGATGACCGCTTTCTCAAACACCTGCGACAAGACCTTGCTGAACAGCCCTGCAATCACAAACACAAGAAACACGACAAAAATCGCAGGCGTGAGATACATAAACGCTCGAAAGCAAGTCACTGCCGCAATCAGAAAGCTGTAATTTCCCATCCGGCGCAGGCTGACGACATTATCCATCCTAAAACAATCGTCCGCCAGAACAGTGCAAAACATCCGGCGCAGCTCCCCGATAATCAGCACTGCAAGGATGCCGGACAGAAAGAATAAGATTAACTGGGCTGCATAATATCTTTCAAAGTATGAATTGATCCTTCCATAGAGCCTAATGCTGATTGGCAGGGTCGCCGTTACCGCCAGCCCGCCCCAGTACATGATATCTAAAATCACTTTTGTAAATCGGGTTATTTTACTTTCCATTTTCTTCCCCTTTCGAAAATCTATTTTCCCTGTTTTCCACAATATACCACCCGATTTATCGAAAGTCAATCTGTTTTTATCGTTTTTCAATAAATTTTTATTGTTATTCAGAAATTCTTAAGAAAAAGTAGCTTTCCGCATTTTTCTGAATTCTATACAAAAGCGGGACTGCCACACGAATATTCGTGTGACAGCCCCGCCTTTGATTACAAATTTGATATTTTATAAAATGTTTCAATTGCATCCGCAAAAAATTCTGCCGCCCCGCTTCCATATTTTTCATCCGTAAGCGTTCTGATTCTTTCATTTCGATAGGACGCTGCCAATGCAAGCATCATCCCTGCTTCTTCTTTGAGCTGGCAGATCTGTTTCAAAACGAAGCCATACTCGCCAATTACTTCTTTTACCTCAAAAGAATCCGGACCGTAGTCTTTTCTGGCAATCAATTTTTGCAAAATTGCATCCATGCGTTTATTGTAGCTTTCCGCCACTTCTTTGCTGATTGGATTTCTTGTGGCGGACAAATATGCCTCTTTCCCGCCGTACCATTCCACCATCTTGGCATAACGCTTCTGCATCTCTTCGGAAGATACCGTTTCGATATAATGTTTTTTCCATTCCTCCATGCCGCCAAACTCTTCGGCGGCTGTTTTCTTCAGTTCATCCGGCATATGTTCTGTCATTGCCTGAAACATCTCTTCTATTTCCGCTTTGTTAAAAATTGCAAAATCCATCTGATTCTCTCCTTTCAGAATGTCATCAATACTGGCGATCAAACGCTCTAAGCGTTCCTTTTTTGTCACCAGCATTTTCCTCTGCATCTGCAGAATCTGGTTTCTGTCAAGAGCAGGATTTTCCATGACGGCTTTGATTTCTTTTAGAGGAATGTCGAACTCACGGAAGAACAAAATCTGTTGCAGAGTCTCCAGAGCTTTATCGTCATAAAGCCGGTATCCCGCTTCATTTTTATCGGTCGGCCGAAACAATCCGATTTCATCATAATAATGAAGCGTGCGCACGCTGATACCTGTGAGTTTTGATACTTCCTTTACTGTCCTCATACCGTCTGACCTCCTGTTCTTGATATAACCACTTTAATCTATGACGTTCCGTGAAGGTCAATAGTTTTTTTAGGCAAATGTCAAATCATAGCTCTCCCCAATCATCCTTTGAATGTCTTTCACCGATTAGTTTGGGCTGTATCGTGGGATGCATAATACAACATCCCAATCTCCTCTATGCCATACCTACTCATAATTCCGATACTTCTTGATAATATGGTTATACAGCGTCCGCGCCGCCGGCGCCATAAACTGCGGGTTCAATGCGGCAATGCCAATCACCCGGCAGGCGTCCGGCTCCATCCGGTAGCGTATGACCTCATAGGGAATGTCATTCATGACCAGCTCCGGCATAATACAGATTCCGAATCCGTTTGCCACCATCGCAATCGTGGAAAGGTCGTCCACCACATGATAGCCGGTCTGTACTTCTAACTTATTTTCCTTTAAATAGTTCTGGATATCCGCATCGGTAGACTCCCGCTGCACCACAAACCGATGACGGGACATCTCCTCAATACTCATGGATTCTGCTGCATCATCCTTTTGGAAATCCTTCGGCACGATACATAAAAGCGGATCCCGGTAAATGGGTTCAATTGACAAATCCCCGGCGCTGGAAGTGGACAGGAACCCGAAATCCACCACACCGTTTTTAATCCAATAAGTCACGTCATCATAAGTACCCTGAAACACTTCTATCCAGATGCCCGGATACTCTTTTTCAAAAGACTTGATAATTTCGGGCATCCAGTTGGTGCAGATACTGGAAAAACACCCCACTTTTACCTTTCCCTGCTTTAATCCGTTAAACTCCGCGACCGCCTGCCGTAAGCTTTCCTCACTGTTTAGCACCGCATTCACATAGGGCATAAGATGCTCGCCATAGTTGGTAAGCGTCACGCCCGATTTATTTCTTGTAAGCACCGCAAAGCCTAATTCATTTTCCATAGAAGAAATTGCATGGCTGATAGCAGAAGGCGTCAGACCAAGAAGGTCCGCCGCCTTATGAAAACTTCCGATATCTGCAACTGTTTTAAATACTTGATAAGTCAGTAGTGTCATATTCCGTCTCCATCAACGATTACATTTATACAGAAGGTCTTCCCATCTGCGGTCTACTTCCTTCTGGAACTGTACAATCAAATCCTCATTGCCCGGCTTGAACAAGTGCTTGAAACGCCCCTGCGGTCTTAAGAAATCTTCAATCGGCAATTTCTTTTTCGGCTCATAGCTTAACGTCCATTTTCCATGTTCCACTTCAAACAAGGGCCAATAACAGGTTTCCACCGCCAGCTTACAGATATTCATAATATCCGGCGTATCATAACGCCAGCCCCTCGGACATGGAGCCATCACATTTAGGAATGCCGCTCCCTCTGTATAAATCGCTTTCTCTGATTTCCGATGGATATCTTTGAAATCTGACGTAAATGTTGTCTGCGCAACATAAGGCACGTCATGATCTGCAATTATGCTCGCCAAATCCTTCCGGTTCTGCATCTTTCCATTTGACCGGCTTCCTACCGGAGTCGTTGTCGTATCCGCATATATCGGAGTTGCGGAAGAACGCTGGATACCGGTATTCATATAAGCGCCGTTATCATAGCAGACATAGACCATGTCATGTCCGCGCTCCATCGCTCCTGATAAAGACTGGAAACCAATATCATAGGTTCCTCCGTCACCGCCGAAAGTAATGAATTTAAAGGTATCTTCTTCCCCTAATTTCCCTTTTTTCTTTAGTACCTTATACGCTGCTTCCACACCGCTTAAAGTTGCCCCTGCATTTTCAAACGCATTGTGGATATAGCTGTCCTCCCATGCGGTAAACGGATACATAAAAGACGAAACCTCCAGACAGCCGGTCGCATTACCGATTACTGCCTGATCCTCCTCATGAAGCCCGCGAAGCACTGCGCGTACTGCAATCGTAGCTCCGCATCCGGCACACATACGATGTCCCGGAGCAAGACGCTCTTTTTTATTCATCATTGTTTTTAAACTATAATCACTCATGTTCGGTCTCCTACTTTCTCAATCCTATGTACTGATGCTGCATGACTTCTTTTCCTTCTTCCACCAGTCCGGCAAGCTCATCAAATATCTGTTTCGCATGATCCACCGTAAAATCCCTGCCGGCAAGACCATAGATATAGTTGACCGTTTCAATTATTACCTTGTTACGGTATAAGCCGGCTGTCACCTCGCTGCCCAAAGGACCGCCGTTTCCGTTATAGCTTTCGCATCGATCCATTATCGCTGCCGCTTTACAATTTTTTAGCGCCTCAGCAATTTCCTTTTCCGGGAACGGGCGGAATACACGAAGTTTCAAAACGCCGGCCTTCATTCCCTTCTCCCGAAGCTCGTCAACCGCTTCCTTTGCCGTTCCAGCCGCAGAACCCATAATTAACATGATGTAGTCGGCATCTTTTGTTCTATATTCTTCGAACAGACCATATTTTCTTCCGGACATCTTATAGAACTTCTTCGCCACTTCTAAAATAACTTCTTTGGCGTTTTCCATCGCATCTTCCTGATTCTTCTTGGCTTCCATTGCATAGTTAGAAACCGAATATGGTCCTACCGCAATCGGCTTGCCCGGATTTAACAGAAATTCCTCTGGATTGTATTCCCCGACAAATTTCTTCACCGGTTCGTCCTCTAACAATTCAATATTTTCTACTGCATGGCTGGTGATAAATCCATCCTGGCAAATCATAATCGGCAGATGTACGCTTGGATTTTCCGCAATCGGAAATGCCTGAATAAAATTATCATAGGCTTCCTGATTATTCTCTGCATAAATCTGAATCCAGCCGGTATCCCTTGCCCCCATACCATCGGAATGGTCGCAGTTAATATTGATCGGACCGGAAAGCGTGCGGTTTACCAAGGCAAGCGCCAAAGGCAGTCTGTTGGAGGCTGCAAGCAGCAGCTCTTCCCACATCAGGGCAAGTCCTGCGGATGAAGTTGCAGTCATGGTTCTCGCGCCTGCCGCCTCGGCACCGATAGCGGCAGACATCGCAGAATGCTCGCTTTCTACCGGGATAAATTCCGTATCCACCTGACCGTTTGCTGCAAACGTTGAAACCATCTGTGGGATTTCGGTGGAAGGAGTGATTGGAAATGCAGGCATCACATCCGGATTTACCTGGCGGATTGCGTAGGATACCGCTTCATTTCCTGACATACGTTCTTTGATACTCATGCTTCAATTCCCTCCTTCATTTCAATTGCCCCAAACGGACAGACTTTCGCACAGATTCCACAGCCCTTGCAGTGATCCATGTCAAATTTTTCCCGTTTTCCGTCAGTAACCGGAATACAGCTATCCGGACAGACCGGTGCGCACAGCAGACATTGTTTACATTTATCTTCTAAAAATACCGGTGTATTCGTTCTCCATTCACCGGTCTTAAATTCCTTTGACGTTCCCGCCCCAAATATCATAAGACCCTCGGTCAGTCCGGTATGAGGCGTTGTCTCGTTGATTTTACTTACATCTGTTCTCATTTCTTTTCTCCATTTCCTGTATCATTTCTGATTTGGTAGATATTACCTCTAACACCAAAGAATATATTTCCTGTATGAACAGGGAATATTTACTCCCCCTGCTTGCTGCGCAGGACACGCCAGCTGCTAATTTCCTTGTACGCCCCTGCGCATAAAAAGAAGCTGACAGACTCTGGCATTTCAGAATCTGACAGCTCTTTGCATCAATACCAGTTATGCGCTAAGCGACATTGCTTCGGCAGCTTCTACCGCATCATAAGCCATCTCAAGCGCTTTCATGTTTCCTTCAATCACTTCCGGCTTCTTTGCAAATTTGTGCTGGAAGGACGCCTTCATCTCATTGATAAATTCATGTTTTTCCATTACGCCGCTGACCGCAACGGCAGCTGCAAGCATTGGAGTATTAGGGAAGTTCTTTCCAAGGGTTTCCTCCGAAATGCTTCTGGCGTCTACAGTAATCACTTTGCCCTTGTATCCTTTCAGATACGGAAGAACCTCTTCCTTAGACTTGGCCGTATTGATGATGATTGCTCCGTTTCTCTTTAATCCCGCCGTTACATCTACAGAATACAAAAGCGTCTCATCTACCACTACTACAAAGTCCGGTGTATAGATATTGGAATGAACTCTGATTTTGTCCCGGCTGATTCTGTTATAAGCCGTAATCGGCGCCCCCATTCTCTCCGGACCGTATTCCGGAAAGCCCTGTACATTCTGTCCTGTCTTAAATGCAACATCTGCCAACAACAACGCCGCCGTCTTTGCGCCCTGACCGCCGCGGCCATGCCATCTGATTTCCATTCCGTTTTTCATCGTTTATCTCCTTAAAATCTTCTTTGTTCAATTTCTTTCAACATGAAGTTCGATTTTCTTCAGCCTTTTTTATTATAAATCGTTTTTTTTGAAAGTAAATAGTTTTTGTTTATTTTCTTTCATTTTCATATTGAAAATTTTTCATCTTTTATTCCGATTGTTTTTTACAATTCATTGTAAAGGCATACCCGCTTCCATCATTTTGTGTTATACTGAACGCAAAAGGAATCTCTATGTTTTATCAGAATTCCAGCCATTTTTGGAAAGGAGACATTATGACAAAAAAACGCTTTAAAACCAAACTCACCGCTTTTTTCCTGCTCTTTGCAATGCTGATATCCCAGATATCCGGCACTGCTTTGGCTGCGTCTACACGGCCGGCTGATGTAAGCAAAGCAGCAAGCGGCAACATACTTACCAAAGTTTCCGGCACATTTGAGTATGTAAGCAAGACGAAAATCTTGAAAAGGATCAATGGAATCCGCAAAGAAGCCTGCACAAAGGGTTACATCAATCCATCCACAGGCAAAAAGCTCACCAGCTCCGATTACGTACCTATCAAGTGGTCTTCCAATCTGGAGTGGATTGCCCAGCTCCGGGCAGCAGAATGCACCGTCAATGAAAGCCACACCCGTCCAAACGGCAAAACCTGCTTTAGCATTCAGCGTAACGGCGAACAGAGCTGGGCAGAGAACCTTGCATGGAATTACTCTGGAATAATGCAGGGGATTGAACAGTGGTACAGTGAAAAAGACGACTGGGTGAACCAGAACTCTAATGCAGTAACCGGACATTACACCAGCCTGATCAATCCAAATTACAAATTCATCGGTCTTGGCTCTTTCCTTCGTGATACCGGCGGATGGTACGGCGTCTCCGCCGAATTTGGTTACACCACGAGCGGTTCGCAGGCGAAATCGAAAGTAAAGGGCAAGACAGTCCAGACAATCGAAGTGAAAAAAAGCAATGTAAAGAATTCAAAGCTGAATGCGCCTTCTTCGATTAAAGTAAAAAAGACGAAAACATTATCAATTTCCTGCAATATTACCTATCCGGGGATTATGGGCGGAAGCAACACATCGAAAGGAACGGTTGCAAAAGGAATCACATGGAAAACCTCAAAACCATCGGTTATTTCCGTTAGCTCAAGCGGAAAAATCACGGCAAAGAGGGCGGGAAAGGCCACAATCACCGCAAAAGTGAAAGGCGGCGTCACTGTTAAAAAGACAATCACCGTAAAAAAATAGGAAAATTTTTTCTGATGAAAAGAAGCGCCGCAGAATCTCTGCCGCGCTTCTTTTCATTATTTCTAAGCATATTCCTTTATATCTCTTCTTCCACCATACTCTTATTCCTGTTAAACGCATCATAAATACAAGGTACGACCACCAGTGTCAGAAGCGTTCCATACACCAGACCGCCAATGGTAACAATTGCCATCGGCTGCATCATCTCCGCACCGTTTCCGATGCCGAGCGCCATCGTCGACATAGCAAGGATTGTCGTCAATGCTGTCATAAGAATCGGACGCATCCTCGTCTTACCTGCCTCTACAATCGCTTCCTTCTTATCCATGCCCTCTCTGCGCAGCTGGTTAATATAATCTACCATAACAATGCCGTTATTTACAATTATTCCTGCCAGCATGACAAACCCAATCATTGCAATAACGCTCACCTCGTTCCCTGTAAGATACAGTCCCAAAAAGCCTCCGGTAAATGCAAGCGGGATCGTAAACATAATAATGAACGGTGATAATACCGACTGGAACTGCGCTACCATAATCAGATAAATGAAGATTACCGCCAAAATCAGCATCAGGTATATCTGCTCCATCGCTTCATTGATCTGTTCATCCTCACCTGTCATTTCAATCGAATATCCTTCCGGACAATCGTATTCCTCTAATGCCCTGTTGATATCACGGCTCACAAGACCTACGTTATGTTCCTCATCAATTTGGGCAGATACCGTAATATACCTTGACTGCGAATCTCTGTTTATCTGGCTTAAGGCTTCCCCCTGTGTGAACTTCGCAATCTTAGAAAGCCGGATCTCCTCCTCTTCTCCCTCAGAATTCTTGTGGGTAAATGTGAGCTTTTTTAAATCGGCTCTGGTAATGCTCTCCTGCTCAATGGTATCCACATATACCTCATAGTCCTTCAGATCCGTAGAAATCACAGTCGCAGATGTGCTGTCCGCCATCTTCTCATACACAAGCTGATAAACTTGGGCAACGGTCATTCCATACTCCGCCGCTTTCTCCTTATCCACTGTAATTACAAGCTGCGGCGTGGTATTTTCAAGTCCATTGGAGACCTCCATCGTTCCCTCTGTCTGCTCTACAATTTCAGCAACGTCCGCTGCAATTGTCTGAAGCTTCTCCAGATCATTTCCGCTGATGCGTAAAGAAATACCAGTTCCGGTCAGCATACTCATATCCATCATTGAACTATCTGCGCTTACCTCACAGTCCATATCCTTCGTCCGCTCTGTAATGGCATTTGACAGCTCCTGATTCGTCATGGACGCATCCTCTGCCAGCAGCAGGTACATCGTTACGCTGTTGCCGCCGTCTCCTCCCAAGCTTCCCATCATTCCGCCGCCGCCAACCATTGCACCGATCGTCTCAATATCTTCGATATCCGAAATGCGCTCAATTACATCATCTGCCATAGCCGTCAGCTCTTCAAATTCCACATCCTCCTTCGGCGTAACGGTCAGCGTCATCTGTGTACTTTCCATTTCCGGCATAAATGCAGTTCCTCTGGATACCGCAAGTACGATACTAAGAACCAACAGACCTGCTGACAGAAGAAATACAATCGGTTTGAAGCGGAGCGCTCCTGCAAGAAAATATCCATATCCATTCTGAACCTTCTCCAGCCACGGATGTTTCTTCTCTTTTGTCTTTTTCAAGACACCGGATGACATCATAGGCACAAAGGTCAGCGCCACGATCAAACTTGCCAGAAGGGAAAACGCAATCGTAAGAGACATATCGACAAATAACTGTCTGGTAATTCCCTCCGTAAAAATAATCGGCGCAAACACGCAGACGGTCGTAAGCGTAGACGCTATGATTGCTCCCGTCACCTGTTTTGCTCCCTCTACCGCCGCCCGCCTTACTGGCGTCCCTTCGCTCCGCATTCGGTAAATATTCTCAATTACCACAATAGAATTATCTACCAACATACCGATTCCGAGCGCCAGTCCCGACATGGAAATAATGTTTAACGTGATTCCCGAAAAATACATGAGCACGACGGCAAAAACCACGCTCAAAGGAATCGAACATGCTATAACAAGCGTCGGACGGATATCCTTTAAGAATAGCAGCAGGATAAAAATTGCAAGTATTGCACCGTAGATCATGTTGCTCATGACATTATCCACAATCATGTCAATATAAACACCCTGATCCATCAACACCGAAAGATGTAAATTCTCATTTGCACGCATCAGGCTTTCAAACCGCCCATGCAATGCTTTTGTAACATTTCCGGTCGAATATCCCGTCTGCTTCTCAAGCGTCAGCATAATACCCGGATTATTATTGACCTTCGCATATACTTCCGCCGAATTATCCTGCATGGAAATATCCGCCACATCACGTACACGGATCGGATCAATTCCGTCCAGATTCATATCAAGGAGCACCATATCGGACAGTTCGTCCATATCCGCAAGCTCTTCTCCGACCTTTACCAGATATTCGACCTTATTCTCCGTAATATATCCCGCCGGCATATTGAAATTCTGCGCCATCAAAAGATTCTTAATGGTATCTATCGAAAGAATCTCTGTCAGATTCGCTCCGTCCACTGCGGATTCTTTGGAGTCATCCAGTGACTTTTGCGCATCATCCAAAGAGCTTTCCCCGGAAGAAATCTGTGCCAGATTGCTGCTGATTTCAATGGACTGCAAAATCTCATTCCGATTCAGCTTCTCCAGCGCATCGCTGACCGAAATCTTTCCCTCCTGAACCTGACTGATTCCGCTTTCTACGGCTGCAATCCCGGCGTCCAAATCTACACGTGTCTTCTCCAGCGCTGCAACTGCATCCGGAATATCTTTATACGTTTTCAAGGTTATACCTTGATTTTGCAAATCAAGAGCCGCATCATTTTCTGCCAATGCGGCGTTGATTGCATCCAGCCCTGCCTGCATCTGTGCAAGCGTTGCCCTCAGCTTCTTAGGATTCTGTCCCATTGCAGTCAGCTGTTCATCCGTATATGTATCCAAAAGCGTCTGCACGGGTTCCATATTCGTTACGATTTCATCGGCTTTATTCTTTGTCTCGTTCAAACCGGAAATTGCGGATTCCAGAGAAGTCTTTTGTTCCTTTAAGGTTGTAAGCTGCTCCGTCAAATCCTTTTCGCTCTGAAACAGCTCAATCTGCTTGGTATCCAGTTCACTCTTGGCATCACTGACAGAATTCGCCAATGTATCTTTCCCTTGCTCCAGCTTCTTTCTGCCGGAATCCAGCTCGGATTTTGCTTTGTCGATTTCCTCCTGCGCCTCCGTAAACTGAGTTTCTATCACTTCCTGAATGTCCTTGTTCAGCGCATCTATCTTATCTTGGCTCAGTGTCACCTGAATATGCTCTGTCGTCTCACCGGAAGCCGTTACCGAAGCCACGCCTTCCACACTTTCCAATGCCGGTATCAGCTCATCCTCCACATAATCCGTAATGGCATTACTGTCCATATCGTCCATATCTACAGAGGCGACCATAACAGGTATCATGTCCGGATCGATCTGCATGATCATAGGCGTACCCACAGAATCGTCGAAGCTGCCCTCCAACTGATCCAAGTCCCCACGCATCTCAATCATAACGGAATCCATATTGGCGCCCTGCTCGTATTCCAGCACGACAACCGAATAACTGTTATAGGACATGGAACTGATATTTTTAATATTCGAGGTCGTCGCCATTGCCGCCTCTATCGGGGCAGTCAGCTCCTTCTCCACTTCCTCCGGGCTTGCTCCCGGGTAGGTGGTCATTACGATTGCATACGGAAAGCTCATATCCGGCAGCAAATCTGTCGTCATTTTCGTCAAAGATACTATGCCGAGCACGATAACCAGTATCACTCCGACAATTACGGTATAGGGCTTTTTCACACTAATCTTTGATAACACGGTCCTTCCTCCATATTACAATTTTTTATCAGTTTACTATTTTCTTTCCGCCATTTCAAGGATACACAAGCATAGTTTATTGTTTTTTTAGATTCTTCCTAAAAATTTTCCCTTTTACTGCCGGTTTGTGATATAATATTAATAAGCTTGTTTGCCTGCAGAGGCATTTCACCATAAATCACATCATTGTAGGGAGAGGTTCTTATGGGCGTAACAGATATTAACAAATTAGACGACATGCAATTAAGCGTATTAACCGAAATCGGAAATATTGGTTCCGGCAACGCCGCAACCGCTTTGGCAACCCTTTTAAACACCTTTGTTGACATTGAGATTCCGAATATTCATTTACTTGACTTTGATGATGTTTCTGAATACCTCGGTGGTGCGGATAACTATGCACTAGGCTTGACCGTCACCTTAGACGGCGATATTCAAGGCATGATGCTGCAAGTGATTCAGAAGGAATTTGCCAGCAAATTAATCAATACCTTCTATGAACGGCAGATTTCTTCACTGGACGATATCACAGATATGGATCTATCGGTTGTACGTGAAATGGTAAATATCACGACTGCCGCATACATCAATTCAATTGCAAAAATGACAAACACTTTCATTAATATTACTCCTCCAAAGGACTGCATTGATACCGTTGGGAATATTCTTGCTATTCCTTCGCAGAACTTTACTTCTCTTGGTAAAAAGGTACTGTTTATTGACGAGCGCTTCTGTATTTCCGGCACAAGAATCAAAAGCAGCATGATTCTTATCTTAGAAGTGTCTTCTATGAATGTACTCTTTGAGAAGCTGGGGCTTCCAATATAATATCGGCAGATTTTGCATAGTTAAGTTATAGGAAACGGCAGACTTATTTGTCGTTTCCTATACTATTTGGGGCAGAAAAAGAGAGTATCCTTTAAGCCTGAAACAGCTTAAGGGATACCCTCTTTTTATTCTTCTGAATCTTCTCCATCAACAATCGCTGCCGATGCTCCTGCTACAGCCGATACGACTGCGATTACTGCTACGACAACTACCAGTAACAGCAATGCTCCTAAAAAAACAAACAATCCTGTTTCACTCATATGCCTCATCTCACTTTACTTGGATTGACAGTTCTGCTGCCTCTTAGAAGTATAGCACATATTGGGCAGTTCTATCAACTGTTTGTTCATAATTAACGTCTTTCCTTCAGCTTCGCATTCATTTTTCTGACGTTGTACCTTCCGATAATAAATTCTATTATCCAAATGACAAGAAAAATCAAAGCAAACACCGCATAATAGCTGAAAAATCCCATCAAACTATGCTCCATCCAATAAGTAAGATAAGCAATCGGCAGCATAATTACAGAAATAATCAGAAAGTAAATTCCCGTCTGTTTTACGATTCCCCAATGCTCGATTTCCCATATCAGCGAACTTGCCGCAAAGCCTATGCCTAACAAGCCGCAAAGCAGCGCCTGCAGAATGACCGCATAGATTTCGCTTCCCATTACATCTATCAGCTCAGGCACGCAGGGCGCATAATACCCGCTTGCCCAGACAAGTGAAATAAATATTGTAATTAAATGTCCAATTGCGATTCCGATCGGGAATCCCAATGCAGCGCGTAAAATTATTTTCTTTTTCATTTTCCTCACCTCAGATTCCTAATATTTTTTTGACCTTTGAAACGTAGCGCCTAGATACATATGTCGTCGTGCCATCTGACAGTTTTACACAAATTGTCCCTGTAAAGCCCAGATCAAAATGGTTCACTTTTTTCAGGTTAATCATTTCCGAATTTGAAATCCGGACGAACGAATCTGCATCCAGCCGTTCCTCCAGCTCATACAACCTAAGACGCAAAGCGTATTCTCCTTTATTGGTTACTGCAAAAACTTTTCCCGCGTTCGCATAGATCCGAACCAGATCTGCCTGCTCCAGCACTTCAACCTTCCCATCCCTGACCCCAGAAATTATCTGCGGAACATCCTCCGATAATTTTCTAAGGATATTATTTACTTCTTCTGTTACCGAAGCAGTCATTATTATGATTTCCGGTTCCGTGCAGGAACTGTCGATTTTGATTTCGACCCGCATATATCCACCTCCTTGTGACATTAATATAAGAGAAACAAACGTCAATTTCAATCAATTTGCGATAGTCGGTCGATTTCAGAATACAAGTGGTCAAAAAAATATGTGTAATGCAATCGAGTAGGAGGCTAACCATTAGTTGATTAGCCGACCTCTCACACCACCTAG
>CAJTSH010000033.1 GCA_910578885.1 uncultured Lachnospiraceae bacterium
GTTTGCCCCCAGTGCCAAAAGTCCTCCGTCCGCGAATAATAAGCATTGTATCAATAATACTCCTATCATGGTCAAAAATCCCGCCTGCGGTCCAAGCAGCGCAGTCAAGAGCATTCCTCCGCAGAGATGCCCGGAAGAGCCGGTTCCAGGAATCGTAAAATTAATCATCTGGGTCGCAAAAACAAATGCCCCCATTACTCCCATGACCGGTATTTTCTTCGGATCATTCTCCTGTCTGATCTTTTTCACCGAGTATGCTGCCGCACCTGTAGATAAAGCGTACATCGTTCCTGCTGCCGCCGGTGAAATCAACGCGTCTGCCATGTGCATATTTTTCTCCTCCTTATGTAGATTGACGGCACAAATACAGCGCCTTTTTTGCAAATACAAAACCTGAATCTCCATAAGCTATCTTAGCACTCCGATAAAGTGTCCACAAGCTACCCGGGGGGATATTTTTGAAATCGAGCAGAGGGTATGTATTTAGCATTCAATAATCTTTTAATATTCAATTGCCAATGTTCCAAATCAATGGTAGCGCAAACAAAAGTGACAGTTCAGCTTTTGACCGAACTGCCACACTAAAATATTTATTTTATTCCTCTTCCATCTCAACAGTAATCTTTTTCAACTTCCATATATCATCCACATATTCCTGAATGGTACGGTCAGAAGAGAATTTACCGGACTTAGCGATATTTAAAATCGCACTCTTTGCCCAGCCCTTTTCATCCTTATATGCCTCCATGACACGCTTCTGCGCATCTGCATAGGAACGGAAATCTGCCAGAATGAAATACATATCGGCACGGCTGGTACACTGGGTATTGAGCAGCGAGTTATACAAATCGCGGAACATCTCGGAATTATTCTTTGAATAGAATCCGTTGATGAGCTGCATCAGTACGGTGCGGATATCCTGATCAATATTAAATATCTGCATCGGATTGTAGTCCCTATTCTGCTCATGGGCAATTACCTCGTCAGAGCTCATACCGAAGATAAATGCGTTCTCCTCGCCGACCTCCTCAACAATCTCCACATTTGCACCGTCCATCGTTCCAAGTGTCAGCGCACCATTTAACATGAACTTCATATTTCCTGTACCGGACGCTTCCTTACTTGCAGTGGATATCTGCTCGCTGACATCTGCCGCCGCAAAAATCCACTCTGCAATAGATACGCGGTAATCTTCAATAAATACAACCTTAATCTTGCCGTCAATGCTCTTATCATTGTTAATCACGTCTGCCACGGAATTAATCAGCTTAATCGTCAGCTTTGCATTCTTATAGCCTGCTGCCGCCTTTGCACCGAAAATGAAGGTTCTCGGAATAAATTCCATATCCGGGTGCTCCTTCAACTGGTTGTACAGATACATCACATGTAAGATATTCAGAAGCTGTCTCTTATACTCATGAAGACGCTTTACCTGCACATCAAATATGGAGCGCGGATTCACTTCTACACCATTGTGCTCTAAAATATATTTCGCAAGGCGTAGCTTGTTCTGATACTTGATGTTCATAAACTCCTGCTGTGCCTTCTCATCATCTGCATAAATTGCCAGCTTGTTCAGGTGCGACAAATCGGTAATCCACTCGTTTCCGATATGCTCTGTCACCCATTTGGCAAGAAGCGGGTCGCCATGCATCAGGAAACGGCGCTGTGTAATACCATTCGTCTTATTGTTGAACTTCTCCGGGAACATCTGGTAAAATGCCTTCAGTTCCTGATTCTTTAAAATCTCTGTATGCAGGCGCGCTACACCGTTAACGGAATAACCGGCGCAGATTGCAAGGTGCGCCATCTTTACCTGTCCGTCGAAGATGATTGCCATCTTCTTCACCTTCTCGTAATCGCCCGGGAACTTCTTCTCGATATCCAAAATAAAGCGGCGGTTGATTTCTTCAACAATCTGATAAATTCTCGGCAGCAGTCTTGAGAAAATCTCAATCGGCCATTTCTCCAATGCTTCCGCCATAATTGTATGATTCGTATATGCGCAGGTCTTAGTCGTAATATTCCATGCGTCATCCCAATCCAGACCTTCTTCGTCCACCAAGATTCGCATCAGCTCTGCAACCGCTACAGTCGGATGGGTATCGTTCATCTGAATCGTCACCTTCTCCGGCAGCATATGGATATCCGGATGATTCTTCTTAAACTTTGCAACGGCACGCTGTAAGCTTGCTGATACGAAGAAATACTGCTGTTTTAAACGCAGTTCTTTTCCCGCGATATGATTATCGTTCGGATACAATACCTCTACCAGATTCTTGGCAAGGTTCTGCTGCTCTACTGCCTTGTGGTAATTTCCTTTGTCAAAGGAATCCAACTCAAATACTTCTACCGGCTGTGCGTCCCAGATCATCAGCGTATTTACCATGTTATTGTCATAACCTACGATCGGCATATCATACGGTACGGCAATTATAGACTGATAATCCCGCTGCACAAACTTGACTCTGCCGTTCGCCTGTGTCTCTGCCGCAACATACCCTCCAAATTTTACTTCATAGGAATACTCCGGTCTGCGCAGCTCGAACGGATAGCCGTTCTTCAGCCAGTTGTCAGGAACTTCCACCTGATAACCGTCCTGAATTTTCTGTTTGAACATACCGTAACGGTAACGGATTCCACAGCCGTATGCCGGATAGCCTAAAGTTGCAAGGGAATCCAAAAAGCAGGCTGCCAGTCTTCCAAGACCGCCGTTTCCGAGCGCCGGATCCGGCTCCTCGTCCTCAATTGCATCCAGATTCAATCCCATTTCCTCTAAGGCTTCCTTCACTTCCTCGTATGCCGTCAGGTTAATCAGGTTATTTCCTAATGCCCGTCCCATTAAAAATTCCATAGACATATAATACACAAATTTGGGATCTTCTCTGTCAAAAGCATGCTGGGTCGCAAGCCATTCATCAATAATTACATCCTTAACAGAATAGGAAACAGCCTGAAAAATCTCCTGCTGGGTTGCTTCATCAAGCGTCTTGCGGAAAAGATTCTTCAGATTCTCCGCTACGTCTTTTTTGAACGTTTCTTTTTCAAACATTTTGCTTTTCATATTATGCTCCTCCTTGGGCTCTCCGTTCCTAGCCGGATAAAAAGGGGAGCAAGCCCGTTTCGACCTCACTCCTCTTTCCCTATTTTTCTTATTTTTTCTCAACTCCAAGTAATACTTTCTCGCCATTGATATTCCATTCCTTCTGATATCCGGTTACAGTCTCTGAAACAAGTTCCTCTGCCAATACATCATGGCTGATTTCCTCTCCAAACTTGTTAAATATTGCATTCACCTTCTCTTGGGCATGATAGGATACAGCGATCTTATCCATCACCTCAAATCCAGCTTCCTTTCTCATTGTCTGGATCTTGCTGATAATTTCTCTCACGAATCCTTCTTCCAACAGCTCCGATGTCAGATTGGTGTCAAGAACTACGGTTACTTCGTTATCACCCTCTGTCATATATCCTTCCATCTGAGTCATGGTGATAAGCAAATCCTCTTCACATAATACTACTTCGTCACTAACGCTGTCAAGTTTGAGCTGTCCATTCTTCTTTAATTCCGCCATTGCCGCATTTCCGTCAAGCTCTGCCAATGCCTTCTGGATCTGACCTAAGAACTTTCCGTATTTCGGTCCGACCGTGCGAAGCTGCGGCTTAAATGTATAGCTGGTGTAGACGCTGACGTCGTCCGTAAAGCTTACCTTCTTTACATTCAGCTCATCCGCAATAATCTCCGTAAAATACTCCGGCAGTTCATACGGAGCCTTTACGAACATCGTTCCGATCGGCTGGCGGTTCTTGATATTTGCAGTATTCCGGCACGCTCTTCCCATGACAACAATTTTTAAAACTGCATCCATATTCTTTTCGAGCTCTTTATCAATGTGCGCTTCCTCCGCTGTCGGGAAATCGCATAGATGGATGCTCTCCGGCGCTGCTTTATCAATGCTGCACACCAGATTCTGATAAATCTCTTCGGTCATGAACGGAATCATCGGCGCCGCCGCCTTGCAGACATTCACAAGCGCAGTATACAATGTCATATAGGCATTGATCTTATCCTGCTCCATGCCCTTTGCCCAGAAACGCTCGCGGCTTCTTCTGACATACCAGTTGCTCATCTCATCCACAAATTCATCCAAGGCTCTTGCCGCTTCCGGAATCCGGTAATTGCCCAGACTTTCGTCCACAGTCTTCACCAGCGTATTCATCTTGGATAAGAGCCATTTGTCCATAACAGATAATTTCTCATAGTCCAGCGTATACTTTGTAGCGTCAAATCCATCAATATTCGCATACAGCACAAAGAATGCGTAGGTATTCCACAGCGTACCGAGGAATTTACGCTGTCCCTCCTGTACCGCTTTGCCATGAAAACGGTTTGGCAGCCAAGGTGCGGAATTGATGTAAAAATACCAGCGGATTGCATCTGCTCCGTAAGTCTCCAGCGCCTCAAACGGGTCTACCGCATTTCCCTTAGACTTGCTCATCTTCTGCCCGTTCTCATCCTGCACATGCCCTAAAACAATTACGTTCTCATAAGGAGCCTTGTTAAACAACAAGGTGGATTCCGCCATCAGGGAGTAGAACCATCCTCTGGTCTGGTCTACCGCCTCGGAAATGAACTGTGCCGGGAACTGCTGCTCAAACAGCTCTTTGTTTTCGAACGGATAGTGGTGCTGTGCAAACGGCATCGCTCCTGAGTCGAACCAGCAGTCAATGACCTCCGGTACTCTGTGCATTTCTTTTCCACAGTCCGGACACGGAACCGTCACTTCATCAATATACGGACGGTGCAGCTCAACCTTTGCATTTTCCGGATTACCGCTCCGCTCGGCTAACTCAGCGCGGCTTCCGATTGCTTCCTGATGCCCGCACTCGCATTCCCAGACATTCAGCGGCGTTCCCCAGTAACGGTTTCTTGAAATTCCCCAGTCCTGAATGTTCTCCAGCCAGTCACCGAAACGTCCTTTTCCGATAGA
This sequence comes from uncultured Lachnospiraceae bacterium, assembly GCA_910578885.1. Taxonomy (GTDB): domain Bacteria; phylum Bacillota; class Clostridia; order Lachnospirales; family Lachnospiraceae; genus Roseburia_C. The sequence continues at coordinate 4,992 of CAJTSH010000033.1, forward strand.
TTCCGGAATCCAGTTTACGGTATTGTTATTGCGAATCAAATCTTCCTTCACTGCAGTCATCTTGATGAACCAGGACTCTCTCGCATAATAGATGAGCGGAGTGTCGCAACGCCAACAGTGCGGATACTCATGCTCAAACTTCGGTGCGTCAAACAAAAGCCCCTTCTTCTCCAGATCGGTAAGCACCATCGGGTCTGCCTTCTTCACAAAAACTCCTGCATATGCAGTCTCTTCAGTCAGCTCACCCTTGCCGTTTACAAGCTGTACAAACGGAAGTCCATACTTTCTTCCCACCTGTGCGTCATCCTCACCAAACGCCGGAGCAATATGGACGATACCTGTACCATCCGACATCGTTACATAGGTATCACAGGTGATGTAATGCGCCTTTTTGCGCTGCTTTGAAATGATTTCATCTGCAAAATCAAACAATGGCTCATATTCTTTATATTCCAGATCGGTTCCCTTGTAGGATTCCAGCACTTCATATGCCTTTACTCCTTCTTCTTCATTGCCCATAGAACCAAGCACCTTGTCAAGGAGCGCTTCTGCCATATAATAAGTACAGCCGTCTGCCGCCTTTACCTTGCAGTAAGTCTCATCCGGGTTCACGCACAATGCCACGTTGCTGGGCAATGTCCAAGGCGTTGTGGTCCATGCCAAAAAGTAAGCGTCTTCTCCCGCTACCTTGAAACGTGCGACAGCGGAGCGTTCTTTTACAGTCTTATAGCCCTGCGCAACCTCCTGAGAGGAAAGCGGCGTACCGCAGCGCGGACAGTACGGAACGATTTTAAAGCCCTTATATAACAACTTCCTGTCCCAAATCTGCTTCAACGCCCACCACTCGGATTCAATGAAATTGTCGTCATAGGTTACATAAGGGTCGTCCATGTCCGCCCAGAAACCAACGGTTCCCGAAAAATCCTCCCACATACCCTTGTATTTCCATACAGATTCCTTACATTTTTTAATGAAAGGCTCCATGCCGTATTCTTCAATCTGCTCTTTTCCGTTTAAGCCCAAAAGCTTCTCTACCTCAAGCTCTACCGGAAGACCATGGGTATCCCAGCCCGCCTTACGCGGAACCATCTTCCCCTTCATCGTCTGATAGCGAGGAATCATGTCCTTAATAACACGAGTCAATACGTGTCCAATGTGCGGCTTTCCGTTTGCGGTCGGAGGCCCGTCATAGAAGGTGTAGGTTTCTCCCTCTTTGCGGTTCTCCATACTTTTTTTGAAAATGCCATTTTCTTTCCAAAATTTCTCGACTTCTTTCTCTCTGTCCACGAAGTTCAGATTGCTGTCAACTTTCTTGTACATGATTCTCCTCCTGTCATAAATTCTTTCCATCCTGTACAAAATCGAGTAGGGAAAGTTTATCTTCCCCTACTCGCCGTGCCAGGCTCCGCCAACTCTGCTGGCAATCTTCCTCCGGAGCCCGTACACATAAAAAGACCTCCGTCCTGTAAAAGGACGAAAGCCCAGAATGCTTCGTTCACCACCTTATTACAACGTACTTAGGTCTCCCTGCATACATGTCTCCCGTAACGGGGAAGTACCGTCAGCTTCTACTTGCACCTCAAGGCTCTGCACCTGAAAAATGCGTTCGGGCTGCGACTGTTAAGTGATCTTCACGATTGTCTTACTCGTACCGGCTCCCACCATTCATGCCAAGTCTTGACATCTGCCGGCTCTCTGCGACTTTCTTGCAATCGCTACTCTCTTCGTCATCGTCTTTGCGTGTTTCAATCTTTCAGTTTTTATAAAATCATGTCTAGTATAAAACGAATCTGCCGGCTTTGTCAACAGGTAACTTTGCAAAATCGTGAAAATTGATTTTCAAATTGGCTCGGTTATATCCCATGTCTTGCAATATGCACCTCAATATTATATAATAAATGCAATAACTTTGATATGGGAGGATTAATATCATGTTCTGGTATATTATCTGCGGTATTATTTTTATCCTAATAGGTATTTTTGCTTTCTTTAAACCTGATTTGATTTGGGAATTAACAGAACAATGGAAATCCTACTATACAGACGAACCCTCAGACTTATATTTATTAAGTACAAAGATTGGAGGGGGGATATTCATTTTGTTAGGCATTGCCGCAGTAGTTTTGCCTTTTATTCTGGAATGACAATCTATAGTTTTTTACTGATATAAATAAATTAAAAGAACTACTGTTAATAAATGAAATTTGATGACATAGAATCCCTCAAATTCACCAATATTTTCTCTCATACCACTTTATGTTTTCAAATTGGAAGAAACCATGCAAACTTAAATGAAAGACATACCCCAACAATTCCACCGATTAGAATCAAATTAACGAATATCAAAATCCATTTTTTTCTAATCACTTTTCCATTAATATCCCTTATAAAATCAATTAACAGCCAAATCAAATCAAAAAATACTAAACCAATAATGAAAGCTATCAAAGTAATTCTATATATAGATGACTTATCTATATTTTCCAAAACCGAACTCGAAAATACTATTCCACCAGTAAATGCCAAGACAATCGCAGCAAATATTCCCAAAATTGTAATATACTCTTTCTGCATATCCTCTTGTCTATCTTGTACTTTCCTAGATAATTGTTTTAAATCCTCAATTGCCTGATTTGACAATTCCTTTAATGAGTCTTCAGATTCTCGAACATTGTTTTCTAGATTTGTTACAAGTAATCTGTTTTTTGCTAATTCTGACATTGTTTCATTTGTCATAGTTTTTGTGTAATTAATTCTTGCAATGTCCAAATTTGTGTGATCATACAATTTTACTATTTCTTTACTAATATCAATAATTTCTCCATTTTCATCATTATTCTTAGGAACATATCCATCTTTAATAGTCTGAATGTTTTGCGCTAAAACATCCAAACTCCCTAAACTAGAATCTCCATCAATTAAAGATAGTGTCGAAAAGATATCCGAGTAATAATGGCGAAAATTTTCTTTATTATAGTTATAATATATAGATTCAAGCCGCACAAAGAAAGGAACTCTGTCTTTTGGTTCTTTTAATATATCCTGCGATTTTGATAATTCTATCAAAATTTCGTTCAATGAGTCTCTTTTTTCTTGCTCATTCAATATCCTCATATCTTATCCCTTACTTTTTATCAATTCTTTTGGAATAATCTGATGATCCCCCAATCCACCTCTATAAATCAAATCCCATGCTTTTCCAGAACTATGTGTGTCACTTACCATATCCCATGGATTTAACATCCTTTTTTTCTCAACAATAGGATTGATGATTTTAACATCATCCGATTCCATACTAATCATATATCTCACTCTAATAGGCAAAGCACCAAATCCACAATACTGCTTATATACTTCTGGAACAACGGGACCAAACTGCCAAGCCTCTATTTCCTCCGGAAAAGCCTTTATTCCTTGTTGCAAAAACTCTTTTTGAATATAGTAAAGGATTTTCTGTAATTGCAAATTAGATATCGGGTGCCTCTCCTTGGTGCATTTATCTATAATATATTTCGCTATGTTTAATGCTGAATACATTATATCCCTCCTTTCAACTATATCAATATTATACGCAAGAACGCATGTTCTGTCAATGAAATAAAAACTTTTTTATATATTATAACAAATTCGTGCAGATTGACAATCTAATTGTCAATGCTGCAAAACAAATAAAAATAATTCATATGCCATCATACTGCTCAAGCTCATTCGTCCCTATCTTAATTCGCCGTCTTCATCAACGGGAAACCCCGATTTTTTCTCCCATTTTTACAATCGTCTCAATCCCACGAGATGAATTTAACAAGATATCCTCATCAATGACCGCCCGATTCTTCTCCAGACAAAGAATTACCGTAGAGCCGCCAAATTCAAACCGTCCTTTTTCCTCTCCGCGCTTTACTTCCTTCCTCTCATGATAATTCACAATTCTTCCCACAAGCAGCGCGCCGACTTCCATCATCAGAATCCGTCCAAAATTCTGGCTCTTTAAAATTGAAAATTCCCTCGTATTTTCTTTATAGATAGGATACACGTCATTTGCCAGAGGATTTACCGTGTGGAATACGCCCGGAATGCGGTAATTTTTTGATTTCAAACCGTCATCCACGTAACAATAGCGATGATAATCGTCAACAGCCAGCCGGAACACCAAAAGCTGTCCGCCCTCATAATGCTTCGCCAATTTCCGGCTTCTCAACAGACTTTCCATGCTGTACTCCGTATCCTTTATCACAAAACGGGATCCCTGGCTGATTGGATACACGCTCAGCTTACTGTCACAAGGCGCAATCAGATGTGTCTTCTCCCAATCTATTTTCCGGCATTCCGGCTTAATCTTTCTCGTAAAAAATTCATTAAAGGAACGGTAGTCTGACATTTCATATTCCGACAAGTCTATGCCGCTTTTTTTCATAAACGGACCGATGATCCATCTTGACGTAGAGCTGTCCAGAAACTTTCCGGCCACAATTGATATCCGGGGCTTTATTAGAACAGACAGCATCCCCCTTCCTATACGGGTCTGGTAGAGAAACGCAAGCGCCTTATCCTGCGTATCATTCTTCACGATTTCACAACCTTCTCTGTCTACACATTTCATGCCTCATTTCCCTCCATTGTATGCATATTTGCCTCTTTCCGGCATGCTTTTCACGCCATCATGCAGATTTTGGCGTTTTACTTCCAAACTTACTCCAGCCATTTCTCCTGCAATTTCTGCAGCAGCGGCATTTCATTGACAGGTTTTTGGATAATACGATATCTTGAAAACAAAAGGATTACAATTACAGCTATGGCAACGATTGTAACAAGTACAGCCAATTGTTTATTTGAGGGCTTCCTCAATTTAAAATTCACGATAAACAGCGTTCCCACAATCAGCAGCGTTGCGAGCAGAATCCACCGGAACGTCCACTGAGAAATGCAGAAATTCAGCAGGAATACAAGCGGCAATACAATTGCCATCGTTGTAATCGGCAGCCCGTGGTAAAATTTATTTGCCCCCTCCTCTTCTCTCTGACGGTTCGTTTCCAATACATTGAAAAATCCCAGACGGATTACGGAGCAGATGCAGTAATAAACAATAGCGATTCCGCCGACAATTCCCCTCACTCCAAGTAAATAACAGATGGTCGCCGGAAATATGCCAAAGCATACCACATCGCAAAGAGAATCAATCTGCATTCCAAAAAGCTTCTCGTCACTCGTCCGATTCTTCTTCGTTCTTGCAATCTTACCGTCAAACATATCACAAAGCCCTGATATTGCCAGACAGACAATTGCGGTCCGATATCTGCCGTCGATTGCCTGCGTCATGCCAAATACCGAACAAGCGAGACTGGCATAGGTCAACACCACTGTATAATCATAAAATCCTATCATTTTATTTTTCCTTTCTCTCCCGCCCAATCGTAAGATGAGCTACTATCGTTAGTAATGCACTGATAATCAGCTCTGTATAATAACTAAGCCCTCTGCTGACCACCATTGCCGGTAAGGTAATGCTTCCGAAAATAGGAAGGAACATGGATAAAAACAATCTCTCGCTGATTCCCATGCCCCCCGGCAGCGGAAGCATATCGACGGCCACCGAGATCATTCCCTGCAGAACAACAATCGTCACCATTCCATGTCCCTGCATACCAAAAGAACGGTACACCAGATACGTGACGAAAAACAACAGCAGACGCTGAAACAAGGTAATTACAAATGCGTTCCATACCACCAGCTTATGCGCCGCAAAATATGCGGCCACGTCCTGATACTGCTCCATCGCACGGCGAACCTTTTCCAGATAATAATCCTGCCGTTTCACCAGATGAAGCTTCCCCAGTCCCCGGATCAATGCTATCAAAATTTCCCTTGCCATTGTCGGGTGAAATACCAGCAGCATCATGAAGCTGACACAAAAAACATTAAGGGCAAGTCCCAAATAGCACCAGCCCGCCACAGGCTGAAGATACTTCATAATCTCTGCCGGACGGATGAGAAAGACTGCAATGCCGATAACCACTAACACCAGTTTATAGGTAATCGTAACAATCATCAAGACCAACGTTGATACCGGTATCGGAATCTTGTCTTTTTTCATATAGTAAATCTGCGCCGGCTGCCCTCCGGTCGCCGAAGGAGTGATGCAGCTAAAGAAAAATCCCACAAATGAATACAAAAAACAGTGCAAGAGCCGAACCTTTTGTTTGATTGTATGCATCATGTAATAAATAATGACAGATTCACTCCCGATGAAAAATACCACGCATACGATTGCCAAAAGCCAATATCGGATATCCGCATTTTTGATATAGGAAAGCAGCTCGCCCATATCCTGCCCCCCAAACACGCAGTAAATAGTAATGCTGAATACTGCTGCAAGAAATAATCCGTTTAGAATGCTCTTTTTTTTACTCATCATAATATTTCACCCCAAACACCTTTCTGCCAATGCGGTCAAACACCCTTTCCAGCCTGCGGAAAAACTCCGTATGCGTGGTGATGAAATAACAGAATTCCGCAATCAGGATTCCCCCAGGTATATCTACCAGATAATGCTGCTTGGTAAACTGTGTGGACATGCAGACCAGTATCGCAAAGATACAGGAAAATGCTTTGTACCAGACAGGAATCTTTTTGCTCTTTCTAATTCCGATAAAACAGAACCAGCTTACCATACAATGTATAGAAGGAAACAGATTTGTCGGGGCGTCAAGGGAATAAACCAAACGCATGAGCCAGCTAAAAAAATCACTGCCGTATACCTCGGGCCTTACATTCGTCGTGGGCATCCAGATAAAAAATACAACGCAGAATAATCTTGCCATCATATCTGCAGTCACAAACCGATACCAGCGCTCTTTCCCCTCTCTGGCAATCAGAATATAATTTAATCCCCAGAATGCAAAACAGACGACATAAATCAGCACCCATTCCTTTATGAATGGAATCTTACGATCCAATTCGCTGGTCAAATCATAGTGATAAGCATTTCTCAGCAGAATCTGCGTTCCTGTATAGATTAAATTATTGAAAATACCGCAGGCTGCAAGCGAAAGGACACCGTATTCCGGCAGCCATCTGCTGATATTCTTATGATACCACTTTCCTAAAGTTGTTTCGTCTTTCATTTCTTCTTTTCCTAATCTTATTGTGACAGCTCATCCTTCCGTTTCACTGTTACATCTTTTTCTTGCGCAACTGTGGCCGCAGCCTTATGCACGACTATGATTTTATCATACATTTATTAAAATTTCCTTAACTTTTGTTTTGTTTTTCTTAAGTGTAATATTAAAATATTGGAATTGTTTCCAGTATTATAAAAAAACGTGATGACCAGAATTTCCTAATCACCACGTTCTTGCACTTCTGCGTTATCTTGCAATTAACAAATTGTCTTAATCCATCCTTCCGGCGCCTCGATATGCCCCATCTGAATTCCGGTTAATGTATCGTATAATTTCTTTGTAACATCTCCCATCACATCCATTCCGCTTGGGAAGCAGATTTCTTTGTCTTTATTTACAACCTTACCCACAGGAGAAATAACTGCTGCGGTTCCACATAAGCCCGCTTCCACAAAATCCTGCAATTCATCATAATATACCTCTCTGTGCTCTACCGTCATTCCAAGGTAATGCTCTGCCACATACATAATGGAACGGCGTGTAATAGACGGAAGGATAGAATCAGACTTCGGCGTTACCAGTTTATTGTCCTTCGTCACGAAGATAAAGTTTGCTCCGCCCGTCTCTTCTACCTTCGTTCTGGTCTGAGGATCTAAGTACATGTTTTCATCAAATCCTTCCTCATGCGCAGACACAATTGCATGAAGGCTCATTGCATAATTCAATCCGGCTTTGATGTGTCCGGTTCCATGCGGCGCCGCACGGTCAAAATCACTGACGCGAATTGTAAGAGGCTTTGCTCCTCCTTTAAAATATGGTCCTACCGGAGTGACAAATATACGGAACTGATACTCGTCCGCCGGCTTTACGCCGATAACCGGATTCGTTCCCATCATGTAAGGACGGATATAAAGCGTAGCGCCCGAACCATAGGGCGGAACATACTCCATATTCGCTTTTACCACCTGCTCGATAGCATCTATAAATCTATCCTCCGGAAATACCGGCATCTCCAGTCTCCTTGCAGAATCTGCAAGACGGCTTGCGTTTAAGTCCGGACGGAAAGTGACGGTACGCCCATCCTCTGTAGTATACGCCTTCAATCCTTCAAAGATTGTCTGTGCATACTGAAATACGCCCGCACATTCGTTCAACACGATGTTAGCGTCGTCTATAATTGCTCCCTCGTCCCATGCACCATTCTTGTAATTGGACACATATCTTTTCTCTGTCTGCATATAGCCAAAGCCTAGATTTGCCCAGTCCAGATTCTTCTTTTCCATAATAAACTTCCTCCATTCATAAGTTCTATGATTGCAGTATATCGGGAAGATACGCTGTAACTGTTCATTTTTTCCTATTGTAGTACAGCATTTTTCATTTGTCCAGTCTTTCATTTCTGTTATAGGTACATAATTTTCTCGCTGTCGAATATCTTTGCAAGTCCTCCAGCCAAAATCAAGGTATAGACCAGATTGCTTACCAGTGTAATTACAATATTCATCGGCAGATAAGTAAAGCCGAACACGCCGTTCATACACTGCACACTATTATAAAACGGTATCAGGTAAAAATACCATTCTGTAGGCGCGCCATCGGTCATCATGGACGTAACCGCAACCACCATGACAATAATCATCAGCGGCATAATCGCATTGCTTGCCTCTTTGACGCTCTTAGAAAATGCAGATATCACCGACAACGCCGCAACAATCACCAATACCGTCGTCAAAATCACAAGCAGCAGCATCGCATAATCTGTCGCCGTGTAAACACTTGCACTCAACGTATCTGATGCGCCCGCCATCATACTTGGCAATGAAAGCATGGTTCCGACAAAACTGGATATTCCGCTCAATAATCCGATAATGCTAAGACTGATAATCTTACCTAATGCAAGATGGCTCCGTTTCATCGGCGTAACTAAGAGCGTTGCAATCGTTCCTCTCTCCTTCTCGCCTGCGATAGATTCCGGCGCTATTGCCATACAGCCGCTGAATAAAAAGATCATCATCAACATCGGCAGCATCATTGAGAAAAACTGTCCCGTCTCATCCTTTTCCGATGCCAGATCATAGTCGTCTTCCCCTGCATTGATATCAAATTTATTTGCAAGCAGAGCCTCATATGTATCAAATGCCTCCGTCATCATCCGATATGCTGAATTGGACCCTGTGTTCGTGGAATTATAGTACATTGCAATCAGCGGCGCCGCCTCGGAGCCTGCATTCATAGAATCGTAGGCTGCAACTGCTGCATCAAAATCCTCGGGAAATACCAGCAAAAGATCCAGTTCCTTATTTGCGATCAGCTCCTTTATGGCTTCCCGCTCTCCCTTTTCTGTCTTTTCCACCTCTACCGGCATTTCCTCAAGCATCATCTGCGCAGACTGCGGCAGATTTTCCGCATAAATCTGATAGACATAATCCTCACTGGTTTCAAACTGGTTCATAATCCCCTGTCCCATAAACGTGTACAGCACATAAATCATGAGTCCCGGCAGGAGCACTGTGGTAAACACCAGCCGCTTGTCTCCAAAAAATCTCACAAACTCTTTTTTAATAATTGTCAGCATATTATTTCTCATACTGTCTCACCTACCGTTTCCTCATATATTTCAAAGAATCTATCCTCTAAGGATTTCTCTTTTGTGATATCTGATAAATCATCACACAGAATCATTTTTCCGTTTATGATAATCCCCACACGGTCACAGATTTTCTCTATCAAACTGAAAATATGTGTCGATACGAGAATGCTCTTCCCATCCTTTTTCATTTCCAGCAAAAAGTCGGTCACTACCTTTGCCGTAATGACGTCCAGTCCATTGGTCGGCTCGTCAAATATAATAATTTCCGGGTCGTGTACCAGCGAAATCACCAGCGATACCTTCTGCTTCATTCCAGTCGAAAGATTTCCCACCTTTACTTCCGCAAATTGAGAAATACCGAAGCGGTCGAACATTTTCTGTTTCCGTTCCTCCCGGACCGAAGGCTCTACTCCATATAAGTCAGAAAAAAAATCATATAGATAGTTTGGTGTAAAAAACTGCTCCAGTTTCAGTTCACTGGTCAAAAATCCGATCTTGCTCCGAACTTCCTCGGGATTCTTCACAATACTGCTCCCGTCAATCACCGCATCCCCCTGATCCGGCTTAATCAATGTCGCCAACATTCGAAGCGTCGTTGTCTTTCCGGCGCCGTTTGGTCCCAGCAATCCGAACACCTCTCCCCGATATGCGGTAAACGACAGATGATTTACTGCAATACGCTTCTTTTCATTTGTTTTTTCCAGCTTCTGCTGCTTCTTTGAAAGCGTAAACGTCTTGCCCAGACTCTCCACCTTTAATATTTCTTCCACTAACATTTCCCTCCTTATCGTCTATGAAGCTGTTTCTGCTTCGCAAAATATAGCTTCTGAGAATCCCGGTTCTGGATTCTCAGAAAAGGCGCTGGTTCTGCGCCGTCCATCCGATTATGTGAAGCCAGTTTTGCTTCGCATAATATGTACAATGTATATTATCATAGGCAGCCGCACACATCAAGCATGAAAAGCATCCACCTTTTCCCAAAACAGAAAAAGACTTCTTCTGCCACTCCGACAAAAGAAGCCTTCTTACTCAACTCATAATGTTTCAAAATCAAAAAGTATCGTTATGATGATTAAAATAATCATTAAAGTAATCATCATAATCATAATCATAATCATTCGAATTATAGTATCGCTGATAAAGCTCCGGATACTGCTGCATATAAGAATCCATATCTGTCAGATCCGAAAACTTTGGCATACTAAGACCAATGATAAGATAAAAAACAATACATGCCACAATCGAAAGAACAGACGTAATCAGACCTCCGATCGCAAGTCCTTTTCCATTCCCTTTTACCAACTGGATAATACCAAAGATAATCGCCAGAATCGCAAGCGGAATATTTATGCACAGGGTACAAAATGTAATCAATGACAAAATACCCAGTACAAGCGATGCAATGCCGAATCCCGCTCCGCCTTCCTGCTGCTGATTCGCTGACGAATAGTTGTTATTATAGGCATTCTGTGTATATGCCCCCTGCTGGCTGGAATTCCCTTGCCGATAATATTCATTATCAGGGTCATAACCATTCTGCTGATTGATGTCGCTGCGTTCTGCAGCCAGACTCTGCTGCGGGTTCGGTTCAAACGGCTGCGTGGAATTCTCCGTACCGCCGTTCGAACCATTTAATTCGTCATACATAATTGATTCTTCTCCTTAAATCGGATTAATAATAATTAGCAAGCTCGCTTAAGCCAATGCCTACTGCTCCTAATACGGCAATGCCAATGATAATTAAAAGAATATCAAGTGCCATTCCGATAATACTGCAGATAATGCCTGCCTTTGACATGCCGATAGATGAGCCGTTCTTCTTATTGAACATGATACCCAGTACCAGACCAACAATACCACAGGCAAAACAGATATACATCTGCCAACAGCATACAATAGACACGATACCTAAAACCATTGATGCAATTGCCATTCCCTTGTTTTCCGGCTCATTAGACGGTGATCCGTAATTGTTAAATTCTTCGCTCATGTTATTCCTCCATATATGTAATATAAATTTATTCTCTATCATTGTATCAAATGTATCTTTCCTTGACAAGAAAATTATTAAATTTTTATAAACTTCCTAACTTACCATTCATTTCCTACATTTTTTCGTATTTCCTTTACAAACTTCTGATATAGGTTTTATAATGTGTTTATAATTATTCAGAACCCCGTGGAAATGGAAATTCAGACAGTAGTTAAATGTATTTTTGTCTTGAGTTTTCTATGAAATGCAATTATAATCTATCTGACAAGACACCTGTTTTTACATGTGCAAAAGAAAGGAGAGGAATTCCGGTATTTCTCCGGCAATTCTAACAGAGCTATGAGTACATTAAATCTAACCTTATTGACTGATCTCTATGAAATGACCATGATGCAGGGCTATTTCAAGACAGGCAAAAAAGACATTGCCGTCTTTGACGCTTTCTACCGCAACAATCCATGTGACGGCGGTTATTCCATCTGTGCCGGGCTCGACCAGATGATTGACTACATCAAAAATCTGCATTTTGACGAAGAGGATATTGCATATTTACGAGGATTAAAAATATTTGACGAGGATTTTTTGGAGTATCTGAGCAATTTCCGATTTTCCGGGGATATTTATGCAATACCGGAAGGAACCATCGTCTTTCCGAGAGAGCCTTTAGTCAAAGTCATTGCGCCGATAATGGAGGCTCAGCTCATTGAGACTGCGGTTTTAAATATTATCAACCATCAGAGCCTGATCGCCACAAAGGCGGCGAGAGTCTGTTATGCGGCCCAAGGCGACGGTGTTATGGAGTTTGGCCTGCGCCGCGCACAGGGTCCTGATTCCGGTACTTATGGCGCCAGAGCCGCAGTCATCGGCGGATGCAAGGGCACGTCCAACGTGCTTGCCGGTCAGATGTTCGACGTCCCCGTTCTAGGCACCCATGCGCATAGCTGGATTATGAGCTTCCCGGATGAGTATACTGCATTTAAGACATACGCTGAGTTCTATCCCTCCGCATGTATTCTGTTAGTTGATACTTACGACACCTTAAAATCCGGTATTCCGAATGCCATCCGCGTGTTTAAAGAGATGCGCGCACAGGGCATTCCTCTCACATACTACGGAATCCGCATGGACAGCGGGGATCTCGCCTACCTCTCCAAAGAGGTCCGCAAGATGTTGGATGCAGCAGGTTTCACGGACGCTGTAATTTCCGCTTCTAATGATTTGGATGAATACCTGATTGAAAGCTTAAAGCTTCAGGGAGCGACCATCAGTTCCTGGGGCGTCGGAACGAACCTCATCACATCAAAGGACAACCCTGCATTCGGCGGCGTCTATAAGCTTGCCGCCCTTCAGAATAAGAACGGTGAGTTTGTACCGAAGATTAAAGTATCCGAGAATATTGAGAAAGTGACCAATCCGGGAAATAAGACCATCTACAGGATTTACGACAAGAATACCGGAAAAATCCGCGCCGACTTAATCTGTCTTGCCGACGAAACCTTTGACGAAGCAGAGGATATCAAGCTATTCGACCCGAATGCACCTTGGAAAAAGACGAGGGTAAAGGGCGGAACCTATACCCTGAGAGAATTGCTCGTACCAATCTTCCAGAACGGAAAATGCGTCTATAATTCTCCAAGCGTGATGGATATCCAAGCCGCCTGCAATAAAGAAAAAGACACCATCTGGGATGAGACAAAACGTTTTGTAAATCCGGCTGAAATCTATGTAGATTTATCCGACAAGCTCTACCGGATGAAAACAGAATTGTTAAATCAGGAGCATGACGAAAGTTAAGAACTGTTAATTAATAGCTTATGAAGATGATGCCGGATAAATACTGTTGTGCAAAACAAGGGGGCGTCCTTAATGCATGGGACGCCCTCTTTTCTTCTGTTAAATCAATTGAATCCAACCACTTTTTGCGAAATTTTATATGCTGCGACAGATATCTTTCTTCCTCCTTTTCCCGGAAGATTCATGGTCTGTCCCATGATTCCCCTCCGCAGACGGTGAAACAGCCGGATATCCTTCTCCTTCAGATATTTCCAAAGCTCGCGTTTCTTCTCCAGATTCTCATCCGTACCGGAACGAATACACATAATCGTAGAAACTACGGTAATAATTTCCAAGTAATTAAACATGTACTTTCGTAGCTTGCGGTTATTGATTTTCCATAAATCCACATCTTCTACCATAATCTTATTGACCTTTATCTGCTGGTCAATCCGCCCGATCATCACCTTTTCATTTACCGACTGGTCTTCTCTTCCGATAAAGTAACGATAAAAATCCACATCCAGATAATACATCGTCTTTACATACGGCAGCGGCTTGTAAACAAAGAGATTATCCACATAAAAGGTGTGACGCGGCAGTTCCAATCCACACTCGTGGAGCAGCTTTGTCCGGTAGATAACTGAATGCATCAAAATATATTTTCCTTTTTTCATGTGACGCACATCATTCCATGTAAAGATTTCTCCCTGCGGAAATTCCCAGGTATAACGCATTACTTTTTTATGCTTTGCCCCCTGCTTCTCATAAACAAAATTGCTGATGAACATGTCCAGCGTCTGCTTTCCGCCGGCAATCTCTGAAAGCTTCGCCAATATCTGTTTATAGGCGTCTTCGTCTACCCAGTCGTCACTGTCCACGACCTTAAAATACAGGCCTGTTGCATTGGCAATGCCTGCATTCACTGCCGCGCCGTGCCCGCCGTTTTCCTGATGAATCGCTCTTACAATCGTAGGGAAGCGTTTCGCATAAGAATCTGCAATCTCGCTTGTAGCATCCTTAGAGCCGTCATCTACAATCAATATCTCTACATCTTCTCCCCCGATCAGCAAGGAATTGATACAGTTTTCCATATAATCCTGAGAATTATAACATGGAATCGTAATCGTTAATAATTTCATTGTTTCCTCCATTCTCTCCCTGCTTCCGGTTCTTTTGTCTGGAAACAGGCTTCCGGTTTCTCCCGGCAATTATCATTATACACACTTGTTTCGGGAAATCCAATCCGTTTTTCTTATATTTTTCTTAATCTATCCGTAATTAAGGCAGCCATCGCACCACTCAGTTATACATTCACAAATTGTTCATATATTATTTACACCCCTATCATACAATTTACATAGCGTCTTCATAAAGACTAGCTATACTTCAATACATAAGTTAAGACAAACAGATGACAGTTGTCATAAATAATATCTTTTTCAAAGACCTTGCATTGGGCAAGGTTCCTCCCAGAAATTAGTGAATCTTTTCACTTATACATTCATAAATCTTTTTCATATGAAAAGCCGGTGGTTTCACCGGCTCCCTCTTTGTCCGGCTTTAATTCTGCCGGTCTTTTTGTTCTCTTTTCGCCTTTCGGCTTCCCATCAGCACATTCACATAATCCGTATATGCCGCAAATGCTGACGGAATCGGATATCTCTCCTTTGTATCCTCCGGTTCTACAAACAAAAGCTGCTCCTTCTCTTCTTCAAGCGCCGCCACCCGGATTGCATAGCCTGTCATATGCCATTCCACATGGGAAAATATATGCTTCGCATCTGAAAGCTTTTGAATATGCACCGGAACCAGCTCCATCTCATTTACAATAGCAAGCGCTCTCTCCTCGCTCAATGTTCCTTCTTCATTTGGAAACTCATACATTCCCGCTAACAGTCCCTTACCCGGTCTTTTCCGCAATATAAAACGCTCTCCGTCACGGATGACCAATACGGTTTTCTTTTCAATTCTTCTGGGCTTTGCCTTACTCTTTACCGGAATTCGGTCTATGACATTTTCCGCCTTGGCAAGACAGAACTCTTTCCACGGACATTCGCCGCACAGCGGCTGTCCATTCGGCACGCACACAGTCGCCCCCAACTCCATCAATGCCTGATTATATGCGCCTGACCGCCCCTTAGGAATCACCTGCAGCACCCGTCTTTCCATCTCTGTTTTTACAGACTGCTTCATAATATCCGACTCATCCTTTGTCACTCTTGTAATGACCCGCAGCACATTTCCGTCTACTGCCGGAGCCTTAATTCCGTAAGCGATTGAGGCAATCGCACCTGCCGTATAATGCCCGATTCCCTTTAATTTCTGTAATTCTTCGTAATCGGCTGGAAGCTCCCCGCCATACTCTCCTACAACGGTTTTGGCAGCAATCTGCATATTGCGGACCCGATTATAATAACCAAGCCCTTCCCACAATTTTAGCAGTTTTTCTTCCGGGCATTCTGCCAATGCCTGTATCGTCGGCAATTCGCTGATAAAACGCTCAAAATATGGCTTTACCGCTTCCACTCTGGTCTGCTGCAGCATGATTTCAGACACCCAGACCCGGTAAGGAGTCGGGTTTTCTCTCCACGGCAGAATGCGCGCATGAGCAGAGAACCATGCCAGAAGCGGCTCGGTCAGTTGATTTAAGTCAAACTCTTTTGTCACGGATGTTCCTTCTTTCAGTGTCTTTTTTCTAAAAACTAAATGACTGTGTCAAAAAACTTTTCATAGTATTCCTCGGAAAGAAGATATCTTTTTAACTCTGCCTTAGAATTTTCGTTAGATAAAACATCTAGGATATCTTCTATATTGTCGAATCCGTCATCCGAATATTCTGCCAGATCAAATCCAACTTTTTCACAATAATCAAAAAAATTCTTAAACACGCCCTCTTCCTCATCCCGTGCCTGTGACAAAAGCCCCTCATCTTTCCTTAATTTTTCATAGACACAAAACAGAGCATCCATCTGTGCTTCTCGTGCTTTTCCCATCTTACGCTTCTCCAGCCGTAGAACATCTGTCAGCTTTCCACATATATCCAGAATCTTTTGATTATCAATGACACTTTGATATTCATCCCCATCTTCATCCACCAGAACCTTCTTACCAATGGTATTTAACATCAGCTCCATCTTCTTCATCAAGACTTCCATCTTACGAACCGTCTCTTCCAGATTCCGGATTCTCTTCTCTCCCTTTAGCGATTCCAGATAATTCTTAAACATATCTGACCACTGCTTTTCAAGGAATTCCTTGATGTCTGCAACCTTTTGGAACTCTATTACGGTTAACGTCTCAATACTCTTTATATCCTTTATGAACCGGAATACATTGATATCTTTTGTAGCAGAAAAATTGATTTTCTGATTCTTCCCTTCTATCTCTTCCTGATTTGCTTCGTAAATTGAAAATTCCGTATAGACTTTACTATCAATGAATGTAAAGATAGGTATCCCGGAGATTACCGCTGTCAAGAATTCCTTTTTGGTCACGGACATATACTTTTTAAAATCTCCCGTCTTTTCTGCAGATGCCGGACTGCCATAATTACCGCCAATAATCAGCACCACCATATCAGAGTCCTTCAACGCATCATAGCAGGATTCATCCAGATGTCTCCCGGGAACATAGCCAATATCCCCATCCTCAAAAAGAATAGGCTCGAATCCGTGGGAACGGATAAAATGTGACAAGTCTTCTCTGATATACTTCAAATCATAAAAAGTAGAACTCAAAAAAATTCGTGGCTTCATAACCTTTTTCTCCTCTGCATATTTTCTTTTTCTCATACACCACCTCTTTGGGATAGTGTATGGATTTCCCACACTAATATTACAGATAAAATTGTAGCACAGGCAATGCCTGTGCTACAAGAAAAATTTTGGCTTCTCTATCAATCCTTTTTGTACTTTTGTACAACATGATTTACAGCGTCCCTGTCCGGAATGGCAGGTATGCCCCCTCTTTTTTGCACGCACAAGCCGGCAACCGCATTACCATATTGCGCACACGCTTTCCACTCTTCCCATGACATATTCTGAAGCGTTGTTCCATACTCTAAATATTTTGACAAAAAACCTCCCCAAA
The DNA here is from genome assembly GCA_910578885.1 of uncultured Lachnospiraceae bacterium. GTDB lineage: Bacteria > Bacillota > Clostridia > Lachnospirales > Lachnospiraceae > Roseburia_C. The sequence goes on from CAJTSH010000033.1 coordinate 22,558, forward strand.
ATGAATCCCCTGCACCTGTCGTATCAATTGCCTCCACCGAGATTCCCGGAATTATCTCCGCCCGCTCCTGATTTACCAGATAAACTCCCTGACTTCCCAATGTTATAGCAATCAGTTTTGGACCCTTTTGCAGCAGTTTTCCCGACGCTTTTGTGTAATCCTCTTCTCCGGTAAGCAGGATACTTTCTTCGTCTGAAATCTTAAGCATATCGGCATACGGCAGGACGCTCAGGATTGCCTCCACTGCATCTGACTTCTTTCCCCACAACGCATCCCGATAATTGGGATCGAACGAAATGATTGCTCCCGCTTCCTTAGCCATCCTCAAGGCTTCCGTTGTAGCAGATTTTGCCGGTTCGTCTGTCATAGACAGGGAACCAAAGTGAAAAATCCGGCACGTTTTTAGGATCTGTTCATCCAATTCCGCTGCCGACAGGCAAGTGTCTGCCCCAGGTTTTCTTGCAAACGAAAAATGCCGCTCCCCTTTCTCATCAATCTCTACAAACGCCAGCGTTGTGAATACCGTCTCATCCTCTACGATATAATCTGTACATATCCCTTCCTGCTCTAATGTACTTTTCAAAAAAGCTCCATGCATATCTGTGCCGATTTTTCCTATCATAGCCGTCCGATATCCCATATGGCTGACTGCTGTCAACAGGTTTGCGGGCGCACCGCCCGGATTTTGCTCAAATAACCTCATTCCATTCCCGCTTTTACCGGATTCTGTAAAATCGATCAACAGCTCGCCCAACGCAATTACATCAAACTTTTTTTCCATGCTTTAATTCCTCCACAATTTCATTATAACGCCTCTTATTCAGGCGGTAAAAAAACAGTACGATTGACGTCACAATCCAAAGTATTCCCGGAACCGTTGTGAATGCATGCTTCATTATGGCAAGCACAACGTCATTCTGCTGCTGGTTCGCAGTAGTATCAATTCCCAGCGCATACCTGTAATTTTTCTGCAGACCTATCAGAACTGCCTTACGCCCGCCAGTGGATTCCAGCTCTCCCTTCTCTGTGACCAGACCTTTTTCCATCAGTTCATTGACATTGGACAGCACAGTGGGCAAACTTATATTTAATTCTTTTGCCAGTTCTACCTTTGAAGTGTCTCCGTGATTGAACATATAATTCAATATATTATGTTTTGTTGTATTTTTCTTTGCATATGCCATGTTTTCCCCAAACCTCATTTCTGCAAACTATGCGGTTTTTGCATAACCTTCCTATCATATTCACATTTACAAAACTGCCTTGTCACTTTGATAGATTTCATATCCGGCTATTTCTAAATCATCCGCTTCCGGATACTGTTCAAACAAAGAAGTAATTTCACGTACATACGTTTCATCCATTTCAAACAATTCGGCAATGTCAGATGCATCTAATCCTCTTTGCACTTTTTTACGAATCAAACCAATTAATACTGCGCTTCCTCTTGCTTCTCCCTTTGCCTCTCCTAATTCAATCAGATTCATGCGCACTTCCTCCCATTCTTCCGATGATTTTACCTCCTGCACGATATCATCCAGTTCCACGATTCGCTCATCCATGATTCGTATCTCCGGATTATCCATGCGGGTATCTTTCATATACTGTAACAGGCTAACAAGCTCCGGTCTGCCATTCTTGCACGCCATATTTAGAAACACCTTCTTGGTTCCGTCCTTCAGATACAGCCGCTCCACCTCTTCACAACGCTCCACAAATGTATATTCCGCCAAATTTTTTCCAAAGATATCCTCCTGAGTGATAAAAATAATCACCGTTGATGGCAATTCCCGATATCGGGTTTCCCTGCCGGATTTCAATATTGGCGTATCCAGCATTCCCTGATAAAATCTGGAACGTCTGGGTATATCGTCATGCGAAGTGTCATTCTGCATTTCCATATTGAACTGACGCTGCTTCGTATCCTGCGCCCATGCATCCAGACGAATTGCACGCTTACCGGACTGATTCAATATGACCTGCTCGACTTTCACTTCGGCAAGCTCAATATACGGTTCATTCATGATGATGCTTAGCGTATTCCGGTATGCTGTTCTGTTCTTCATTACCGATAAGAACAGGGCAAAATCACTCAAGTTTACCGGATGCTCTTCCCAAAAACGCTGTGTAATTTTCTCTGGCATTTCTGCCTTCTTTTGTTTTCTTTCTTCCATAAAAACGTCTTCCCTCCTATGTGTGCAGGAAGAACACTCGATACCGGAAAATTCCTTTATAAGTCCCATAACATCTACATTTATAGAAACAAGACTTCCCAACAAAGATTCCATGCCATGCCTTCCCTGCCCTATTGAATTGTTCTTAAGCAAGGAATTCCCACGATTAAATCGTTTAGATATTGCTTACGCAATTAGAAAATCAGAATCTTAGATATTTAGAAATCTTTGCTTTGATATGATTGTAGCACAGACAGGGTCTGTGCTACAAGTGGTATATGAAAACTAAATTTTCTTTTTTGTAATCTTTCGTTACTGTTCAAAGACAATCCGCATATATTCTTAATATATGTTTATCTTAGATATTTCTTTCTGTTGGTTTTTGTATTCGATTTCAAGCCATTCTCCGTATTCTCACATTTCTTCACAAGAGCATTGTATTTCTTGCTGCTCACTCTCCTGCCATTTATCTCATAAGATTTAAAATCACGGATATTATCCTCCGTCTCTTTGGCATATAGTTTTAATTTTCCTTTGTTTACCGTATTATTTCCGTTTACCGTAAATTGAACTACGAAAATCAAGTACGTACCCTAGAACGCATGGAAACACTTTATGATTTGCAAAATGTGTAAATTCTACATTTTTTTCTTTTAGAAACGTGTGATTTTATTGTGTTTTCCATAAAACTGTGGGATAATAGCGCTATTATAGGAGGTGAGCGACTTGCAGCGAACTGCATTAAAGCAACTGATAAGCTAGAAAAATGCCTCTGACCGAAAACCTTTAATCTTAAAAGGCGCACGCCAAATCGGAAAGACATCTGATTATTTTTGACGAAGTACAAGAATGTGCCGATGCACTACTTTATTGGCTGCCAACTGCGCAGCAGGTGCGCAGTTGCAGATTGAACTGTTACTTTCCACCCAAAAACCCTCTTGGTTTTTATTGACAAATCCCTCCCAAGGCGATACACTTAATATATGTTTGTTCGTTAAAAAATTATCAAGATTTTTAGGAGGGCTTTATCAAATGAATAACTTAAAGTTGGAAGTTGAAAACGAAATCGCCGTTCTTTCCATCACAAGACCGGCAGCTTTAAATGCACTGAATTCCGAGACATTGGACGAGCTCAACGAAGTTCTGACAGAGATCGAAGGAAGAGACGACGTAAAAGTCGTAATCTTAACCGGCGGTCCGGATAAGAAAGGCAACGAGTTCAAATCCTTTGTTGCAGGTGCAGATATCGCTGAGATGGTGAATTTCTCCGCAGCAGAAGCAAGAGAATTCGGAATGAAAGCATCCGTTCCGTTCTTTAAGCTGATGAATATGCGTCAGGTTACAATTGCAGCCGTAAATGGCTTTGCACTTGGCGGCGGATGTGAGATTGCAATGGCATGTGATATCCGTATTGCAAGCGACAACGCAACTTTCGCACAGCCGGAATGCGGACTTGGCATCATCCCAGGATTCGGCGGTACACAGAGACTTGCACGTTTAGTTGGCATGGGCCGCGCAAAAGAGATGATTTTCACCTGTGACAGCATTGATGCAAACGAAGCATACAGAATCGGTCTTGTAAATAAAGTAGTTTCCACAGAAGAACTGATGTCTACGGCAAAGGCTATGGCTGCTAAGATTATCTCTAAGGGAAGCTATGCTGTATCTATTGCAAAGGCAGCAATCAACAACGGATATGACATGGATATCAAGAACGCCGTTGAAATGGAAGCAAATCTCTTCGGTATTACCTGCTCTACCGCAGACAAGAAGGAAGGCATGTCCGCATTCTTAGAGAGAAGAGCTGCAAACTTAACAGATTTCTAAGTTAATCTTAAATACGAGACATAAGGAAATCCCCCGATAAAAGTCGGGGGATTTTTCAAAGCAAACCCTGCGGCAGCTTGGTTCGTTGTCCGCAGAAATCAACGGAGGTTAATTCTATGAATCAGACAATCACCTTTATCGGCGGCGGCAATATGGCAAGCGCTATCATTGGAGGAATTCTCGGTGCAAATCTTGCCGCAAAGGAACTGATTACTGCAACAGCCAAAACAGAGCAGACGCTTGCTTCCCTTAAGGAACGTTTCGGAATCTGTACCACCTCGGACAATGAAGCCGCTGTAAAAGACGCAGACATCATATTTTTGGCTGTAAAGCCCTATCTGTTTCCGGAAATAATTACACAAATTAAAAATGCTGTGAAACAAGACGCCATTATCGTGTCAATTGCCGCAGGACAGACCATTACCGCAGTTGAATCCATGTTTGGAAAAGAAATCAAACTGGTTCGCGCCATGCCCAATACTCCGGCACTAGTGGGCGAAGCTATGAGCGCCGTCTGCGCCAATCCAAATATAACAGAAGAAGAACTTTCCCTGATTATTTCCATTTTCAACAGCTTCGGAAAATGTGAAGTCATCACAGAATCTATGATGGACGTCGTTATCGGCGTATCAGGTTCTTCCCCCGCCTATGTCTATATGTTTATTGAAGCGATGGCAGATGCTGCTGTAGCGGACGGAATGCCAAGAGCACAGGCATACAAATTTGCGGCACAATCCGTACTCGGCTCAGCTAAGATGGTCTTAGAAACAGGCAGGCATCCCGGTGAATTAAAGGATAATGTCTGTTCTCCGGGCGGAACCACTATCGAAGCGGTCGCCGTCTTAGAACAGCAGGGACTGCGCAATGCCGTTATCACCGCACAGCGCGCCTGTGTCAGGAAATCGAAAGATATGAGCAAATAACATTTCATGTTATAAACGGCACGCCCTTTTCTACGATAGAAAAACGAACCGCCTCTGTCTTTTTGACAGAAGCGGTTCAAATCTATCGCGGCCCTCATTCCTGATGCCCGACGCTTTCCTTCTATTTACAGATAAAATGATTCAGCTTCTCATTTAATTTATCGCTGCATTCCACGATTTCATCTGTGAGAACAATCAATTGCGCAATCACATCCGCCTGACGAAGCGTGCTGTTCGTTACTTCTTGTGTGGAAGCAGATGTTTCCTCAATACCTGCCGACAGATCGCTCATAGACGAAAGAATGACTTCTTTCTTCTGTACCATAGTCGTATTTTTGCCCTCCACTTCCGTCAACAAGGTATCTAAGGAATCAACGCCATGAAAGATGCTGTTGAACGATTCCTCTGTCTCCTTTACATTCTTGCTCTGCGTTCCCATAACTTTATTTACATTACTTACCGCATCCACAGTCTCTTTTATTTTTCCCTGCATAGTCTGAATGATATTCCTGATATCAGCGGTTGCACCCTGCGATTGTTCCGCAAGGTTACGGATTTCGTCTGCTACAACGGCAAAGCCTTTTCCTGCGTCTCCTGCTCTCGCTGCTTCAATGGAAGCGTTCAATGCCAATAAATTCGTCTGCTCCGAAATAGAATTAATCAAGGTTATGATGTCCTCAATTTCTTTTGAACTTGAATCCACATTATTAATGCTGTAAGTAATCTCTTCTGTTACGCGTATTGTATCATCAGAACTGGATACCAGATTATTCACAATTTTCAAACCAAACTGCGTCTTATCCTTTAATGTTCCGCAGGAATCCTTCATCGTTGTAACAAGTTCAGAAACTCCTTCAATATTGTTGGAAAGTTCATCTGTTTCTCCAACTACTGTAGTCGTTGCCCTTGCCTGCTCTTCCGAAACAACCGATACTTCCTGCATGGTATTTTTAATATCGTTCGAAGAACGGTCTAACTGTTCAAAGGACTCATTCAACGTATTATTTTTCTCCAGCAGCTGTTCCAAAGTATCTTTTGTATCTCCTATTGCCGCGCCGAAGTCATGAATCATCTTATTATAGGAATCACCGATTACATCCAGCTCATTCATTTTCTTTACATTCGTGTTCTTTAGCTTCACTTCGTCAGTAAGATTGCCTGCTCCTGCGTTATTGATAGCAGTTCTAATCCGATACAATCGTTTTGTAATACTGCCAATCATAAACCAAACGCATATAATACTTGCTATAACCACGATTGCCATAATAATTAACTGGATAACCGTACTCCTTGTCGTCACATCGGTATGTTCACCTGCACTGATCAAACTGATCATTCTCCAGCCGGTTCTTGAAACATCACACGCTTTGTAGAGATAAGTTCCTCCGTTTATCCGAATCGTACCTTCGGTGTCCCCTGTCTGCGCTGCAATTTCAAGAAGTTTGGAATCTTCCGTCTTTGTAAATATACGGTCCATATCCATTTTGTCGGAAAGAATTGTCCCGTCCGGCTCAAGCATCAGCGTGTATCCCGTCGTACTGAAGACACGTTCACAGCAATACTGGGACATGTCCTGAAAATCAATATTCATTCCGATAACGCCCACTACATTGCCGCTGTCATCAGCCACGCTCCGGTACTCAGACAAAACCGTCTTGCCGGAAATCTTGTCTTCATAAGGTCCGACCCATATACTCTCCTTCTCTTTTGCCAGCTCGTAATATTCATCCTCTATTACGGAGTCCATACCCTTGCCCTTATAATCTGTATCATCGGCAACTACAATATTATCCCCTTTCTCGGAACGGAATACGGTTCCCGCAATCAGAGCATTCGCTCCTCTCAATCCATACAGCAGCCCTTCGGTTCCCTCAAAATTTCCGGATTTCACTTCTTTTTGGATAATGCCCGTCATGCTCATCGTAGACATACGGTATTCAATGCCCCAAAAATAAGATTCGAATGCCTGCGATGCCGCTGCAAATCCATTATCCAAATCAGTTTTGATAACAGAATCACCATAATCACTGATATTTTTAATTGCACCAATACTACTGCCAATCTGACCTACTAAAATCAAAGGAATCAGTATTGCCAGCATGATTACCTTTAGGGATTTGCCATTTCCCTTTTTCATTTTCCTCTCCTCGTTCATTTGTCATATTTCCGCCTTTGTACATTTCCTTTGTAATTCTACTGTAGTATAAGTATATCATAATTACTACAGATTTGTCCTTTATATAAGAAATTTTTGTCAAATTTATCATTGCTATCTTTTACATTTCTCCATATAATAAAATTAACTTTTAAGAAAGGAATTTACGTATTATGTGGGCATATGAAAGTGTATTTTATCAAATTTATCCTCTGGGATTTGCCGGAGCGCCTTTTGAAAATGACGGAAACCTCGAACACCGGATTTTGAAGGTCAACGACTGGATTCCTCATATCAAAAAGCTCGGTGCAAATGCCATTTACTTTTCTCCCATCTTTGAATCCGACACTCACGGATACAACACCAGGGATTATAAGAAAATTGACTGCCGCCTTGGAACAAATGAAGATTTCAAAGAAATCTGCGATAATCTTCACAAAGAAGACATCCATGTTGTATTAGACGGTGTGTTCAATCATGTCGGCAGAGGCTTCTGGGCATTTCAGGACGTACTGGAAAAACGTTGGGATTCTCCTTACAAGGACTGGTTCCACATCAATTTTGACGGCAACTCCAACTACAACGACGGTCTGTGGTATGAAGGCTGGGAGGGCAACTATGATTTAGTGAAACTGAATCTTCGGAATGAAGAAGTTATTTCCCACCTGTTAGACTGTGTCAGCTATTGGATTGACACATTCGATATTGACGGGCTGCGCTTGGATGTGGCATATTGCCTAGACCATGATTTTATCCGAAGACTCCGAAATTTCTGCGACAGTAAGAAAACAGATTTCTTCTTAGTAGGCGAGACGCTTCACGGCGACTATAATCAGATTATGAATGACGCTATGCTGCACTCCGTAACTAACTACGAATGCTACAAGGGACTGCATTCCAGCTTCAACAGCATGAACATGTTTGAAATCAACCATTCCCTGCTCCGTCAGTTCGGACCGGAGAACTGGACACTGTATAAAGGCAGACATCTTTTATCCTTTGTGGACAACCATGATGTAACAAGAGTAGCAAGCATTCTTTCCAATAAAGAGCATCTTCCCCTCATCTATGCGCTCTGCTTTGGAATGCCTGGAATCCCCTGCGTTTACTACGGCAGTGAATGGGGCGCCGAGGCAAAGAAAGAAGAAGGCGATCCCGCTCTTCGCGCATGCTTTGAGGCTCCGGTTGACAATGAGCTTTCCGCATGGATTTCCAAACTTGCAGAGGCAAAGAAGAGCAGCAAAGCATTAAACTATGGTGATTTCACCTCTATAGTCCTGACGAACAAACAATGTATCTTCCAACGGAAGACAGACGATGAGCGCGTACTGGTTGCTATCAATGCGGATTCTGAACGCTATACCGCTCATTTTGACGCCGGCTGCGGAACAGCCGTAGATCTTATTACTGGCGAGGTACATGATTTCGGCGGCGGAAGTGAATTGCCCCCATATAGTGCATATTTCTGGAAAATGGAAAAATAATCTAGAACAAAGCGGGCAGGCCCACATCAACTCCCAATCCACTCACTCTTGAGGGGCTTGAACACTTTGTTGCGCCGAGTGCGGATTTGTCCTAAGGGGTACCAGACTTGACTGGGGGATTCCTT
>CAJTSH010000034.1 GCA_910578885.1 uncultured Lachnospiraceae bacterium
AGATGCACAGAAATCAAGCGATATGTTTGCAAAATGCCGCTATCTGGACGAAATCACGGGCGGCAGGGGCATTGTGTTCGCTACTGGGACTCCTATCAGCAACAGCATGACGGAAATGTACTCTATCCAAAGATATTTATAATACGACCGCCTGCAGGAGATAGGAATGGGGCAATTTGACAGTTGGGCATCCCGGTTTGGAGAAACCACTACGGCATTGGATATAGCGTGCCAGTTATAGGCACATCAAACAAAATACGGGCAGGAACACACTGGAAAAGGGATTGCGGGATGCAGTCCTTTTTTGATATGGGAAAAGGAGAATATCAGATTATGACAAATTTAACAAGGTATGAAATGGAAACAGTGGTAAATTACAATGCCGGAGAGCAGACGGCAACCGTCTATACAAGAGATAAGTCAGTGATGCGCAGACTGGATCGGCTTGTGGCGGATTATCCTGACAGTTACAAACTGCTGAACCAGACGGACATTGACAAGACCTATTCCATGCCGAAATCATACGTTACTTACCGTAAGCCGAGAGCAGTAAGCAACGAACAGAGGGAACAGGCAAGGCGGAGGATGGCAAAATTAAATTCTGCCGGTAATTGAGGTGTGAAACTATAAATTATTTTATCGGCAATACCTTGTTTGTATGGCATGGACAGAGCGTGTCTTATGTAGGGCATTTTATCCAGAAAATCCCCGTTTATTATCGTGCAAAAAGCAAAAGAAAAAGGAACGAAGGGGGATTCTATGCCAGATAATGAGAATAAGCCAAAAAGCCGCTTAATGAGGGAAAGGAGAGCGAGATAATGGATTTTGAATATTTTTATGGGAAACAGAGCAGCCAGTATGCTTTTTACTGCATACCGAAGCAGTTATTTACGGAAAGCCAGTTTGATGCGCTGTCAATCGGGGCAAAGCTGCTTTATGGAATGATGATTGACCGCATGGAGCTGTCACAGAAAAACGGGTGGATTGATAAGCGTGGAAGGGCATACATATATTTCACAGTTGACGAAGTAAAGGACAGATTTCATTGTGCCAATGACAAATCTGTGAAACTGATGAAGGAACTTGACGGTGACAAAGGAATAGGTTTAATCGAAAGTATAAGGCAGGGATTGGGAAAACCGAATACTATTTACGTCAAAAATTTTATAGATGGTTCACAGGTGTAAAGAATATCTTTTTGAGATAGATAGGAATGAGTGGGATTCCACCGTAGCAGGCATTGTAGGAATGTCGTATAACTGGCTGTTTATGGGGTTGTGGGTAACTTAAGTTTGCAGGATGTGGAAAGGCTGTACTTTGCTTTTCCATGTGCTGTGAACTTAAGTTATCCATGACTCCATAGCCTGTTATGCACATTTCCATGATGCAAGGGAAGGATTTAGGATAGGATTGATATGATTGATTCAGTATGACTATACTCAGTATAGTTGATATCAGTATTGTTACATTCCGGTTTTCGGAAGTCCAGAAGTTCAAAAATCTGACTTCAAGAATTCCGATTTTCGGAAATTAAAAAATAAAAAATATAAACTTCAAGAGTTCCGATTTTCGGAATACAGTAAAAATGACATATTAGTGGGAAGAAAGGACAATGCTCTATGTGTGGCATTGTTCTTTTATCGTGGCTTGTATACAAGCAGGTCGGAAATGGAGCAGCCGGGCATGGTACATATCCTCACAAACATATCAACATTTGCAGTCGGGGATGTGATAAAAAGCCTTAAATTCTAAAAATATCATATGATAAAATCTTCCCGCCAGATAAGCATCTGATTATCTTCTATGATTTGACGAATAATTTTTAAGCCTGTTTCCAGTTCTCCCATTGTCCACGGAGAGCAGGTGGCTATGCGGATTGCAGAAAAATTCGATGTATCCCCTACTGCAAAGCGGTCTGAACACAATACCTTTACTCCAAGTTTTCCTGCCTGTACTTCAAAATGATATCCGTCAGTGCCATCTGGTAAAGGAAGCCATTGAAAAAAACCATAAGGATTTTCAGAGATATATTCCGGGAAATATTTTGCATATAGCCGATTTCGTTCCTCTGAAAGCATACATTTCTTTTTTATGATTTCTTTAGCGGTTCCACTTGCAATCAGTTCGCTTGCAATTTCGGCATTCAGTAAGGGAATTTTCAGTGTAATATTGTTGGCTGTGGCATAAAACAGCTTTTGGTATTTGTCAGGAACCACCACATAGGCAATCCTTAGTCCTGCAGAGAGAGATTTGGACAGACCATGCACATAGATTGTATTTTCAGGAATCAAGGTTGCAAGCGGGGGCAATTTATCTTTTGTCATAAACCCGTAGGTGTCATCTTCTATCAGCGTTATGTCCTGTTCTTTTATAACACGGCTTATTTCTTGTCTGCGCCGGGATGACATTGTAATACTTGTAGGATTATGATATGACGGCATTAGATAGATACCCTTTATATCCATCAGTTTGCATTGCTTGTCCAGATCTTCTGGAAGCATCCCTTCATGGTCTGCGGCAGCAGAAATAAGCTGGATACCTAACTGATTTGCCAGACTAATAAAATTTGAATAAGTGTAAACATCAGTAATAATCTTATCACCTGCTTTGAACAGAGATAACAGTGCAATAGCAAGAGCGTTCTGTGTACCGGAAGCCAGAATGATATGGTCGGCAGAAGTAATTATCTGAAATTTTGACAGCCATGTTGCAGCAATCTTTCGATGGCGGTCATTTCCTGAAGTAAGTTCAAATTCAAACAGCTTATCGGAATATGTACTCTGTAAAATTCTGCGGGCAGCATCTGCAACATCAGTATTAAATTGATAATAGGGTCTGATAGGACCGAGTTCAATATATGGATGATCTTCCGGGATGTTCAGAATAGGCAGGGCAGCGTTTGGGGAAACGAAAGTTCCTTTTCCAATTATGGCATAAATCAGTCCCTTTGTTTCACATCGTTTGAAAGCACGGGTAATGGTACTTAAATTTACGTCTAAAAAATCAGCCAGTTCCCGTTGAGGGGGAAGCTGTGTGTTAGCCGGAAGTCTGCCACTCATAATATCCTGTTCTAAAAGTTCAGCCAAAGAAATATAGACAGGAAATTTTAGCAATTCCTTATCAGGTTTCCAGTTCATTGGATAGTTTTCAAATGAATTAACAGGCATACGGGTTCACCTCACAATATTGTCTTGCATACAATTTTAAGGTTGAAAACACACAAAGTCAATAGTAATGTTTAAATTGATTATATTGTATGTTTTTGGAGGAGAAATGTATGGAAAATAGTTTATCAGAACAGATTTTAAAAGTGCTTGAAAACAACAGCAGGCTTACCAATCAGGAGATTGCAATCATGCTGGGTGTATCAGAAGAAAAAGTACATATGGAAATCGCAGACTTGGAGAGTACACATATCATTTGTGGCTATCATACCCTGATTGATTGGGATAAGGTCAGTCATGAAAATGTCACGGCATTTGTGGAACTGAGAGTAACACCACAGGGTGGAGATGGCTATCAAAAGCTGGCAGAGAAGATAAAAGAGTTTCCACAGGTAGTTACACTTTACCTGATGTCAGGAGCTTATGATTTCCTTGTAATGGTAAGGGGAAAGAACTTAAAAGAGATTTCTCTTTTTGTGTCTGGCAAATTGGCGTCCATTGAGGAAGTACAAAGCACAACAACTCACTTTACTTTAACAAAATATAAAGAGCTGGGTGTAGATTTTGACATGGGCAGACCGGATGAAAGAATGGTGGTGACACCATGAGAGAATTGTTATCTCAAAAAGTATTACAACTGAAACCATCGGGAATCCGAAAATTCTTTGATGTTGCTAATGAAATTCCCGGTGTTATATCTCTTGGAGTAGGGGAACCGGATTTTGCGACACCATATCATATCCGTGAGGCAGGAATCCGTGCCATGCAGTCAGGCAAAACTTTTTATACTGCAAACAGTGGTTTATACAATCTTCGGGAGGAAATATGCAATTATACAGAAAGGCGGATTGGACTGACATACAATCCAAATAATGAAATTTTGGTTACAGTCGGTGGCAGCGAGGCGATTGACATAGCTCTGCGGACGATTATCAATCCGGGTGATGAGATACTGTATATTGAACCCAGCTTTGTTTCATATTTGCCATGCATTGTGATGGCAGACGGAATTCCAGTACCGATTGAATTAAAGGCAGAGAATCAGTTTCGCTTAACCGGGAAACAGCTTGAAGATGTGATTACTCAGCGCAGTAAAGTTCTTATTCTGTCGTATCCCAACAATCCGACTGGGGCGATCATGGAAAAGAATAATCTGATGGAATTGGCAGAAGTAATTAAAAAGCATAATTTGCTGGTAGTTTCTGATGAAATATACAGCGAGCTTACTTATGGGAAAGAGCACGTAAGCATTGCCAGCCTTCCGGGAATGAGAGACAGGACAATTCTGATAAATGGGTTTTCAAAAAATTTCGCAATGACAGGATGGCGTTTGGGATACGTGTTTGCACATAAAGAAATTATGGAGCAGATGACAAAGGTACACCAATATGCAATCATGTGTGCGCCGACAGTAAGTCAATATGCAGCAATCGAAGCAATGAAAAATGGCGAACAGGATGCGGCGCATATGAGAGAATCTTATAATCAGCGCCGACGGTATTTGTATCACGAGTTGAACCGTTTAGGGCTTCCATGTTTTGAACCGGAAGGCGCTTTCTATATGTTCCCTGATATTCGTGAGTTTGGAATGTCCAGCGAAGAATTTGCTATGGATTTATTGGAGCAGGAAAAGGTAGCTGTTGTTCCGGGAAGTGCTTTTGGTGAATCGGGTGAAGGGTTTATCCGCATTTCCTATGCGTATTCCATTGATGAATTAAAGGAGGCACTTATGAGGATAGAACGTTATCTCCAGAAAAAACGTGAGGAGGGGAAATGATACCAGAGGAAATGGATTGCCTGCTTATACAACGAAAGCGAATATTACAAAAATATGACAATTTATAATGAAACAATAATGGAGGATGCTAATGAAAGATTTAACACAAGGCAGCGAGCTGAAAACTATTTTATATTTTTCTCTGCCTATATTAGTAGGGAACTTATATCAGCAGCTTTATAACGTAGCCGACAGCGTAATTGTCGGAAATTTTTTAGGAAAAGAGAGCCTTGCAGCAGTAGGATTCAGCTATCAGATTAATTTTTTGCTGATTTCACTCTCAAGTGGCATATCTTTGGGGGCAAGTGTTTTGATTTCCCGTTATTTTGGAGCCAAAAATATGCAGCAGATAAAGAAAGTAATTGATACGGGTTTCCTGTTTTCAATAGTACTTTCTATTTTGATAGCGGTTGCCGGAGTATGTTCATCTTATCAGATATTGGTATTGTTTCGGCTTCCTGAGAATCTGCTGACAATCGCCAATAGTTACTTGAAAATCGTATTCATTGGTGTGATTCCTACATTTGCATATAATTCTTTGACGAATATTTTAAGAGGCGTGGGAGATTCTAAGACACCGACTTACATTTTGATTGCAGCAACACTGATCAATATCGTATTGGATATTTTCTTTATCACTACATTAAAATGGGGAGTTGCCGGAGCGGCAATTGCAACAGTAATAGCACAGACTTTTTCATTTTTAACTTGTATGTTTTATATGCAATGGCGTTACCCGGAATTATTCATTCGCTTCTGGAATTTGCAGCTTGATCGCCATGAATTGAAAAAAAGTTTAGTAATTGGTACGCCTGCAATGTTACAACAAGTATTTGTGAGCGTTGGGTTTATGTCCATACAGTTTTTAATTAACGGTTTTGGAACTGATTGTATGGCGGCGTATACTGCGGCTTCTAAGGTAGATTCTTTTGCAGAAATGCCAGCCTTGAATTTGGGACACGCTATGACAAACTTTACCGCTCAAAATTATGGAGCAAAGAAATTTGACAGGGTAATCAAAGGTGGAAAATCAGCTTTGGTTATGGGAGTGGGTATTTCCATTCTTATTTCTGTTGTAATATGTCTGTTTCCTTCTGTCTTTATATCCCTGTTTAATCGTGATCCGAATGTTGTACAGATTGGGAATGGTTACTTACGGACGGTATCTGTGTTTTACTTGATTTTTGCAGCTATGCAGATATTGAATGGTTTGTTGTTGGGATATGGAAAATCATTCGTTCCAATGATTGCTTCAGTCGGTTCCCTGTGTCTTTTGCAGGTTCCTACAGCTATCATATTGTCTGGTACGGAATTAGCTTATCGTGGCATTTGGATTGCTGCTCCTGTGGGTTGGTTAGGCGGGTTGCTAATTCGATTTCTGTATTTTAGACATATTGCAAGAAAACAGGAAGAGGTATTAAGGGAGAAAGTGTGAAATAACTAAAGAAAACATGGTTTATCAGTTAAAAAGGGGCATCTATTGGAAGATACCAATAGGCACTTTCAAACTCCCAATAGGATATTGAATGTTGGCAATTTAAAACCTGATGAAGTTGGGAAAAAGGTAAAGAAATGGGTGGATTTTTGTATTCAAAGATATTAGAAATTTACTGACTGCTTGGTGGAAAAATAAAAAAATCAGAGAGGGATATGGTTGTGATTTTGTTAAAGGAACTTAATGTTACGCATATAGAAGAAATTAAATCATTGTATGCGAAAATTTTTACATTGGGGAGGTGAAAAGCAGCTCTATGAATATATCATGGATTCGATTGGAAGCAGAAATTCCCTAATAATGGGAGCATTTGAAAAAGATACACTGGTCGGCTTTTCATTGGGGAGTATAGTGCATTGGTATAGTGGCACGGAATATTACATTTCTGAGTTTTGCATTAAGACAGAAAAACAGGGAATGGACATAGGAACAGATTTTTTAAGGCTAGTGGAAGATTACATAAAAAGCAAGCAGATAACACATATTTTTCTGCAAACGCAAGCATATCGTTTTTATCAGAAAAATGGATTCACGGAATTAAAAGACCATGTTTCGTTTGTCAAAGTTTTAAAAAAAATCAAAGAGAATAGGTGTACTGTAATGAAGTAAAAACTTCCATGCAGTATACTTTTTTATTCCAAAATCATATTGAATTAAGAATGTAAAGGGGGTTAGGGGGATGTGCCCCTTATGAGCAATTTTTACAGATTTTCAATTATGGAAAATCTGTAAAAAAAGTGCCTGTGGACGTCCACAGGCAGTGCTTGCTATTTCGCCCTGTGTCAGGACACGGGCAGTGCTTGCTGTTATTGTCAATAATTCTTGATAAGAATAGTTATCCCGACTTTTTTGGTATCATGACTTCTTATCAAGAATGTTGTATTTACGCTGTTTCTTAAAAAAAAGGTCATGATAATATGGAACACTTTTTGCTAAATTCTGATTTTTCAAACGGTACAATAGTGACAAAAAGTCGGGATAATTTTTTTTTATAAATCACTCAAAATGCTTGATTTATTTAGGGATGTAAAAGGGAAGAACCCATTTTCAAGTAAAATTGCGTTTTTTATATAATCATTGAAAAAAGTTATCCCGACTTTTGAAGAAATATTGTCGCTTTAAAAAAATCAAAGTTGGCGGTTATTGCAAAATATTATCCCGACTTTTTTAAAGAAATCCTTTGAGTTTATCAGCTTTGTCATCAAAGATCGTGATAATAAAAAAGTCATGATAACTGTACCAGTATGGGCAGCAAGCGGGTTTTAGCCTGCACAGGCAGGCTGCCCAAAACCCATACGGGCGTTGCCGCCCAATCTGGCAAAAATTCTTTGAAAAAGTTTTGGTAAATAGGAAGGTTTTTGACCTGTTTAGAATTTACAATAATAGCTGGGGCTGAGTGGAAGGAGGGAACCGCATGACCACCGCAGACCGCAGACTGGAGATTGTCAGCGTCCTTGTGGTCAACGGTCATGTTACGTCAAGGGAGCTGGCACAGGAATTTGGCGTTGCAAGGCGCACAATATTGAATGACGTTGCGGCTCTCACATATGGCTATCCCATATACACAAAGCCGGGGGCAGGCGGGGGGATTTTCATCATGGAGGGTTACAGGCCGTACAACAATACGCTCACTCCCTACGAACAGGAGAAACTCAAAAAAATGTATGATGCGGCAGAGGGGGAGGATAAGGAAATACTGAAACGTGTCCTCAAAAAATACGGGGCGTACAAGCTGGAACTGTAGATGTTTTTTGAGGGAAACATACCGTACCGGCAAAGGATTTTTTACAAAGAAATTTGACAACTGAATATCGCAGGACATACAAGACGTGAGGATATGAGTAGCCACTAAGTAAGTGCGCCATGATGCGCCTGCTCTGATTTGGGATTGAACGGAAAAGCAGAGGCGTGGAGCGATAAGAACCTGACAAAATGCACAGCAGCTGTGCGGGGCGATGAAGCATATCCGTGATAATGATACTTCTGAAATTTTATAAAAATTCAGTCATATAATGACGGTGCGATTCCGATGTGGGCAGCGTACTGGCCTGCCACTTGTATGTGGGTTTATTGGATTACAGAGCAAAGGCAAAAAGAGAGGATTTGTAATTTTTTTGGATTGTAAAAAACAGCGTAAGGGCAGTTATGAACGTAACAGTTTGTAACTGCCCTTTTTTGCGTTTGAAGGGAGGAAACTGAATGAGGGATAAGAAAAAGGGCAGGAACGAAAAACGGAAAGCGCCGACACGGATTGTCGTGGAGCGTATCTACCTTGGCGGTCAGAGCATGGAAGATGCTTTCCGGAAAATCAACGAGGAAACGGTCAGGAAAAATATTGAGGAAATAGTCGGAAAAACGGTTTAATTCTGCGGGCGGTCATGCTATAATGTGGGTAGTGTGTTCCGCCCTTTTATGGAGGTAAACAGATGAAAGGGAACGGAACAAAAATCACAGCTTTATATTGCAGACTGTCACAGGACGATGGGAATGTCGGAGACAGCATGAGTATCCAGAGCCAGAAAGCTATCCTTGAGAAATTTGCAAGGGAAATGGGGAAAGCTGCTTATTCTTTCTATGTGGACGACGGTTACTCTGGTACGAATTTCCAAAGACCGAGTTTTCAGAGAATGATTGCCGATATTGAAGATGGGAAGATTGATACGGTCATCACAAAAGACCTCTCCCGTCTTGGCAGGAATTATCTTGAGAGCGGCGCATACATCGAGGTGTTTTTCCCACAGCACCATGTACGCTATATTGCGGTTAATGACGGCGTGGATTCCGAACAGAGCGGAGGGCTTGACATCACGCCTTTCAAAAATATCCTAAATGAATTTTATTCGAGGGATATTTCCAAAAAGGTCAAGAGCGGAAAGCATATACGGGCGCTGGAAGGGAAATTCATGGGAACGACTGCACCATTCGGCTACAGGAAAGACCCGCAGGACAAAAACCACTTGATTGTTGATGAAACGACTGCACCGACTGTCAGACTGATATACAGCCTTGCGCTGGAGGGGTATGGAACGAACCGTATCGGCAAGGTACTGTATGAGAGGAAAATCCCAAAGCCGAGCTATTACAAGCAGGAGTTTTTCTCCCAGCATGATTCGGGCAGCGAGGATTACTGGTATGACTGGAAACAGGAAGTCATTACACGGATTTTGCGGAATCCCGTGTACAAAGGCGGTATGTATGTGCATAGCACTTCAAAGCCGACATTCAAATGCAGGGGCAGGGGATATATCCGGCGGGCTGACAGGGAAGTCTTGGAAGATATGCATGAGGCGGTTGTCACCAAAGAGGTATGGCAGACGGCAAATGACATCATTGACAGGCACACAAAAGTCAAGCCGTGTACTTCCGGTTATGAGAACATTTTCAGAGGGCTTCTGAAATGCCCTGACTGTGGGCAGACGCTCCTGATACATACGGACAACCGCAATCCGGACAGGGATTTACTGGACAAGACTTATTACCAATGCACCACATACCGTAAAAAGGGAGCGAATTTCTGCACCGCACACCGGATCAGCGCAGGGGATATTGAAAACGCTATAAAAGCGGATATTGACAGGCACGCAGTAAAAGCAATGAAAGACAAAGAAAAATTCATAAACAACGTACTTCTAAGCATGAATGAAAGTAATGCAGAACGGTCGGAAAAAGTAAAGGCGGAGATTGATAAACTCAAAAAGAGGAACGCAGAACTTGACCAGATGTATATCCGGCTATATGAGGATTATTCCAGCGGGAAGCTGTCGGAAAAGAAATTCACCATGATGTCGGCGCATTACGAGCAGGAACAGGATGCGAACGAGGAAAAGCTGTCAGAACTGGAAAGACAGCATAAAGCGAAATCTGCCGCTGTTACCAATGCGGAGCAGTTTACGGAGAGCCTTGCACAGTGTGCAGGCATGAAGAAACTGACAGCAACGGTATTGAACACGCTGATAGAAAAGATAGAAGTACACAATCCAGTTATGGTCAACGGAGTGAGAGAACAGAAGTTGACTGTCTATTACAAATTCGTAGGTCAAATCGACTAAAGTACCTATAACTGTAACGCAATAGAGCTTGCGCCGGAGGGGACTGGATACCGGGCAAAGACGAGATTTGCAAAGTTTTTCAATCTTCCGGAACTGATTGCATTATTCAAAGAAAGTGCAGATATACAGACACCAGATATGTTAAAGCTGCCTGTTCCGGAAGCGGATTATGAAAATATCGTGTTAAAGCCGAGCGAGTACCAGCAGGACATGGTTCAGTCACTTGCGGACAGGGCGGAAGCGGTCAGGGACAGGAAAGTGCAGCCGAACATCGACAATATGCTGAAAATCACCAACGATGGAAGAAAGTTAGCGTTAGACCAGCGGCTCATCAATGATATGCTTCCCGATGAAGAAAACTCCAAAGCCACAACCTGTGTGGAGAAAGCATTTGAAATATGGGAGCAGACCAAAGAGCAGAAATCGGCGCAGCTAATCTTCTGTGATTTATCAACACCGAAGGGAGATGGGACATTCAACGTATATGAGGACATCAGGGATAAGCTCATGGCGAAGGGAGTGCCGGAGCAGGAGATAGCTTTTATCCATAACGCCAATACGGAAACAAGGAAAGCGGAGCTGTTCGCAAAAGTAAGAAGCGGGCAGGTTCGTTTTTTGTTAGGCTCAACCGCAAAAATGGGAGCCGGAACCAACGTGCAGGACAGGTTGATTGCGTTACACCACCTCGATGTGCCCTGGCGTCCGTCCGATGTAGGACGGATTTTGCGGACATTCAAAATAAAAAAGAATGTGGAGGTAACAGACAATGGCAAAGACGATTTTTGAGGAACTGGGCGGCAAATACGAAAGGCAAGGCGACTATTTAATTCCATGTATAGCTTTACCCGCCGAAGAAGAACAGCCGATAGGCACATGGGGACAGCGGCATCTGGCTTGTACCCTATATTTTTGGTAGTGCTTATATGGATGAAAGACCGTATAGGCAATGCGTCAGAATTGATTTACAGCAAAAAAATATCTTCGGCAAGACTGGTGGTTTCGAGATATCTGGCAAGTGTCACTATGATTCTCCTGCCTGTTTTGCTGTTAAGTTTTGAATCCCTTGTGCCGCTTATAGCGCTTGGCGCTAAGAAAGGTATTTCAGTAGACTATTTTGCGTATATCAAATACATTTTATGGTGGCTTCTGCCAGAGGTCATGGCGGTATCCGCAATCGGAATATTTTTCACTTTGCTCACAGACTCTCCGATTGCGATTGCCATTCAATTCCTTTGGTGGATGGTTGATAAGGGAGTAACTGGACTGTCAGGGGACACGGGGGCAACAACTTTAATGATAAGGCACAATACATTGCGTGGCTATGAAGTGAAATGGGATTCTCATAAGTTATCTTACAGCAATCCGCCGGAACAGATAGTCCCGGCGGATTTGAACATAAAGACTTTGATTTCATTAGGAAATCAAATAAAATCTAAAATCTTTCGAAAGCATTCCCCAGAAAACTTGTAAAATCAATCTCGCTGGCATATAATGATAGGAGCGTAAAAATAAAAAGGAATATTGTATGGCATATCTTTTGGATCTACTAAAGAACTGTAACTATCTGTGCATACAAGGGGATATGTACAGAAAGGTAACGGATATCTGCTATGATTCCAAAGAGGTAAAAAAAGGAAGTGTCTTTGTCTGCTTAAAAGGATACCACAGGGACGGACACGATTACCTGCAGGAAGCAGTGCACAAAGGAGCTTCTGTTCTAATTGTACAAAAGAATGTGGCAGTAGAGGAGAATGTGACGGTCATCCGGGTGAGGGATACGAGAGAGGCATTAGCACAAATGGCAGTTCTCTTCTATGGAAATCCTTCAAAGAAGCTGCACATGATAGGAATAACCGGTACAAAGGGAAAGACCTCAGCAGCCTATATGGTCTGGGAGCTGCTGCGTATTGCCGGATTTCGTGCAGGCTTGATCGGAACCATCGGTTTACAGATGGAAAAGGAGCTGACGCCCTTTTACAATACGACGCCGGAATCGCTTCTGATACAGAAATCGCTCCGTCAGATGGTGGATAAAGGATATGACTTCTGTGTCATGGAGGTATCCTCCCAAGGACTAAAAACGCATCGGGTGGATGGGATTACATATGACGTGGGCGTGTTTACCAATTTGTCGCCGGATCATATCGGATCGGGAGAGCATAAGAATCTGGCAGAATATTTTGCCTGCAAGGCGAGGCTCTTTCGCCAGAGCCGTGTTGGGATTATCAATGCGGACGATAAGTATGCAAGAAAGGCGGCGGCTCTTGGCAGATGCCCGATTCGAAGCTATGGAATCCAAAAGGCGGCTGATTATCGGGCAACAGAGACAGTCTATGAAAAATTTCCGCAGTGTCTGGGTATGAGCTATCAGCTAAAAGGAATCTGCAATGAGAAAATTGAAGTGGGACTTCCCGGCATTTTCAGCGTCTATAATTCGCTTGCCGCATTAGCAGTCTGCCATACAGTCGGAATTCCGGTTCATGCGATGGGCAGCCAGTTGAGAGATGTGAAAGTGAAGGGACGGATTGAAGAGATACCGATGCCGGGAAACTACCGGCTGATGATTGATTATGCCCATAATGCGGTAAGCCTGCAGAGCCTTTTACAGACGCTTAGGCATTATCAACCGGGGCGGTTGGTGACGGTGTTTGGCTGCGGAGGGAACCGCTCAAGGCTGCGGCGTCTGCAGATGGGGGAAGTTGCCGGTAATTATTCGGATTACACAATTATTACATCTGATAATCCGCGCTATGAGAAACCGGAGGATATCATAGCCGATATTGTAGAGGGAATAGAGAAAACAAAGGGTGGATATATCACCATTACGGATAGAAGAGAGGCAATCGCCTATGCGATTACCCATGCCAGAGAGGATGATTTCATCGTACTGGCAGGAAAGGGACACGAACATTATCAGGAGATAAACGGAGCGTTTTATCCAATGGACGAGAGGAACATCATAGATGAAATTATACGCCAATATCATTATTGACATATCACATGAGAAACTGGATAAAACCTTCCAATACGAAGTGCCGGAGCATTTGCGGGATTCGCTTCGTATCGGAATGTCGGTGGTCGTACCCTTCGGAAACGGTGGCAGAAGAATAAAAGGGTATGTGATAGAGCTGACTGAGGAGCCGGAATTTGACCCGGCAAGGATTAAGGAAATCATAAAAATAGATGCAGACGGAACCCGAATCGAGAGCCAGCTGATAGTGCTTGCAGCATGGATGCGCAGGACTTATGGGGCGACCATGAACCAGTGCTTGAAAACCGTCATACCGATTAAGCACAAGACAGCCGTAAAGGAGCGGAAAATCCTTCATTTACAGTTAGAGGAGTCTGTGGCAAGAGAACAGTTGCTGGAATACAAAAGAAAACGCTATACGGCAAGAGAGCGGCTTCTTGCGGCGCTGATCGAGAATCCGGCGCTAGAGTATGAAGTGGTTACGGGAAAGTTAAATGTATCCTCTTCCGTAATTCGTACATTGGAAGAACAGTGTGTGTTAACGGTGGAACGGGTGCGTACTTATCGCAATCCGGTACAGGGTCTGACAAGAAAGGAACCAAAGATAACCTTAAATCCCATGCAGCAGCAGGCGGTAGAGGCAATCCGGCAGAATGCGAAAATGCCTGAGCCGAAAACCTGTCTGATTCATGGCGTAACAGGGAGCGGAAAGACAGAAGTTTATATGGAGCTGATTGCAGACGCCATCCGGGAAGGGAAGCAGTCCATCGTATTGATACCGGAGATTGCACTGACCTATCAGACGGTGATGCGTTTTTATCATCGGTTCGGAGAGCGGGTGTCCATATTGAATTCCAAAATGTCGGCGGGAGAGCGGTATGACCAGTTTGAGCGTGCGAAGAACGGGGAGCTGGATGTGATGATCGGACCGCGTTCAGCACTATTTACACCGTTTCCAAGGCTTGGCTATATTATAATAGATGAGGAGCATGAATCATCCTATAAGAGCGAGACAATGCCGCGCTATCATGCAAGGGAGACGGCGATTGAACGGGCTAAGCTGTCTGGAGGCATTGTAGTGCTTGGTTCCGCAACGCCGGCCGTAGAGAGCTATTATAGAGCGGAAAGCGGGGAATATCTTTTGGTAGAGCTTTCGCAGCGGGTGAGGGAGAAACTGCTTCCGACCTGCTATATAGAAGATTTACGAAAGGAACTGGCAGCGCACAATTATTCTATTCTAAGCAGGCGGCTTCAAGGATTGATGGAAGAGAGGCTTTTGCGGGGAGAACAGACAATGCTGTTTTTGAACAGGCGGGGGATGTCGGGATTTGTATCTTGCCGGTCGTGCGGATACGTGGTAAAATGTCCGCATTGTGATGTTTCTCTTTCCGCCCATAACAATGGTATGTTAAAATGTCATTACTGCGGTTACGAACAGCCGATGGTAAAAACCTGTCCGTCCTGCGGTTCGCCCTATATCGGCGGCTTTAAGGCGGGAACCCAGAAGATTGAATTGATGGTGCAGAAGCGTTTTCCGAATGCGCGTATTCTTCGGATGGATATGGATACCACCAGAAATAAAGAGGGATATGAAAAAATCCTTTCCGCATTTGCCAATCAGGAAGCCGATATATTAATCGGAACCCAGATGATCGTTAAGGGACATGACTTTCCGAATGTAACGCTGGTGGGCGTGCTGGCGGCTGACTTATCCTTATATACCGGAGATTACAGAGCGGCAGAGCGAACCTTCCAGTTGGTAACACAGGCTGCCGGCAGGGCAGGCAGGGGAGAGAAGCCGGGTGAGGCCGTAATCCAGACCTATCAACCGGAGCATTACAGTGTAGTTGCGGCAGCGGCACAGGATTACATCGCATTTTACGAGCAGGAAATGATGTATCGGAAAATGCTGCGGTATCCTCCCGTCTGGAACATGATGGTTGCGCTTGCCGCTTCCTCGTCGGAGGAATGTGCGAAGGCGGCGGCGGAAGCGATTGTCGGGCTGACAGAAAAGGACGCAGACGAGAAACTGCTGCTTATAGGCCCCACGGAGCCGGCGGTTGCAAAAGTAAGTGACATTTACAGGCAAGTAGTGTATTTTAAATATGACGGTTATGAATATTTGACAGAGCTCAGAAGCAGAATAGAAGCATTTATGGAGAACAGTCCCGTATTCCGGGATGTAATGATCCAGTTTGATTTTAATCCGATGAACGGATTTTAGAGGAGGAAGAAGTTTGGGAGTGAAACTTCCAAATCTATATGGATGGCGTGAAAAGCACGCCGGAAGGAGGAAATATGGCATTAAGACAGATAAGAATGGCGGGAGATCCGGTTTTAGAGAAGACATGTAGGGAAATTTCAGAGATAACGCCGAAAATCAGAGAACTGATTGACGACATGTTTGAAACGATGTATGAGGCAAACGGAGTGGGACTTGCGGGACCGCAGGTGGGAATCCTGAAAAGAATCGTAACGATTGATACGGGAGAAGGACCGCTTGTGATGATCAATCCCGAAATCATTGAAAGTTCCGGTTCCCAGACTGGAGAAGAAGGGTGTTTAAGCCTTCCCGGGAAAGCGGGCGTCGTAACCAGGCCGGATTATGTAAAGGCAAGAGCGTTTGACGAAGAAATGCGGGAATATGAGATTGAGGGAAGAGATTTACTGGCAAGAGCGATATGTCATGAGCTGGACCATTTGGACGGACATATGTATACCGAGCTGGTAGAGGGAGAACTGCACGACGTACAGTATACGGAGGATTAGGCGTAAATGAAAGTCATATTTATGGGAACACCGGATTTTGCGGTGGGAACCTTGGAGGAAATAATTGCGGCGGGACATGAAGTGGCGCTGGCGGTAACACAGCCGGACAAGCCGAAGGGCAGGGGAAAAGAAATGCAGTTTCCTCCGGTAAAGGAAGCGGCGCTGTCACACGGAATCGAAGTTTACCAGCCGAAACGCATCAGGGAGCCGGAGTGCATTCGTTATCTGGCGAAGTATCAGCCGGATATCATTATTGTGGCGGCGTTCGGGCAGATTCTGCCAAAGGAAATACTGGATATGCCAAAATATGGATGCGTGAATGTCCATGCTTCTTTACTGCCGAAATATCGGGGCGCAGCGCCGATTCAGTGGGCAGTGATAAACGGAGATTCGGTTTCCGGCGTGACCACTATGCGAATGGATGTGGGCTTAGATACCGGTGATATGATTGATAAGGTCGAAGTAGCATTAGCTGAAGATGAGACAGGGGGAAGTCTGTTTGACCGTCTGGCGCTCGAAGGAGCGAAGCTCTGTGTAAAGACGATGGAAAAGATTGAGAACAAAACGGCGGTATATACGAAGCAGAACGAGGAAGAAGCGACGCATACCCGGATGATTTCTAAAAAAATGGGAAAAATTGACTGGAATATGGGTGCAGTTGAATTAGAACGGCTGATTCGGGGATTAAATCCCTGGCCAAGTGCATATACCTCATTGAATGGGAAATCCTTAAAAGTATGGAAGGCTTCTGTCATAGACGGCGGAAACAAAGAACAGGCGGCAACGGTTGTCAAAAGCGACGGAAAATCCCTCTGGGTGCAGACGGGCTGCGGAATCCTTTCTTTGGAAGAGGTGCAGCTAGAGGGCAAAAAAAGGATGATGACTGCTGATTTTCTGCGCGGTTATCAGATTGCAGAGGGAGAGACGCTTGGAACTAAGTAGCGCTTGGCATAAAAATATCAGTGACACAAGGAGGGATGAGTATGCCGTATTATTACGGTTGGTTCGATCCAACATATTTTTTGGTGATTATTGGAGCAGTCATTTGTATGATTGCATCAGCAAGGGTAAACAGCACTTATAATAAATACAGCAGATACCGCAGCATGTCGGGCATGACGGGCGCTCAGGCTGCGGAGCGGATTCTGCGTTCGGCGGGTATCTATGATGTGACGGTGCGGCACGTCTCGGGACGGCTTACCGATCACTACGACCCCAGAAATAAGACGCTGAATCTTTCGGACAGTGTTTACGGTTCTGCGTCTGTGGCAGCAGTAGGCGTTGCCGCACATGAGTGCGGACATGCGATTCAGCATCAGAAAAATTATGCGCCTCTTACCATCCGCGGCGCTATCGTGCCGGTTGCAAATTTCGGCTCCATGCTTGCATGGCCGCTCATAATCCTTGGGCTGATATTTGGTTCCGGGGGCTTTCTGGTAAATCTTGGAATTCTCTTTTTCTCCTTTGCAGTATTGTTTCAGCTCGTGACGCTTCCGGTAGAATTCAATGCATCAAGAAGAGCGGTAAATATTTTAGGAGAGACCGGGATTTTAGGTCAGGAGGAATTGGGATGTACCAAGAAGGTATTAAAAGCGGCGGCGCTTACGTATGTGGCGAGTGCAGCGGCAGCGATTTTGCAGTTACTTCGTTTGATTTTACTGTTTGGAGGAAGAAATAACCGTGACTGATTCGGTAAATTTAAGAGAGCTGGTACTATCCTTGCTGATTTCAATCACAAGGGACGGGGAATATAGCCATATAGCTATTTCCAATGTTTTAGAGAAGTACCAGTATCTGGAAAAAAGAGAGCGTGCTTTTATTTCAAGGGTAACAGAGGGAACATTGGAACGCATGATAGAGCTTGATTATATCATCAACCAATTTTCAAAGGTGAAAGTAAACAAGATGAAAACGGTCATACGCTGTATCATCCGAAGCAGCGTATATGAAATCTTATATATGGATTCCATTCCGGCGTCGGCGACCTGTAATGAGGCGGTGAAGCTGGCAAAGAAAAAGGGATTCTCAGACCTTGGCGGTTTTGTCAACGGAGTGCTGCGCAATATCAGCCGGAATCTGGATAAAGTAGAGTATCCGGATCGAGAAAAAGAACCGATAAAAAGTTTATCCGTACAATATTCAATGCCTGAGTGGATTGTAAAATTGTGGCAGGAAGAGTATGGTATTGAGCGGACCAAGCGGATGCTTGCTTCATTGTTAATGGAAGCGCCTTTCAGCATCCGTACCAATCTGTCAAAGAATACACCGGAGCAGTTGAAGGAGATTCTTTTGTCAGAGGGACTTACCGTTATTTCCAATCAGGAACTGCCCGAAGCATTCTACATAGAGGGCGTGGATTATCTGCAGTCCTTAGAGAGCTTTCGAGAGGGACGGTTTTACGTGCAGGACGTCAGTTCCATGAAAGTAGCGAAAGCGGCAGAGCCAAAGGAAAATGATTATGTGATTGATGTATGTGCGGCTCCCGGAGGAAAGAGCATCCAGATTGCAGAGCTTTTGCAGGGAAGCGGTAAGGTAAAAGCCTGTGATTTGACGGAATACAAGGTGGGTCTGATTGAGGAGAATATCAGACGCTGCGGGATTAAAAATTTGGAAGCAATCTGCCGGGATGCAACAATTTATGACGAGACGGAAAGGGAAGCGGCAGATATCGTGATTGCAGATTTGCCATGCTCGGGACTTGGCGTCATGCGCCGGAAAAAGGACATCCGCTATCAGATGACGCCGGAAAAATTAAAGTCACTCGCAGCCTTGCAGAGGGAAATCCTGCACGTAGTACAGGAATATGTAAAGCCGGCGGGAACATTGCTCTATAGTACCTGTACGGTTCATCGAGGCGAGAATGAAGAGAATATAGAATGGTTTTTAAAAGAACATATAGATTTTGAGTTGATTTTCATGGAGCAGATATTTCCTATGGAAGGAAGCGGAGACGGATTTTTTATTGCAAAATTAAGGAAGAAAAGGAATGGATGAAAAGATAGATATTAAATCTTTGACGTTGGGAGAGTTAGAGGAACTGCTTGGAGGCTGGGGAGAGAAATCTTTCCGGGCAAAACAGATTTATGAATGGCTTCATGTCAAACAGGTGACGTCCTTTACGGAGATGACGAATATTTCTGCGAAACTTCGGGAGAAGCTAAATGAAGAGTGCGTCCTTGTTGTGTTAGAACAGGAGCTGGTGCAAATATCGAAGCAGGACGGCACGAGAAAATATCTGTTCGCACTGCCGGACGGGAATATGATAGAGAGTGTATTGATGCGCTATAAGCATGGAAATTCCGTTTGTGTTTCCTCGCAGGTGGGATGCCGGATGGGCTGTCAGTTCTGTGCCTCTACCTTAGACGGTCTGGTACGGAATTTGAGCGTGTCGGAACTATTGGAGCAGATTTACCGGATTGGAGCGGATATCGGAGAAAGGATTTCCAATGTGGTCGTGATGGGAAGCGGAGAGCCCTTGGATAATTATGAGAACATTGTGCGGTTCGTCCGAATGCTCTCGGATGAGCGAGGCCTCAATATCAGTCAGCGGAATATCACAGTATCCACCTGCGGAATTGTACCTAAGATACGGGAGCTTGCAAAGGAGCGCTTTCAGATAACGCTGGCATTGTCCCTGCATGCTTCTTCTCAGGAAAAACGGCTGAAACTGATGCCGATTGCAAAGAAATATGAGCTTATGGAAGTGCTGGACATTTGCCGCATGTATTTTGAAGAAACGGGAAGAAGAATCACCTTTGAGTATAGTCTGGTAGGCGGCGTCAACGACACAGATGAGGATGTGGAACGGCTCTGCGGACTGCTTCAGGGAATGAACTGCCATGTAAATCTGATACCGGTGAATCCCATAAAAGAGCGGGATTATGTGCAGTCAGGACAGTCCGAAATCCTGAATTTCAAAAATAAACTTGAAAAAAACGGAATAAATGTTACTATTAGAAGGGAAATGGGCAGAGATATTGACGGTGCCTGTGGACAATTACGTAAAAGATATATAGAAAGGTAGAAAAAATTTGGAAGTAAAATTTCCAAATCTACTTAGATGGTGTGGAAATCACGCCGGAAGGAGGAAGCCATGAAGACATTTTCCATAACGGATATCGGACAACGTCGTGAAATGAATCAGGATTATGTGTTTTCGTCTGAGAAGCCGGTTGGAAATTTACCCAATCTTTTTCTGGTTGCGGATGGTATGGGAGGACATAATGCGGGAGATTACGCTTCCAGATATACGGTGGAAACTATTGTAGACGTGGTTTCAAATTCCGACGAAACAGAACCTGTATCATTGCTTGAGGAAGCGATTCAGACAGCGAACCGCAGTCTGCTTGCGCGTGCAAAAGAGGATATGGACAGAAGAGGGATGGGAACAACAATCGTGGCGCTTACCATTCTGGGGAACCGTTTGTGCATTGCGAATGTAGGAGACAGCAGATTGTATGTGGTAAACCAGAAGATACATCAGATAACAAGAGACCATTCCTTGGTAGAGGAAATGGTGCGTTTGGGTGAAATGGATAAGGAAGTTGCCAAGGATCACCCGGATAAAAATATAATAACCAGAGCAATAGGGGCATTGCCGGAGGTTCTGGTTGACTTTTTTGAAGTGGAGATTGAAGAGGGGGATACGGTTCTGATGTGTTCCGACGGACTGACGAATATGGTGGAAGATGAGGAAATCCGCAATATTGTTATGGGACAGAGGGATACCGTAGAAAAGGCGGAAAAGCTGGTTGCTACGGCGAACCAAAATGGTGGAAAAGATAATATTACGGTGATTGTAATTGAGCCGTTCGGCAATGAGGTGACAAGATGTTAACAGAGGGAATGTTTATAGCAGATAGATATGAGGTTTTAAGAAAAATAGGCGCTGGCGGAATGTCAGATGTATATAAAGCAAAAGATCATGTCTTAGGACGCTTTGTGGCAATCAAGGTATTAAAGCAGGAATTCAGCGAGGATGTGAATTTCGTAACGAAGTTTCGGACGGAAGCCCAGTCAGCGGCAGGGCTGGAGCATCCCAATATCGTAAATATTTATGACGTCGGAAGCGAAGACGGCATGCACTATATTGTAATGGAGTATGTTGAGGGAATAACCCTTAAGACCTATATTGAGAAGAAAGGACAATTATCTTATAAAGAGGCTATCAGTATTGCAATCCAAGTGGGGAGAGGGATTGAGGCTGCACATGGAAAGCATATCGTGCACCGGGATATCAAGCCGCAGAACATTATGATTTCCACAGAGGGCAAGGTTAAGGTGATGGATTTTGGAATTGCCAGAGCTGCCACTGCAAATACGATTAATTCCGATGTCATGGGCTCGGTACATTATGCCTCGCCAGAGCAGGCAAGGAATGGCTATGTAGACGGAAAGAGCGATATCTATTCGCTGGGTATCGTGATGTATGAAATGGTGACAGGGCGCGTTCCTTTTGATGGGGATACGACTGTGGCCGTCGCCATCCAGCATTTGCAGGAGGAGATGGTAAAGCCTAGCGCATATGCACCGGAGCTGCCAATTAGTTTAGAGAAGATTATTTTGAAATGTACGCAGAAGAACGGAGACCGCCGCTATCAGAGCATCGGAGACCTGCTTTTAGATTTGAAAAAATCCTTAATCAGCCCGAATGAAGATTTTGTTACCATGATTCCGTTGGGAGGCCAGGATAAGACGCGGGTAATCCGGCAGGAGGAATTGGCACAGATTCAAAAGCATACGGATAAGGTATATCTGTCGGAGGATGATGACATCGACGATGAAGAAGAGGATGAAGACGAGGAGGACGAGGAAGGCATCTTAAATCCCAAAATGGAGAAGGCAGTTACAATTATGGGGATTGCTGCCGCAGTTCTTATTATTGGGATTATCGTCTTTATTGTTTTGAACCTGCTTGGCGTGTTCCGATTCGGTCCAAGTAGTACGCCGAAGGAAAATACGGAAACACAGACAGAGACGGACAGCCAGACAGAAAGCGAGAAGGATACGTCGAGCCAGGAAGACGGTGAAATGGTTACAATGGTGGATGTTACGAACAAGACATTCGATGAGGCAAAAGCCACATTGGAAGGAATGGGACTTTTGATTGAACAGGAAGGCGTTGCTGCTTCTGATACGATTGAAGAAGGAAAGATTGTCAGTCAGAGTGTCAACGAAGGAGAAGAAGTAGCAAAGAATACAACGATAAAAGTCACTGTCAGCAGCGGAAAGGGAGAAATTCCTGTTCCAAGTGTTGCGGGTTATTCTGAATCGGAAGCTTATTCGAAGTTAACGGATGCGGGCTTCAATAATCTTGGAACAGAATATGAATATAATGACAGTATTCCGCAGGGAAATGTAATCCGTACCGAGCCGGAAGCGGGAGCAAGCGCAAAGGCAGACGATCTGATAAAGGTTTATCTGAGCCGGGGATCTGAGCTGGTAAATGTGCCGGATGTGCGGGGGAAAGGTGAGGCGGAAGCGCGGGAAGAGCTGACAAATGCAGGGCTCGTAGTGACTGTTTCGGATTCGCAGTATAATGAGGATGTGGGAGAAGGACTGGTCATCAGCCAGAGCATTGTAGGCGGTAAGAATGTTGAAAGAAATACCAGCATCAGTATTGTTGTCAGCCTTGGACCGAAAACCGTATACTATTCTTATACCACAACGGTTAACGTTCCTGCCGACGAAAAGGATTATTTATTTGCAGACATTACGCTTTTGAACGATAAGGGCGAAGAGCTGCAGACATGGAAGAGAGTGATGGTATCAGAGATGCCAAAGCAGTTAACTCAGACGGATATTGTTAACAGCAGTACAGGAACCTTAAAGATTGTCTGGACTTACAGGGATGAAGACGGAGAGAGACAGACGATGGAGGATTCTCAGAAGGTAAACTTCACGGAAGCGTAGAGGCGGGCTGCATGCAGGGAAAAATAGTCAAAGGGATTTCCGGATTTTACTATGTTCACGTGGTAGAATCCGGAATTTATGAATGTAAAGCAAAGGGTATCTTCCGCCAGCAGAAGATTAAGCCGTTAGTAGGTGATGACGTCTGCATGGAAGTAATAGATGAAACGGCAAAAACCGGAAATATTGTGCAGATTCTGCCAAGAAAGAACGAATTGATCCGTCCGGCAGTTTCCAATATTGATCAGGCTCTTTTAATTTTTGCAGCGGCAAAGCCGAAGCCGCATTTGAATCTGCTGGATCGTTTTTTGGTTTTGATGGAATACCAGAAGGTTCCGGTAATCATCTGCTTCAACAAATGTGATTTGGTGACAGGAGCCAAGATGGCTGAGCTTTCAGAGGTTTATAAAGGCTGCGGATGTAAAGTTCTGTTTTCCAGTGCAAAGAGCGGAGAGGGAATTGATGATTTAAGAGCGCAGATAGAGGGAAAGACAACTGCTGTGGCTGGGCCTTCCGGCGTAGGAAAATCTTCTCTGGTCAATGTGGTTTCTCCAGACGTACAGATGGAGACGGGTGAAATCAGTAAAAAAATTGAGAGAGGAAAGCATACCACCAGACATTCCCAGTTGATTCACGTGGACGGTAAAACCTACCTCATGGATACGCCGGGATTTAGCTCGCTTTATATTCCGGGCATGGAGAAAGAGGATCTGGGGCGATGTTATCCGGAATTTGCAGAATGCGAGCCGCTTTGCCGGTTTCAGGGATGCGCCCATATCAACGAGCCGGACTGCGGTGTGAAGCAGGCTTTTGCAGAGGGGAAAATCCATCCGGTGCGGTATGAAAATTATTGTACGCTGTATGAAGAGTTAAAATCGGTGAAAAAGTTTGGAGGTAAAACTTCCAAATCTACCTGAATGGTGTGAAAAGCACACCGGATAGAGGAAAGTTTGAAAGTAGAACTTCCAAATCTACCTGGATGGTGTGAAAAGCACACCAAATAGAGGAAAGTATTAGAAAAAAGGAGTATGAAAATGAGATGTTTATCGCCATCCATATTGTCGGCAGATTTTACGAAATTGGGAGAGCAGGTTGCTTTGCTGGAGGCAGCGGGCGCGCAGTACGTGCATATTGACGTGATGGATGGCGTATTTGTACCAAGTATTTCCTTTGGGATGCCTGTGATAAAGTCGCTAAGGGGCATGAGTGAACGCATTTTTGACGTACATCTGATGATAGAGGAGCCAGACCGTTATATTGATGAATTTGTGGAATGCGGTGCGGATTTGATTACAATTCATGCGGAGGCATGCAGACATTTGGACCGTACGATCGATGCCATTAAAGAAAAGGGGATTATTGCCGGGGTAGCCTTGAATCCGGCGACGCCCTTGAGCGCCGTTGAGTATGTGCTGCCGAAGGTCGATATGGTACTGGTTATGACGGTAAATCCCGGATTTGGCGGACAAAAGCTGATTCCTTACACGCTTGACAAGATTCGCGACTTAAAGCAGATGATAGAAAAACGGCGGCTTAAGACGGATATAGAAGTGGACGGCGGTGTGACACTGGAGAATGTTGAACAATTGATGGATGCGGGCGCAAACATCATAGTGGCGGGAAGCGCTGTATTTCAGGGTGACATCGAAGAGAACATAAAGGAATTTCTTTCGAAAATGGCGTGAAGAACACGCCGGAAAAGAGGAAAGTTTGAAAGTAAACTTCCAAATCTACCTAGATGGCGTAAAGAACACGCCAGAAAAGAGGAAAGGATGCGAATATTGATTATAACTGGCGGACATATCGAGCAGGAATTTGCGGATGCCTATATAAAATCCTATCAACCGGAATATATAGTTGCAGCAGATTTTGGGATGGTGTATTGCAAAATGAGCAATTTGATACCGGACTGTATCGTAGGTGATTTTGATTCGGTTGAAAAAGAAACGCTTGCTTATTTTCATGAATTCCCACAGATTATCTGGAAGCAGTTTCGCCCTGAGAAGGATGAGACAGATACCGAGCTGGCGATGACAACGGCATTCGAGCATGGTGCAACGGAACTGCATATCCTAGGTGCGACCGGAAGCAGGCTGGATCATGTGATCGGTAATATCCAATTGCTCCATAAGGCTTTGATTAGGGATATTCCGGCTTATATTGTGGATTGTAATAACCGGATTTGTCTGGTAGACCAAACCAAAACAATTCAAAGGAACAAACAGTATGGAAAGTATATTTCCATACTGCCATTAACGACAAGAGTAGAGGGGATTACTCTAAGAGGCTTTCAATATCCGCTTGATAAGGCGACGCTTTATAGTGATAATACATTGGGAATCAGCAATGAGATTACAGAAGAAGAAGCCCGGATTGAATTAGAAAAGGGAATTGCTATTGTAATTGAATCAAAGGATTGAAAGGAATAGAATTAGGCCGAAAGCGAATAGGAGGACATTATGGGAAAAGAAGATTACAGAAAGGCATTTAAATTAGGAAAAAAAGACTATCAGACGAGAATGCTCCAAGGGGAAAAGCCGATTTTAGAGGTTCTGGATGATATTTTGCCGGATAGAACCTCTTATTCCGAAACGCCGATCGGTCTGGTACAGATTCCGATAGAGCAGATCGTAGGAACAAAGACTGTTGCAAGAAGCAGTTCTTTTGCGGGAAATTTTATGCCTATCCTGCGGGAGGATACGGAATTTGCTAATAAGTGGTCAAATTTGTTTGATTCACAGGTGGAAGAGGGAATCCGCGACCCGATTAAGGTTTATGAATATATGTATAAATTCTATGTAGTGGAAGGAAATAAGCGGGTCAGCGTCATGAAATATTCCGGCGCTGTTTCAATATTGGGAAATGTGATCCGAATTGTGCCGAAACGCTCCGAGGAGAAAGAAAATAAGATTTATTATGAATTTCTGGACTTCTACCGCGTTGCACCGATTAACTATATCTGGTTTACCCGGGAGGGCTGCTTTGCAAAGCTGCAGGAAGCGGTAGGGAAAGAGCCGGACGAAGTATGGACGGATGAAGAATTGCTGAAATTCAGTTCTATTTATACAAGGTTTTCCGCTGAATATCGGGCAAAAGGCGGGGACAAACTCAAGATTTCACCGGGAGATGCTTTTTTGGCTTTTATTACTTTGTATGGATATGATTTCATAGATGAGATGACGACCAGTGAGATGCAGGAATTGATTGCAAAGAGCTGGGAAGAGTTTGTGCTTCTAGGTGAGGAATCGGATATTGATTTAAAGATGAAGCCGACCCAAAAGAAAAAGTCTCTGCTTGATATTCTGCATCTGTCTGCTTCAACGCCGCGGAAGTTAAAGATTGCGTTCATCTATGAAAAGACGCCCGGAACTTCTGCATGGACTTATGCCCATGAGCTTGGCAGACTTCATCTGGAGCAGACATTTCCGGAGGAAGTACATACCGTCAGCTATGAAAACGGTACGCAGGAGAATATTGACTTCTTACTGGAGGATGCTATAAATTCCGGCTGTGATCTGATTTTTACGACAACGCCGCCTTTTGCACAGGCGAGCGTGAAGGCTGCGATTGAGAACCCGAAAATTCCGATTTTAAATTGTTCCTTAAATACTTCCCATCGTTACATTCGGACTTATTATTCGCGGATGTATGAGGCAAAATTCTTAATGGGTGCGATTGCCGGAGCAATGGCGGAGAATAATAAGCTGATGTATATTGCGGATTATCCGATTTACGGTTCCATTGCGAACATCAATGCATTTGCGCTGGGCGCTAAGATGATCAATCCGCGGGCGAAGGTCTATCTGGAATGGACAGCCAAAAAAGAGGTGGATGTGGATGAGAAAATCAGGGAGACCGGAGCTTCCTGCGTGTCGGGAAGGGATATGGTGATTCCGGAGGATGCTTCCCGCTTTTTCGGCATTTATCATATTGACGAGGGACGCCCAAGAAATTTTGCGATGCCGCTGTGGCATTGGGGTAAGTTTTACGAGCAGCTTATCTGGACAATTATGGATGGAACATGGAAATATGACGATGAGACTTCTATGAAAAAGGCAATTAACTACTGGTGGGGGATGTCGGAGGGAGTCATAGATGTGGTTCTGTCCAAATATATTCCGATTGGAGTAAAGCGTCTGGCCGGACTGTTAAAGACGACGATCAGCACCGGTGGGTTCGATCCGTTTTCCGGTATTTTATATTCACAGACGGGAGTGGTCGTAGACGATCCGAACCGCAGTCTGTCGCCGGAAGAAATTATGACAATGGACTGGCTGGCGGAAAATGTCATTGGCAGTATTCCGGATACCGAGGAACTAAAAGAGCAGGCGGAGCCTGTTATTAAGCAGCAGGGAGTAAAGAAAAAGGAAGGTTAACTTCACGATGAAGATATTGGCAATTGCGGATGAGGAATCTAAATATTTATGGGAATATTTTGATAAGAGGAAGCTGGAAGGGATTGATCTGATTATCTCCTGCGGAGATTTGGATCCGAACTACCTTTCTTTTCTCGCGACCTTGTCAACAGTGCCGGTATTGTATGTACATGGGAATCATGATGAGAAATACAGAAATAATCCGCCGGAGGGGTGCATCTGTATTGAAAACCGGATTTATGTCCATAAAGGCGTGAGAATCCTAGGACTCGGAGGCTCTATGCGCTATAGTTCGGGGACATATCAGTATACGGAACGTCAGATGAAACAGAGGGCTGCAAAATTGAGGTTTCATTTGTTAAGAAGGCGCGGGTTTGACATCTTGGTGACCCATGCGCCCGCCTATCAGTTAAATGACGGGCGGGATTTGCCGCATCAGGGATTTCAGATATTCCGTACATTGATTGAGAAATATCGGCCGAAATATTTTCTGCATGGACACGTGCATTTATCGTATGGGAGAAACTATAAACGGTATGATAAATATCAGGATACGCATGTAATCAATGCATACGAGAGGTGTGTGTTTGAATTTGAGGATGAGAATCCGCCGGATTCGCTGTTTGCGCCGTAAAAGAGCTGTGATCATATGATTGCAGCTCTTTTTATGCACAGGGGCGCAAATGAGATTAGCAGCAGAGCTAAAGGAAGAAAATTCCTTAGAATGGGTACAACGCCTTAATAACATAAGGGCTTGTGCGAGGGAGATTGTGAACGAGGAAATTATATATGCTTAAGCAGCAAGGCAGCAGAGAGAAATCTCTGCTGTTTTTTTCGGGAGAGTTTTGTGAATATAACTGAAAACTATTTATGAATATAAGGCGAAGCAGATTGACATGATCATGACAACGGAATATAATTAAACCGATGGTTTAATTATTGAAAGGAGATATACAGATGGCACGCAGAAAAAAAGAACCAAAAAGCGTACATAGAGAAAATATTGCCGCTGCCGCTTCGGCATTGTTTATGGAGAAAGGGATTACGGCAACTTCCATGAATGATATAGCAAAAGCGGCGGGATATAGCAAAGCAACATTATATGTGTACTTTGAGAACAAAGAGGAAATTATCGGTTTTTTAGTGTTAGACAGCATGAAAAGGCTTTACAGTTATATAACTTCTGCATTGGAGCAGCAGGAGGAAACAAAGGCAAGGTATGATATGATTTGCCGGGGGTTAGTCCTATACCAAGAAGAATTTCCTTTTTATTTTAGAATGGTGTTAGATAAAATTAACATTGATTTTGAAAGCCAAGATTATTTGCCCGAAGAGAAAGAAACCTATCAAGTCGGAGAGGAAATAAATGAAAAAATAAAGGATTTTTTAGTAGGCGGCATGAAAAAAGGCGATTTGCGTGATGACATAAAAATTATGCCTACTATCTTTCAGTTTTGGGGTATGTTGTCAGGACTTATCCAGTTGGCGGCAAATAAAGAAGAATACATTGAAAAAACAATAAACTTATCTAAAATTCAATTTTTAGAGTATGGTTTTGATATGTTGTACCATTCGATTGAAAAGGAGTGAGTGAAATGACCACGAATAAGAAATTGGTGCTTGCAATTTTAGGCAGCCCTCATAGAAACGGAAAGACGGCATCTATGATGGATATTGCAATCCGCAGAGCAGAGGAGAAAGGCTATATGGTGACTAAAATAAATCTGTATGAAAAAAATCTCTCATTCTGCATAGGATGCCGTAACTGTATAGACACAAAAGTCTGTACGCAAAAAGATGATATACAGGAAATCGCCAGCCTTTTGCGTGAATGTCAAATAGTCTTTCTTGCGGCTCCTGTTTATTGGGCGAATGTCCCTGCCCCTGTTAAAAACTTATTTGACCGATTATTAGGAACAGCTATGGAAGAAACAAGTACTTTCCCCAAACCACGTCTGAAAGGGAAAAAATATATGGTTTTGACTTCCTGCAATACTCCTTTCCCATTTTCATGGATATTTGGACAAAGTAGGGGGGCAATACGGAATATGGACGAATTTTTTAAGACTGCAGGCATGAAACCAATAGGCAAAGTGGTTTAT
>CAJTSH010000035.1 GCA_910578885.1 uncultured Lachnospiraceae bacterium
TGATTATACATCAAATCCTTGAGTAAAAGGTGTCAACTAAAATGATACAACATCATTCTTTATCGGGGCGTTGGCTACCTTAAAGATAATCTCGTCAACGCAGTCCCCGTATTTGTCTTGCCGTATAAGCTGATTTTTCAGCTCCACAAGGCTATGTAAAAGCAATGTTCTTGCTTGGCTATCCACA
Organism: uncultured Lachnospiraceae bacterium; assembly: GCA_910578885.1. GTDB lineage: Bacteria > Bacillota > Clostridia > Lachnospirales > Lachnospiraceae > Roseburia_C. The sequence continues at coordinate 188 of CAJTSH010000035.1, forward strand.
TATATGTGAGTTTTCTTTTCTCTCATAGGACATTGACCTCCTTGCAACTTCATTATATTATAAAGGCAGTTCATCTTGCAAAGGTACAAAACTCATGCGACAGGAATGGCACAATAGATGTTGATTTCACGCTGAGAGCCTTGTCCAATAGCAGTAGGTTGCTCGGCGTATGCATAATGATTGCTTTTTCCGTACCTTGTGGGCTTGTCCTCCGTTGTAAATTCACCCATCCAAAAGCCCATAAATAGCGGCTGTTCAGACGATTTGGGGAAATGGAACATTTCTAAGGCTTCTGTAGGTACAGAAGAGCTGGCGCATCTGGAAATGATAGGCGCCATTGTCTATCAGCTTACCAAGAACCTCTCTCCCGAAGAAATCAAAGCCTCCGGCTTTGACAGATACTATGTAGACCATACCCTCGCCCTGTGGCCGCAGGCCGCTGGAGGTATCCCTTTTAATGCATGTGAATTCCAGTCCAAAGGCGATCCAATTACGGATTTGTTTGAGGATATGGCAGCAGACGGTGCAAGAATAAAAAAACAACTTTCCTACCACTCTGTAGCATCTTCACCATAGTATTCTTCCTGCGATACCTCTTCGACCTTTGCGGAATCATACAGAAAATCAATAATTTTCTCACGTGTCAGCATATTGACAATGGATGCCATTCCATAGTCGGCTTCAAACTCCTCCAATGAGTCATATCCATACTCTGTTGCCATTGCTCCTGCTTCTTCTTTATAGGTGCTGTCTGTAATCTGCAGACCTTCCTCTTCTGCAATCGCCTGAACAACCAGAATCTCATTTACCGAGCTTATTACAATACTCTCAAGATCTTCCTCACTCATATTTTCGGCAAGAAATTCATCCAACTCCATTCCATTAAACTCTGCAAAGAATTGATAGCTCTCCATCGTCTCATTGTAGCACAGATCGTATATTGCCTGTGGATATCCGCTAATTGTGGCATTCTCGACAGCCTGTATCAACGCATCCTCTCCCGCTGCCATAACAGCCTCCTCCTGAGAAGAATCCAACAGTTCCTCCCTTATCGCCTTCTCATAATCCTCTACCGTAGTGTATTCCGATATGCTGGCTACAAATGCGTCATTATACTCCGGCACTGTCACTTCGTTAACTGAGTTTATCACAACCTTGAATTCTGCCTCTTTTCCCCCAACTTCCTCATCATAGTCTTCTGGAAAGGTAAGTGAAAATGTTACCGTCTCACCGGTATTCTTCCCAATCAAATTAGCTTCAAATTCCTCGAGAAACCCTCCTTCGCCTAAGACGAACTCATAATCCGAATCACTTCCGCCTTCAAATTCCTCCCCGCCGATCGTTCCGGTATAGTCAATATTGACACTATCACCCTCTTTTGCCGCCCGGTCCGTAATCTCACGATATTCAGCGTTCTCATCCAACATCTCCTGAATATACATCTCCATATCTTCATCCGAAACAGACGCAATCGGACGCTGTATCTCTAAATTCTTATAATCCCCCAGCTTGACATAATCTTCCACTTCATAATTCAGTGCCTCTTCCGTGCTGGTCAGCGAGTTATCTTCCTTGTTACCCTTTCCGCATCCCGCCGCCGTTACAACTCCTGCCAAAAACAATGCTGTCAATAAATAATTACATTTTCTCATATTGTTACCTCTCTCGTTCCTGCTTATTGTACTCTAGATCCTAACACCGACCATATTAAAATCATTCTTATTTTAACAAAGACAGAAACCGGAAGTCAATCTATAATCATGAAACTTTCACATTTTCCAAACGCATAACGTACAGGCTAAGACCCATATGCTTTCTCAAGAAAACAAAAGGATGGTGATTCGTTCTGGGACGGATGGAAACCAAAATTGTCTGTAAAAATATTTTCAGAAGCGGCGAAAACATGATTTCAAAAGATGAATTTACCAGACAATGGGCAGCACTTATCAATCAATGGGAGAGGCAAAAGGAAAACAGCATGCAAAACCAAGCGGACATCTGCTGCGGCATGCCCGATACGCCTTCATGAAAGCCGCCATCTACTGCCGCTTATCCGAAGAAGATAAAAACAAGCAGACACCTGCTGCCGACAGCGAAAGCATACAGAACCAGAAATCCATGCTGCAAAATTTTGCCCTCGAACAAGGCTGGGAAGTATACCGCATATACAGCGACGACGACTATACCGGTTCTGACCGGAAACGCCCGGAATTCAACCGCCTGTTGGAAGACGCCAAAATGCGGAAATTTGAGATTGTTTTGTGTAAGACCCAATCCCGGTTTACCCGCGAATTAGAGCTTGTAGAAAAATATATCCACGGTCTTTTTCCTATCTGGGGCATTCGTTTTATCAGCATTGTAGACAACGCAGACACCGCAAACAGAGGAAACAAAAAGTCCAGACAGATTAACGGTCTGGTAAATGAATGGTACTTAGAGGACATGTCAGAAAGCATCAAAAGCGTATTGAACGACAAACGTAAGAAAGGTATCCACATCGGCGCATTTGCCCTCTATGGCTATAAGAAAGACCCCGACCAAAAAGGGCATTTGATTATAGATGAAGAAGCTGCCGCCGTTGTCCGGGAAGTATTTACCCTATTTTCACAAGGCTACGGAAAAACAGCCATTGCACGCCTCTTAAACGACCGTAACATTCCAAATCCAACCGAATATAAACGTATCCACGGTCTGAGATACCAACAGCCTAAAATGAAAAACAGCGCTCTCTGGAAATACTCTGCCATCGCCAACATGCTGAATAATGAAATTTATATCGGCAACATGGTGCAGGGAAAATACGGGAGCATCTCCTATAAGACCAGACAAAACAAGCCCCGTCCCCAAAGCGAATGGTATCGCGTCGAGGGAACACATGAACCAATTATTGAACGAGAGCTGTGGAACAGCGTGCAGACCCTGTTAGCGCAGCGTACAAAGCCCTTTTCCACAGGTGAAATCGGATTATTTGCGGGAAAAGCCAAATGCGCAAACTGCGGCTATACCATGCGTTCTTCCAAAAGCCGTAATAAGCATTATTTACAGTGCTCCAACCGTCATGTTTCAAAGGATGCCTGCATCGGCTCTTTTATTTCTGTAGAAAAATTGGAAATTGCCGTAACCACGGAGTTGAACCGCCTGTCTGCAAAGTATCTTGACAAAGAAGCTTTACAGAAACAGATTCGATTTGCAGGGCATTCAGAAAAAAAGATAGAACATCTGAAAACCGAGATTTCCCTGCACCAAAAAAGAAGTGCGGAATATGCTAAATGCCTTCGCGAATTGTATGTTGACAAAGTAAGAGGTGTAATTTCAGAAAATGACTATCTTTCGTTTTCCAAAGATTTCAGCATGGAAAAAGACCGTCTAATACGAATCACAGCAAATTATCAGCAACAGCTCAATAAATTGACTGGATCAATACCCTCAAATAATAATTACGGGCAGCAAATTGAAGCGTACACCAGTCCCAGACACTTAACTAGAGAAATGGTTGAAAAGCTGATTGATTCCATTACGATTGGTAAACGTATCCCTGGTACAGCAGAAGTGCCGGTTGAAATTCACTGGAACTTCTAACGGAGCCGTCAGGCTTTCATCCATAAGTTGTTCTTTTCTCCTTGCAGCAGAGCAGAAGGCAAGAACGACCTATGACAATATTCTCCGTCTCGTCAAAGATCAGGAGGTTGCAGACCCGATTCGCTTCCTGCGTCAGCGCGAAATCGTGCACTTCCAGCGTTTCGGCGAAGCCTTAAGTATTGTTCAAGACAGCTTAAACCCTAAAAACTTCTATGCTTTTAACCCGGAATTCGATAAATGCAAATAAACAGGACTCCTTAGCCGAATTAGGCTCCGCTACCGAAAGCAGCCGCTTTGTGGCGGAGCCTAATTCCTTATGGCAGGGAATGACATTTTTTTCATCCCAAATTATGAATAAAATCTATTGCAAAATGTCTCCAGATTCCTTATGATAGAATTATATGTGATACATTGGCATGTACGTTGCCAAATGATACATAGTAACGATATCTGACGTGCAGATATCCCCAAAAACAACAGAAAATGAGGATAACAACATGGGTATTGGAAAGAACAAAGCGGCAATCAAGGCAATCTCAGAATTAAAAGAGGCTGATTACTCTAAGGAACCGGAACTGAATGGTATTTATCAGAGGCTTCGAAATGGAAGAAAGCAGTTTGCAGAGCTTCTTGAAAAAAATATCAAAACCGTTATGCAGATCAGTTCCCTAGATTTAACCATGCAGCATGAAACAGAAAAAATCATTGACATTTCCCGAAATGTAGAAAAAGCAACCGAGACAATTTTCGGGACATCCGCAAATGAATCCGGCTATTCCGGACAATCAAACAACCAGCATGAAGAGTTAACCAACACAATTATCCGGGTTTCTGAGGAAACCGATCAAGTGTATCGCAAAATAGAAACCGGGCAGAACGAATTGACAGCTATCAAGGAGCTTTCCAGTCAAACGATTGCTATGTCCCTTGAAATGCAGAAGGATATGGACGAACTGCTTAAAGTGATAGAAAATATGCACAAAGTCATCTCCGGCATTGATTCCATATCCATGCAGACGAACCTGCTGGCATTAAACGCATCCATCGAGGCGGCAAGAGCCGGTACTGCCGGCAAAGGTTTTGCCGTTGTAGCCGGCGAAATCCGCGGACTGGCGGAAGAAACCCAGCGGCTGACCGGCGACATGGGGAAATTCGTCGAAGACGTGAAAAGTGCGTCCGAAAAAAGTGCAGAAAGCGCCAGAAACGCTATCACAGCTCTCGGAACCATATCAGAAAAATTTGAACATGTATGGGAATTAAACAATGAAAGCCAAAAACATGTGTCAATGGTCAACGAATCCATCAGCTCTATTGCGGCTGTCAGCGAAGAAATCAGCAGTTCTATGACAGAAATGGAAAACCAGCTGATGGACAGCACGAATTTTATGCGGCAGGTAGGTCATGAGCTGGCAAAAGCAACCACTCCGGTTGCCGATATCGAAAAAACTCTGGATGAAACGGTAAAACAGATGGGAACCATGACGGAAGATGCATTCTTCCATCTGGAAAACAGAGAATTTGGCAGTTACGTAAAGAATGCAATTTCAGCCCATCACACATGGCTGAGCAATCTTGAGAAAATGGTGCAGGAACGCACAATATTGCCGCTGCAGCTGGACTCTTCCAAATGCGGATTCGGACATTTTTATTATGCCATGAAGCCAACGATGCCGGATGTTCTGCCAATCTGGATTGCACTTGGCAGTAAGCACAAACGTTTCCATCGTTTCGGAGCAGAAGTCATTGAAGCATTGCGGCAGGAAGACTACTCCAAAGCAGAACAAATCTGTCAGGAAGCCAAAATTTTTTCCAAGGGATTGATTTCGGATATGGAACGTATTCTTCAGATTATGGGAGGCTGAGTTTTTCCTGACTAAGACAGCCGGCGCATGATTTTTCATACGCCGGCTTCTGTAATGTTCTATAATATGTTCTATAAATTCGCACGCACGACCTTGGGCTTATATCCATTTGTCTCCAATGCATCAATAATCTGTCTCTTATGCTCCGTCCCAAAACACTCCAATGTAATCCGAAGCTCCACTGCGGCATTCCGGTTGGTAGATACAAACTGATTATGCTCAAGCTTAATGACATTTCCCTGCTGCCTCGCAATCGTATCGGCGACCTTCGTGAGCTCTCCCGGCTTATCCGGCAGCAGCACGGATACGGTGAAAATCCTGTCGCGGAAAATCAATCCCTGCTGAACGACAGAAGACATCGTAATCACATCCATATTCCCGCCGCTTAAGATAGATACTATCCGCTTATCCTTTACATTCAGATGCTTTAACGCCGCGACCGCAAGAAGCCCGGAATTCTCTACGATCATCTTATGGTTTTCCACCATGTCAAGGAATGATACGATCAGCTCATCATCCTCTACGGTGATAATATCATCCAGATTCTGTTTCAAATAAGGGAATATCTTCTCACCCGGCGTCTTAACCGCCGTACCGTCTGCAATCGTATTTACATTTCCAAGCGTCATAACTTTTCCCGCTTCAAGGGAAGCTTTCAAGCAGCTTGCCCCGGCAGGCTCAACACCAATGACCTTGATATTTGGATTTAACAGCTTCGCAAGGGTCGCAACACCGGTTACAAGACCGCCTCCTCCAATCGGAACAAGAATATATTCCACCAGCGGAAGCTCTTTAAATATCTCCATTGCGATACTGCCCTGTCCGGTCGCCACGGTCAGATCGTCGAACGGATGGATAAAGGTATAGCCGTTCTGGTCTGCCAGCTCATATGCCTTAGCACACGCCTCATCATATACATCCCCGTATAAAACCACTTCTGCGCCATAGCTTTTCGTACGGTTCACTTTAATGAGCGGCGTCGTTGTCGGCATCACGATCGTCGCCTTACAGCCATAACATTTCGCCGCATAAGCAACCCCCTGAGCATGATTGCCGGCAGATGCGGTAATCAGCCCTTTTTCCCGTTCCTCCTCACTTAAGGTACTAATCTTGTAGTAGGAGCCGCGCACCTTATACGCCCCGGTGAACTGCATGTTCTCCGGTTTCAGATAGACCTTATTCCCAGTCTGCTCGCTCAAATAATTACTGTAAACCAGCTTCGTTTCCAAGGTCACTTCCTTGACCTTTTCACTTGCCTCTTCAAACTTTTCCAACGTCAACATAATTCTGTCTCTCCTTTTGCCAACTTCCAAACCGCATGATAATCGTCTTATTCGCTTTCCTGATGAAACAGTGCATTAACAAATTGATCGGAATCAAACTTCTGCAGATCCTCAATCGTCTCGCCCACGCCGATATATTTTACCGGAATTCCAAGCTCTGACTGGATTGCTACCGCAATTCCGCCCTTTGCCGTACCGTCCATCTTCGTGAGTACAATTCCGGAGATTTTTGCAGCCTCTGAAAACTGCTTCGCCTGAGCAAGCGCATTCTGCCCTGTCGTTGCATCCAAAACGACCAACGTTTCCCGATATGCATCCGGATACTCTTTCTCCAATATCCGGTTAATCTTTTTCAGTTCTTCCATCAGATTCTTTTTATTGTGCAGTCTGCCTGCCGTATCACAGAGCAGCACATCCGCATTTCTTGCCTTCGCCGCTGCCACCGCATCATATACGACTGCCGCCGGATCACTGCCTTCCTGACCGCCGATCATGTCTACTCCGGCGCGGTTCGCCCACTCTAAGAGCTGCTCGCCAGCCGCTGCCCGAAACGTATCGGCAGCCGCTAAGACTACCTTCTTATTCTGCGCTTTTAATTTACCAGCAAGTTTCCCGATTGTAGTCGTCTTTCCTACGCCGTTGACGCCGATTACCAATACCACAGATTTCTCCTGCTCAAAACGGTAGGCCGTCTCTCCCACGCTCATCTGTTCCTTGATGCTCTGAATCAGAAGTTCCTTACATGCAGCCGGCTCTTTGATTTTCTGTTCCTTTACGCTTGCCTTTAGTTTCTCAATAATCTCTTCCGTCGCATGGACGCCGAGGTCTCCCATAATCAATATCTCTTCGATTTCCTCATAGAACTCCTCGTCTATGCTGGAAAAACCGGAAAAAATTGCATCAATTCCCGATACGATATTGTTTCTTGTCTTTGTTAGTCCTGCTACCAGTCTGCTAAAAAATCCTTTTTTCTCTTCACTCATCCTATCACTTCTTTCTAATTGTTACTTGTCCAAGTCTCCCTCTATCAGATTCACGCTTACCAATGTAGATATTCCCTTTTCCTGCATGGTAATGCCGTAGAGACGATCCGCCGCATGCATGGTTCCGCGCCGGTGTGTAATAATAATAAACTGTGTGTTTTTCGTCAGCTTATGCAGATACTTTGCAAAGCGTCCTACATTGGAATCATCCAATGCCGCCTCAATCTCGTCCAGAAGACAAAACGGCGACGGCTTTAGGTTCTGGATTGCAAACAAAAGGGCGATCGCAGTCAGGGACTTCTCTCCACCGGATAGCTGCATCATGTTCTGCAGCTTCTTTCCCGGCGGCTGGGCAATAATTCGAATTCCGCACTCTAAGATATCCTCATCCTCTACCAGCTCTAAGGTTCCCTTTCCGCCGCCAAAGAGTTCCTTGAATGCCAAGTCAAATTCTTTTTGTATCTCTGCGAATTTTTCTGCAAACTGCCTACGCATTCCCGTATCCAAGTCCTCAATAATTCCGATCAAGGTCTGCTCTGCCTCTACCAAGTCGTCATGCTGGGTCTTTAAGAACTGATAACGCTCCGAAAGCTGCTTGTAATCTTCGATTGCATTGACATTGACGTCCCCCAGCTTTCGTATCTCTTCTTTCACAGCGGATATCAGTTTCTTCAATGCCGGTAAATCCGTAAATTCCTCATCTCGGAGCACCCCCGCATTATGCGGCGTCAGCTCGTATTCTTCCCACATATAGTTCGTCTGGAATTCATTCGTCTCCTCCAGTTTTTCCCTCTGGTTATTCAGACGGAATATTTCCTTATCCAGATTCGCTATCCGTTCCGAAATCTCTTCTCTTTTCTGGAAAAATCCCTTGTATTCTACAGACATCGCTTCCTTCTTTTTGGTATTTTCCGAAAGTTGCTTCTCTAAATCCGCATAATTATCATCTGACGCAAGAATGGTCTTTTTGATTTCCTCAATATCGCTCTGGCGCTTTGCGGCATCCTCTCTGGATTCGGCCGCCTGCTCTTTTAAGGCTTCGATCTCACTGGAAAGTTTTTCTAATTCAGCTTGCACTCGCGTGATATTCTCCTCTGCAAACTCTGCCTTCTGGGTAAAGCCTGCCGCCTCTAACTGAATCGTTCCTGCCTTGGACTGTGCATGCTCTTCCGCTGCCATTTGAACCTCTAAGATACCCTGAAACTTCTCATTTTCTTCCTGTATCTCTTGTTCGCGCTTAACTGCCAGTTCAATTTCTATGAGGGTTTTCTCCTTATCCCGCCGAATTTCCTCTAACTGCTCTTCTATTTCCCGGCCCTCCCTCTTTAAGCCTTCAAATACTGTCTCGCTTTCACTTCTCTGCTGCATGGTGCGGTCTACATTCATCTTAGCCGTATTCTGCCTGATATATGCATTCTGAAGCCTCTCATCTAGTTCACCAAGTTCCGAAGTAAGCAAGCTCTGAGCTCCCTTGATTTCCTCTTCTATCGTCCTACAGTCGGCAATGAGCTGCTTTAGACGCAGCGCCTCTTTTTCCAATTCATCAATCTCCCGTTTCCTTCCTAAGAGATTGCTGTTATTCTTAAATGCGCCTCCTGACATAGCTCCGCCCGGCGTCAGATACTCACCCTCTAAAGTTACGATATGTAACGCATAGCCGCTTTTTTTGGCAAGGACTGCCGCATTGTCAATCCCATCCACCACCAAAACCCTGCCTAAGAGATAAGCCATAACGCCGTCATATTTCGGCTCTGATTTTACCAGTGTATTGGCAAAGCCAATCACGCCCACTTCGTCTAAAAAGCGTTCATTCCTGCTCTGATTCCTGCCGCTTACCGAAGTTAGCGGTAAGAACGTAGCGCGTCCGTAACGGTTCTGCTTTAGGAATTGAATCATTTTCTTGGCAGTCTGCTCATCCTTTGTCACAATATTTTGTATATTTCCGCCGAGCGCCGTCTCAATGGCTGTCTCGAATTTTTTCTCTACTTTGATTAAATCTGCGACAACGCCGAGAATACCGGCTTCATTCTCCTTGTGCTCCATCACCTTCCGAATACTGTTCCCATATCCGTCGTAACGCTCCGCAATATTCTTTAAGGATTCCAGTCTGGACTGCTCCTTGTGATAGCCAGTCGTTGCCTTCTCAAGCTCCGCGCGGTTTGACGCGGATTTCTGTCTCCACTTCGCCTGCTTCTCTTCTAACTCGGTCTTCTGGCTTTTCAGCGTTTCAATACTCTGGTTTGTTTCCGTAAGCTCTTTCCGATATTCCTCTAACACGGACTCTAAGTCTGCTTCTTCACTTTTACGTTTTAGCAGCCGCTGGTTCAGCTGCGCCTTACGGATATTTACCTGCTCTGCCATCGTATCAAACCGCTGCTGCTTTGCCTTTATAGAGGCTTTCTCATTTAACAAGTCAATAATTTCATTCTTTCCCGCCTCGATTCCCTCTTTGCAGCGGGCAATCTCCGTCTGAATCTTTGTCAGCTCGTCTGTCGCCTCTCTCCTACGGCCATCTATCTCATGCAGCAAATTTCCAAGTTCTGCCTTCTGCTTCTCATATTCCGCTCGCAGGGCTTCCTTTTCCGTATGCTCTTTTTCTGCCGCTTCAATCCGCAGCCTTAAGTTTTCATCTGTCGTCTGCGCAGCTTTTATCTGCTCGTTTAAGACATTGATCTGTCCTTCCAGTTTGCCTTTTGTCATACTGGTATTGCTCAATGCCTCGCGGTTTCCGGTAATCAGCTCATCCAGCTCGTCCATCTCCCGCTCCATCTTCTCATACTCGCTCTTGATGTTCTCGTAGGCTTCGTTATTCTCTTTTAAATCGGCGTCGGCTATCTTGTACTTCTCTTCTACCTCTTTCATCTGTACTGCGATACGCTCCGTCTCCATCAGGAACATATTGACATCATAGAGCTTTAGCTCTTCTTTCTTTTTCAGGTAAATTCTGGCCGCCTCCGATTGTCTCTCCAATGGTCCTATCTGACGCTCAAGCTCGGCTAAAATATCGTTGACTCTGACCAGATTCTCCCGTTCGTCCTCTAATTTCTTCTGCGCCGTCACCTTTCTCCGCTTATACTTTACAATTCCTGCCGCCTCGTCAAACAGCTCTCTTCTCTCTTCCGGCTTGCCGCTTAGAATCTTCTCAATCTGACCCTGACCGATGATGGAATAGCCTTCTTTCCCTATACCCGTATCATAAAACAATTCATGGACGTCCTTCAAACGGCAAGGACTTCCATTGATGAGATATTCGCTTTCGCCGGAACGATAGACACGCCTTGCAACAGTTACCTCCGCATAGTCGATGGCAAGCGCATGATCCGTATTATCCAGCGTGATTGCTACATAAGCATAGCTCAAGGGTTTCCGGTTCTCTGTTCCTGCAAAAATAACGTCCTGCATGCTGGCTCCCCGAAGCTGCTTAGCGCTCTGCTCTCCCAGAACCCAGCGCACTGCATCTGCAACATTGCTTTTACCGCTTCCATTCGGTCCTACAATTCCCGTAATCCCGTTGTGGAAATCAAATAAAATTTTGTTCGCAAAGGATTTAAAACCGTGCACCTCAATACTTTTTAAATACATAACTTCCTCCTACTGGCACGACTGCTCGTCCTTTTTAAGTACCAGCAGCGCCTGATAGGCAGCTTCCTGCTCCGCCGCCTTCTTGGTGTGTCCCATTCCGCGCCCGATCGTCCGTTCTCCAAGCCGTGCTTCCACGATAAACCGCTTGTCGTGATCCGGACCTTCCTCTCCGATCAATTTGTAACTCAAAGCCTCCTCCGAGCTGCCCTGTATAATCTCCTGAAGGATAGTCTTGCTATCATAAAAGAGCTGTTTATGCTCTATATCTGTTAAAACATATTTTAAAATGAACTCTTTTGCACTAGCAAAACCACCATCTAAATAAACGGCTCCAATCACCGCCTCCAAGGCGTCTGACAGGATTGACTTTCTGTTCCTTCCGCCGTTTATGTCCTCGCCTTTTCCCAGATAAAGGAAGTCCCCTAAACGGATCTCTTTTGCACAATAGGCAAGCGTCGGCTCACAGACAAGACTTGCCCTGAGCTTCGTCAAATCCCCCTCGGAATCCTCCGGGTAGTTCAAAAACAAAAATTCACTGGATACGACCTCTAACACTGCATCTCCAAGAAACTCCAGCCGCTCATTATCCGAATGCTTTTTCATATGCCTCTCATTTGCATAGGAACTGTGTGTCAGCGCCTGACGCAGCAAACCTTCTTTCTGAAATTTATATTCAATTATCTTCTGAAATTCTGACTGCTTGCTCACGGTTTCACCCCTTCTCTTTTTCTTTATCAATGATAAGAAAAAGCCCATAAAGGGCTTTTCCTGACCTATATTCATGTACAAAACATGAATTAATTTACCGCATTCTTAATCTGCTCTACGGCGTCGCCCACCGTAACGATCTTCTCTGCTTCTTCGTTTGCAATTTCGATATCAAACTCCTCTTCGATACCCATGATAATCTGAAATACGTCTAAGGAATCCGCACCCAGATCATCCACAAATGTAGTATCCATTGTAAGTTCCTCTTGATCCACATTCAATACTTCTGCAATGATTTTTTTCAGTTTTTCAAATTCCATAACAATTTCCTTCCTCACTCTGTTTCAGCAATTTTTTCACTAATTTTTCCATTGATATCCTGCTCTTTAAATGTCACGCACTGGATAATGGAATTTTTCACTTCATTCGCTTTCGCACTTCCGTGGGTTTTGACTACAAGACCATTCAGTCCCAGCAGAGGCGCCCCGCCGTATCCGCTGGCGTCAAACGCCTTTAAGGTTTTCTTCAAGGATGGCAGCGCCAATGCGGCGCCAAGCTTACTTTTCAAACTGCTCATCATCCCCTGCTTGATTGCTGCAATTAATGTCGAGCTCAAGCCCTCATACAGCTTTAAGATAACATTTCCGACAAATGCTTCACAAACGATGACATCCGCCTCTCCATGCGGTATTTCTCTTGCTTCAATACTGCCTACAAAGTTGATATCCTTACATTCCTTCAGCAGCGGAAATGTTTCTTTCACCAGCGCATTCCCCTTCTCCTCTTCTGCTCCAATATTGACAATGGCAACTCTTGGATTCTTGATACCTACCACATGTTCCATATAAACAGAACCCATCTTCGCAAATTGAAGAAGGTGGGAAGCTCTTGCGTCCACATTTGCGCCACAGTCAATCAGAAGGGATACTCCGTTCTCTGTGGGAATGAGCGGTGCAAGGGGCGGTCTCTCCACTCCTTTGATCCTCCCGACAATAACCTGTCCGCCAACAAGGATTGCCCCGGAACTTCCCGCAGAGACAAATGCGTCTGCCTCCATATGCTTTACCATATTCATTCCGACCACAATCGATGAATTCTTTTTCCTGCGGATTGCCATTACCGGTGGTTCTGCCGTCTCAATGACCTCATCTGCATTCACTACTTCAATCTGCCACTTCGGATAGGTATATTTTTCCAGCTCTTCCGTGACAATATCCTGCTGTCCGACGAGCAGAACCTTGATGTCATTTCTCGTAGCAACTGCATCTACTGCGCCTTTGACGATTTCACCCGGTGCGTTATCCCCGCCCATAGCGTCTACAGCCACTTTGATTATGTCCTGCATGGTTTCTTTCCCCTTCCCTCCTGCATCTTGAATTTTACCCTTCTACTGAAATTTACTATAAGTCTATCTATAAGTCAACAGAAATCTATCCATAATAATCCCTGTTTCTCTCATCTTCTTCTTTTAACACATCTTCCGACATATATTTACGGAAAATTCTCTCCAAAATCAGGTTGCACATCCACATATAAATAGTTGGAAGAATGAGGATCAATGGCGGCATTATAATATCTAAAAGAATGGCAAGCACAAACAACACCAGAATCAGCAAAGACCAAGGCAAGTGCGCAAGCGCCATCAGCGCGGAATTTTTTAATATTTCTTTGGTCGTATTTTCAAAACGCGCAATATTTGCAAAAATGTATGTACCCAAAACCACTTCAAACAACATCATCACGTAAAATACAACGAAAAACTTTCCCAGCTCACTTCCCGCCTCATAAAAGGCTTTCATAATATAAGCGTCCAGCCACATAATGATTCCGAAAACCAGAAGTATCAACCAGACAAGCGTAGCCTGCTTGAAATTGCGCTTAAACGATCCCCAGAACTCCGTGAATACATAACTTCTGTTATGGCGCAGAACCTTATTTACAGTATAGTACATTGCCGTCGTAGAAGCGCCGAACGTCACAATCGGAATACACCAGATCAGCCACAATACGCTGATGAAAAATATATTCACTATTTTATTTACAATCTGCGAAAATTTATTATCATAATTAAAAAATGAATTCATACTCAACCCTTTCTTTCGCACAAATACATAACCGGGCAGGGGAACGCTCTTCTCCCCTACTGGCTGCGCGGGGTGTGTGCAGCTATAGCCGCTGATTTCCTTACGCACCCTTGTGCATATAAAAAAGGAGTGTTCTTACAAACACTCCCTGTTCATTAGTCCTGAGGAATAATCTCTTTTTTATTGTAGGAACCGCAGTTCTTACATACTCTATGCGGCATCATCAATGCACCGCATTTGCTGCATTTTACTAATGCCGGAGCAGTCATTTTCCAGTTCGCTCTTCTTTTATCTCTTCTTCCTTTGGAAGATTTGTTCTTTGGACAAATTGACATCTGGTTACACCTCCTTAAATTTGTTAAAAACATCTTGAATAGCCGCCATTCTTGGGTCTAATTCTGTGTTCTCGCAATCACAAGCCTGCAAATTCAGATTTGCACCGCATTTTCTGCAAATCCCCTTGCAATCGTCTTTGCAGAGAACCTTCATTGGCAGGTTAACCAAGATTTCATCGTAGACGAGTCTGTCAACATCCAGATGAAAGCCCGTCATGTAGTCTGCTTCCTCCGCCTCTTCGTCCTTCGATATCTCCGATTCCCCTAAAGGAATCTCCTTATCAAACGTAAGGTGGATTTCTGTCGGAACTTCTTCCAGACAGCGATCACATGGTATTGCAATGATTACATCTGTCTCTCCGGTAATAAGCAGCCGCTTATTCTCCTGATTGACAATATGCAACTTGAATGGCTTCTTCTCTATGAACGGAAAACTCCCTAATTTTGAATCAAATGAGGACAGCTCAATCTCCGCCTCTTTATGAACTTCTTTGTTTTCACAAGTAGATACATCTTTTAATTCTAAAATCATGACAGTCTCCTATCCACACCTAAACAATTATACATATCACATATATTTTTGTCAATAAAAATTTTGCTTGATTTCGGTCTTATTGTGACTATTCACGGCTCAGGAATGCACATTTACTGCACATTCCGTATGAACATGATTCAAGTTCGGGGCGATTTTTGCAGAGCAAAACTTTCAATATCGCCCCGAACCGTTACTATGAGCGGCTCCTAAGCCGTGAATAATAACGACTTATTTTGCAGTCAAAGCAACCGTTTCTCTTGCGATTGCAAGTTCCTCGTTGGTCGGTATGATACATACCGGCACTTTGGAATCCTTCGTAGAGATTACGGTATCCACGCCTCTTGCCTGATTCGCCTCTTTATCCAAGGTGATTCCCAGATATCCAAGATACGCCACAATTTTCTCCCGGATGAACTGCGTATTCTCACCGATTCCGGCGGTAAATGCGATGGCATCTACACCGTTCATCGCTGCTGCATAAGAACCGATATACTTTGCGACCCGGTAAGCAAATACTTCACATGCGTCTATTGCTCTTTCATTTCCTTCATAATATGCCGTCTCCAAATCGCGGAAATCACTGGATACGCCGGAAAGCCCTTCTACGCCGGATTTTTTATTCAACACGTCCATAATTTCATCAATCGTAAGGTTTTCTTTCTTTGCAATAAATTCCATGATCGCCGGATCGATATCACCGGAACGCGTTCCCATTACAAGTCCTTCCAACGGAGTAAGCCCCATAGAGGTATCTACGCATTTTCCATTTAAAACTGCACTAATGGAAGCTCCGCCGCCCAAATGTGCAACGATAATCTTAGAATTATCGTAATCAATTCCAAGATACTCCGCCGTATGCTTTGATACAAAGCTATGGCTGGTTCCGTGGAAACCGTATCTTCTCACTTTATATTTCTCATAATATTCATATGGCAGACCGTAGAGATATGCCTTCTTTGGCATAGTCTGATGGAATGCGGTATCAAATACGCCGACCATCGGCACATTCGGCATAATCTCCTGACATGCACGGATTCCGATTAAGTTTGCCGGATTGTGAAGAGGCGCAAGTTCGTTGCACTCTTCTACCTGCGCTAAGACCTCATCTGTCAGAACGACCGAACCGGAGAACTTTTCTCCTCCATGTACCACGCGGTGTCCTACTGCGTCTATTTCTGAAAGATGTGCTACTGCCCCTGACTTCGGATTCACCAAAGCATCCAATACAAGCTGGATTGCTTCTTTGTGCGTCGGCATCGGAGCCTCTGTGATTTCCTTATCACAGCCCTCTTTCTGATATACCAGCCTCCCGTCCAGTCCGATTCTCTCACAGATTCCTTTTGCCAATACTTCTTCACTGTCCGAATTGATCAACTGATATTTCAGTGAAGAGCTTCCACAGTTTACAACTAATACGTTCATTTCTCTGTCTCCTTTTCATTTTCCTAACAGCGGTAACCCGCTAATAAGCTGTTCCTTTCGAACAGCATAATTATTTAACCCTTTTACTCAACACCTTCAAAAATTTCTCCCAACGTCATTTTAATATGGGGAAATGCCTTTAGCGATATTTCTGTTTTATTTACTATCCAATGCCGATATCCGTGAGGTAGTGACATATCATAAACTACACCATTTATTTTCTCGTCTTTCCTATGCTCTGTTTCTGATAATCCCACACATCACACCCTCTCTCGATTTGAATTATAGCATAGCTCGCAAAATAATGAAAGATGTACTTTCAACTATAGACCAATCGAATTGCATATTTACGGACAGAATATTTTTCGGTATACTAAGAATACAATTTAAGAAAGCAGGCGCAGCTATGAAAGTTACAGGCATCATCGCAGAATACAACCCGTTTCACAACGGGCATCTGCACCAGATAGAAAAAATCAAAAAAGAAACGGACACGGACTATCTCATAACCGTATTAAGCGGCAATTTTGTTCAGCGGGGCGTTCCCGCCGTCGTAGACAAATTTACACGAACGAAAATGGCTCTTTCCAGTGGTGTGGATCTTGTGATTGAACTTCCGGTATTATGGGCTTGTGCAAGCGCCGAATATTTTGGGGCTGCCGGAGTTGCCTGCCTGGATAAAACAGGCGTAGTAAACCGCATCTGCTTCGGAGCAGAATGCCCCGAAGCCGCGCTCCTCTCCCTGTTGGCAGAAATACTGCTAAAAGAGCCGCCTTCCTATCATCAGGTCTTAAACAGCCGCCTAAAGGAAGGGCTTACTTTCCCGACAGCCAGAATGGAAGCTTTATTGAGCTGCCTTCCTGATTCTTCTTCCTTTGCACCGGAAGAAGTCCGTCTGGCGCTCAGCTCCCCGAATAATATTCTTGCAATCGAATATCTAAAGGAGTTAAAACGACGAAAAAACTCCATCATGCCCTATCCCATCCTTCGGAGCGGAAATGGCTATCATGATACAACCATCTCCCCTCTGGCTTCTGCTGCCGCAATCCGAAAGCTGTTCACACATTCTGGGCAGCAATATCCTTACAACATAAAAACGCTTCCTTCTGACGATATCCAAAAACAGCTCTGGGAAGCCATGCCCAAAACCGCCTGCCAAATTCTATTGGATTATATGAAAGAATTTCCTCTTCTCCATGAGGATAACTTTTCTCTCATGTTAAAGTACAAGCTGCTCTCCCAAGCGCCTTATGGTCTTGCGGATTTTGCAGATTGCAGCCGGGATTTATCCAACCGCCTGTGCAATGATTTGTATCAGTTCCGTTCTTTTTCCGGATTCTGTGAAACGCTAAAGAGCAAGGAAGTTACCCACAGCAGATTGAGCCGCATTCTGACGCATATTCTTTTGGATATTTTTCAGAAAGACTTGGCTATGGGCAGAGAATTAGATTACATTCCCTATCTGCGGGTTCTGGGGTTCCGACAGACTGCTGCACCGCTTTTGCACCAGATTAAAGTAAAGTCCAAGCTGCCGCTTCTTACGAAAATGGCGGACGCAGACAGAATTTTAAAAGAAATGTATGCCCCGGACTCTTTTGCACACCGGATGCTTATGCTAGATGTCTTTGCAGCAGATATTTACAATTCGGTTGTCTCGGAACTTTCTGGCAAAGCCGGAAAAAATGAATTCAATCATGGGATTGTCATTGTGTAAAAACTTATTTCATTTACTCATTGATGGTTTTTACGAACGGAAACCTTGTCGTCAGCTCAGAATCCATCTCCATCATATTCAGAATGCGGCTGGCGGCTCCTGAGGGATGATTCGTTCCAGCCTCCCATGCCTCTACAGTCTTTACTGATACTCCCATATATCCTGCAAACAATTTCTGAGACATACCGGTTTCTTTTCTTATCTGCTGTATTTCCTTTGGACTGTAATCTTTTACCGGTATGATAGACACCATCCGCCTCTTTAACTTTTTGTGAGTGCCTTTTGCATCTTCTACCGCTTCCATAAGACCTGACATGATACTGTCATAAACATTGCTCATAGAACGACTCCTTTCCAAGTTATAGACTATCCTCTAAATAGTCTATCAGTTTTTTGATATTATTACACTCTGCTCTGGTCAGATTATCTTTATCATTTTTGGGGTATATTGTAATCAAATATACCACCTCTTTTACCAGAAAATCTACATAACAAACTCTGGCGCTTCCGCTTTTTCCTTGATTTGCAAAAGCAAACCGAAGTTTTCTCAACCTTCCAGTTCCTTGGATGACATCACCAGCTTTGGGATTCCTTAATATTTCCAGCTCAAGCCGTCTTAGGTCATCATCAGTCAATCCTAAACTCTCCCAATTTTTTGTAAACTCTGTGGTTTGGATAAACATCCTTGTCATTCGCATACCCCTTATCAGCTATATTTTACCCTATTGCATAGGGTGTGTCAATTTAATCGTGAATTTTTTAATGAAATGAAATAAAAGAAAAATAATAGAAATGTTACTTTACTATAGATAGAAAAAACTAAAACCTGCCGTAGAAAGAAACATACACCGCACATTTCTTCCCACAGCAGTTCTACTTTCAGAAAAATAATTTCTTAATGATGGAACAGACGGATACCGGTAAAGCACATTGCCATTCCATATTTATTGCACGTCTCAATGACATTATCATCACGGATAGATCCGCCCGGCTCTGCTACATATTTTACGCCGCTTCTGTGCGCACGCTCGATGTTGTCGCCAAACGGGAAAAAGGCATCGGAACCAAGCGCTACATCGGTATTCTTATCCAGCCATGCACGCTTCTCCTCTGCAGTGAACACCTCCGGTTTTACCTTAAATATATTCTGCCATGCACCTTCTGCAAGCACGTCCATATAATCTTCACCGATATAGAGGTCAATTGCGTTATCTCTGTCCGCACGGCGGATTCCGTCTACAAACTGAAGCCCCATGACCTTTGGAGACTGACGCAAAAACCAATTGTCCGCCTTGCTTCCCGCAAGTCTGGTACAATGGATTCTGGACTGCTGTCCCGCCCCGATACCGATTGCCTGTCCGCCCTTTGCGTAACATACGGAGTTGGACTGAGTATATTTCAATGTAATCATCGCAATCGCAAGGTCAATCTTTGCACTTTCTGGAATCTCCTTATTCTCTGTCACGATATTGGAAAAGAATTCATCATCAATCTTCAACTCATTTCTTCCCTGCTCAAAGCTGATACCAAATACTTCCTTGTGCTCAATCGGCGCAGGTACATACTCCGGGTCAATCTCAATTACATTGTAATTGCCATTTTTCTTTGCTTTTAAGATTTCCAATGCTTCCGGCTCATATCCCGGTGCAATCACGCCATCGGAAACCTCTCTTTTGATAATCTTTGCAGTTGCCACATCACAGACATCGGATAAAGAAATAAAATCTCCGAACGAAGACATTCTGTCCGCACCTCTCGCTCTTGCATAAGCATTTGCAAGCGGTGTAAACTCCACATCCAGATCGTCCACCCAGTAAATCTTACGCTCCACCTCGGTAAGCGGAAGTCCTACCGCTGCACCTGCCGGAGATACATGCTTAAAAGAGGTTGCTGCCGGAAGTCCGGTCGCCTGCTTCAACTCTTTCACAAGCTGCCAGCCGTTAAACGCATCCAAAAAATTGATATAACCTGGCTTACCGGATAATACCTTAATCGGCAGCTCGCCTTCCTCCATATAGATTCTGGACGGCTTCTGGTTTGGATTACAGCCGTATTTCAATTCTAATTCTTTCATCATGTTCCTCCTACTGATTTTTATTTACAATACGTGTCTCATATTTGCCTGTTGCAATCTCAATATATCTTACAAATAAGGATACCTTGTTATCCTCATTTAAGCTTTCCCATACCATCCCCGTAAAGCTGTCAATATCACCGTCAATCTCGATTAAAGTCGGCTCGCCTTCAAAACTGGGCAGCGGATTGCCGTCGCCCATATAAGTGTGGATGAATCTGCCCTCTCCCGGAACCGGATTCTCATAGGCAAAGGTGTAGCGGTTACAGCTATCAGGGTTTCCGTTATTGCTCTTTAAAATGGACATTGCAAAATTATAATTTCCATCTTCCACATGCATGATACCGGAAATTCTCGGCGTATAATTCGGCGCATCCGGCTCAAACTCTCTGGTACGTAAAGACTGCTCAAAAGTCTGCTGCTTATCCATCAGTTCATAAATCGTATCTGTTTGATCCCCATTAGTTACAATGGTCTTGTTGCCAAGTACACGTACCGGTGCATAAATTATCAGACTTGGGTCACTTAACTTTGCAGGGTCAAATGCCTGTGTGCGGATCCCCTCTCCATCCTCAATAAAAATGCGGTTTCTGCTGTTCTCGCTCCGCCCCATAATGAAATATGCGCTAACGGCGTATTTTCCATCTTTTGATTTACCGATTACAATTCCTCGTCCCGGATATGAATTGCCTTTTAATTCCTGCTCCAATGAATTCATCTTCATGCTTTATTCCTCCTGAATGTTAGACCTGCTTTTTTAACCTATGAATAACTATAATCGAAAAGGCGTGGGTTCGTCAATCCCTAAAAGGATGCTTGTATTCGCCTGATACAATTTTCCTTCATAAAACTACTAATTCCTCTAAGGAAGCGCTGATTAAATCATCGCTTCCTTAGAGCCTCCAGCGGATGCACACGGATTTGCAAAGGAATATGCTGCTTAGCAGCGCAAATCCGGTGCGGGAAACGCTTTAATCAGCGTTTCTCTAAAAATATTTCTCCAGCCGCTCCGCCCTCTTCCTCCACGTATGCTCTCTCTTCGCCTTTTCATACGCCCGTTTCGTCAGCTCTTCCGCTTCTCCCTGATGCTCCAGCAAATATTTTGCCGCTTCCGCCACGCCTGGCGTTTCCACAGAGAGCTCCTTTTTCTCCGATGAACTCCACGTTTCCGGCAGACGATAAAAGCAGACCTCCTCTTTATCTGTCATAATCTCTCTCAAATATCCGCTGTCATCCGTCAGGCAGACAGCCCCGTTCAGCATAGCTGTAAAAATCCGGTCATGCGCTCCGTCTTTAAACCACGGCATGACATTTAACGCAATCTTTGAATTTTGAATAATTTCCACGCATTCCGCTGAAGTAAGCATTTTGCCGTTGGCAATCAGATTCTCTCTATGCGCACACTCCATTTTGTCCCAGCCGCTTCCAAATACATGCACCCTTAGTCCCGCATCCACCAGTGACCGAATGACTTCGGAACGGTAAACACTTCTGATATATAAGTCAACCACCATCATTCCCGCCTGCGCAGACCTGATATCCTCTTCCTCTGCTTCCGGAATTTCCCGTTTGATATACTTCTCTAAAGTTTCATCGACCGGCTGCGAAGGATGCCGCTTTAAATCCTCTATGATTTCATAGTAAAATTCTACATATTCCTCTGTCTGACCATTTATATGCACCTCTAATTCCTCCAACGGCACATAATTGGCAATAAAGGATATGTCATACTTCCGCTCTCTATATGCTATAGCTTTCTCTCTCCCGGCATTTCCTAAAAGCGGCAGATTCCCCGCAAGCGGCAGAAAATGACAGGGAATATCAGGGTAAAACCTTTGCACATACGCAGTATGCCCACGGTCAACACAGAATGCGGTCAGATCCATTCTTTTCCCGCTCAACTGCTTCTCATAATAGAACGGATGATCCACCAGAATACAATAGCAGGGAACATTCCATGCCTCCCAGATGCTTCTTCTGTCAGGCTGATTACAGCACTCCTCCCCGCTTAGACCGATAAAATTGAAGGTAATAAACGCGGTTTTTCCCGCCTTTATGAACTTTTTCAAGCGTTGTATGCTCTCTTCCTTCTCCTTATCATCCACAAAAAAGGTCTTATATCCCTGCCCTTTGAAATACTCCTCCATCTGGCGGGAAAAATATCCCAGCGTCTCGACCGCATGCTCCCAAAATACCAGTTTCTCTATCATATCAGCTTCACCCTCTGCCACTTATCTCCACGATACCTCAACACAAACATAATTACTCTGAAAATCCAATCAATAATCATAGCAATCCAAACGCCGACGGCTCCCATTCCGAAATGCACCGCCAGCAGAAGGCTCGTCAAAATTCGGAACACAAACATAGAAAATACAGAGATCGACATGGTGTAACGCACATCATTGGAGGCTCGAAGTGTATTTGGCAGCACAAATGCCAAAGGCCACAGCAAAATTGCCGCAACTCCATGAATCGTAATCAAAAGTTTCGCAAGCGTTAACGTTTCCGGTGAGAGTGCATAGACCTGCAGGGTAACATCCAAGGTCAGAACCAGCAGACCGTTTAATACAAGAAAGATTACATAGCACTGTCCAAGCAGCTTTCTTGTATATAGTCTCGCCTGCTCATAATCTCCCGCCCCCACGCACTGACCAACGATTGTAATAATTGCAAGCGAAAATGCGCTTCCCGGTATAATTCCAATTCCGTCAAATACATTTGCCACTGCATTTGCCGCAATCTGCGTTGTGCCAAATCCGGCAATAATCGCAACGACGATAATTCTTCCCAACTGGAAAATCCCATTCTCTATTCCGTTTGGAATTCCGATATAAAGAATCTTTTTTGCCAACTTAAAGTCAAAAAACGGTCTTTGAAACCGGATAAAATGAATTTGGTTCTTTTCACTCCGAAGCAAAAGGCAGATGATAATTGCAGAAAATCCCCTTGCAATGAGAGAACCCAATGCGGCTCCGGCAACGCCCATGTGGAATCCAAAGATAAAAACGGCATTACATGCTACGTTAATCACATTCATTATCCCGGAAATCAATAGTGTAATTTTTGAATTTCCCATTGAGCGGAACAGCGCCGCCCCCGCATTATAGACGGCAAGAAGCGGATAGGAAAATGCCGACAGCAAGAAATATGTCAGCGCACTGCTCATGACGTCCGCTTCAATTTTTCCAAAAAACAGCCGCAGAATCGATGCCCTTCCCAGTGCACAGATTCCCATAACCGCAAGCGAGATAAATAATACGACAAGCAATAGCTGATTTGCCGATTCACATGCTTTCTTCTGATTCTTATGTCCGATATATTGTGAGGCAATCACGGCTCCTCCTGTCGCTAACGCTGCAAATACCGTAATTGCCAGCTGATTGAGCATATCAACTAAAGAGACGCCGGAAACCGCCGCCTCTCCCACATTTGATACCATGACTGTATCGCAGAGCCCTACCAGCATGGCAAGAACCTGTTCTAAAATCAATGGCACAATCAATTTTCGTAAATCCGATTTAGAAAATAGTTCCATTCTTTTTTCCTCTAGTACGCAGTGCCGGACCGGGGGACTGCCCCAGCTTACTTTCTGACCTACTCTATTCTTGTACGCAGTGCCGTGCCGGCGAACATGCCGCTGATGTTTTCTTTGCTTTCTGCCTTATGAGGCATGTCCCCCGGCACGCGGGCATTCGCCCTATCAAATCGTGATGAAATTGTCAGCCTCATGCGAGCATGGTCTGACTACTCCCTCCCGATTTGGCACTGCTCATTGCTTTCGCGTTAGTTTTTGAAGCTATGTATTGGAGCGGGGATGCGGCCGCCTCTGTTGATGAAGGCATCGCAGGAGTAGCGGTTTACCGGCATAATCGGTGCATATCCAAAGAGCCCGCCGAACTCTACGGTATCCCCGACGCCTTTTCCGATAACCGGAATCAGACGTGCAGCCGTGGTTTTCTGGTTAACCATGCCAAGCGCCATCTCGTCTGCTATAATACCGGAAATGGTTGTTGCCTTCGTATCTCCCGGAATCGCAATCATATCCAGACCGACGGAACATACACAGGTCATCGCCTCTAATTTCTCAAGCGTAATGGCTCCTGCCTGTACCGCATCTATCATACCCTGATCCTCGCTTACCGGAATGAACGCTCCGCTCAAGCCGCCCACATAAGAGGACGCCATGACGCCGCCCTTTTTCACTTGGTCGTTGAGCATTGCAAGCGCAGCGGTTGTACCCGGTGCACCGGCATATTCCAGACCGATTTCACAGAGAATATCCGCAACGGAATCTCCGATTGCCGGCGTCGGCGCCAGAGATAAATCCACAATACCAAACGGAATATTTAAAAGCCTTGAAGCCTCCTGTGCCACAAGCTGTCCGACTCTCGTTACCTTAAATGCAGTTTTCTTAATTGTCTCACAGAGCACTTCAAAGTTCTCACCGCGGACTTTTTCCAATGCTGTTTTTACAACGCCCGGTCCGCTGACCCCTACGTTGATAATGGCGTCTGCTTCCGTCACGCCGTGAAATGCGCCCGCCATAAAGGGATTGTCATCCGGTGCATTGCAGAAAACCACCAGCTTCATGCAGTCTACGGAATCCCTGTCTTTGGATTTCTCCGACACTTCTAAGAGAATTTCTCCCATCAATTTCACCGCATCCATGTTGATACCGGTCTTGGTCGAAGCCAGATTTACGGAACTGCATACGCGCTCCGTCCGACAGAGCGCAGTCGGAATGGAACGAATCAGAAGCTCATCCGCTTTTGTCATTCCCTTGGATACCAGTGCGGAATAGCCGCCGATTAAATTCACGCCTACCGCCTTCGCGGCGGCATCCATTGTATCGGCGATGGTTGCAAAATCTCCGGAAGTTTTACATGCCGCTCCGCCCACCAATGCAATCGGCGTCACAGAAATCCGCTTATTCACAATAGGAATCCCGAATTCCTTTTCTATCGTCTCACCTACCGAAACAAGATTTTTTGCTACCGTAGTAATCTTATTATAAATATTTTTATTTAACTTTTCTAAATCGGAATCAATACAGTCCAGAAGGCTGATTCCTATAGTTATGGTTCTGACATCCAGATTTTCCTGGTCAATCATTTTGTTGGTTTCATGCACTTCCCATATATTTATCATCTTAAATCTCCTGTCACTCGTTATTCTCTCTGCCACGGACTAAATCCGGTGCATCATATCAAAAATCTCTTCCTTCTGGCACTTAATGCTGACTCCGATTGTTTCTCCCAATTCCTCTAACTCCTTTGCACACTCTGCAAACGGCTTCTCTGAAGTATTCAAGTCCACAATCATCATCATGTTAAAGAATCCCTGAATGATGGTCTGGGAAATATCCAATACATTGATGTGATGATCGGCAAGATAAGTACACACCTTTGCAATAATGCCAACGGTATCTTTTCCTACAACTGTAATGATTGTTTTATTCACTGTCTTTTCCATTCTATCTGTTTCTCCTCATATTTTTAATTTACGGATGATATTGCCACATTCGTAACTATCCAGATCATGCCGCAGACGTGCCGGCAAAGCTGCCACACGCCTCTCAGGAAGCCTTTTGTCTGCTTATATCTGTATCACCTTAGAAACTTCGCTACGGTCTGCCACATACATCGGAAAATCGTCTCCCTTATAAGGATTTTCCCCTAAAGATACCTCCAGACGCACCGTCTCATATGCAAGGCTTGCATAGTTGTTCTCTTGGCTTAAATGCCCCAATACCACCGTTTTGAAATCATCATGAAGCAGCCTCCCTAACAATTGCCCGCTGCTCTCATTGGAAAGATGCCCTCGCTCCGAAAGAATCCTCTGTTTCAGCGGATAGGGATAGCTTCCCACCTGCAGCATACGTACATCATGATTCGCTTCTAACAACAGCGCATCTAATCCCTGCAATTTTTTTAC
This sequence comes from uncultured Lachnospiraceae bacterium, assembly GCA_910578885.1. Classification (GTDB taxonomy): domain Bacteria; phylum Bacillota; class Clostridia; order Lachnospirales; family Lachnospiraceae; genus Roseburia_C. The sequence continues at coordinate 26,286 of CAJTSH010000035.1, forward strand.
CATCCAATCGTCATAGGTTCCAAGATCGGTGATAACGCCAATGGATTTCTCCTGTTGATGCAGAATATAAGCCACAGGCTCCGCTGCATCATGGGAAATAGCAAGAGGCTCTATCTGCATATCTCCTATGGTAAATTGATTTCCCGCTTCAATCGGATGAAATAAAGATTCTTCTATTTTACCCACCGACGAGCATTTTTTGATTGCGGCAATCGTCCCTGCCGTAGCATAGAGCGGGATACCGTATCTCCTTGCCACAACGCCCAGACCGGCTATATGATCCGAATGTTCATGTGTAATCAAAATTCCCTGTATCTCGTTTGTCTTTAAACCAATGGTATTTAAACCGTTCTCAATCCTTTTGCCGCTGATTCCCGCATCCACTATAAGATGTGTATCATCCGTTCCCACATAAATACAATTTCCGCTGCTCCCACTGGCTATACTGCACATTTCCATCATGTCAATTCTCTTTCCAGTAGATGTCGATTCTGTCCCCATCCCGTAAGTTCTGGGTGAACTGCGCATCTACTCCGTTTACCTTTGTTACGATTCCTCTTCCTCTTGACTGCGACAAATCAAAGTCGATATAGTCAAAAACGTCTACAAACACATAGCTTTCCTTCTTGTCAAGCTGTACCGGTCTGCCGTTTACGATTACGACGATTGCAGAACCATGTTCCATCTTCTCTTCCACGTCCGGCTCTGAAACTGTGACAGAAGCCTCCGATGTTCCATCTGCTTCCTTTGTATTGAGAACATCTGTCTGAATTTCTTCCGATCCACCGAAATCCGTTCTCTCTTCCTCCGGCTGTCTGGGCTGTGCTTTTGGAACGGGCGCGCTTGCATAGCCAAGTACGCTCCACTCTACCTCAAAGTTCTCATAAACAAGCGTCTGAAAATCAGCCGGACGGTTATTGACCAGAATATCCTTCTCTAAGTCAACCTCTACATCCATGACTTCTGCCAACTGGCCTAATGTATAATAATTTCTTGTTTCTATCATATCATTTTCCTGAATGCGGTAGCTGCCCGGCTCTAATTTCCCGTTGACCTCTACAAACTTCTCGCAGTTGATTTCCTTACCGTTTACGTAAAATGTAATCGGTGCGGACGTATATTCGTCCAACTGCTCGATTGTAAATTCCGCTTCGCTTCCCTCTGTGGAAGGCTCAATTGTAATATCGCAGTTCGGCTCTAGCGGCGTATTGATTCCGACCGGATTGCCGTTCATCTTTATGATTGCAGATTCTCCGGCTTCTCCTCTTACCACCCGCTGTTTGCCGTTGATTGTGAACTGAACCGCTTTTCCCCGCCGCGGAAACAGCTTTTCATTCGGGAATCCCGCCTGCAATGCTGCATCTACTACAGTCAAATGGCTGTTGTCATACAGCTTCATCCGCTCACCGTTGAAATGAACCATAATGAAATTATTTTTCTGCTCATAGTAATTCAGGCAGATTCCTATCGGAGTGACAAGCAGCGGATCCTTACGTACTTCTTCCTGGATAAAATGAACGCTCTGCATAACTTCTTCTCCGCGAAGCGCCACTCTTTCTCTCTGAATCCCTAAATCGTCTGCAAGGTTTTCGGTAAATCCATGAATCTTGCCGCCGCCGCCGACAATAAATGCAGCGCTTACAGACTTTCCTCCGTTTAGCTCTTTAATTTTCTCCGCAATGTCATTTGTAATCTTCTTCACAGACTCTTCGGTCAAATCCCAGATTTCCTCCGAAGCAATCTTGTGGCTGATTCCCATGATATCCTGAAATTCTATTTCTTCCCCTGTTCCGGAAGAAAGCTTGATATGCTCCGCCATATTAAAATCTACCAGATACTGCTGCACAATCAGCTCTGTCATCTCGTCTCCGGCACATGGTATCATGCCATATGCAATGATACTGCCGTCTTTAGTGATACAGATATCGCTTGTACCGGCTCCAACATCCACCAAAGCGATATTCAGCATACGGAATGCCTCCGGAATCGCCACGTTGATTGCGGCAATCGGCTCCAAAGTCAGATTTGCCACCTCAAGTCCTGCAATGCCCACAGCAGAATACAGACCGTCCACAACATCCTCCGGCAGGAATGTCACAATAATTTCCTCCGCTATTTTATTTGCCTTATGCCCTTCCAAGCTGGTAAAAAGCTCATCATTTAAATAATATCGGACTACGGAATAGCCCACGCAGTAAAATTTATATTTCGTGTCGTTTTTCTCGCGCAAAATCTCCTGTGCACTTTCCACGCCAAGCAAATCCAGCGTATGTAATGCCTCCAAATCCACAACCGTTTCTTCCGGAAATTCATACTCGACCGTCGTAGTGACCGTCTTCAAAACACGTCCTGCCGCCGCGATACAGACCTCTGCAAGCGGCTCTCCAAGCTGACTTTCCAGCTCCCGCCGCACCTCTGCTATGGTTGCCCCGACCCGTCCTATGTCGTGTATCTGTCCGTCCATCATGGCTCTTGTTTCATGCTCTTTCACACATTGCGCCACTGCATAAAACTCTTTGCCATCCTTGTAACCTACGGTGCCGACCACGTTTCTCGTACCAATATCCAGACCAAATACAAGCTGCTTATTCCGATCCATCGTATTTTCCATCTGTGCCTTCTCCCTTATCTTTTAATAATTCACGTATCTGCGCAACCGTTTCTTCCGGCGTTCCGTCGTTGTCTATCACCGCTGCGCAAGCGCTGCGGTACTCCTCTTCCCCAAGCTGGCTGGCAAATATCTGCTCTACTTTCTCACTGCTATATCCTCGATTTTCCATCAAACGCTTTTTGCGCACTTCTCTTGAAGTATAAATATACCACAATTCGTCGCAAATTTCATCATAATGTTCCTCAATCAATAACGCCGCTTCCAATATCAGAAAGTCCAGACTGCCCCGTTCTTCCTCCAAACGCTTCTGCTCTAGCACATACTGCCGAACCGCCGGATGTACCAGCCCATTGACCGCCGTTCTCTTCTCTTCGCTTGCAAACAGAACCTCCGCCATAGCCGGACGGTTGATATGTCCGTCCTCTTTCCAAACAGCATCTTCCGCAAATAATTCTCTTAAGGCATCATAGCAGCTCCCCCCCGGCTCCATCAGCTCTTCCGCAATCCGGTCCGCCATCATGGTACGTATCTTTTCCTGGCCTGCGAGATATGCGAGCGCCGCAGATTTGCCAGCGCCCACCCCTCCGGTAATTCCTATAAATTTCATCTGACTTCAACCTTCCGCTTTGGTTACTATTCACGGCTCTTGGAGCCGCTCATAGTAACGGTTCGGGGCGATATTGAAAGTTTTGCCCTGCAAAAA
>CAJTSH010000036.1 GCA_910578885.1 uncultured Lachnospiraceae bacterium
GCACAGTAATATACTGAAAACAGTACGGGCCATAGAAGTACATATGGTCTTATCCTGCGTAGCCATGGGTATCCTGCAGAGTCTTTCCATTCTCATGTCAGGGGAATTTTCACCCGGCCAGTTCCGTTACCAACGGACACCTTCCAAAGGAAGGGTATCGGAGGCTGCACTTATGGCCTACATGAGAAAATATTTTTTCCTGTTTACGGAAAAACATCCGGAATTACAAATAACACAAATAATTCGGAACCAACAAGATACGTCAGGAACCTATGAGGATTCACTGGCTTCTTAATAGTGCAAACTTTTTACTCTCAAGTTTTATTAAACAACATATGGAATATTGTTACCCGATTTTTTAATATTGACGACCCGTCACTATAATGGTGGCGGGTATTTTTATGGAGGAAAGCAGATATGGAAGAAAAGAAAATTTACGGATATGTGAGATGCAGCAGTACAGACCAGAACGAGGACAGGCAGATAATCGCCCTACGGGAAGTTTCTGTTCCTGAAAAAAATATTTTCATGGATAAGCAGTCGGGCAGGGATTTTGACCGCCCAAATTATAAAAAGCTGGTGCAGGAACTGAAAGCGGGGGATCTTCTTTACGTTCTCAGCATTGACCGTCTGGGACGCAATTACGAGGAAATCCAAAACCAGTGGCGCATCCTTACCAAAGAGATTGGGATCGACATCTGTGTGTTGGATATGCCCCTGCTGGATACCCAAAACGGTAAGGATCTGATGGGTGCTTTTATTGCAGACCTTGTTCTGCAGATTCTGTCCTTTGTGGCACAGAGCGAGCGTGAGAACATCAAAAAAAGGCAGATGGAGGGGATTGCCGCGGCAAAAGCAAGGGGAGTGAAGTTCGGAAGACCGGAGAAGACGGCACCAGATGATTTTGGGAAGATTGTCAAGGCATGGGAGCAGAAGAAACTGTCTTTTTCGGATGTTCTGGAAAAATGTAATATGAGTGAAGCAACTTTTTACCGCAGACTGCGAGAATATAGATTGCTTCGGAACACGTAAAAACAAGACTGACAAAGAAAAAGCGGCTATCAAAAGGTGTACTTTTTGAAACTGCTAACAACGGAAATATTATACATAAAAAAACGATAGTTTGCAAGTACTTTTTGCAGATTTCCTAGATTTTCCACCAATAATTCAGAATATTTACCCTTTTTTTCATAAATGGAGGCTTCAACAGGTTATGATTTAGCCCAATGGGGATATTGTCAAAAAGTACACTTTTTGACAATATCTGACTCGGAGAACGGAGGAAGCGTCTGTGTCTGCGGAAAATATAAAAACAGAAACTGCGCAGCAGTACAGTGCTGATGATGCCCTGCCGCAGCATGGTGGGAAGATAGGTAAGTCAGTACATCAGTACAGCAAAGGAAAAATCAGCAGTGAAAACATGGATGTGCTCATGGATATAGGGCACGGGTGCATGGTGACCAGAAATTATATTTACCAAAGATACGGGGGCATCAGGAGCCTTGTAAAAGTGTATTCCGGTTATGAAGTTGATTCGGAAGTCAGGGCAGCCGGGTTTCGGGAAAAAATAGGTCTGCCCAGTGTGTATTTTTCCGCATCCGTGAATAGGGCATTAGGCGATATCAAGATTATGTGGGCGCAGGTCAGAAACGGGATAAATGAAGCCGTCAGCAAAAATGAACGGTTCTCACCAGAGGACAGACATTACATCCGATTCGTACTGAAAACGGACGTCTGCTATTGGAATATCCTGAATGGAAAAACGATGCCGCTGCCTGAAAAAATACAGCCCGGATATGAAAAAGTCATTGCAGATCTTGGCGGTGGGAAAAGCCAGCGTGTTGAGAACCTCAACAGATATCTTTGCAGACAGACGAGAAAGAGGCTGCGCAGGCAGCACACAGACAACAGACTGCGTTTTACTATAAAAAAGCAGGGATACAGATATGGTGAGTTGAATGGGGAACACGGCATATTTCTTGCGACAAAGATAAACCGTCAGAGATTGTTTATACCACTGACGGACGCAAATATCTATGACAGGATGCTCGAAATCAGTTTAAATCCGCAGAAAAAAAGCGTCGAAATCATCATACCGATTTTTGTAAATACACAGGGGCATGAGGATTATATAAATGAAATCGGCATTTCACTTGGACTGTGGAACATGATTACGACAAGCACGGGAAATATATACGGCAGTAATTTTGGAAAAATACAGCAGGAAATCTCTCGGTTTATATTGGAAGAAAATTATCGGGAAAAACCGGAAAATGTATCAAATACGCAAAACTATCAGGCGCGTAAGGAAAAAATGGACGCGGCGCTTAAAAACTACGTGAACATGGAAATCAACAAGATGCTTGAGCAGGAAAAACCCAAGGTGGTTTATATGGCAAAGCTTCCACGCAATCCAGGAATGCATACTGCTGCCAGATATCGTGATGCTAATCAGTTTACAAAAGGAACAGGCGATACCTATCTGCTCAGAATGTGGAAGAAAGGCTTCGTGACGGAAAGGTTACAGTGGAAATGCCAGAAAAACGGTATCAAACTTGTAGAAGTAATCGGTAAGGGAATTGGCATGGAATGCAGTTCATGCGGGCAGACCGGATATACAGACGGCGAACAATTTAAGTGTCCCGCCTGCGGATTCGAGGAAAATAAAAAGATAAATGGTGCAAAGAATGCTCTAAACAGAGGGCGGACTGGAAGAAAATTAAATAAAAAATGGTCAGGTGATACGCCCGGAAGATAAACCGGCTGGGAAGCATGGTTTTACCCTGCTTTGTAAAGTGGGGACTGTGGCGGGCGGTATCTTGATATAAAAGACAAAACGGCGTTGGGGATATGCAAAAACAGGTACGCCGGTGTCATGTGAACTCCTATCCGTGGCTGCATGGAAAATCCACGCAAGCGTTGATTGAGAATGGCATGGCACGAAGTCGTTCCAAATGGAATGGCATCGTCGGAATGGACGACTGTGATTCCCTATGTATCCATTAAGGAAAAGGCTTATGTGCGCTTTTTCCGTGTGCTGCAGTGCGCATGGCGGCTGAATGCTGTGCGCGGATGCTGTGGCAGGTGGTTATAAAATTCAGAAAGACTGTTTTACAGGTATGGCGCTGTAGATGCAGCGGATATTTATAATTCATGACAATAGAAGACTTGTGAAACGTGGATTCTATTGTTTCAGCTAAAGAAATGGCAAGGAGGGGTTATGAGAAAAACGCAGAAGCGGCAGATAGAAGAAACAATCAAGCAGATAGAAGAAGCTCATGATGAGATAAAACGGTGCATAGAAGCGGGGATTGTCGTACAGGCGGGGGAACTTCTGGCAGATTGTCAGAACGCAGCAGTTGCCATAGGCACCCTGATTGAGGATATAGAAGGAGAAGGGCATCCTACAGTAACAGTTTTAGAAGAATACTGTGAACTGGTTTATCAGATTCATGAAGATTTATTGACAGACAGCAGTGCTAACACAGTTAATGTTAATAAAATACATAAATCCCTGCGGCAGAAACTGATTAAGTCATCAAATAGCATAAAAAACGATATAAAAATTCGGACGGAGGCAGTATTCCTGCCGTATAAGGCAAGTATGTGGGATTCTTTGGAAAGCGTCTGGAAGGCGGCGGATGCCGATCCGGACTGTGACGCGTATGTAATTCCTATCTCTTATTTTGATAAAAATCCGGACGGGAGCTTTAAAGAGCAGCATTACGAGGGCGACCAATATCCGGAGTATGTTCCTATTACCAAGTATGATGAGTTTGACTTTGAGGCGCATCACCCGGATGCGGTCTATATACACAACGGCTACGATGACTGCAACTTCGTAACCAGTGTACATCCCTTCTTTTATTCCAAAAATCTGAAAAAATTTACAGACTGTCTTGTCTATATACCGTATTTCGTGCTTGGAGAGCCAAATCCGGAAAACGATGCAGAGGTTGAAGGCATCAGCCATTTCTGCACAATACCGGGCGTATTCAATGCAGACAAAGTAATCGTGCAGTCTAAGGCAATGAAAAAAGTATATGTCAAAGTACTTATGAGGGCTGCAAATGATCATAGTGATGCAGCCCAAAAGTATTGGGATAACAAAATAAAAGGCACAGGCTCTCCGAAGTTTGACAAGGTAATGAACACAAAGAAAGAAGAACTCGAGATTCCCAAAGAATGGCTGTGCATTATCAATAAACCAGATGGCACGCCCAAAAAGATTATATTTTATAACAATAGCATCAGTGCACTGCTCCAGAATAACGAAAAGATGATAGCAAAGATGGGGTTCGTTTTTCAAATATTTAAGGAGAATAAAGATGAAATTGCCCTGCTTTGGAGACCGCATCCGCTGATAGAAAGCACCCTAACAAGCATGCGCACGCAACTATGGGAAGCATATAAGGCAATCCGTGATCAGTATCTTGCGGAAGGCTGGGGGATTTATGACGACACGGCGGACATCGACAGGGCAGTGGTGTTAAGCGATGCGTATTATGGGGATCCGAGCAGCGTGGTGCATATGTATGAGTTGACTGGCAAACCAATTATGATACAGAATGTGGAGACTATATAATAAAAGAGTTTATAAAATGGCAGAAAAAAGGATTATTAGGAGGTAGCAATATGAGAATTTACAGATTTCCGTTTAATAAGATTAAAAAAGAAAAAGCAAATATTATTTTGTATGGTATGGGAAATGTTGGAAAACAATATTTGGCACAGTGTATGACAGCAGATAATATTAAAGTACTTTTTGCTATAGACGGTCATAGTGAGCTTTCTTTTGTAAAAATGCACGACATACAAGTGTATAATCCGGAAATAATTCGTGCATTAGAAGATGATCAGTTTGATTATATAGTAATTGCGATGGATCATGATCAAAATGCAAAAGACATTAAAGACTTTGCAGTCAATTTAGGAGTTCCAGAAGAAAAAATTATTTATCACATTGATTATTATGACAGCCGAAAATATTTGCGCTCACCTGAGCTTTATCCGTGGCATAATCCTTCTTTCAGTTGGTTTGGCGAGGATTTGATTGTAGCAGGTTTGTTCCAATGTTTGGGTATAGAAAATCCATCATATCTTGATGTAGGATGCAATCATCCATATGAAGGAAACAATACGGCATTATTATATTTAAAAGGATCTTGTGGAGTGAATATAGATGCAAATTTTAATTGTATACAATTGATGAATGCAGAACGGCCAGACGATACAAATATATGCGTTGGAGTATGCGGGGGGGGGGGACCGTATGAAAAGGAGTTTTATATGCTGGGAGATTATGATGCATTAAATTCATTTTCGGAAGAGTACATTAAAGATCATGAAAGAAGACACAATGTTGGACACGAAGGTGCAAAAAAAATTAAAGTGCGGTGTCTTTCATTAGGGGAAATAATTGAGACATATTGTGGGGGAAAATTTCCGGATTATTTTGATTTGGATGTTGAAGGGTTGGACGATGAGGTAATGGCTAGTTACGATTTTACGGAAAATGGTCCTAAGATAATATGTGTGGAATCACATAGTGAAACGGTGTGTAAACAGATGTTGTCACAAGGGTATATACGATATTTCTCAACAGTTCACAATGTAATATATGTTAAGAAAAAACTGATTAATGCGGTATTACGGATGTGAAATTTTTAATGGGGGTATACAAATGAAGGTAGTGATCCTGGCAGGGGGATTTGGAACGAGAATTAGTGAAGAAAGCTTTTTGAGACCGAAGCCAATGATTGAAATAGGAGGCGCACCTATTTTATGGCACATTATGAAAATTTTTTCTTCTTATGGGTTTGACGATTTTGTGATTTGTGCGGGATACAAGCAACAGGTAATTAAGGAGTATTTTGCAAATTATTACTTATATAAGAGCGATGTTACTTTTGATTTTTCAGATAGCGGTAAGATGATAGTACATAATAATGAATCAGAACGTTGGAGAGTTACGATTGTTGATACAGGATATGATACGATGACAGGCGGCCGTGTTAAAAGAATAGCACAGTATGTAGAAAATAACACCTTTTTTCTGACATATGGTGATGGTGTTGCTGATGTCGATATCAATAAACTGTTAAAATATCACAAATCACATAAAAAGATACTTACTGTGACAGCAGTTAACCCAGGTCAGCGTTTTGGGGTATTGGGACTGGACAAGGAAGGGAATATCAATCGTTTCCATGAAAAGAGAAGTAAAGATGCGGAATTGATTAATGGAGGATATATGGTTGCAGAGCCCCAAATATTTGATTATATAGAAGGGGATTCTACATTTTTGGAAAAAGAGCCATTAGAACGATTAGTTAAAGATGGACAAGTGGCAGGGTTTCAGCATGATGGATTTTGGCAGTGTATGGATACACAGCGCGATAAGGAAAAACTGGAATTGCTTTGGTTGGATAATAAAGCTCCATGGAAGGTTTGGAAGTAAAAAGAATGGGAAAATGTGATGATATTATGCAGCAGTTTATGGAGATAGATGGCAGAGAAGGGCTAGCAGAAGAAATTTTTATCGCAGTATCGACAATTATTCCAATAGTAAATGTAGACTTGATGATTTTGGATCGTCAAAATCGCATTCTTCTTTCATGGAGAGATGATGAGTATTTTGGAAAAGGCTGGCATCTTCCAGGAGGCTGTATCCGATATAAGGAAACAATGGCAGAACGGATTCAGAAGACAGCGCTTAATGAAATTGGTACAACGGTTATTGCAGATTTGGAACCAATAGCAGTAAGGGATGTGATTATGGGAAGGGATGATGAGCGAGTCAGAAAGCGCGCACATCATCTGGCAATACTGCATCGCTGCTATTTGCCCGACGATTTTGTTTTAAAAAGTAAAGATGGACAAAATGAAACAAGTGAACTGAAATGGTTTAGTGCTATACCAAATGATATTCTTCCAGTTCATTTTGTTTATGATGATGTTTTTCGTCAGTATGGGTTAATAAAATAAGGAGCAATAGTGAAAATAAAGCAGATTTAGGGTGTACTTATATAAGGATTTATAAAATACTGCTTTTACAAGTATAAAAAATATGAAACAACAGCTTATGGATGGGGTATCTATATGTATACCAACCAAGGACAGACCTCAAATGGTAGAGGAAGTATTAAAATATACCTTTGAATATTATACACAATATAAGTTTAAAGTGATATATTTTGATTCCAGTATAAATAATGCGACAAAAAGAGTTATTGAAAGTTATCAGAGACTAGGATACCAAAATCTCGTATGGAAACCTATGGATTCAAATCTGTGTTTGGATAGAAAAACCTTTGAGATTATAAGCAAGGATAATGATATTCGTAGCGCGTATTATATTTGGTTTATCAATGATTCGATAGCAATTTTAAAAGATGCATTAGCCAAGATCGCGTTAATCGTTCAAGAAAAAAGATATGATTTAATTCGACTGCCTGCCTCCGGAGAAGGAAAAAAAGAAGATTATGTATGCGAAGATATAAATGAGTGGTTTCAAATATGCTCTAAGGGTATGGCGCATATGGCATCGACAATTATGCGTAGTACATTATTGAAGGCAGATCCGGACTGGAATGAGTTATATCGAAAATATGTTGTCACTGATACAATTGGCGACGGACGCCATGAGTATTTTTTTACGTTAGGTTTATATTTGGAGCAGATTGCAAAACTAAACCGTTTTTCGGGAATTATGATCGGAAAACATATGCAGTGGAGAAGGGATAGTCCATATAAGAAGGGTAAATCGTATTGGAATGATTTGGTTTTTGAAGTATGGGCAAGAAGCTATTGCGACACGATACTTAAGCTTCCTGACTGTTATACAAAAAAGGAAGAGGTTATACGACATTCAGATAATATCGTTTATGGCCGTTTTGAACGACAAAGTATGTTGCAATATCGGCGTTGCAGCCTGCTGACAAAGGCAGTGGCATTAAAATATGAAAAATATTGGGAAATGGTTTCCACACTTACATTTGATGAAATTATGAAAATTGCTTCGGAACCGTTGGAAGTATTGACAGCTCAATATGGAGACATCCGTACTGTTCATTCTGACTGGGAAGAAAACGTGGAAAAATTGGCAATTCGTCTGCGTGGAAAACCGTTTATTATATTTGGAGCGGGTATGTATGGAAGTTATGTTTTAAAGAAACTTTTACAGGATGGATTTGCAAATTCGATTGCAGGGATAGCGGTTTCTGACCCTGCAGTCAATCTGGATTTTCTGGATGGATACCCTGTCCAAAGTATCAGTGATTTTTTGAATTTGAAAGAAGATGCGGCAGTTTTCATTTCAACACTGCCGGATATAGGAGCAGAGATTGATAAGATATTGGAAAAAATGGGTTTTAAGAATCGTTATCTTATTTTTGAGGAAATAAACGGGAAATAAGGGGATGGCAATGAAAAGGCTTCATATTAATTATAATAAGACTTCTGATCATTTTAATAAAATAAATCATGTTCGGACGAATTTAATCTATGGAAATCCGGAATACATAAAAAAGCCATGGCTTAGTTATATTATACCTGCATATAAGCGCCCGGAACTGCTGAAGCAAACTTTGGAAAGCGTTCTGAAGCAGCAACCGGTGGATTTTCCGTGGGATATTGTGGTGGTTGATAATGAAACAGAAGAAGGAAATCCTACGGAATGTCTTATACGTGAGATAGATAATAAAAGGATTCTTTATTATAGGAATCGGGAAAATATAGGACCTGGCGGAAATTACAACCGCTGTATAGAAGTGGCCAGAGGTACATGGGTTGCGATGCTGCATGGAGATGATTTGATAATGAATGATCATTTACGGCTTATGGGGAAATATATCCGACGGTATCAGAAAGGTTTTCGGAAACTTGCATATATCAGCCCAAGGTATATTGACTTTTCCAGAATAAGTGATGCAAAACTGGATCGAAACATGTGGAAAAAGGACGAAATCTGTTATTTTGGAAGATTAAAAAGACTGACATTTTTGGATATTATGATGACTGGAAACACTGTGGGAATTCCGTCATTTGGTACAGTGATGAATCGGGAAATTATGTTGAAAACAGGTGGGTTTCAAGTAGATTTGGGTATTTGTGAAGATGTAATCACTCCATATAAGTTATCACAGAAATATAGAGTATATACAACTCCAAAGATAATGGGATTTTATCGTTTTGAGAGAAATACCTGTTTAAAGAGAGAGGTAATTTATGAAATATGTGAGGGAATGACGGATTTTCGTGAGTACTTGTTTCAAAAGAATATTTTTACACGACTATGGGCGCATGTTGTACGTGATGAATTTTTTAGGAATATGACAATATACTGCTCCCATATTTCCAGATATGGTACGGATAAGATGAGGATGTCCGATTTTGATTATATTTATCCGGAGAGAAAAAAAAATCGGGGATTTATGCAGGAACTCTATTTTAAACTGAACACGATTTATGCTATATTGAACGGTTATACCACATTTGAATCTGGTGTTGTGAGGAATGTACGTATGCTCATACCGCATATTAAAAAGCGTGGATTTGATAAAATAATTATATATGGTGCAGGAAGAGCGGGAGAACAAGTAGCTAAAATTTTACAAAAAGATAAAGAATTGGAGATTTTATGTTTGGCAGTCACGGATAAAAAAGAGAATGAAAAAAAAGTTCGGGGAATACCAGTCAGACAGATTGATGAGTTGACAGAGTATCGGACAGAGTGTTTCGTGATTATTGCGGCTACAATTGAAGAATTTTACGATGATATAGATGAAAAATTAGAACAGCTGAATTTTCGGCATAGATGTGCATTGATAAAACTGTTTCAAAAAAATAAGACGGAACGAAGGAGACGCTTTCAGAAAGAATAAACAGCTTGGATTCAATGAGAATAAAACAGATACAAAATAAAGAAAGGTGGAGAAAAGTTTGAAAACGTGTAGCAAATGTTTTACTTATGGATACGTATTTGTAGGAGGAGATGTTCGTATCTGCCCTTGGAATGAAATTGTAATTGGAAATCTGTTGGAAAATACGTTGGAGGAAATATGGCATGGTGAACAGGTTGAGAAGATCAGAGAAGCCTTTATGAGAGGGGAATTATTGGGATGCCACGAGGATACTTGTCCGGATTGTATTAATGACTGGAAGTCAATTCATATTACGGAAGAAGAAATGCAGGAGCTCAAAAAAAATATGCAGAATGTACCGGAGTATTTAAGCCTTGCATATGATGAGCGGTGCAATCACGCGTGTCCGTCATGTAGGAAATGTATTATGAAGGTTGATAAGCAATATATGGATAATGTTCATCGGATTACCGAGAATATCAAACCATATATCAATGGTGTTAAGGAGCTGATATCAAATGGAATGGGAGATCTTTTTGTGACGACGGAAATTGTAGACCTGTTGGAAGGACTGCGTCCGGAACGACCGGATTTCAGCTTGTTTCTGGAGACAAACGGGGTGCTGTTTAAGGATAACTGGCATAAATTAGAACACCTCAGCAAATATCCTATCACGATATCAGTGACTCCTAATAGTTTTGACAGGGAAACGTATAAGTATCTTGCAGGTGGAATTGACGATTTACATAAATTTGAAGAAAGCATGCAGCTTTTGACTGATTTGAAACATGAAGGGAAGATAAGCCATATTAGATTGATTATGGTGGTTCAAGATACCAATTTTCGACAGATACCGGAATTTATCCGCAGGGGTATAGAGTATGATGCAGACGATATTGTGCTGCGGTCTCTGTTTTGTTGGTTTGGTTTGACGGAAGATGAAGATTTATGGCTTTATAAAAATGTGCTAAACCCTTGTCATCCATATCATCAAGAGTATTTGGAATTGTTAAAGGCTCCAATTTGTAAGGATCCCCGAGTTCTTAACTGGGGATTTGATGTGGTTCAAAATCCTGTAGAATTTCCTACGCTTGCAATGAAACGGGCATATTTGGGAGAAAAGGAATTTGAAGATAATGTGGAATCGTGCATGGTTCATACCAGACCAAAACTCGAAAATATATTAAAACAAAATCAGGAAAGCAAGGTTATTATTTACGGTGCAGGAAAAGTCGGTAAACTGGTATTGGAAAAATTAACCTGTGGAAGTGAAATTATTCCTATTCGTGGATTTATGGTTGAATGTAAAGGTTGTAATCCTAATTTCTATATGGGATATGAAGTAAAGGAGATTGCAGATTATTGTCAAAGTAAAAATACAGATGTGGTGTTAATTGCATTAACACGTGAGAATCAAATGGGTGTTAAGGAAAGATTAGAAAAAGAGGGATATAAAAATATTCTTGCGGTTGATGAAGCTTGTGCGCTTGGATAAAGATGCAGATGGGATATATTTACAGCGGAGTCCGTGAGTATTGGGCGTTAAATGGGGTAGATTGGAGAGGATGCAATGGGGACAGTTAAATTATTAGACTGCACTCTCAGGGATGGCGGTTATGTGAATGATTGGTTTTTTGGTGATCATGCGGTATATGATATCACCCAAAAGCTTTTACAGGCAAATATAGATTATATTGAAATGGGTTTTCTAAGAGAAGAGGAATACAAGGCCGGTCGAACGGTGTTTTCCTCTGTAGATGCCATTGAGCAGTATATGTCGGAATATAAGGATGGACGCAGCCAGTTTTGCGCTATGTGTGAGGCTTTAAATCCTCTTCCTACTGATAAAATCGAAAAATACGACGGCAACAGTGTAGGTGTGATTCGCGTCATTGTGTGGAAGCGGATTTTGAAAGAAGGATTTGAGTATTGTAGGAAAATTGTAAAACAGGGCTATCGGCTTTGTGTTCAGCCGAATCGGATCGAGCAATATTCGAAAGAAGAATTTCGGGATATGCTGCGTATGTTTGGAAGCCTATCTCCAATGGCAATTTACCTAGTGGACAGTTTCGGATTGCTTAACAGCAGACAGATATTAGAGTATGCACGTATAGCGGATGATGAAATGGAGAAAAACGTGACGCTGGGGTATCACGGACATAATAATATGCAGCAGGCATTTTTGACAGCAGTGGATATTGTCAATGAGGGTTTCGAGAGAGATATCTTACTTGACAGCAGTGTATATGGAATGGGACGCGGCGCGGGAAATCTTTGCACAGAGCTTATTGCGCAGTATATGAATGAGTATTGTGGAACAAATTATGATATCGGAAAGATTATGGAAATCAATGATTTGTATATACAGGAAATATACGAAAAAGAAAAATGGGGATACAGACCTTGTTACTATTTAACTGCCAGGCATAAATGCAATCCTATGTATGGTTATTTTTACGGAGAAAAAATGAATTTGAGGAGTAGTGTAATAGATAAAATTTTAAGCACACTTTCAGAGAATGACAAAATTATTTTTAGTCCGGAAAAAGCAAGGAAATATGCAAAAATGCAGGGGGAATTGTATTGAAGAGATTATGTGATAAAGTCGCAATTGTTACTGGAGCAACATCCGGAATTGGATTGGCCTGTGCACGAACTTTTGCATCAGAAGGCGCAAAAGTGATTATGTGTGGGAGAAACATGGAGACGGGTCAGAGGCTTGCGGAAAGCATTAACATGGAAATGGGACGTTGCTGTGTACATTATGTGTATCATGAGGCGGAAAAGGAAGCAAGCGCTGAGAATATTATTTCAGAGACTGTAAAGATTGAAGGGAAGGTGGACATTCTATTTAATAATGCCGGAGTAATGCTGCCTTCAGTGGAAATCGAAAGACTGTCTGCCGAAGATTGGAATAAAACATTTTCAATTAATGTTAATGGGTACTTCTTTATGTGTAAACATACAAAGATGTTATTGGCTCAAAATAACGGCGTCATTATAAATAATGCATCTATTGCAGGATTACATAATTACGTGATCGGGCGTTCTTATGCTTATAGTGCTTCAAAGGCGGCTGTTATACAGTTTTCCAGACAGATGGCAAAAAACTATGGAGAAGATAGAATAAGGGTTAATTGTATTTGTCCTGGAATTATTGAAACAAAAATGCTGGGAGACAGGGACAGGGAACAGTATGCGAAAAGGATACCTCTTGGATATGTGGGAAGCCCTGATGATGTAGCGAAGGTAGTGTTGTTTTTGGCAAGTGATGAATCCTCCTATCTGACAGGAACAGTTATTCCTGTGGATGGCGGGGCATCAATATAAAAACGAGCACTTATTGGATAAGCTGTTCAGATGAAATGGCAGATAGGGAGGATATGTAATGAGAGTTTGTGATTATATTGCTGATACAGTCTATAAAGCTGGTGCAAAGGATGTGTTTCTGGTAACAGGGGGTGGAATGATGTTTTTGACGGATGGATTGGCATCCCATCCCGAAATGAATGCGATTCCTTGTCATCATGAGCAGGCAGCGGCTATGGCAGCTGTCGGTTATGCAAAATACAGTGGTTTTGGAAGTGCATTTGTGACAACCGGCTGTGGAGGGACAAATACGGTGACAGGAGTGCTTCATGCGTATCAGGATAATACGCCGTGCATCTTTGTATCTGGCCAATGTGCAACCAATGAAATTGTTTCAAGCGCTCCTGCGCCGCTAAGACAGCTTGGCATGCAGGAAGCTGATATTGTGAGTATTGTAAAGCCGATTACCAAGTATGCCGTTACATTGAAAAATGCGGATTCGGTTGTGTTTGAAATGGAAAAGGCACTGTATATTGCAAAAGAAGGGCGACCGGGTCCTGTTTGGGTAGATGTACCTATTGACATTCAGCAGGCGGAGATCGACCTGTCTGTTCAGGAACATTTCCTGATTCCAAACGCCAACAGGCCTTTTTGCACTGAGGATGATCTTGCCAGTGTAGAGGAAGAATTCAAGAAGGCGAAGAGACCGCTTATTATAGCTGGACAGGGAATAAGACTTTCCAAAGCAACAGATATATTTAAGCAATTTATTGAGAAAAACCGGATTCCTTTTGTATATTCAAGGCTTGGCTTTGATGTTTATCCGAGTGATAGAGATTTGAGTATAGGTTGTATCGGAATCAGGGGGACAAGGGCAGGCAATTTTGCTGTGGCAAATGCAGACTTTATTTTAGTGCTTGGCAGTAGACTGAGTATTAATTCAACAGGATATAATGCAGATCTTTTTGCAAGGGAAGCAAAGATATATGTTGTAGACGTAGATGAAAATGAGCATAAAAAGAATACCATCTGTATAGACCGTTTTATATGTTCGGATGCAGGGTATTTTTTAGAGCATATGTCAAAGTTGGATATTGGACAATATAACGAATGGGCGGATATATGTAGGAATTGGAAAAATAAATATCCGGCTTG
Source organism: uncultured Lachnospiraceae bacterium (assembly GCA_910578885.1). Lineage (GTDB taxonomy): Bacteria > Bacillota > Clostridia > Lachnospirales > Lachnospiraceae > Roseburia_C. Next base: position 14,328 of record CAJTSH010000036.1, read on the forward strand.
TACGCAGGACTGCTATGATGATGCCGAAGGTATCAGTATGTATGCTTTTACAAATGAGTTATCGAAATATCTGCAGGAAGATGCAGCAGTTGTAACGGATGCCGGTTCTACTTGCTATGTTGTTCCACAGACCTTGAAGTTTGCTCTTGAAGGGCAGCGATATATGCCCAGTGGTGCACAGGCTGAAATGGGCTATACACTGCCAAGTACGATAGGGACATGCTTTGCAAGAAAAAAGAAGAGTACAATCGGGATTGTTGGAGATGGAAGTCTGCAGATGAACATTCAGGAACTTCAAACAGCGAAACACCACAATTTACCGATAAAGCTGTTTGTCTGGAACAATGATGGATATCTGTCAATCAGGGGGGCACAGAAAAACCGGTTTGGCGGACGGTATCTGGGTTCAAGCAGAGCTTCCGGTGTGACACTCCCTAATCTTGAGAAAATCTGTTGTGCTTACGGCATTGATTATATTCGGATGGAGAAACTGTCTCAGACAGACGAAATTATGAAACGGATGATGTCGGTTAAGCATCCTATAGTGTGCGAGGTTATGTGCAAGTCAGATGAGTGGATTTTGTGTACATGGTCGAAAAGAACTTTGGATAATGGCGAAGTGATTCGTATGCCGAATGAGGATATGGTTCCGTTGCTGGAAAGAGAGGAATTTTACAGCAACATGATAGTGAAACCTGTAAGTTAATAAACTATGAATGTATAAAAGGAGAAGGAAATGCAAGAACAACGATTATCAATGGCATCAGCAAGACTTATGGGACAGCCGATGTTTCAAATTTTATCAAAAATCAAAGAGATGGAGCGTCAGGGACATGACGTCATTCATTTTGAAATAGGAGATCCGGATTTTGATACGCCTGAATGTGTCGTAAAAGCTGTTAAACAGGCATTAGATGAAGGATGGACGCATTATTCTCCGTCTGCGGGTGATTATGATTTGAGACAGGCCGTTTGCAATAGTCGGTTTTTTACACCTAAATTTACACCGGAATTGGAACAGGTGGTTATTGCTCCGGGCGCGAATCCGCTGATTTATTATGCAGTGCGTTGTCTGGCTGAGCCGGGAGAGGAAATTATTATTCCCGACCCTAGCTTTTCTACATACCAGTCAGTTTTGAATTTTGCAGGGGTAAATGCGGTACGGGTAGAGCTGCGTGAAGAAAATGGTTTTCAAATGCTGGCACGCGATATAGAAAGTAAGATTACGGACAAAACGCGGATGATTATTATCAATAGTCCCCATAACCCCACGGGGGCAGTGATAGCATCGGATGAGCTGAGGGCAATCGGTCAAATGTGTCTGGACAGGGGGATATATCTTTATTGTGATGAAATCTATTCGTATTTGAATTATACGGATGAAACATTTTTTAGCCCGTCGGAACTGGATCAGTGTAAAGAACGCACCATTATTGCGACAGGATTTTCCAAAACCTTTGCCATGACCGGATGGCGTCTTGGGGTTGGTATCGGACCGGCTGCCCTTATGGAAAAAATTGCTTTATTGATTGAAACAACAAATTCCTGCGTGTCATCCTTTATTCAACGGGCTGGAATTAGTGCGATTGAAGAGGGACTGAAAGATGTAATCAGGATGCGGGATATATATAAAGAGAGAAGGAATTATCTAGTGCAGCGGCTGAATGCAATAGAGGGAATTCACTGTATCGAACCAAAAGGAGCTTTTTATGTATTTCCCAGTATTAAAGAGCTGGGGATAGGCGGATTGGAATTTTCAGAAAGACTTCTTGAAGAGGCATATGTAGGAGTATGTCCAGGAGTATATTTTGGAAATTATGGGGAAGGGTACATTCGTCTTTGCTATGCTACGTCGCTTGATAAAATAAAAACAGGTATGGACAGAATGGAAAGATTTGTTAATGACTTAAGGTCGGAAAGACAGGAAGGCCGATAGAAGAAGCTTATTCTGATGTTTTCCGCAGCTTGCGAATGAATATGGAGAAGATTATAAAAAGCTTTTTCAGAGAGTGGGGATATATGTCCATGATAAAGAAAGAATATTCAAAGAATACTATTAAAAATTATAAATACTGGTTTATAGAGTGGGTATTGGATGAAAAAGCACAGATGGCATATTTTTGCGGGGCAAATCTGAATATGCTTTATCAATATGATTTGGAAAAAAATGTCATTGAACAGTTGGGGTCTTTTCCGGATATGCCCGTATCCAATCAATTGTTTCGAGGGGGAGTGATACATAATAATAGAATTTATTTTCCTCCGAGAATGGCGGCAATGATGGGAATATATGACATAGAGAAAAAATTGTTCCAGACAAAAGATATCTATGAGGAAATTGATAATAAGGAGAGATTTGCGCCAAATAATACAGGATACATATCTGTTAAATATCAGGATGAGAGAGCTTTTTTTATCTATATGATGACCCCGTTTTGCGTAGTAATGGATCTTGATAGTGAAAGAATCTCATATATTACATGCGGGGAAACCGGTGAAAAACTTTTTTTAGGGATAGATTACTGTATTCTGGGAGACTTTTTTATTGCGCCGATTCACGGCCATAATAAAATATTGCTGCTAAATATGAAGAATGCGACGATGGAACTAAGAGAGTTGCATATGGATTCTGATGACTTTTGTTCGTCACTCCATTTGGCAGGAGATGGAAAAATATATCTGTTGAACAGTAAAAATCCATCCGTATTGAAATGGGATCCGAAGACAAACGAATTGGCTGAGATTGCAGCACTTCCGATGGATGATATTATATGTGAGCAGGGCTATCTGCTTAGAAGCGCAAAAGATGCTATTTATGTATTCCCCGGTTTGGATCTGTACGGGGGAAATGAAAGGGCTTTTCGTGTGGATCCGGCATCAGGACTGGTAAGCGAAATATCTTTATTTCAGAAATATAAAGAATATATAAAGTGGAACATCATTTCGCAAAAAGAAAAGTACATATATGCAATGGTGCCGTCAGGGCAGGATATATTTTTTTCCGATGAGCTTATTTTTGTTGAATATGATTGGTATCAGAACAGTGTTTCTGAGAAAAAACTTCCAATACCACAGGGGGCTTCTGAATTGGTCATTGCACAGGCTATAAGGAATTATCAGGAACAGGTGCGATTCCGGTATGTGGCAGACAATGCTCTGATTTATACAGAAGATGAGTATCTTTCGCTTTCGGGGTGGATAAATGGAATCAAAAGCAGTGATATGAAAGCAGAAGATAAAAAAGAAAAATGTGATAATCATATCGGAAAAGATATATACAATACCCTTATCAATTTATAAAGAGGAGAACTCGTAATATGTTTGAAAATATGACAGAAGAACAGGCCAGAGAGCAGATTATCGGGTATGTCCGTGAATACTGTGATACATTTCATGGCGTAAAAAAATTCCATCCAGGAGAAAAAATTCCTTATGCATCCAGAATGTATGACCATGAGGAAATGTGTAATCTCGTTGACTCGGCATTGGAGTTTTGGCTGACGTCAGGAAGATATACGAAACAGTTTGAAGCTGATTTCTCCAAGTATCTTGGAGTAAAATATTGTTCTTTGGTAAATTCCGGATCGTCTGCCAACCTTTTGGCTTTTATGGCGCTTACATCACCGCTGCTGGGAGAACGACAGGTATTGCCGGGGGACGAAATGATTACAGTCGCTGCAGGTTTTCCGACTACGGTTACGCCTGCTATTCAATATGGGGTGGTTCCGGTTTTTATTGACGTTATGATACCACAGTATAATTTGGATGTTTCCCGGTTGGAGAATGCGTTATCGGATAAAACGAAACTCGTCATGGCCGCCCATACACTAGGAAATCCGTTTAATCTGAAAGCGGTAAAGGATTTCTGTGATAAGCATCATTTATGGTTAATTGAGGACAATTGTGATGCGCTGGGTTCTACATATGAGCTGGACGGGAAAGTATACCTGACAGGAACAATTGGCGATATTGGAACTTCTTCTTTTTACCCGCCTCATCACATGACGATGGGAGAAGGTGGTGCGGTTTATACAAACAATCCGCTCCTGAATAAATGCATTCGTTCTTTTCGTGACTGGGGACGGGACTGCGTATGTGCGTCAGGCGAAGACAATCATTGCGGGCACCGCTTTCAAGGAATATATGGGGAACTGCCGGAAGGATATGATCATAAATATGTGTATTCACACTTTGGGTATAATCTGAAAGCCACAGATATGCAGGCTGCTATAGGCGTTGCGCAGCTGGAGAAATTTCCATTATTTTTGAAACGTAGAAAGGATAATTTTATGCGTTTGCGGAGTGCTTTGTCAGATTGTACGGATCAACTGATTCTTCCTGAAAAGTGTCCCCATTCGGATCCCAGTTGGTTTGGATTTTTGCTGACTTGTAAGGAAAATACAGATAGAAAACGTCTTGTTTCTTATCTTGAGGAGCATGGCGTTCAGACAAGAATGCTTTTTGCAGGAAATCTGACAAAACATCCCTGCTTTGATCAGATGCGTCAATCCGGACAAGGATATCGTATTTCGGGGGATCTGGAAGCGACAGACCGCATTATGAAAGATTCTTTTTGGGTTGGAGTATATCCGGGGATGACGGATGAAATGTTAGACTATATGGCGGATACAATTAAGGAGGCTGTCAAGCATGGATAATATTTCCAGAAAGCTTCGTAAGGAAGCATTGTTCCTTTCCCATAAATGTCAGGATGGAAATCTGCAAAGTGTTTTTTCCTGTTTGGATATCGTATGGATACTGTATGATAAAGTTATGAACTGGGAAGCAATGAGGGCAGAAGATCCGGACAGGGATTTTTTCATTATCAGTAAAGGGCAGGCGACGCTTGCCTTATATCCGGTTTTAATTGAAAAAGGTTTATTTGATATGGATGCGGTATCTTGTGAAATTGGAGCGTTTCATAGTCGTTATTGCATTCAGACAGATTTAACGAAATTTAATGGGGGAATTGAAAATAATGCCGGGTCGCTGGGACATGGATTTCCTTTTGCAGTCGGAATTGCGAATGCGAATAAGATTAAGAAATCTCCTTCTCAGGTTTATGTACTTTGTGGTGACGGTGAATTTTGTGAAGGAACCATGTGGGAAGCGTGTATTATGGCAAGCACACATCAGCTGGATAATCTGTGCGTCATTATTGATGATAATGATTCAGCCGGAGCGATGGTAGACATGCCTAATATGCAGCAGAGGCTGAAGACCTTTGGATTTGACACAAAGGTTGTGAACGGACATGATCTGCAGGAGCTGGAAGAAGTTTTTTTACAATTAAGAAATATGAAAAACAAAAGACCCAAAGCGGTTATAGCAAAAACTGTCAGGGGATACGGAAGTGATACCATGATGCGGCATGATATATGGTTTCATAAAGCCCCGAATGAGGAGGAACTGGAGATGCTTCAAAAGGAGGTAGACAGCTTTTGAGAAGAGCATTTTTGAATCATATCGGAGAAATGATACGAAACGAAGAGGATACGGCATTTTATACAGTAGATATCGGAATGTGGGCGTTGAGAGAGGAATTAAAAGAGTTTCCGGAACGCTGTAAAAATATTGGTATATTTGAAGATGGAATGATGAGTATGGCTGCAGGCATGAGTAAAAGGGGGATTGTGCCTACAATATTCGGTATCCAGCCATATCTTATTGACCGTACTTTAGAACAGATTAAGATGGATTTTGCATACCAGAAACTGGGGGTCAATGTTGTGGGAACAGGCGCTGCTGTTGATTATTCTAAGTATGGATATTCCCATTATTGTCCGGAGGATGTGCAGTTAATTAAGATGATTCCGGGATGCGAATTTATTGCTCCCGGATCAGCAAAGCAGTTCCTGCAATTATTTGATGCTGCTTATCGTGATGGTAAACCTACTTTTTTTAGAATTTCTGATCATCCGAATGTTGCCTATGATCCGGATGTTTGTCTGGGTCAGGCAAAGGTGATGCAGGAGGGAAAGAAGGCTACAGTTATTGCAGTGTCTGTTATGTTGGATTTGGTTATGAAAGTATGTGCGGATCTGGATGTAACGGTTTTGTATTATACAACTTTGGAGCCGTTTGATTATAAGACACTTTCTGAAAATTGTATCAGCAAAAAAATACTGGTGGTTGAACCGGAATACGAGGGAAGTCTGTTGTATGATATTCATCATGCGATGGGGAGTGTTCCGCTTCAGATAGATACAGTAGGGTTTCCCCGTGAAATATTTAGAAATTATGGAACTTATCAGGAGAAAATGGAGTATTACAAATTGACAGAAGACAATATTCGGGCTCAATTATTCGATTTGATTAGGTAAGAGGATGAAACGATGAATCATACTAAAGCAGGAATGTTAAATTATATAAAAGAAAATATGCCATCAGTAAACATTCTGCCAATTATGGTTCTAAAGAGAAGCGCCTATCTGATGAATGAGAAAACTGCGGTTGAGACGGTGATACAATTTGCAGGAAACGGTATCCTTGCAATCCGGTCTTCTTCGTCAATGGAGGATACTTTGGAATACTCCAATGCAGGAGTGTTAGACTTTGAAATTTAGCATAAGGTGAAGAGTATGAAATTTGATATAAAATGCTATAAAGGAAAAAAGGTATTTATAACAGGGCATACCGGTTTTAAGGGGGCATGGCTTTGCGAACTGCTTTTGAATGCAGGTGCGCAGGTGACAGGATATGGCTTGGAACCGCCGACGAATCCCGCGTTGTTTTCTATATTACAGTTGGATAATGATATTTGCTCTGTGACTGGAGACATACGTGACAGGGAGTCTCTTATGAGAGCACTCAGTGATGCCCGGCCTGAGATTGTTTTGCATCTGGCTGCTCAGCCGTTAGTAAGAGATTCCTATAAAAACCCGGTATATACATATGAAACAAATGTTATGGGAACTGTTAATATATTGGAATGTATCCGTCAAAGCGATACCGTAAAATCATTTTTGAATGTAACTACTGATAAGGTATACCGAAATAAAGAATGGGTATGGGGTTATAGGGAAGATGAAGAACTTGACGGGTATGATCCGTATAGTAATTCCAAGTCATGTTCGGAGCTGGTTACACATTCCTATAAAAATAGTTTTTTTTTCTGAGAATCAAGTTCATATTTCTACGGCAAGGGCAGGAAATGTAATAGGCGGCGGGGACTTTTCGAATGACCGAATCATACCGGATTGTGTTAAGGCGGCTGTGAACCATAATGAGATCATTGTGAGAAATCCGTATTCTACGCGTCCATATCAACACGTATTGGATCCCATATATGCATATCTCATGATTGCAGCTATGCAGGAACTGAATGCTGGATATTCGGGATGCTATAATGTTGGTCCGTTAGATGCGGATTGTTATCAGACAGGAGCGTTGGTTGATTTGTTTGTAAATAAATGGGGAGAAGGAATAAAGTGGATTAATCAGAATGATAATGGCCCCCATGAAGCCAATTTTTTAAAACTTGACTGTAGTAAATTGAGAACTATATTTGACTGGAAACCTGTTTGGAATTTGGATATAGCGGTGGAAAAAGTTGTTGAATGGAGCAAATGTTGGATGACAGGTGGAGATATAAAGAAATGCATGGATAAGCAGATTCATGAATTTCTGAGTTATTGTTCATAAATAAATATAAGAGATAATCAGTGTCAGAGTAAAAGTAAGGTTAGGATAATGAAATGGATTTAGCAATCTATGGCGCTCAAGGGCTGGCGCTAGGAGCTTATCGGGCAATATGTGATTTATTGCCATTAAGGACGATTCGGTGTTTTCTGGTAACAAAACAGGATATTAATTCTAAGACATTATCAGGAATTCCTGTTTTGGAATTGAAAGCTTTTGCAGATATGCTTTCAGATAGGGAAAAGACAGAAATTGAGGTTTTGATTGCAACTCCCGAAGATGTCATGACAGAGATTGAAAAGTGCCTGGATGAATGCGGATTGCGCTGCCATGCCAGACTGACTTCCTTTCGCTGGGCGGAGCTTATGGGATATCATGTTGTAAGGGAGAAAAGGTTTATGACGTTGTCAGCAGTTCCCATAGGATATCATAAAGCAGAGCTGCATGTTTTTATGACGAAGTCCTATAAAGACAAGCCATTGTCAAACCAATATAATATATCCGAATGGATTACACCTATACAGGTTGGAACGGCTTTGTATGGTAAAGCAGTTGATGGTCTTTCAGATGATGAGGGGAATATTGTGATGGAAATTTTAGGGAAGTTGTATCCTGAAAAGATGTCAGTGTTTTCTAATATACTGCATCAACAGTATTTTTACAATTATAATATAATAATAGCGCACGGTAAACGCATGTCTATACAAACTGCACAATTTGTTTCTTCCCAAACTTAATTTTTCAATGTTAGAAAGCTATAATTTTTACTTTTTGAGGCTGAAAAATGCATTGAAAGCGTTTTGTATATTGTATACATTAAAAATTTTGTGCAAAATCGCAACCTTGCGTTTAACGTGAATAATAGCGCAAAAAGAGAAGTTGAATGATTATTGTAATTGGTTGTTTCCTGTTTTGCAAAAACTGGAAGAATTAAGCATTCCGAGCGGAAAAGACAGAAATGACAGGTATATAGGCTATATAGCAGAAACACTGTGCACTCTATATTTTATGGTTAATAAGAGCAAACTTAATATTGTACATACAGGATGCAGATTGTTAGTTTAAGGGTATGAACTGTAAAAGCCGGAAAGAGAGAATATATGAAGGTAATTATATGGGGATGCGGAGATTTTGGCAAGCGTATATTGCCGAATTTAATGATGACAGAAAAATATGAGACCGTTGCATATACTGACAACAATGAACGGCTGTGGGGACAGCGAATGTCATCATTTCCGATTATTGCGCCGGAGCAGATTGTAAACAGAGTGTTTGATATGCTGCTGATTGTAGTAAGCAGCCCCTCAGCGGCCGAACAGATTATGGCACAATCGATGCACTTAGGAATACCACGGGATAAAGTGGCAAATGCGTTTGTGGATTTTAGGTTTATGGATTTGTTTATTGATCAGAGAATCTGCTTTATCAGGGGATATGCTGAATGGATTGGGAGCATCAGCGTAGAGGGAAATGTGGCGGAATGCGGGGGGTTCCGAGGCGACAGTGCCAAATACATAAATTATTATTTTCCTGATAGGAAACTGTATTTGTGTGATACATTTGAGGGATTTGCCAGTAGTGATATGCAGTATGAAAAAGCCTATAGCGGAAATTTTGAAAAGAGCCGATTCTCGGATCGGGATTTTTTTGCGGAAACAGGGAGTGATTTTGTCATGAGGAAAATGCCCTATCCGAAAAATGTTGTGATAAAGAAGGGATATTTTCCAGAAAGTATGCAGGGCGTGGAGGACAAATTCTGTTTTGTGAATCTTGATATGGATCTGTATGTCCCGATGCTGAATGGTTTACGCTTTTTCTGGGAAAAGATTGTAAATGGTGGTTGTATTTTGCTGCATGACTATTTTTCGGATGTTTTTCAAGGAGTAAAGCAGGCTGTGGATACATTTGAGCGTGAGCGGGAAATTCAGATTGCCAAAACGCCGATAGGGGATGGGTGCAGCATTGCACTGCTGAAAACATAATGAATAGAAACGTTGCAATATTCTGGTATTAGTATGGAAGGAAAGACTAAGATGAATCTGACCATCTACGGTGCCCAAGGCTATGCACTCGCCGTGTACGAGGCAATTACAACTTTATATCCTAAGCGAAAGATATCCTGCTTTCTTGTGACGCATATTGACGGAAATCCGCCTGTCCTTGGAGGAATCCCCGTGTGTGAATTATCCGCCTATGCACAGGGGATGTCAGTGGAAGAAAAACGAGACATAGAAGTCCTTATTGCCACGCCGGAACAGGCGCAGCCAGATATTGAGGAGACGCTGGAAAACTATGGGTTTTGCAATCACAGGCGGCTCACTTTTGCCCGCTATGCGGAGCTGATGAAGCTGTTCCATGCAAGGCTGGGGCGTTTTTTGCCGCTTGCAGCACTGCCGGTAGGATGCCATAAGCCTTTTGTCAGAATGTACATGGTGAAATCCTACATGGACAGACCTTTAAGGGACAGCAGCAGTCTGCCGGATTATGTGTTCCCGATTCAGGCCGGAACAGCCTGCTGCGATGTGAGGGTGGCTAATTTAGCGGATAATACAGGGGAGCATATCTCAGACAGGAATGGGAATTACTGTGAACTGACTGCACTTTATTGGGTGTGGAAAAATAAAATAGTATTAGGCGGTTGTGCCGATGGAGAGAGAGGGCAATATTACGGATTATGCCAGTACCGGCGGCGGTTTGATTTCAATGAGGATGATTTTCTGCGGCTTACTAATAATGACGTGGATGTAGTGCTTCCATACCCGTTGCCGTATGAGCCGGACATCAACGCGCATCATGAGAGATACATTAAGGAAATGGATTGGAATGCGACACTGCAGGTGCTTGAGGAGCTGCATCCGGAATACGCGGCGGCATTTTCCGAAATACTCGGGCAGCAGTATTTGTATAATTATAATCTCATCATGGCAAAGAAGAATATCCTGCGGGAGTACTGTGAGTGGCTGTTTCCGATACTTTTTAGAATAGAGGAATTGAGTGTTCCAAAAGGGAGCATGAGAAACGACCGCCATATTGGATATCTGGGAGAAACACTTGAGACACTGTATTTTATGAAAAACGCAGACAGGCTTAATATCGTGCATTCCGAGTGCAGGATGCTGGTGTAGAAAATGAACTGCCGGATTCAGATTTCCTGCAAAAGACAGAAATGATAGGAGATAACACAAATGTACTTTGAACTAACCGCATCTATGATGTGTGCCGACTACGGCAATTTGGAGAAAGAGGTAAGAGACTTGGAAGATGGCGGCATTGACTCCTTCCATATTGACATTATGGACGGGCGGTTTGTGCCGAACTTTGCGATGTCTTTAAACGATATGAGATACATAGCGCGTGCGACAAAGAAGCCGCTTGACGTGCACTTGATGATTGAGCATCCAAACAACAATATTGAAATTTTTCTGGATAACCTGCGTAAAGGCGATACGGTATACATCCATCCTGAGGCGGAGTACCATCCGTCAACGACGCTTCAGAAAATCATAAACGCCGGTATGATTCCGGGCATTGCCATTAATCCGGGTACAAGCATAGAGACTGTGTTTGAGATGCTTCGTATCGTGAAGAAGGTGCTTGTCATGTCGGTGAATCCGGGGAATGCGGGTCAGATGTATCTGCCGTATGTGGGAAGAAAGATAGACAGGTTGCTTCTGCTTAAAGAGGAGATGCATTTTAAGGCATACTGGGACGGGGCGTGCAGTGCGGATAAAATTCTAGCATTTGCGCCGAAGGGGATGGACGGCTTTGTGCTTGGCACGACGATGCTTTTCGGGAAGGACAGGTCTTACGGCGAAACGATAAGCGAGATACGTAAGTATGTGGGGAATGAAGGATGAATGCAGCGGTGATTTTGGCGGGCGGAACGGGTACGCGCGCAGGGCTTGGTATCCCGAAGCAGTATTACGAGGTGGATGGGAAACCGGTTATTTCGTACTGTTTATATACCTTCCTTACGCATGAGGCAATTGACGCAGTGCAGATTGCGGCGGATGAGATGTGGCATGATTATATCAGGCGGCAGCTTTTAGGTCTGCCATATAATGAGAAATTCAGGGGATTTTCTATCCCGGGAAAGAACAGGCAGCTTTCCATATACAATGCGCTTTTGGATATGAGTGAGTACGCGACAGAAAATGACACTGTTGTCATTCATGACGCAGCGCGTCCATGCGTGTCTGCGGCGCAGATTTCAGACTACCTTAAGACGGCCAAAGGGCATGACGGCGCCCTGCCTGTACTGCCGATGAAAGATACCGTCTATCTCAGCGAAAATGGGAAGACGGTATCTTCTTTATTAGACAGGGGAAAGATATATGCGGGGCAGGCGCCGGAGGCGTTCGCATTCGGGAAATATTATGAGGCGAACAGAGCACTTTGTCCGGATAAGATTTTAGAAATCAACGGTTCTACGGAGCCTGCGGTAATGGCAGGAATGGACATAGCCATGATTGCGGGAGACGAGAGAAATTTTAAGATTACAACGGCGGCGGACTTGGAGCATTTCCGGGAAATCGTGCTAAAGCAGAGAGGGAGGCAATGATGAAAGCGTGGGTTTTACATGGCATTAGAGATATTCGATTTGAGGAGATAAAGGAACCGCAGCCTGCAAAGGACGAAGTGCTTGTAAAAGTAAAGTCTGCAGGAGTCTGCGGTTCTGACATTCCCCGCATTTATCAGATTGGAACATATCACTTTCCGACTATACCGGGACATGAATTTTCAGGCATAGTGGCAGATGTGGGCATCGGAGTGAATCCTGAATGGAAGAATAAGCGTGTGGGTGTTTTCCCGCTTATCCCATGCGGTGCATGTATGTTCTGTAAGAAAAAACAATATGAGATGTGCGGAAATTACAGCTATTTAGGCTCTAGACAGGACGGCGGATTTGCAGAGTATGTGGCAGCGCCGGAATGGAACCTCATAGAGCTGCCGGAGGACGTGCCATTTGGGGAGGCGGCGATGCTGGAACCCATGTCCGTCGCCGTACATGCCATGAGAAGGGCACAACCTGAAAAGGACGGTGTATGTGTTATATATGGTCTTGGCACGATTGGGATGCTCCTTTTAATGTTTTTGAAAGATATGGGTGTGTGTAATATCCTTGCAGTGGGCAACAAAGACTTCCAAAAGCGGATGGCCGAAAAATTCGGATTGGAATCAGACTGTTATTGTGACAGCAGGAGGGAAGATGTCTCCAAATGGATTATGGAGCATACGGATAACAGAGGTGCAAATCTGATTTTTGAATGTGTAGGGAAAAGTGAGACTGTATCGCAGGCAATTGACCTGACGGCTCCGGCAGGAAAAGTAATGCTTGTCGGGAATCCGGCTTCGGACATGGTATTTCAGAGAGCAGTATATTGGAAGATTCTGCGCAGCCAGATGACAGTGTTTGGGACATGGAATTCTTCATTTATACACAGCATGGAAGATGATTGGCATTATGTGATGGAGCGGCTTCAAAACCATAGAATCCGTCCGGAGGAACTGGTTACGCACCGTTTTCCACTTGAAAGGCTTTCGGATGGTCTTATTTTGATGCGTGATAAATCAGAGGAGTCGGGCAAGGTTATGATTATATGATAGAGATTATTCTGCCAGTTTGTCAATGACAAAATTTTCATATTGTTGTTCTAGGATTTGCAGGATCATCATCTCAGGACGGATACCTGCATTTTTCAATATTCTGTTCTGCGCAGCACAGGATTTCGCCGGCGTATTTTTTATGTCTGTCAAGTGCAGCAGAAGTCTTTTTCAATGTTTCAGAAAGTTCACAAACACACTTGACAATCTCTCTCTGAGGCAAGAGGTTATGAGGAAGTGATCGAAGAGCTTATGACAAATCCCAAACACAATAAAAAACATTTATTCACAAATGAGAATAATAGCGTGTATCCTCAAGAGGGTGACGAGTTTTATGAAGATCTTACGGAGTGGGCAGTAGAGGATATGTATGATAAAGGCTATATGTCTTCAAAGGGTAAATTAGTTATTTTGGATACTTTTTATGAGAATGCTGATACGTTTGAAACATCAGAATTGACTGGGACGGATGTAAATCGAGAGAATCAGGAGCATATTTTGCCATTTCATATGATGAAGATAGAAAGTGGTATGATGTCTTTATCTTTGGATACTTCATTGTACAAAAAAGAACTGTTTATGAAAAGAATGGATGAAGGAATTATGGGGAGTGGGTATGACTGGGAGAAGGTAGCAAGTATACTGCGTCAGGAAGCAGATTTAGATGGCGAAATATATTTTGATTCCGAATCAGATTTATTTTGTGCATATACTGACAACAGAGAGCTGTTGATGAAATTTGTATTGAAATTAAAAGAGGCGTGTGAAAATAATGAAAAATTAGAGGCAGTGATTCAACTGATATAGTACGTTTGTTCAGAAGGAGATAAAAATGGTATCATCAATCATTGGAAAACAACTTACAGATATTTATACAGTTGGGTTTGTATATTTATTTGAGGAACAGCGTGAATTTACACCTGATTTGAGATGGATTTATTTAGAATTTGAGGATATATTATTGGAATTTGAGTCGATTGAACAATATAGCCGATTAAAAATAGAAAAAGTTTCAGATATTCGATATCAATTTGAAAGTGATGAAGATATGATTAAGGTTAAATCATCCATTATTGAGTTTGTTTTGGTTACTTCAATGCTTGTGAATAATACGGTGAAGGAAATAGAGCTTATAGATGGTACAGAAGAAAATTGTGCTGCTGCAAAAATTATTTTGGAAAATGGACAAATGATATTTTTAGATCCTAGCTTTGTGTATGGAATTGGAATAGGAGGAAAAGAGCAGGAGGAATATTGGAGGTATTGTTCAAATTAAGGAATTGATGAATATAGATTTTTCAAGAAAAATGAAACCATTCTTGAGTTTTAGAGATTTATCCCAAAATAACAATATGTGGAGGTAAAAAATGAGTGAACTTAGAGAATTTGATTTATTAAAGTACTTAAAAGATGATGGCATATATTTAGAAAATGTTAGTCTGGAAAATTGTAGTATGGCATCATCAGGAACGTATTATCTTTACTTTAAAAAGTGTGTCTTTCAAAATGTGATCTTTGATGGCGAGCATGAGGAATGGGGAGATGCTTCATTTTTTGAATGTGAATTTAGGGATTGTATCCTAAAATCCCGATATATTATACATAGGTTTGCGCAAAATCAAGGGTTATTGCGAACGTAATATGTACTAAAAAGTTTTACTATCTGAATTTCCATGTGTTTTGTGATAATTTTCTTGCAATTTACTCGTTTCAAATGCTATTTTGTAGTTCAAATTTGATAGGGAACTAATCACGACATATGTATAATATCAATGGTTTTTAAATCAATTATACATATTAAAATTCTAAATAATTCTTTATGTAAGCCGTTTAGACCGA
>CAJTSH010000037.1 GCA_910578885.1 uncultured Lachnospiraceae bacterium
TTTTTAAGAAGTAAAAATTTTTTATTTACCTCTTGACATTTATTAGCTGGACTTTGTATATAAGACCTACGAATCTATAAAATATCACAGATTTTTTCAAAAAAATAGGATGATGTCAGTTCACGTACAAACACCATCCTAATTTTAAAATCATTTTAAAGTATATATTCTTCTGCCAACTGTTCTAAACCTTTCGGATTCTTATCCAGCCATGTCTCATAATCCATTCCAAACCCCGCGACCGTTTTTCCCAGCTCTACTAAAAACTCCGGTATCTTCGTCTCCAATATCATCCCAAGCTCCCTTCCCATCTCTTCAGAGCCTTGACGGTCGTTTCCGTTGATAAATAAGACGAATGTCGCCTGCGGTTTTCCGTCAATTGGCTTGGAGGCTCCGCGGAATCCGATTCTTCCGGTCTGATGGGTTCCGCAGGAAGACGGACAGCCGGAAATATGAATCTGCGGCAGCGCACCGCCGGGAATCTTGGCTTCTCTTACTGCATCGACACAGGCACGCAGCAGCGCTTGGGAATCGCGAAGACCTACCTGACAGATGCTTCCGCCGATACAGCTTACCGACATTTCAAACTGTGTCTTCGCACTGTCAGCCGTCAACTCCAGCACCTTCTTCGCTTCTGCCCCGGTCAGGTTAATGATATATGCCGTCTCATCCGGTGAAAGCCGAAGCTCTGTGGCCTCCATCCCTGCCAGCGCATCACTCAAAGCGCAGAACTGCTCCGGCACAGGCTGTCCCCCAATGGGATGCCATGCCACCGTATAAAGTCCGTCCTGCTTCTGTGCAATTACCCGCACATCTTCTATACTTGTCCCGTCCCCGTTCTTTGTCACCGGTTCCGCTTCTGCCTGAACGCCCAAATCCTCTCCTGATGCAAATACTTCTTCCAGTTTCTCCAGATATGCCTTCCGATACTCTTCCTCACCGCCAAGCGCCTCCTGCATATAACGGGTGCGGGCTCTTCCGCGGTTCTCATAATTGCCGTAAGCGCAGAAAGTCAGCCACATGGCTTTAATATAGTACAAAATCTTCTGCGGTTCGACAGCTTCTGCGACCTTAACGCCAAAGAGCGGATTGTTTCCAAGCCCGCCGGCGCTGTATACGTCAAACTTCCCGTCTTCTCTTGCGGCAAAACCAAGATCACGGTATGTTGCGTGCGGTTCATTTTTTTCTGAGTTAGAAAATCCCACCTTTAATTTCCGCGGCATCTTTTCTGCATTGATAAAGCCGATCAGGTAATCACTGGCACGTTCTGCCCAAGGAAGCACATCAAAGTATTCTTCTTTCTCCACGCCGGAAAGCGGGGAACACATCACATTCCGGGGATAGTCGCCGCCTCCTCCGATTGTAATAATTCCCGCATCCAATGCCGCCTCCATAATCTCATATACGGAGTCCTTGCTCAGATCGTGAAGCTGCACAGTCTGACAGGTCGTAAAATGAATCCGGTCAATATGGTATTTGCGAATCATATCGGCGGTAAATGCAAGCCGTTCCTTTGTCACGCGTCCCGCAGGCATCCGCAGCCTTAACATATGCGCCGTCCCGCTTCTCTGCGCATATGTCCCAAAGCGCCCCGAGAACCCCTTATATGCGCCCTTATTTATCTCGCCTCTATAAAATTCCTCTGTCTTTTCCTTAAATTCCGACAGTTCTTCTTTCCATCCCTTTAAATCCACATAATCCATTTTCCATCCTCCTTCAATCACAGTTTCTCCCAAAAATATTCTTTGTAATCATCATACAAGTCATTTTTTGCAATGTCAACCTGATCCTCAATGCTCACAAGCTTTGCCGTAACAGTTCAACCTAAGTTTTTACATTTTGTCCGAATTATTCTTCTGACGGATTCATCAATTCTTTCTTCTGTGATTTCACCTGCTTCCACTGCCTCAAGTACGCCTTGAAACGCAGCCGGAAGCTCCTGCGGCATCAGCAGCAGATCAACGCCTGCCTGTATGCTCAGCACCGCAGCTTCCTGCGGCGTATAGGATTGCGTAATCGCCCCCATTTGCAATGCATCTGTAATCACCAGACCCTGATACCCCAGCTCATCTCGCAAGATCTCCGTTATCATTTTATGTGACAGGGAACACGGCGTATTATCCCCTGTCACCTCCGGCACAGAAATATGCGCCGCCATTACAAAATCCACATTGTTTTCCTCTGCCGCTGCAAATGGTTTCAATTCTGCTTCCAAAAGCTCTTCATATGTTTTATCAGTATAAGCAAAGCCCTCATGTGTATCGGCTTCGGTCGCTCCATGCCCCGGAAAATGTTTGAACGCGCTTAATATATTTTCCGAATGCAGACCGGCAGAAAACGAAGCAGCAAGCCTTGTCACCGCATCCGGATCGTTTCCAAAAGATCTGTCTCCGATAACCGTATTGCCGCTGTTCGTCAGCACATCTGCAACCGGTGCAAAATCAACGTTAAAGCCAAATTGTGACAGATATCCGCCGATTGCCGCTCCTGCTTCATAGGCATCCCTTTCACCTGTAATCTCCTGCATTGCCGGCACGCGTCTGACAGAAAATGCCGTATTGTTTCCGATCTTTGCCACCCTGCCTCCTTCTTCATCCACACACAGAAACAGCGGTAGTCCTTCTATTTCATAGGCATAGCTTTGCGTGCTGTCCAGCATCTCCTTTATCTGCTCTGGCGATACGATATTTGCTTCAAAATAAATCAGCCCGCCCACAGGATATTCCATTAGCTTGTGCTTCGTCACCTCTCCTGCAGCCGTAACCGGATTCGCTCCGGTAAGCTGTTCCGGCGCTACAATAAACATCTGATAAATTTTTTCCTCTAAAGACATTGATGAGAGAATTTCCTCTGCCTGTGACTCAACCTGCACTTCTTCCAACGGTTCCTCTTTTATTTTCTCCCCGTCCGATACGGATATCTTCTCACTTGTTTCTTCTGTCATGCATTCAGATGCAAGCGGCTGTTCGCTCTCAGCGGCGTCATCTGTCGGAGGGGTCCAACTGAAACAGGCTGTCAAACTGATGACTGCAGCGATAAATACAAGCATGGATAATCGTATCGTAAAATATTTTCTTTTTTTCGTCTTCAAACTTCTTCTCCTGCCATTCTATGCCGGCGCTTCTTCCACTTTCCCTTTGAATCTGCCGTTTATTGAGTCCATTATAGCTTTTTATAGCAGATTCCTCAATCGAAGCCTGTCGAAAATGACAGCGTATGTAATCACATTGTTACCGTTCTTTCCGTAACAAGGATTCATACGCTGTCTCTTTTTCATCAATGATTACTCAGCCGATTCCAGCCTCGCATTCGCCTGCTCTACTTTCAGCCTTGAAAGCAGAAATGCAATGACCAAGTTGATTATCATCGGAATCCACAGATACATGAAATATAGCATATTGATACACGAATCAACCTGCGTGACCGCATTCGGAATGTAACCGCTGGCGGCAAGCATCCAGCCCGCTAACGCCGTACCGATTCCTCCGCCGATCTTAACACCGAGTGAGGTGCAGGAAAACATGGTTCCGTCTATCCGCTTATGTTTCGTGAGGAAAGTATATTCCGAACATGAGGCAATCAGTGCATTTAAATCCCCTTGCAGCGGGCTCATTCCGATTGCCGCTACTCCCGAGAAAATCAGCATCATCGGAAGATTCCCCATATATCCGCCGACAATTACCAGCCCGCGCGCAACAGTTGCAAGTATATATCCGGCAAGGTTGATTTTGTACATTCCTTTCATCTTTTTTACCAGAACCGGCGTAAAAACCAGCCCTGCAATTAACGGGATATTGATTGCCATTGAGAACACTCCCAATAACGATTCGTCCCCTAAAATATATGCCATAAAGTAAATACCCATATTGAGCGTTGCTGTGTAAACCTGCGTCAGAATATAGACGCCGCAGATGATAATGTAAAACTTGTTGGACGCCAACAGCCTTACGGCATCACCCAGACTGTATTTTTCAATCTTCTCCATATCCTTTCTGGCATTTGTCTCATCCAGCTCCTCCGCCGGAAGCTCCTTAACGGACAGCACAGAGAGAGAATTGACAACTAAACCTATAACGGCATATATAATCGCTACTGTTCTCCAGCCTTCTGCCCCTCCGCCCATTGACTTTACAAATCCGACTGTAATTGTCTGAATCAGCAGGCTAGTTCCGAATGCAAACATGAATCGGATAGAGCCCATCTGTACACGCTCGCTTCCGTTCTTCGTAATCAACGAGGTAAGCGCCGAATATGCAATGTTATTTGCTGTATAAAATACGGCGTTCAACAGAGTATATGCAAGGAAGAACCACGCATATTTTGCCCCTTCCCCTAAATTTACGGGAATCATAAAAATGGCAGCTAATGTAATTGCACATCCGAAAAATCCCCAGAACATCCAAGGACGCGCCTTTCCCATCCTGCTTTTTGTCTTATCAATCATGGATCCGAAGAAGATATCAGTTACGCCGTCAAAGAGCTTGGAAAGCATCATCAGGGTTCCTACCACACCCGAATTCAGACCAACCGTATCAGTCAGATAAATCATCACAAACGAGGACAAAAGCGCATAGACTACATTTCCTGCAACATCTCCGGAGCCGTATCCTACCTTGTTGTACCATTTTAAATATCTTTTCTCATCCATATCGTTTCCCTCCTATCCTATGCCTGCCTGTATGGCATCAGCCTTAATTGATATCGAAATTTCTCTTCATCCAGACGGTATTTTTCCAGCAGACGCGGACCGCAGCTATTAGAGCCGATTCCGTTCTGGGCATAATCCAGACACAATACCGTACTTCCCGAAGGGTTCAATTCATAGTTATGTCCCTTTTGGGTCAATTCCTCCTGCGTGTAGACCGAAGCGTTAAAGGAAAAGCTCCCTGCCAAGACTGCGGTAATCCCGTACCCTTCCCCCGAAACGGTCACATAATCACAGTCATAATGGCTGCCGTTTTCCTGCGGCCGGATATAATCCTCGTGCATATTTGATACCAAGTCAGTAAAGAGTCCATGATAAGCGCCCCTGCATTTATCCCGATAGCTTTCTGTCGGTCCCATGCCATAATACGTAACCTTTTCCAGCCCATCCTCCAAAAAGAGGCGCAGCCCAAATCTTGGAAGCTCCGGAAATTCCGGATTTTTCTTTACATCCATGCAAACGTCTGTCATTCCATCCGCCCAGACTGTCCACGTCGTTTCTATATCCATGATTTTCTGTACGGTAGCCGCTGATACCGACATGCTGCTATGAATCACGGCAGCATCCTTACTTATCCCATATGCCGTTCCGTATGCTCTGGCCTCTGCCCAGTCATAATGCGCGCGCATCCATTCCGATTTGATATTTCTGTCATTATCTGTGGGGGCGCGCCAAATATTTACTTCCATCGGCAAATCCAACAGCTCTTTTTCTCCAAAACGCATCGCTGCAAACATTCCTTTTCTTTTGTCATACCGGTAACGGAAACCGTTTCCCTGTAAAATCAGGAATTCGTCCTCTTCGATGACCGTTATTCCCGTTACTGCTGACGGTCTTATGTTTCTCATCTGTAATGCCGTCTGATTTCTTCCGTCTTGATTATGAAGCAGTATCTCGTCAAATCCCAGCATGTAGTTTTCCGGCAGCATCTCGTTTCCTTCCTTCCGCTCATACGTCAGCTTGACATATGCTCTCCCTATTTTGGGAATGGCTATGTCCAGACGAATACTACCGCTTTCATGCGGCGGAACAGACGGACATTCTAAACGGCCTGTCTCTATCAGCTCTCCGTCGCAGCTCACCTCATACCGGAGGCTTACATAGTCCTTCAAATCCGTAAAATCCAGATAATTGTGAATCGTCGCCTCTTTCGTATCCTGATTGAATTCCAGCACTCTTGCCGGACGGTATACATTTTTAAATTCCAATAAACCGGTGTGAGGCGTCCGATCCGGATATACCAGACCATCCATACAGAAATTTCCGTCATGGATCCTCTCGCCGTGATCTCCGCCGTAGAAATACTTTTCTTTTCCGTTTTCTGCGAATCCATGACTGATTGCATGGTCGCACCACTCCCAGACAAAGCCTCCGCATACCATATCGTTTTTCTCAAACAGCTCGAAATAATCCTCCAAATCCCCCGGACCGTTCCCCATTGCATGGGAGTATTCACATAGGATCAGCGGTTTATCCGGCTCATTCTTCAAATACTCCTCCGCTTCCTCTATAGACGGATACATTCTGCTGTAAAGATCAATATTGGAAAAGTCATACTTTCTTTTCTCACTTCTGTATAGCGCGCTCTCATAATGCGTCAGACGATCAGGGTCAAACTCCTTCGTCCATTTGAGCGCTTCCTCAAAGGTGCAGCCGTAAGCACTTTCATTTCCCATTGACCAGATGACAACGCAGGGGCGGTTCTTATCTCTTAGGACGCATTTTTTTGTCCGATCCAGCGTCGCCTGGATAAAATCAGGATTATCGGAAATCGCTTCATTCCAGCGTTTACTTTTATTTTCCCAGCAATTATCTTTGTAGAACAATTCCGACGGTCCATGACTCTCGTTATCCGCTTCATCAATTACCAGAAAACCGTATTTGTCACAAAGCTGGTAAAAAATCGGGGAATTCGGATAGTGGCTGGTACGTATTGCGTTGATATTATGCTGTTTCATCAGGAACAAATCCTTTTTCATCTGCCCGATGCCAATGGCAAAACCTGTGCAAGGGTCAGAGTCATGCCGGTTTACTCCGTGGAATTTCAACGGCATCCCATTGAAATATACTACCCTGTCTGACACATAAATTTCACGGATACCGATATGGTCAACAATCGTTTCCTGTTCTGTCCCAATAAGCAGCGTGTAAAGATATGGAGCTTCCGGATTCCACAAAATCGGACGCTCGATTTCCAGTTTTGTAATATACTGATTCCCGGTCTGCCGATTTTCTTCCCTAATGTGCCGCTCGGCCGCCGTATTTCCCTGTCTGTCAAAAATCGTAATTTTTGTGGGAACTAACTGACGAAAATACATAAGGCTGATTTCAATACTTGCTTTGGTCTTTTGGATTTTTGTCTTTACAAAATAGTCGAACACCCCCTCCTTCGGACGTTTTAGAAGGTAGACATCACGGAAGATTCCGCTCATCCGGAATTTATCCTGATCCTCCAGATAACTTCCGTCACACCACTTAAGCACAAGTACCGCCAGCCTGTTACTGCCTTCCTTCAAATAATCAGTGACGTCAAATTCGCTGGTGGAATGGGACACTTGGCTATAACCCACATAGCTTCCGTTAAGCCATACATAAAAGCAGGAATCCACTCCCTCAAAATTCAGATATGCCTTTGGTGCAGCCGCGTCCTTCTGATACAGAAATTCCCGGATATACGCCCCGCAGGGATTATCCCAAGGCACATACGGCGGGTCAAAGGGAAACGGATATCTGACATTTGTATATTGATGGCTGTCATACCCGTAATTCTGCCATGTTCCGGGAACAGTTACCTTATCAAAGGAACTCGCATCGTAATCCGTTTCATAGAAGCATTCCTTTAATTCATAGACGCTTCCGTAATACCGGAAGCTCCATTCTCCGCTCAGCATCTGCATACGGTCGGAATCTTCCCTGCATTCCGTCAGGGAATCCATAAATTTTGATGCCGGAATGAAATAAGATCTGTCCGGTATTGTGTTCTCATGCAGTACATGCAAATTTTCATAATGTTTTGGTACAATCATAGCCGCGCCCTCCTTACCATCCTGTGAGCCGTTTGTTTTTGTACATTTATTATATTTGCAAATACGCCATACATCCATGAATAGCATTAGACAAAACATGCACAAAATGATACAATCAATGTAATTTATCCAGATATAACTATACAATTTTTATATGCTATGGCAATTTGCATGAATCTCATATCGTTAATTTATACAATTTTCCAAAGGAGGCGTTTCAGATGTATATGAACGTTGCCTACTGGCACAATACCCTAATAGACTTCAAGGACAAAAAGCATCCTTTATTTGTCGGAAGCTGCGGAACCTATCATTTATTCACAAGACCGAAGCTGCCTACGCACAGACCGCGCGGACGGTTAGATTTCCAGCTCCTGTATGTCGCTTCCGGGAAAGCGCATTTCTATTTCAACGGCACAGAGGAAATCGTGACAGCCGGCCATATGGTCATTTACCGGCCGAAGGAAGAACAGAGATATTATTATTACGGCGTAGATCAACCTGAGGTATACTGGGTTCATTTTACCGGAAATAACGTTAAGAATATTCTGCGGCAGTACGGTATTGCAGATTCCTCGCATGTCATCTATACCGGTACGTCGCTGGAATATAAGAGAATTTTCACGCAGATGATTCAGGAACTGCAGATGTGCAAGGAAAATTATGAAGAGCTTTTAGTTCTTCTGCTCCGCCAGATTTTTATTCTAATCCGGCGCCACTCTGCCAGCCGTCCCAAAGCTATCAACAGCTATCTGGAAAATGAGATGGAGCGCGCAGCAAAGCATTTCCATGAACATTATAATACTGCCATCAGCATTGAAGATTATGCCGCCTCCCGCGGTATGAGCGCAAGCTGGTTCATTCGCAGCTTTAAGGAATTTACCGGCTCCACGCCGATGCAGTACATTCTTGCCATTCGGATGATGAATGCACAAAATTTACTGGAGACTACAGAGTACAATGTGACGGAAATCGGAAATATCGTGGGATATGACAATCCGCTTTATTTCAGCCGGCTGTTCAAGAAACAGAACGGCGTGTCGCCGTCGGAGTTTCGGAAAAAAATGAGATGTTTCTGAGATTTGCTTGCAATCGCTTGCGTTTGACTCACAAATTGACTATAATATAAAAAAGGAGTGTGATATACATGGCAAATACATCAGCGGTTTACGCACGTATTGATACGAACTTAAAAGAAAAGGCTGAAAATATCCTGCAACAGCTTGGTATTTCTCCTTCAAGTGCAATTCAGATGCTTTACAGTCAAATTGTGCTTACAAGAGGAATGCCCCTTGACCTACATCTTCCCACAAGGAAGCCCACATCTATCGGCGGCATGAGTCGTGAAGAACTGGACGCAGAAATAATGACAGGAATTAATTCCTTAAAATCCGGCAAGACTTACACAGCGGATGAAGTAGACGCAGAACTTGCTAAGGAATTTGGTATATGAGCAATATATACAGTGTCATTTATTCTTCCGAAGCAAAAGACGATTTAAAGAGCATATACTCATATATTGCCTTTGACCTTAAGGTTCCCGACATAGCCCAAAATCAAGTAAACCGTATTCGAAAAGAAATACGTTCACTCGCTTTTATGCCAGCACGATATCAGATTATAGATTGGGAACCTTGGCAGAGTATGAAAATACACAAGCTTCCTATAGATAACTTCATCGCCTATTACACCATCAATTCTGAAACTCTTACTGTCACAATTATCCGTATTGTTTATGGTGGCAGAAATACTCAAAACATTATTAAAACACAATAAAAAACATGGAACTTGAATCATCAAATCCCATGCCTTTTATCATCCTACCACCGTAAGAGCTTGACTCAAAACCTCCTCCGAATACACCCTCGTATCCGGCAGTATCCTTGTATTTGGACTTAACCGGTACTTCCTTGCCAACTCCATTGGTGCAAACCCTACATCCGCTTTCTCAAACATTGGAAGGTCAAACTCACTGTCTCCTGCCGCAATGACCAGCCCCGCGCCGATATACTCCCGAAACCGCTCAACCGCCGCCCCCTTAGACAACGCCTTAGGCACGGCATAGACCTTGCTCCCATTGGAAAAAATCTCCACCAACGCCTTATCTGTGATTTTCTTCAAATCCCTTACAACCGCCTCCGGTTCTTCACATTTTGTAAATACAAACAGCTCTTTGATAAACCTTACCTCAAAAATCCTTCGCTTGTCTTTTTCCAAAACGGCGGCAGCCTTTTGCAGCATAGCCTGACAATTATCCACAAGCTCGCGTGATGTGCGGTACCATCCTGCATCTTCCTTCCCATCAATCAGCAATACCCCGCCATTACAGACTAAGGCATACTCTATATCCCCTATTTGCAGATTAATACGCTGATATTGTTCCATTGTCCTTGTCGTTGTCGGTACAAGCAGCGCTTTTTCCTTTAGCTTTTTTAACATCTCAAAAGTCTCTCGCGTGATATAGGAAATATTTCTCCCGTTGTACCACTCGGCTTCCAGCTTGTCCTCCCCGATTTCATGCCGGTAAGAATATATGATGGTGTTATCCAGATCCATATGAAAAACAACCATCTTACTATCCTCTTTTCACAAACAGCTTTCTTATCATGTCCACCGGAATCATGGTAACGGAAAGCAAAATCACCGCAATCCAGCCTGTGATTCCAAAAGGAACGCAGCTAAACATTTCTCCGATCCACTTAAACGCCGTGAATGGGACAAGCGCTGCATTTACGATTAACGCCTGTACAAGAATAATTGCAAAAAATACCTTTAAAAATCCGGTGTTTTCATTCAGCCCTTTGAAAATTGCAAATCCATCATCTCTTACATTAAATCCGTTAAACAGTGCGCTTACAATAAACAGCACAAAGTATCCTGTCAAATGCTGCTCCTCACTTTCAAATAACCCGCTGAAAAACGGCAGCTTCAGAAAGAGGAAACTTAAGACTGTCAGCCACAGTCCCATAATCAAAATTTGAGCCATCATCTTCTTGCTTACAATGCTTTCATCTCTTCTTCTGGGCTTTTCAGTCATATACTTCTCCAATGCCGGCTCATTTCCCAGCATAATCGCACCCAGACCGTCCATTACGAGATTGACAAACAGTAAGTGAGTTACCTTCAATGGTTCTTCTACCCCAAAGAACGGCGCAATTGCACTTACGATTACGGCGGTAACATTAATCACCAACTGGAACTTACAGAATTTCAAAATATTATGATAGATTGTCCTTCCGTATAAGATGGCGTCCTTAATGGATTCAAAATTATCATCGAGAATTACGATTTCACCGGCTTCCTTTGCAGCCTCTGTTCCGCTGCCCATTGCAAAACCGACATCGGCTCTCTTCAATGCCGGAGAATCATTCACACCGTCCCCAGTCATGCCGACCACCAGATTCATCTCCTGACAGAGCCTTACCATTCTGGATTTGTCCGTAGGCAACGCCCTTGCAATGACCCTGATATGAGGTATCATCTTTTTCACTTCATCATCAGACATCTCGTTTAACTGTGCGGAAGAAAGCGCTTTATCGCTCTTATCCTTCAAGAGTCCGGCGTCCTTTGCGATTGCAATTGCAGTCTCCAGTCTGTCACCGGTAATCATAACTACCTGAATACCTGCTCCCTGCACCTCTTCAATTGCTTCCTTTGCCTCAGGTCTTAC
Source organism: uncultured Lachnospiraceae bacterium (assembly GCA_910578885.1). Classification (GTDB taxonomy): domain Bacteria; phylum Bacillota; class Clostridia; order Lachnospirales; family Lachnospiraceae; genus Roseburia_C. Next base: position 11,402 of record CAJTSH010000037.1, read on the forward strand.
ATCATCCCGGATTCCCACCAGACCGATGATTACAATGTCATCGTTAATCTGATTTTCCGTCATCGCTTTTTCCGAATATCCAAATGCAAGCACCCGCATTGCTTTTGACGCCAGCTCGTCAATCTTCCTGTTTAAAACTGCCATGTCAAGCTTTCTGATATTGCCCTCACCGTCAAGATAATTCCCCGCATGAGATAATAGCTTTTCCGGCGCTCCTTTATAGAAGGTCTTTCCCACATTATCAATTCTTGCCTGACTGAATTTATTTGCAGAATTAAATCCCTGCTGCTCTGTGACAACACATTCCCTGCTCTCTTCCAGCATTTTAAAGGTTGCCTCTCCCATGAACTTCATAAGAGCCTGATCGGTAGCGTTTCCTCCGATTACCCTGTGGTTCGCATCAAACATTGCCTGTGTATTCTTGCCAATCGCAAGATCTACAAGCCCTTTTACATTACTGTGCCTGATCAATTCCGCCAGCTCTATGGAAGAACCGTCTCCAAGGAAAAAGTCTACCACTTCCAATCTTCCTTTTGTGATAGTTCCGGTCTTATCGCTAAAGAGGATGTTCAATGAACCGGCAGTCTCGATTCCCTCTGCCTTACGGACGAGGACATTGTGGTCAAGCATCTTGCTGGTATTCTGCATCAATACCAGAGAAATCATTAGCGGAAGTCCTTCAGGAACCGCACAGACAATAATTACAATCGCCAATGAAACAGCTTGTACGATGTCCTTTATGATAGTTTCAATTCCGGTTGAAAAATATGCTCCCGGTCCTCCGGCGCTCACAATGAAATATGCAAAGTACAGCACCGCAATGACAATCGCCCCGATATATCCAAAGGTTGAAATCTGTTTTGCAAGTTTCGCAAGTTTTACCTTTAACGGAGAATCCGGCTCATCTTCCTGCATTTCCTGCGCCATCTTTCCCATCATCGTCTTTAATCCGACTTTTCTTACGTCGAGAATACCCTCGCCGTCAAATACAACGGCGCCTCTGAACAACGAATGCGCATCGACAAAGGTATCTCCCGTAATATCATCCGCCAACTGAAAACCTTCTTTTGCCTCCGTCTTTTTACATTCCTCCGCTTCTCCGTTGAGCGCAGAGTTGTCCACCCGCAGCGAGCCGTTTATAAGCACTCCGTCCGCCGGTATTTTGTCACCGGACTGCAGAAGCACCTTATCGCCAACTACAACATCATCCACTTCAATTACCGTAACCACGCCGTCTCGGTGAACCTTACATTTATCCTTCTCGGCGCTGTCCTTTAGCTCACGATACTTTGTATCACTGGCAACGCCTGTCTTTGCAGAAACGACTGCCACGATCAGTACCGCAATAATCGTTCCCAGCGGTTCATAGATTTCTGCATATCCAAAGAAAAACATGACAATCATAAGCGCTGCAATTGCCAATAATATTTTTATCATTGGATCACCAAAGGTTTCCTTAAACTCATCCCAAAACGTTGTAGGTTCAGAGTCCGGAATGACATTTGAGCCATATTTCTCTCTGGACTGTTCTACCTCTTTGTACGATAGACCGTTATACTTCATAAATATTTTTTCTCCTTTATCTTTTATCTTACAAAGAAAGAGAAACTAACTCGGTAGTTTCTCCTTCAAATGCTCAAACATTTGTATTATAGGAAACTCAATTATTTGATGCGTTTCCTATCAATACCGGTTCGCAAGCTCTCCAAGACTTGCGTCTGTCGTAGCCTGTCCCATTGCGTTAAACTTCCACTCTCCATTGTGTCTGTAAATCTCTCCGAAAATCATTGCCGTCATACCGTTATAATTCTCGGACAGATTATATTTGCACATTTCATTATTGTTTCTGGCATCCACAAGACGGATAAAGGCATTCTGGATCATTCCGAAATGTTGTCTCCTCTGTACTGCCTGATAAATGTTAACTACAAATACAATCTTATCATATTCTGCCGGGATACTTGATAAATCAACGATAATCTGTTCATCATCACCGTCTCCGGCTCCAGTAAGGTTATCTCCCTGATGAACAACGGAACCTGTACGATGGCGGAGATTTCCAAAATAAATCAAATCCCCTTTGTCGAACAATCTTCCGTTCTTAAGCAGGATCGCAGACGCATCACAGTCGATCGGCTGCGGCTTAGGTGCAAAAAATCCGCCTTTTTCCCGCTTTGCCTCATCCCATCCAAGTCCAACGACTACCTTTGATAATCCTGCATGATCCTTAGACAGACTTACCTTCTGGCCTTTCTGTAAACTAATTGACATATTTTCCTCCTTACCGGCGTGTTCTTCACGCCATCTAGGTAGATTTGAAAATTTACTTCCAGACTTTTCTTCTCTACTTACGTCCTGCCCTCCAGCTCATTCCCCAGTTATAGGCTCTATCAAGCGCTTCATGTCCCGGATAGAACTGCACAAGCTTCTCTACGCTAAATGTCTCATCATTTACATTTTCTAATAATGCAAGACCACACATTATATTCGATGAATTATAGCTATCCATTTTGACAACTAAATCCTCCGCGCCCGGATACTTAATGGTAACGGTCGCATCCGCCTGCTGCCAGTTCGCCACGCCTTCATAAATAAAAGTATATACCAAAATCCTCTTAATATTAGCAATCTGGTTTCCGTTTATCCGAAGATTTTCTCCGGCTGCCGCCGCACCGGTCCTGTCATCGCCGTCCAAGGCGATATATGGCGGCTGATTCAAAGAACCGAATGTATTTCCAAGCGCCTGGACAGCGCCTTTTCTGCCGTCCTTTAACTCAAATAAACAGCCTAAATCAAGATCAATTCCCGAACCGCTGAATAAGTTGGCAAGAAACCCCTTTTTCTGTGGTTTTGAATTCCAGTTTAAATTAACAAGTATCTCACCCAAGCCTGCAGATGAATTTTTCTGCAGATTTACTTTCTGTCCCTTTTGTAAACTAATCGCCATATCCGTCTCCTACTCTACATCAACGCCGTAATTCGCACATAATGCAGCCAATCCGCCTTGATATCCGCTTCCAATCGCATTAAACTTCCATTCATTTCCGTTCTTATAGAGTTCGCCAAAGACAGCCGCCGTTTCTATGGAGAAGTCCTCTCCCAAGTCATATCTTAACAGCTCTTCTCCCGATACCTCGTTATAGATACGGATAAAAGCATTGTTGACCTGCCCAAAGTTCTGCCTGCGCTGCTCCGCCTCATAAATCGTTACCGTAAATGCAATCTTAGTGATATTCTCAGGCACTTTTGACAAATCAATCTTAATCTGCTCATCATCGCCTTCTCCGGCGCCTGTCAGGTTATCCCCTAAATGCTGAACGCTTCCGGAAGGATGCGTCAAATTCCCGAAAAACACAAAATCTTCCGATCTGGAAATCTTCCCTGTATCAGTCAGCAAAAAAGCTGCGGCATCTAAATCAAAATCACCGCCCGTATCGAATTGATTAACGTCCCATCCTAATCCTATCACAACTTTTGTTAAGCCAGGGTTATCCTTTGTAATGCTAACCTTCTGACCCTTCTGCAAATTAATCGGCATATCGTCCCTCCTATGCTACTTCAATTCCATAGTGTCCGCAGAGCGCCGCAAGACCGCCCTGGAACCCGCTTCCGATTGCGTTAAACTTCCATTCTCCGTTGTTGCGGTATAACTCTCCGACTACAACAGCCGTCTCAATCGAGAAATCTTCTCCCAAATCATAACGGATCAGCTCCTGATTCGTTGCTTCATCAACAATCCTGATAAACGCATTGGAAACCTGTCCGAAATTCTGTCTTCTAGCCTCTGCCTCATAGATAGTAACTGTAAATGCAACCTTCTCAATATTTGCAGGAATCTTGGTTAAATCAACCTGAATCTGCTCATCATCGCCTTCCCCTTCTCCGGTAAGGTTATCTCCCATGTGCTTCAGTGCACCGCTTGCGTGCTCTAAGTTCCCATAGAATATGAACTCTTTTTCCGTCGGGCATTTTCCGTTTGATCCGCACATAAATGCCGCGGCATCCAAGTCGAAATCAGCACCTGAATCAAATGCGTTAACATCCCATCCAAGTCCGACCATAATGTTCTTTAATCCCGGATTTCCCTTTGTTAAATCCACCTTTTGTCCTTTTGCTAAATTAATTGGCATAATTGGTTCCTCCTTAAATTTATATTAATTAATCTTATCTGGCATATGATATGATTTGTTGAACTCCTGCTTGATTGTCTCCAGACGAGCCTGATCCTCCACACGCTTCCGGCGCGCATTCTCCTGAATCTGCTTTGTTTCGTCGATTCCGTTCACAATCGTTCTCCAAGTTGTCTCCAATGTCTCTATCTTGATAGAGCTTCCTGATGCCAATCTTGCGGTCATCTTAGACTGCTCTACTGTATTACGCGCATTCTTAATCAGCATCTCGTTTGTCTTCTCATCCAGCGCAGACATAGCCTCCGCCTGAATCCGCTGTCTCTTAAGCATGATTGCCTGTGCAAGCGCCTGCTTAAATACCGGAAGCGTAATAATGAAGGCGGAGTTGATTTTCCGAACTAAGTTCATATTGCTGAATTCCATTGTCTTAATCATCGGAATGGACTGCATAGCAACATTTTCTGCCGTTCTCAAATCCTGCGTTCTCTGCTCCAGCATCATCAACGCCTGATTCAGGCTTGTCAATTCAAACTGAATGGAATTGTCGCCTGTAGCTTCCATATCAGCCTGACGTTTTGCAATATATTCCTCCAATTCCCGACAGCCCTGCTCACCTGCCAATATGTATTTGACAAGCTCATGGTAATAATTTACATTCGCTTCGAACATCTGGTTCAACTTCCGGTTTGACTGCTTGATTTCAGATTCATACTGCTTTAACTGCACATAAATCTTATCAACCTCTTCTCCCATCGTATGATACTTTGCTAAAATTTTGTCCAACTGCTTTCTCAGGTTCCCGAAAAGCTTTCCGAATAATCCGGGGTTGTCCTTTATTTCTTCGATGTCAAACTTGTTCATGATTTTGGCAAGCGTATTCAGCATCTCGCTGGAATCATCCAACTGAGACATATTCATACTGTTCAGCACTACATCCGACGCCTTTGAAATCTCCTCTGCCGCCTGTGAGCCGAACGAAACAATCGTATCAAGGTTATTCACCTCAATCGTGCTTACAATCGCATCCACTTCTGCGGAATTTACCAGTTGCTCATTCATCTGCTGACGGTCCGCCACAATATCGTATTGCTCCACCACTTCAATTTCATTCTTCGGCTCTGCAGCGGGTGCGGCTGTCTCTGCCAATGTCGCAGTTTTACTAAAATCAAGTCCCATTGTCATGTACCCCTCTTAAATATTTTGTCACGCCATTTCTTTTGGCGCGCATTGCTGGATATGTTTCTAAAATCAGGCGTTTGCAGGTCATACACATACTGACCGATCTGATGCTCTTCAAAAACCTTTCGGTTGAAGAACTTCTCTATGCTCTGATATCCGGTCGGAACAAAATAGATGACGTCAAACCCGATCAGATTAAGAAACGCTGTTACGATTGTATCTTCCAAAGAAATTAATCCTTCTCCTGTATTGATAAAAATTATTTTGGGATTTTTCTTTGTAAAATCAAATTTCTGAATCAAACGGACAATATCTCTGTGCAAATTAAGGATTGTTGCAATGATCGTATATTCCGTCCCATTCTCAAAAGTGCCGTGAATCAGCCTGCTTTCAATCAGCATCTGCAATTTATCAAATATGTGCTCCTGAACCTCATCCCTGAGCACTCCATATTGATAACAGCGATGCTCCTTAATTCTGCTTCTCTGCAATTTCCCATTCTTCCAAAATTCGGCTGCATATGCCTTGATGGGATTTGGCGCTGTCGGCTCTATAAACGGCGCCTTATTCATTAAAAACGTGTCCTCTGTCAGCAGCTCTTTGATGGAAGACCAATACTGCGCAATATCTCCGTCCTTAACGCCGGAGACTTTTGCATAGATAACAGGAATATTCACTGCCTCTTGGCTGGTACTAAAGTTCGGTCTGAATTTTAAATCTTCATTCCAAAGGATTCTGATTTCCTCATACATGGTCTGCAGATTAATCGGATTCGCTTTATGATACTGCTGGCTCCGGTACATCCCGGAATCCTGATACATGAGCGTGTCCAGCTCCCGCTCTGCGTGATATGCGGCTGTCCCGATATGGACATCTGTATTTTCTCTTGGAAACCTGTTTACATTCAGTGATTCAACATAATTTTCTTCATAAAGTACAGCGTCTTCCAGACAGCACTTTACATTTAAATTTGGATTTAAAATCAAAACATCTACCGGAAGCCGTGCAAGAAACTTTAGGAACACCGCCTCGTTTTCATTCGTACATGCCCCCATATGAATACAACAGCTAACATCCGGCATCTTCCAATTCTGAAACAGTTCGCTCTGATACCGCTTCAGCCAGCACAGCAGATAAACCGCCTTATTTGTCAACTTATTCAAATTCATTCCCGCAAGCTTTGCCTCTGCAAGCATTACATCCATGAACGCCTTAATCATCAGCCTTTGCAGCTCAACATTAAACGTATATCTGATGTTATTTGATAAATCCAGCAACATAATATCCTGCTTCGAATAACTCTTTCTGTTGATAGCCGCTATCTCTTCATTCGTCGGCGGAGCAATCCCACCGTCAATCACGAGCACTCTTTGCCTGCCGCTCTTTATCTCCTGATAAAATTGGAACAGCTCATTCATGTAAGTCAATTTGTCTTCCACGCCGTTCATTCTACAAAAACAATTATAGAACAGACTTGTATCATTTCCTCTAACAGAAATGCTCTTTCTGATATCCTCCAGACACTTCCCCTCTATCCATGCATTTGTACAGCCGCGAACTGATGGGCTCTCGCCGTATAATCTTTCATTATTAAATTCTTCCTGAATCTGCTGCACAATCCATTTCAAATTGAATGTCTCCGGAAATGCTTTCATATTCGGAAGCGCCAAATCATCTGACAGCTCGGAACCGGGATCAAGCTGAAGATATTTCTGATCCCCGTGATACTGTAAGAGCACGACGTCACATCCGGCTTTTGCCAAAACGGTTATTAACAATAATTCGTAATTACTAATCTCACCTTCATAAAGAATCTTAGGTACATGCTCCTCACCCAGCAGATTTATAATCCGTTCAAATTTGTAATACAGCCAGCACATAAACTTGATATATGCGTTCCTTAGCATGTTCTCGTTCTTACCTGCTTTTCTTAAGGAATCCAATGTATCATATATGGATGTCGCAACATTTCCCCGTTGGTATTCATTCATTCTGGGAAGCCACTTTTTCAGACTTGCGGAAATAAAACCCATGTCCATCTGAAAATCCATTCCCATAATCTCGTTATAATAAGACAGGTTCTTCTCATCGGGATTCTGTAACTTGCCTTCTATGATAACGCCTGATTTTCTGGCGGCTTCATAGTATTTTTTTATAAATGCCGCTATTTCCTGCGTATACCCGTTAATTCGGTAAAAAAATATGCCTTTGCCCGCTCTCCTGCTAAGTTCCATGAAAAAATCATCCAGCCCGCTTATTTTTTTATGTTCAAACATCTAATTTTTTCACCCTCAATATCGATTCATCTTGTTTTTGTTCATGACATAGCCAAGGCTTGCTCCAACAATTCCTCCTATAATGTGCGTAAGATTTGAAACATTGCTTGGAACAAATAGACCCTCATATATCTGCTGCCCAATATAGATAACGGCAACCAGAATGAAAGTCAGGGGAATCATCCCCTCCTTTATACTTGTAAGCGACGAAAGCAGAATCAATGCAAAAACGATTCCGCTTGCACCAAGCAATTTGATATGGGGAAAGAAAATAAAATTTACCAATCCCGTCACCAGTGCAGCCGCAAGCATTACAAAAATGATATTTGACGTTCCGTATTTTTCTTCCAGCAATGGACCCACTATCAAAATCAGCATGATATTTCCGATAAAGTGTTCCCAGCCCGCATGGCCGAAAACATGTCCGACAAAACGGAGATAGGTAAGAGGGCTTAGTAAAGAGGATCTATAAACACTGAACACCGCATTGGTCGAGGCATCATTTGTTATCTGTCCCAGAATCACCGCTGCAAAGCATATGATTGTAAATCCTAATATTGCCGGCGAATTAAATGAAATTTTTATATTCCTCCGTTCACCTTTCATTTGTGACCTCCACTTCTAAACTTACGCCTAACTATGCCCATTCGGGCGGTATAATATCTGGCGATATTATACCACATTCGACCATTTTTTACAACTATGACACAAACCCTTTGATAAACATGTTGATAGATTCATACCCCACCGCCAGATTTATATTTTGTCCGCTGTCAAAGCCTGCAGTGCTGATGCCGATTACTTCCCCATACATATTCAAAACGGCTCCGCCGGAGCTTCCGTGGGACGTCGGCGCCGTAAACTGAATCATATCGACATTGTCAATCACCCGAAAGCCGGAAATAATACCGTCGGATACGGAATTGAACAATCCTAACGGACTTCCGATTGCTACAACCTTCTGTCCCCTTACCAATTTCTGCCTTCCTTTGTAGACCGGTATAGGGTTCAGCCTTCTCTGTATACGTATCACCGCTAAATCCAAGACCGAATTATACTTTATCACTTCGTCTGTTGTGTAAACCTGATCGTCGTCTTCAATACGGACCGAATAATATCTTCCTCCGCTTGCAACATGATTGTTCGTCAGAATAAATCCATCTCTTCCTACCATGATGCCGGATCCCGTTCCTATAATATCGCCATTCGTACCATGTATTGCAATCATGACGATGGAAGATGCAAGCAGAGCAAGCTCTTCAAAGCTCTTCTCCCTTCCCTCTCCCGCATTGCCTGCCGGCTTCTTTGTGCCGGAAACCACCGGATTTGTCCGACCGCTTTGCGGTTTGGCGGGATTAACCACATTTCCAGATGCTTGTTGCGGCATGACAGAATTCCTTACATTCTCCGGCGTCTGCTGCGGCTTTTTGGGCGTTCTCGGCGGCAGCGTGATTTTTATATTCTGCCTTGGTTCCTGCTGTACGGCGGTCTGTCTGACTGCCGCCCTCATCTCCGGCTCAGGAGTCCTTACATTTTGTACATACGGCGGAATCTCTATCCGTCCGTAATCGCCAAGCCTCTCTGCAACGGAAAGAGCCGTTAATTCTTCACACAGCTCGATATCCTTTCCGGTCTGGAGCAGCAATACGTCTGCACCAATCAGTGTTACCATATAGCAAAACAGATATTCCTGTTCCTTCCACACATTCGGCAATACGATTTTTATGTTGCTTTTCACTTCCCAGTTCGACAGATTTCCACCAAACACTGCGTCAAACCAATGCATTAATTTTACCCAATAATTTTTGAGAATCGAGTCGGTTACGCCCTTCTTTGTCTTCATATATAGTTTCAACGTCTTTTCACATGCCTCGCTTAAGCTCTCCTGAAGCGCAGGATTATCCTTAGAGGCTTTGATTACGATGCTCTTTTTATCTCCGGCAATCCATTTATGATAGCCCTCTGCATAATCATTTGCCTCTTCCATAGAGGCAGGAACCGGCAAATGCTCCAGCCGTTTATAAAACACCTGCCCTCTTCCCGCATAATCATCCATCTGCCGATCCAGCCGTTTTATTTCATCTATCATTCCCTTGCCAACGCCAAGCAGTCTGACAAAATAGACATCTCTGCAGTCCGCATTCAGCCCGCCCCTGATGCTGCCGAATCCGCTGATTGAATTCACATTCATGACATTATACCGATACAATACCTTTTCGCTCATTCAAACACCTACATTCTTTTCTTGCAAATCATTTTACTTAAGAATATATATACCATATTTGCACCATTTTTTCTACCATTCTTCGACAATCTATGGTAGAATGATTTGAGTTACCGGAATAATCGAAGGGAATGAACAGTAACTGATCTGAGTGTCAACATTTGAGGAGACTGCAATGAAAAATTTATCTATCTATTACAGCGTCGGCGCATTGCTTTACTGCCCCGCAAACAATGAAAATATCTTCGCTTCCATCGTCACAGAGAAATTCGGAAATCAGTATTCCCTTGCTTTGTGTCTGGAAGATACCATACATGACGACCACGTGGAAGAAGCCGAACTCACCATGATTCAATCCATCAGCAAAATCTACGAAGCCTCGCTGAGCCAGAAATTTTATATTCCGAAAATATTTATACGGGTGCGGAATGCCGGACAGATTTCCCGCCTCTTCCATGCGCTTGGAAATTCTGCCGCCCTTCTTTGCGGCTTTATCCTTCCGAAATTTTCACCGGATAATGCAGAGGAATACATCCATGCCATAATCTCCGTCAATGAAAAAAGCGCCAAGCCAATCTATGCAATGCCAATTTATGAAAGCGCTTCCATCATCGACCTTAGGAACCGTTATGATATTTTATATCATCTAAAAGAGAAGCTCTCAGAGATTGAAGAACTTATCTTGAATATCCGTGTTGGCGGCAATGACTTATGCCATATCTTCGGCTTCCGGCGGCACGACACCGAATCCATCCACCAGATAAGACCTATCTCAAATATATTTTCGGATATTATCACGGTATATGGTGCAGATTACGTTGTTTCAGGCCCTGTCTGGGAATATTACAACGGCTGCAACTGGGAAAGCGGCCTGATTTCCGAGATAATGGATGACAAGTTATGCGGTTTTATCGGTAAAACGGTCATTCATCCGAAACAAATCAGCGTTGTCAACAACTCCTATAAAGTATTTGCCAAAGATTTAGATGATGCAAAGGCTATCCTAAACTGGGATAAGACCAGCCGCACCCTCGTAAGCGGAAATGTGATAAAGGAGCGTATGAACGAATATAAAACGCACTATAACTGGGCGATTCAAACCATATTGACCGCCGAGGTCTTTGGCACGAAGTAAAACGGAGCTGCAGCACAAATCTTTGTGCCCAGCTCCTTCTTATTAGCAAAGTATATTCTTCACTTTCTCCGCATGTTCTTCTTTTGAGATAATCCCCATTTCTAACTGCATATCAATTTTTCTAAGAATCTCATAGTTATCATATTTCTTCTGCGCCGCTGCAAGCTTCTCCTGATATTCCTCTTCGGAAATAATCTCCATCGAAGCCGCCTTGTCAAGCTTTGCCTTCTTAGCGTCAAATTCTTCTCTTGCCTTCTTGCGCGCCTTTTCTTCGTTGTTCTGCTTGATCTGTGCTTCTTTTTCCGCTATCTGCACTTTGACTTCTTCCAGCTTTTCTAACTCCGGCTTCATCTGATCTAAAACATCTTCCACTTCAAAAGAAACTTCGCCTTCACACTTTTCAATGTATTCCACATATCTGCGTCCAATTTCTGCATAGAAATGATTTAACTTTTTCTCAATCACGGATTGCTGGACATTCAAGCTGGCAAGCTCACTCTGTTCCTTGGTTGAGTTATACAGTGAATTCCCCAGATTCTTTGCGGAAGAAAAAACATTGCCGCCGACATTCTTTGCCGCCTTTGTCGCTTTTTCAAACATATCTGACATTCAAAACACCTCCTAGCGTATTTTGGCTAATTACTATATGTAACTAACCGTCTGGTTGACTACAAGTAATATATTTTCCTATTATATCACAATTTTTTGCTATCGTCACTGCAAATTTCAAACCGTTTTTTCTCTTTCGTTTCAGCCTCTCTTTATGTGTCCGCCAGTTTTTTTATGATTCCGCAGCATTTATAGTGCCGAAGCGGATAGTATTCGATCGGCACATTCTTCTCCTCTGCCAGTCTTACAATATGGCTCAATTCCGGATGTCCTTTATATTTATGGTCAATTAAAACCTTCCACGGCACTCTCCTAAGAAGCACTCTGGTCGTTTCACCGATACCGGGTTTTATGAAATTGATATCGACAATATCAAATCTCTTCGCAATCTCCCTTACTTCGTCTATTCCAAGCCCTTTTACCGTTTGGGCATTATCATGATTTTTAAATGAAAAATGCTCTTCAATCGCATGAATAAACTCATAAGATAAATCAGCATCCTTTAATTCTCCATAATACACCGCCCCATGAAAATCATCCGGTCCGATGATATCGCTGCGCAGAAATGTTCTGCTTATCAGACCGGAAACCGTACAATTCAGGCAGGAGCTGGGAATCAAAATATCCTCATGGGTTCCGCATAGCTCTGTAATATTTGCCGGATCCGATACTACTGCGATATCGGATGATACGCCTTCATATCCTTCCATATCTTTTTTCAATTCATTTAAAATTGCTCCTTTTCCAATCCAGCCATCCACGAACAATAACTGCTCCGGCTGATGCCTCTCAAGCAAATACTCCATTGCACGGCTGTCTATACCCTTGCCCCTGATGATAGATATGGAATAATGCGGTACATTGATTTTGTACTTTAATTTCATATATCGTTTGACCAGTATCCCAATTGGAATTCCTGCTCTTGCGAGCGATACCAGAACAACGTCTTTCCCCTTTTGCCCTATGATTTTATCGGATAAACAGCCAACCGCTTCTGCCGTCACCGAAGAATATTTATGCAAGGCTTCCTTGTATACCTGCATATATTTCTCCGTAGGTACATATTCAATCGGCAGCATCTCACAATAGTGCTTACCGGACTGTATCAATTTCTCCCGCTCCTCTGTGGGCTGCGGTTCAACCAGCCCAGTAATATCCTTGAGCAGCAACGTCACGTCGCCCGCCTGATAGGAACTTCTCATTTTTGACACCACCTTACTACATATATTTTTCGATTGCCATTCATCCGCAATGCGCCAAGCAGGGAATCCAGTCCCTGCCTATCTTCACTCACTGAATCCGTAAGAATGATTGTGCAGTCATAATTTCCTATTTCATATATAAATGTGGTTCTGTCGCCATCATAAAGGCTTTTCAGCTCATACCTCGTATGCAGCGGATATGTTTCTGCTTTACTGACCGCAATCGGGCTTCGGGTCGTCGAGTGGCATCTCACTTCTTTTCCGGATTCTTCCAGCTCTCTTGCCACAAACAAGGCCGGATACATGAATTCTTCCGTTCCCAGAACCAGAATCCTGCGGTATAATGCAAAATCAATCTTATTTCTTATCGTCTCCCACAGAACTTTGTTTGCATTCAAGTACGCTTCTATATCTACCAATCTTCTGGCATTCAAATAAGAATGTGCTTCCAGATAAGAAATCTCATCTTTCATGTCCTCCGAATTTGGAGCTGCGCATACATATTTGCCGTCACACTCATATGTATCTGCTATTTCGGCATAGCTTTCATGATTTGTTTTTACAAGAAAATGCAAATCAATCTCATTTTCTCCGTATCTTTGCAGCGCTTCCTCATTCATCCCGTTCAATATTGATGCAACGGCATACTTCTGAATCTGCGGATACTGCTTTTTTAAAATGTCAATAATATTTAAAATGGTCTTTCCTGTCGTAACTTCGTCTTCCACAAAAATAATCCGGTCAATGGATTCACTGACTTCATCTAAATCATTTTTTACTAACTTCTGCTCAGTTGCGTGGCTATGTTCCTCCGAAAAAAATAAATACTCCGCATCTGGAATTATTTCTCTCGTCGTCTGCATATACAAGGTCTGCAATTTTCCGGCAACAGACGCCCCAATCGCAGTTGCCGTTTCTGCAAATCCAATCAGAAGCAGTCTTTCACCTGAGTATATATCCTTAATCTGTTCCGCCAAAGCGTCAAACATTGCAAAAGCGTCTGAGGGTTTCACCGGAATATGCTTGCCTTGGAGCTGGTTCACCACCAAATAGCTTCTCTTGGCATTGTTCTCTCTTTTTGCAATTCTCACCATGTCTTTTTCTGTATACAATAATTTCACTTCCTTAAATTATAACAAAAACTCTATTGTTTTGCCTGCCCCATATCATTATTTCTCCAATTGTATCAGACATCAATTAATAACTTCTCTAATTGCACAAAAAAGACTACTGTATTTTACAGTAATCCTCTTTTTCTCAACATTCTTAACAATTTTAATCGGAACATCATGTCCCCTTCTAATAATAATCCAGTATAAAAATCCACCCACCATATAAGCAATAATATCCCATATTAGTCTAATTATATGACACCACTTTTTTATATAGCATATATTATACTTTCTTCACCGCTAAAAGTCAAATGCAGATTTCAAGCCGCCCCAACCTTATCAGCATTGTCAAGCCTTCCACAAAGCTTCTTCATACTACCGATTTTGAAATAGTTTACCCATCCACGAATCAACTGGTTCAGTTCCTCCTTAATATGATTGTAACGAACAAAGAACGGGCGCCCCTAATGAGGGAGGGCTACTTACACCAAAGCGGTGCGACCGGACTACCTACCGATTCTACAAGATCACCTTGCAAACTGCCATATCCACATACTTCTCTATTCACTTTATCCCACATGATATCAGCATCATATCAAGGAAAACCTACAATCAGCGTTCTCAAATAACATTTTGCAAACTACATTACTAATATTTATTCGTTCATAAATTTCTGCAGCTTATCTACGAATTTGCCAATATGCAATCCATCAACAAAAGAATGGTGCGCCTGCACAGAAACTGGCATTATTATCCACCCATCCCTTTCAAAATATTTTCCCCCATCAAATAAGGGTGTGGCATTATCCTTTTTCCCTGAATTCGTGTGGGATATATGTGTATAAGTTACCCAAGGCATAGGCGAGCATTGAAAAACATCGTTTCCCAACGGTCCCGTAAAATATTCTTTCTGCTCTCTTGCTGCTTTCATTGCCATTTCGACGTATTCCTGCATTGTATCCTGCATCGGGACATTCACTACTTTAAACAACTCTGTTTCCTGATTTAGATAAGTAAACGCCGTATCAATTTTGTCAAACAACACGATTTTATCATCTACAAAACGATACCGGAATTCCTCTATTTCATTCGCACACTTGCACACAGCATAAACCATTGCCAGCGTAAAAGAATGTCCCTGCTCTTTCGTTTTTTTGAGGAAATTCGTAATATCCAATTCAAAAGTTACACAAAATGCTGGTTCAATACTATTCCTAAATACCATGCAGTGCATTGCTCTTTTCCACGTTTTTTCGTCAATTACTTGATACGAATTAGCCATACCGTCATCTCTCCAAATTTGTTTCTGCTATTATAACACTCACACATATAATTTTCTACCATATTTGAAAAGGTTATGACAACCGCCACACCCTTTTCCTTTACTTCGCACATAACCGTTATCCATGTTATACACACAGCCTGCAACATCCCCCATTCTCTTTTATTCAAGCTGTTGTCCCTCAAACTATTTCACTTTTTGTTTCTTTAAAAATATCCCACATACGATTACTGCTACAAAAAAGACAAGAATTGGATACCATAGATTTTCAAGATAAAAGCCATTATCTAACATCAATTTGTATCCCCAAGAAGCGGGAAAAATACACCCTATAGTTTCAAGAAAATCGGGCAACAAGTCGATAGGGAACATAATCCCCGAAAGCATAATTGAGGGCAAAAACACTAATTGTGCTATCATTGTCAGTTTCGCTTGATTTTTTATTGTCAACCCTAAAACACTTCCAATGCTTAACGACACAATAATGTATATAGCAAGTGCCAAAAAGAAAAAAGGAAGTTGTGTCGGCAAAGTTGCTTCAAATAGTATAGGGGCAAGTAGCACTATCACAATACAGGTAATCATCAAATGAACAAATGCCGAAAGGAACATTGTAACAAGTCCTAAATAGATAGGTACTCCGTTTGCTTTATAAACCTTTTTTATGTCGCTTCCGTAAGTTTCAATCAACGACGGCGGTAATCCGATAAATGCCCCCATTGAAACACTCATTACAATCATAGATTGTATTAGCGTGCTTCCCATTTCGGGCATAACGGAAGTAAAAATACCGCCCATAAGAAGAAAGAAAATAAGCGGAACAATATAGCAGGTAACTAAGAGGGACTTACTTCGTATATCCAATTTCCACTGTAACACTATGGGGCGTTATCAATCTCTTAGAGGGCTACGGCAACGACAACCCCGGCGCAAATGCTCATGTACGGTAAAGAAGCAAGCAACCGAAAACAAGAGATAGACCGCCAGCACCACACTATTCCGAACCAAAAACCAAAAGACAAGCATTGTGGAAATGTGCATAACAGGCTATAGAATCACCCAATTCTTTATATATCAGATGTTGATAGATAGTATAACAAAGTGAGCATTGATTTTAACTGCTTTTAGATATATAATATTTTCAGCAAGGGAGGTAAGATTAATTTATGAGTAGAACAAAAGTTGCATAGCATGAGCTATTGCAAAAAACTAAAAAGTGATAGTTCATGCTTATCCTAAATAATTTCTTTAGGAGGTGCAACACATGAACTATATAAGTGCAAAAGATGTATTGCCAATGGAGATAATTAAGCAGATACAATGCTATGTAGATGGTCAGATTATCTATATCCCTAAATCAGAACCTAAGAGAAAAGGACGAAAAGTGGATACTTTGGCAAAAAGAGAACTATCTATACGAAATACAAATATCTACATGGAATATATTAGCGGGCTTTCAATTAAGCAACTCTCCCAAAAGTATTTTCTTGTAGAAAAAAGTATTCAAAGAATTGTAAGACAGGAAAAAACAAAGAACTTATAACAAAAAGATGTGCCATGTAAAAATGTGGCACATCTTTTATTATAAATTCAAATCGTTCCCCTATCAGCAATAAAATAGATTATACTATTTCATGTGGAGAAAATAGAAATTTCTATAACTTTCACAGAACAATATAAGGAGCGTAAGGAGAGAATGACATGGGGAACAAAATAATCGTAGCCGAATCAGAAAGATTGATTTTAAGAAGATACATAAAAGAAGATATACAGGACTTGTTTGAATATTTATCTGATAAAGAAGTTGTGAAATATGAACCATATAAACCGCTATCTTTTGACGAAACAAAAGAAAATCTTGAATGGCGCATAAGTA
>CAJTSH010000038.1 GCA_910578885.1 uncultured Lachnospiraceae bacterium
ACAGTAACTATGTGGTTTTCAACCACTTTCACGGCATAGTCGTGAATAATTCAGGTAAAATTTTATGCTTAGGGGGAAAATTATATGCAATTACATTTCCATCTCTTTTTA
Source organism: uncultured Lachnospiraceae bacterium (assembly GCA_910578885.1). Lineage (GTDB taxonomy): Bacteria > Bacillota > Clostridia > Lachnospirales > Lachnospiraceae > Roseburia_C. The sequence continues at coordinate 112 of CAJTSH010000038.1, forward strand.
TTCCTGAATTTCAAATGAAATTATGAGGGACGAGTGTTATACTGTAAACATCAATAATGTTTTGCAGGCGTTCTTCGTCCGCAGGATGTGAAAGAGAGGAAAGGTGGAAAAGATGGGTAACAGAAGAAGATTAACCAGTCGGATTACTTCGATATTGCTTGCTATGGCAATGATTGTTACTTCCATTCAGCTTTCGGCGTTTGATGTGTCGGCGGCTGTGGAGGATGGGAATGAAGATGTAAGTCCGGCGTCACGTGCAGTGACTCAGCAGGAATTGAATGAAACATTTGTTGTGAAAAACGGAACATTTGCTTACGGTATGGATGGCTGGGAGACCTTTGCCATGATCTGGGATGGGTATGGTACAGAGGCTAGTTTTAATCGTGTGGAAGCAGGGATACGCATAGATATCACAAATACAGGTGAGGCGGGACAGTATGCGGGACCGTGGACGATTGGGCTGAATCAGCCGATTTTCGTTATTTGCGATGAAACGTATACGCTCTCTTTTGACGTAGAATCTACGATGGATCGGACGATACATTCCGGCATTCAGGAAGGAAAGGTGGAGAATGGTTCCTTTGTGAACGGCGACAAGTCTTTTATTGAGCCGACAGAGCTAAAGGCAGGAGAAAAACAGCATGTAGAGCGTGATATTACAATAGACGTGCGTGACATCAGTGGTAATTTTACGATTCAGATGGGAGCGAAAGGACCGAGTGATGGCTGGGAAGGAGAACATTCCATCACACTGTCGAACATCCGTCTGGAGAAAAAAGGCGCCAGAGAGAAATATATTGTGGTGACTGACCCGGATTTTACGGATACAGACAGATTTGATTTAACTGGCGGTAGTGTAGAACTTCCGGAAGGCGGCGCCGGAAATTGTCTGAACTTATCGGGAAGCGGCAGTATTACATATAAAGGAATTCAGTTACAAGAAGGCGTGGCTTATACAGCAACGTTTGCAGGAAGAACGCCGTATGCAGCTGAAAGAAAGGCAAAAGTTGCGGCTGTGATTACATATGCGGACGGAACAGTGCAGGAAATAGGGACAGAAGAAGTTGAGAAATATACCATTCGTTACAGAGAGAATTTTACGGCACAGAAGTCGGGAGAAGCAACATTGACACTTGCTACCGACGGTGAGGTTCTGATGGATAACATCGGAGTATGGGTTGCAGGTGTTGCCGATGCGCTTGGGGCGGTATTTCCGAGAGCGAATATCATGGGATTAAGCTTTGGGCTTGAGAGTACAAAGGTGGTATTGGGAGAAGATGTCGTAGTGAACGTTTCATCGGCTAGCGGACTTGGTATCCCTGAGGATCGTCCGATGGTCGTAAAGGTAGACGGCGAAGAGATTTCTTCGGATCAGTATCGTTTTCAAACTGTTTCGGTCGGGACCGATAAATTCCAGTCGACACTGACGATTGATAAGAGTGTGTTTCCGGAACCGGATCGTTATGCCGTAAGTCTGGAAGTGGGCGGATATGAAAATGCAGAATCTGTATTTGTTACTATTTTGCCGGCGGACGGCAACCTGATTGAAAACGGAAATTTTGAAAATGGTTTTTCGGGCTGGAATGCATGGTTTAATGAGCGTTACAGCGGAACCGCAAATATGACCAATGACTATAAAGCGGCAATTAATATGGAGTTCTTCCTGAACTGGTATGATGAGTCCGGCGATCGGGGACCGGTAGACTGGTCCACACAGCTTCATACACCGGAGAACATTCAGGTGGAGGCAGGCAAGGAATATACGCTGAGCTTTAAGGCGTCAAGTACGGTAAAAAGACCGATTGCGGTAAATTTGACTGGAATGAATAATTCGAAGCGATATATTATGCTGGATACGGAGGAACAGACATTTACAGAAACGTATACGTCTGAGACGACGGGAACGGTAAAATTGGAATTCCTGCTAGGTCAGTTTACAGAGACAGAATATAAGAATTATCCGTTTACCACAGCGAACTTTGAAAAACATACGATGTATTTTACGGATGTAAGTCTTGTAGATGCGTCAAGAACATCAGAGTACAAAAAAGTTCCAAGCATTATCGGTGTGAACGAAGGGAAAACTTACAAGGCGCCGGTATCGGCAAAGGTAAATTACAGGGACAATAATTACACAATCGTATTGACACGGAATGGTCAGACCGTGCCTTATACGGAAGGAACCGAGATTAAGGAAAACGGAGAATATGTGATTACGGTCACAGATAAAGATGATCCGACAATTACTGCGACAAAGCGTTTTACCGTTAACATCAATCTTGATTACGACAGTAAGGAATATCTCGTTATTGCGAATAAATCGACGGAAAAAGTGATTGAGGCAGGCGGCACAAAGGCTGGAAGACCGGTAATACAGAGCAGTTATGCCGGAAGGGCAAGCCAGTTCTTTTCATTGGATAATCCGGGCACCACAGAGAATCCGGAAGCGTCATCGTATGTAGTGATCCGCTCACTGGCAACGGATCTGGTAATTGATGTCGAAAATTCCTCAAAAGCCGATGGCGCACAGCTTGTTTTAAATGAATACAGCGGAAGCGACAGCCAGCTTTGGAAAGTAGACGAAACGGTTCATCAGGGATTTGTGAAGTTCATAAATAAAGGCTCAGGTCTTGTAATTAATGTAAATGGAGCATCCAAGACCGAAGGACTGCCTTTGAGCCAGTCAGAGAATACAGGAAACGGTGATGAGGGGCAGCAGAGTACAGACGGGCAGCGCTGGGATATTATTCGTACAATCAATGTACAGGAAGCAATTGAAGGCAAAAAAGTTGATGTGAGCACTCCGGCTGCATGGCAGAAAAATGCGGTTGTAACTCCGGTTGCAGATGAATTGAATCCTGCGGGACAGATTACGGCGGAATTCTATCCGTTGGAAGGAGCAACATCTTACGATATTTATTTTGACGGAAAAAAGACATATACTATCACAAAGGATCAGCTTGATAATGCAAAGTCTACGGATGAGTTTATGATTACAGAAGACGGGACGATTAAGCTGTTCAATGTAGCTTACAGTGTAGAGGTTGCAAAGCATACCTTCTATATTCAGGCTAATACAGGCACAAAAACAGATGAAATTGAAATTTTCCTTTCAAAAAAAGGCGTGGGCTGGGCAACGCTGCACAGAACAGAGAATATGAATATTAGCTGGTACTATCACTGGGCAACGGGCGAGGCGCTTGGAACAGATGAAAAATTAACCTTCGTGCCGATGTTATGGGGCAATTATGGCACTGATTGGCAGCTTGATCCGGCAAATAAAAAGTACGGGACAGTATTGTCCTTCAATGAGCCGGACTGGTCGGATCAGTCAAATGTGCCTGTTTCTATTGAACTGGCACAGGCATGGGTGGATCGGTATAATGCAGCAAATCCTGATGCACAGCGCGAGCGCCCGGCATCCGTGGAGGAAGCATGGCAGTCGTTTATGGATTCCGGTCTTCGCATCGGTTCTCCTGCAACTGCAATTGCGGCTCCGTACTGTAACGGAAGCGTTACTATGAATGAAATTGACGGTCCGGACAGATGGTGGTATGACTTCATGGATCTGATGGATGCAAACAGCGATAAGGGATGGGATTATGATTTTGTTGCGATTCATTCCTATGATGCCGGCTGCGATGCCAAAGGGTTCTTAAAGATGATTGACGATACTTATGCCTTGACAGGCAAGCCAATCTGGATTACAGAGTTCGGCGTGGCGGAATGGAACGATAATAAGGTTTGGAAAGGCGGAAATCCGCAGACACAGCAGCAGGTCATTGAATTTATGACAGAAGTTATCAACGGGTTAGAGGAGAGAGATTATGTAGAGCATTACGCATGGTTCCCGTTTGACCCGAATGATGATTACGGCGGAGCATCCGGTATCTTTGATTATGAGACCGGCGAATTGAATGCGCTGGGACAGGTATATGCACAGTTAGGTGTTCCGGCAGATTATGAGATCGGGAAACAATATGATACAGAAGTTCCAAAGATTGCTAATATTAAGGCAGCGCAGACATCCTTGAAGGTTGGCGATATTGTAAATGCTGCTGTCGGAAATGGTAAGAAAGCATCCAAATGGACTTCTACGGACACGAAGGTAATTACCGTTGATGAGAACGGAAACGTAGAGGCGGTTGGAGAAGGAAATGCAACGCTTCGTGTAGAAACAGAAGATGGAGCGGTTGGTTCCCTTAACTTTACCGTAAAAAATCCGGAGCTTGGCAGTGTGATAATACGTACAAAAGACGGGTCGGATTTCGCTCAACTGCTTGTCGGTCAAGAAAAAGTCTTGACATTTGATACTGTTCCAGACAGGGGACTTCCCGAGTCCGCAGGAGAATGGAAGAGCAGCAATGCGTCCGTTGTAAGAATTGACAGTAATAGAAAGATTACAGCGTCAAAGCCGGGCGTATCACTGATTACAGTGACGGTGGCAGGTACGACAGGCTGCGCAATCGTTACTGTATACGAGGGGAATGAGCTTCCGAGTAAAAAGGCAGCGATTGCAAAACCGTCCGACACTATGATATGCGGCGAGACGATGAATTTGACGGCGACGGTTACTCCGTCGGGAACAAAGTATACATGGAAGTCATATACGGATGACATAACAACCGTGGATTCGAACGGAACGGTAACTGCGAAGGCAGCCGGAACGGCATTAATTTCGGTTTGCGTGGATGATGTACCAATCGCTACCACGGCAATTACGGTAACTGCAAAGGGACAGAGCGGAAACGATACGGTAAGAGTAACAAAGGTTACAATCAAAAAGGATAAGACGTCAATGTATGTTGGAGACAGCATGACATTAAGTGCAACGGTAGAACCATCGAATGCAACAGACAAGAAGATTACATTTACGTCAAGTGATCCGAATACTGCAACGGTTGACGCCGGAGGCAAAGTAACAGCATTAAAAGAAGGAACAGTTGCTATTACAGCGACGTCCGGTAACGTCTCGGATGTGATTACTATTACAATCAGCAAAGCCAATGTCAAAGTTAATGTAACGGTTGCCCCGATTAAAGTATCGTCTACTACGGTTCTGATTAATCAGACGATGCAGGCAAGTACCACGGTTTCACCGGCAGGAACGGCCGTTTCATGGTCTTCAAGCAATGAGGCAGCGGCAAGAGTTGACAGTAAGGGTGTTATTACAGGCGTTGGCGTAGGACAGACAACGATTACGGCAACTGCGGGAACAGCAAAACAGAGTATTGTGATTTATGTAAAAAAACCTACCGTAAAATGGAACGTAACATATAAGACCTGCCCATTGCAGATTAGGAAATCTACAACGGCATTAAAGGCAACCGGATTGCAGCCGGGAGATAAGATTGTATCTTATAAGAGCAGCAGCACGAAGTATGTGACTGTATCAAAGAAAGGTAAGATTACGGCAAAGAAGACGGCTGGAAAGACAGCAAAGATTACGGTGAAAACACAGTACGGTGCAACAGCTACAATTACGATTAAGACGCAGAAAGCGCCTGTAAAAGTGACAAAACTCACTGTGAACAAGACAAAGGTAACATTAAAGAAGGGCAAGACCTTCCAGCTCAGTGTAACGAAGAAATATATTACTTCCCGTTATAAAGTGAAATATACTTCTTCCAACAAGAAAGTAGCAACGGTATCTTCGAAAGGTAAGATTAAGGCAAAGAAGAAAGGTAAGGCTACAATTACTATCAAGTGTCAGAACAAGACAAAGAAGGTCAAAGTAACTGTAAAATAGCAGATAAGGTCTGCTATAAGAGACGCCCTGTGGGGGCTGCTGCATAGTATGCGGCAGCCCCGCTTTTCTTATTCAAAAAACCTATTTCAATTTACGGATAGTAATGGTAAAATAAGAGCCATAGGCAAGTATTTGAAAATTACAACGAAGGATTTTGGTGGTACATATGGCGGCATATATGATTCAGATGTTTGTGCTTGCTGCTTTGGCGGGCGGATATGCGTATAGTCTGATTAGAAGGATTATGAAATTCTATGGACTGGATGTAAAAAAGAATCAGTTTAAAACTTTAAATATTGCACTGGCGATTGCTGCGACATTTTCCTGTGTCAATTTATTCAGCACAAGTGCGATGGTAGTTCTGCATATTCTTGTGACAGCGCTGGTGTTGGATTTGGCTGAGCTGGCCGTTCAGTTGGCAGGGAAGAACAGGCAGCATGGAAAAGCTTACAAGATTTGGGAGAAAGTACATGGATGCGGGCTTGTGCCGGTCGTGATAACGTGTGCAATCTTTGTGTATGGTTTTATCAATATGAATCATGTGATACAGACGGAGTACACGGTGACGACTGATAAGAAAGTGGGCAGTTATAAAATCGTGCTGATTACAGATACGCATTATGGCACCATACAGGATACGGATATCCTGAAAGAGAAGGTAGAGGAAATCAATGCCCAGAACCCGGATATCGTAATTCTTGGCGGAGATATTGTCGAAGAAGGAACGACAAAGGAAATGATGCAGGAGGTTTTTTCAATGTTTGGCGGCATGAAGAGCCAGTATGGTGTCTATTATGTCTATGGAAATCATGACAGGCAGCCGTATACAAACAACCGCAGCTATACCGATGAAGAATTGGAAAATGCCATTTTGGCGGGCGGAATTACTATCTTAGAGGACGGCTATACGGAAATCAATGACGATTTGGTGCTTGTCGGAAGAGGAGATGCAGCATGGGGAAATGTTTCTGGGAGAGCTTCCACAGAAGAAATCTTGGAAGGCGTTGACCGAAATAAATATATCATACTGGCGGATCATCAGCCGATAGAGGCGGAAGAAAATGATGCACAGGGCGTGGACCTGGAGTTATCGGGACATACGCATGCAGGACAGATCTGGCCGACGGGACTTCTGACAGAGCTTTCGGGTGGATTGAATTACGGTAAGTATCAAGTAGGAAATTGTAATGTAGTTGTTTCCTCAGGCTTTGCAGGCTGGGGATATCCCATCAGGACGGGAAAACATAGTGAGTACGTTATAGTAACAATTCAGGCATAAGTGGATTTAATCAATGGGAATATCGCAATTCCCTGTACAGGCTGCTCGTATTGTAAGGATGGCTGTCCAATGAAGATAGCGATTCCAAAATATTTTTCGCTGTACAATGCGGATAAACAAGAAATCAAAGAAAAGGGCTGGACGCCGCAGGGAGAATACTATTCCAATTTGACAAAGAAGTTCGGAAAGGCAAGTGAATGTATTGCCTGCGGGCAGTGCGAGGGAGTCTGTCCACAGCATTTGCCGATTATTGAGCATTTAAAAGAAGTTGCCGGGTATTTTGAAAATTGATTTGGTGTCAACACGCTTCTGGCACTTGAATTGAAATCATGACGAAAATTCCTCCATTGATCCGAAATTGGCGATGAACATATACGAGTTATATGGAATATTGTGATTTTATAGTTTATGAGAATCCCGGTTCTGGATTCTCATAAAAGGCGCTGACTTTGCGCCGTAAATCCGATTATGTGAAGCCAGTTTTGCTTCGCATAATATAATTATATAGAGTCAATGGAGGAAATAACCGTGTTAGAACCAGCAGCAGCAGAGGTCTGTAAATCAAGCAGTAAGCCGCCGCTCATTTTCCAACTGCCGCCCAAGCAGGGCAGGAGGGTGTTAGAACAGGCGCAGAGTTCGCCGATTGCCATGTATCCGGCAGATGTGCGGCATATCACGATGGATACCGGAAAATGGGGGAAAATCCGAGTATATGTAGTGATTCCCAAGCATGTGGACTGCACCGGCAATGTGATTTTTTATATACATGGTGCGGGCTGGGTGTTTGGCAGCTACCATACTCATGAGAAATTAGTGAGAGAACTGGCGGCTCGGACGGGTTCCGTTCTTGTTTTTCCAGAGTATACACGTTCACCGGAGGCTAGATATCCGGTGGCAATCGAACAATGCTACTATGTTCTGGAGCATCTTTGTACACTGGCAGAGAAGATAGGCTTTGCATTTTGCCCTGATACTTTGACCGTGGCGGGTGACAGCGTGGGCGGAAATATGGCAATCGCTATGACGCTGATGGCAAAATGCAGGAAGGGTTCCTTTATTCAAAAGCAGCTTTTATATTATCCGGTCACGAACGCCTGCTTCAATACGGCTTCCCATTGTCGGTATGCGGCAGGCTATTATCTGTACCGGGCGGGAATGATGTGGTTCTGGAATCAATACACGACATCCGAAAAGGACAGGAATCAGATTACGGCGTCGCCCCTAAGGGCTAAGACGGAACAGTTGAAAGGACTTCCGGCGGCTATGATTTTGAATGGGGAAGCCGACGTGCTGCGGGACGAAGGAGAAGCCTATGCAAATAAACTGCGCGCTGCCGGAGTGGATGTGACCGCAATGCGGTTTCAGGGAATCATTCATGATTTTGTCATGCTGAATGCGCTGGATCAGACGAAGGCATGCCGGGCTGCAATGGATGCCTCGGTCTCGTGGATAAATAGAAAGAATTGTACTAACAAAAACATCTGCACAAGTAAAAAACAAAAAACTATTGTATAATCACTTATAATAGGTTATAATGACCTAAGAATAACTGAATAAATCTTCAGGGCGGGGTGAAAGTCCCCACCGGTGGTAAAGCCCACGAGCCGTAAGGCTGATTCGGTGAGATTCCGAAGCCGACAGTATAGTCTGGATGGAAGAAGAAGTTTGGAAGTAAGCTTCCAAATCTACCTAGTTGGTGTGAAGAGCATGCCAAATAGGGGAAAATATGATGGAATTCGTATTGCAATCATAAGGAAAGCTCTGGATGTATAAACACTCCAGAGCTTTTGTTTTTGCCATTTTATAACATGGCAGTATGTCGTGCGGCATTCGACGGTACGGATTTCATTGTGGGTAAGGGTCCTGAACATTGTGTTCAGGGCGTTTTTTGTATGATAGGAAAAGCTTTGTTCTCTATTCGAAAGGGGGAATACAGTTGAATGATAAAGAGTATATGAGACTTGCTCTGGATGAAGCGCAAAAGGGAGCCGGCTGGACGAATCCGAATCCACTGGTGGGAGCGGTGATTGTCAAGGACGGCAGAGTGATTGGAAAAGGATATCACCGCATATATGGGGAACTGCATGCAGAGAGGAATGCGATTTCCGATTGCAAAGAGTGCATGGAAGGGGCGACCATGTATGTGACATTAGAGCCTTGCTGCCATTATGGGAAGACGCCGCCGTGTACGCAGGCAATTATTGAGCAGGGAATTACAAGAGTAGTTATTGCATCTGATGACCCGAATCCGTTAGTTGCAGGAAAGGGAATCGAATTGTTGAGACAGCATGGGATTAGAGTGGATACAGGGGTTTTAAAAGAGGAATGTGACGCCATGAATCAAATATTTTTCCATTATATAAGGAAAAAGCGGCCATATGTACTTATGAAGTATGCCATGACGGCAGACGGGAAGATAGCGACATGTACAGGGGCATCCAAATGGATTACCGGAGAGCAGGCAAGGATGGAGGTACAGCGCACACGTCATCGGTATGCCGGAATTATGGTGGGAGTGAACACTGTGCTTGCAGATGACCCGATGCTGAACTGTCGTCTGCCAAACGCAAATTCTCCGATTCGGATCATCTGTGATACCAGTCTCAGAACGCCCCTTGCGTCAAATGTGGTAAAGACAGCAAAAGAGATTCCGACAATCATAGCGACAGCATGTGAAGAGGAGGAAAAACAGAAAGCGTATCAGGAATATGGCTGTGAGATACTTCTTGTTCCGAAAAAAGAGGGACATATTGACATGCAGGAATTAATGAAACTGCTGGGAGAGAAGAAGATTGACAGCGTACTTCTGGAGGGCGGAGCCGAATTAAACTACAGCGCGCTAAAGGCAGGCATTGTAAATAAGGTGCAGGTCTATATTGCCCCAAAAATCTTTGGAGGAAGCAATGCAAAATCTCCGGTTGCAGGTGTGGGAATTGAACTGCCGGAGCAGGCGTTTTATTTGAAGAACCGTAAAATGACGGAGTTCGGGGAGGATATTTTAATGGAATGGGAGGTGGAATAGTATGTTTACCGGAATCATAGAAGAGACAGGCAGGGTGGTAAGTATCAAAAAGGGAGCAAAATCCTCTGTTTTGCAGATTGAGGGAAATGTGATTTTTCAAGATTTAAAAATAGGGGACAGTGTGGCGGTCAACGGAGTATGCCTGACGGCTGCGAAAATCGTGGGACACAGCTTTTGTGCGGATGTGATGAGCGAGACGCTAAAAAGAAGCTCTTTGGGAGAAGTCATGCCGAATAGTATCGTGAATCTGGAGCGGGCAATGGCGGCAAATGGGAGATTCGGAGGGCATATCGTATCCGGTCATATAGACGGAACCGGAATCATCAGCAAAACCGAAAAAGAAGATAATGCAGTCTGGTATACGATAAAGGCATCGGAAAAGCTGATGCGCTATATTGTGGAAAAGGGTTCCATTGCAATTGACGGCATCAGTTTAACGGTTGCAAAGGCAGGCAGAGAGGAATTTGCCGTTTCCGTGATTCCGCATACGATGCGGGAGACAACGCTTGCCGCAAAGGGTGTGGGACAAATCGTAAATCTGGAAAATGACGTCGTTGGAAAATATATCGAGCATTTTTTAGAATGGGGAAAGGAAATAAAGCCGGAAGAAGAAAAGAGCAAAATTACGATGGAGTTTCTCGCAAATGCAGGATTTTAAGGGAAAGGAAGGAAATCAAATGGCTGAATTTAGCACAATTGAAGAGGCTTTAGAAGATTTGAAGAATGGAAAAATCATTCTGGTAACGGATGATGAGGACAGGGAAAATGAAGGGGATTTTATCTGTGCGGCTGAATTTGCCACAACAGAGAATGTAAATTTCATGGCGACCTTTGGAAAGGGATTGATCTGTATGCCGATGGCGGAACATTATATCAAAAAGCTGCAGTTTCCGCAGATGGTAAGCAACAATACGGATAATCATGAAACTGCATTTACGGTATCCATTGATCATGTGGATACGACCACAGGCATTTCGGCGGCGGAGCGTTCTATTACGGCTAGGAAATGCGTGGAGGAGAATACAAAGCCGGAGGACTTCCGCAGGCCGGGACATATGTTTCCTCTTCTGGCGAAGAAAAACGGTGTGCTGGAGCGGAACGGGCATACGGAGGCGACTGTGGATCTGCTGCGGCTTGCAGGATTGAAGGAATGCGGGCTCTGCTGTGAAATTATGCGGGAAGACGGCACGATGATGCGTCTGAGCGAGCTTTTTGAGATGGCGGAGAAATTTCAATTAAAAATCATCACGATTGCGCAGCTTCAGCAGTACAGAAAGGTGCATGATACGCTCGTAGAGCGTGTGGCGGACGTAAAAATGCCGACCAAATACGGAAACTTCCGGGCTTACGGATATGTCAACAAGCTTAATGGAGAGCACCATGTGGCACTGGTCAAGGGGGATATTTCCGACGGGGAAGATATTCTCTGCCGGGTGCATTCCGAGTGCCTGACAGGAGACGTATTCGGTTCCCTGCGGTGCGATTGCGGGCAGCAGTTTGCGGCAGCCATGAAGCAGATTGAAGAGGAAGGCAGGGGTATCATGCTCTACATGAGGCAGGAGGGACGCGGAATCGGATTGATAAACAAACTAAAGGCATACGAGCTGCAGGAACAGGGCATGGATACGGTAGAAGCAAATTTAGCGCTTGGATTCGATGAAGATTTGCGGGAATATTACATCGGTTCGCAGATACTGCGTGATCTCGGCGTAAAATCCATGCGTCTCTTGACTAATAATCCTCTGAAAGTGCATGGGCTTGCAGATTTTGGAATGCAGGTGATAAAGCGGGTGCCGATTCAAATGGAGGCAACGGAGTACGATGAATTTTATCTGAAAACGAAGCAAATAAAAATGGGACATATTTTAAATTACAAATAAATACAAAAAGAATGGCGTAAAAAGTACGCCGGAAGGAGAAAAAATATGAGCGTATATGAAGGAAAATTAGTATCAAAGGACATTAAGGTAGGAATTGTGGCAGCGAGATTTAACGAGTTCATTGTTTCTAAGCTGCTGAGCGGCGCTATGGACGGACTGGAAAGGCATGACGTGAAAGAAGAAGATATTGACGTCGCATGGGTTCCGGGCGCATTTGAAATTCCGCTGATTGCATCTAAAATGGCAAAAAGCGGAAAATATGACGCTGTCATCTGCCTTGGAGCAGTTATTCGGGGAGCCACCTCGCATTATGACTATGTGTGCAATGAAGTCTCCAAAGGAATTGCAGCAGTATCCTTAAATGCGGACATACCGGTCATGTTTGGCGTTGTTACCACAGAAAATATAGAGCAGGCTATTGAGCGCGCCGGAACAAAGGCTGGAAATAAGGGCTACGATTGTGCGTTAGGGGCGATTGAGATGGTAAATCTGATACGTGAAATTGAAGCTTAAAAAATCAGAAAATATACAAAACATTGTTTACATTATCAGCCAAAAGTGATATAAAAATAGAGGGGGGAACCCGAAAAGGGAGGCTGACATGCAAAAGATACTTGTAGTAGACGATGCGGAATTAAACCGCGAATTACTGCGTAATATATTGGAAGATAACTATATAGTAGAAGTGGCGGAGAATGGGAAACAGGCAATACAGAAGCTACAGGAATTACAGGAGGAAGCGGGGGCGATTTTATTAGACTTGCATATGCCCCAGATGGATGGGTTTGCAGTCATTGATAAGATGAAGGAAGCCGGATGGCTGGATAGCATTCCAGTGTTGGTCATAAGCAGCGAATACGCTACAGAGATTGAAAGCAAATGTTTCGAGCTGGGCGTTTCGGATTTTATACATAAACCGTTTGACAGTTCCATCGTTAAGAACAGGGTAAAAAACACGATGGAACTGTTTGCGTGCAAAAATCGGTTGGAGCAGAAGATAGAAGAGCAGGAAGAGACACTGAAAAAACAGGATCAGATTATTCGGATACAGGCAGAGAAGCTAAGAGAGGCGAAGCCGTTCAACAGGCTGATGCTGGAGTATCAGGCGGCTATCATGGAAGTTGAGACAAGACTTAAGATACTGTATGCAGAATTCGCTCAAGAATATAACAGGAATCCTTTTGAATCCATTAAGAGCCGGTTGAAGTCTCCGGAAAGCATTTTTGAAAAACTAAAACGAAAAGGATTTCCGGTGACGCTGGGGAGTATACGGGAGAATCTGGCGGATGTGGCAGGTCTTCGGGTAATCTGTTCCTTTCCGGACGATATTTATCGCCTGGCAGACTTTCTCATCAAACAGGACGATTTTATTTTGCTGGAAAGAAAGGACTACATTAAGAACCCGAAGTGCAACGGTTACCGGAGCCTGCATTTGATATTGAGCATACCGATTTTTCTGTCAAATGAAAAAACGTATATAAAGGCAGAGGTACAGTTCCGTACCATTGCTATGGATTTTTGGGCAAGCCTGGAGCATAAGTTAAAATATAAAAAGGATGAGGACGATGCGGATGAGATTGTAGGGCAGCTGAAAGCCTGCGCAGACTCAATAGAGGAGCTGGATTATCGGATGCAGGAGATTCGGAACAAAATTGACAGCGCAAGAGAATAACGCTGCCGGCATAATGGCATTTTAGGGGAGCGGCCGATGGGTAAAAATTACCCATCTCCGGCTCGATTGTACAGTGTACATTCCGTTTACCGTTTAATAGCGTACGGCACGAATGACGCCGCAGCCGATTTTTTCTCCGGCATTACCGGAGGGCTGTGTGGAGAAGTCGTCTCTCTGGGCATGAATGATGACGGAACGGTTAAGGATTTCTTCTACGGTAAAGCGCTTATCGTAAAAAGACTGCCAGGCATAACCCTGATTGCCGAGCAATGGGGGCAGGTCGCCGGCGTGATCCGGGTGCTGCATACCGGTGGGGTTGTAGTGGTCGCCCGTTTTGTCAAAGGGAAGTGTGCAGTCGCCAAATTCATGGATATGCATAGCATAGAAATTGCAGGCGCCGCACATTTCTTTATTTGGAAGACCGAAGACTTCTACGTCTACAAGTGTGCCGCCATAGGGGGTCTCATAGAAACGTGCTAGTCCGCTGAGAGACGGATGGGTTTCGTTTCCTTGTATCCATGCTGTGGCATTTGGCTTGTTTTTCTTAAGAAGAGAGACAAAGGTAGAATAAGGAGTTTGATTTTCCATAAATAATTCCTTTTTTCCTAATGTATGCAAAGAAATGCGGTATGTGAAAATCCTATTCACTATTACGAAGAACTGTGATAAAATATCTCATTATAGGAAAATAAAGATAAATCATGCATCTATGATGCAGACAGGAGCAGATATGAAGATTATTATCGTAGGCTGTGGCAATGTTGGAGCCACGCTTGCAGAGCAGCTTAGTAAAGAGGGACATGATATTACGGTTGTGGATACCAGAGTGCAGTTAGTAGAGAGCATCTCGAACAGTTTTGACCTGTTGGGTATCGTAGGTAACGGCGCCAGCCTGAATGTTTTGACAGAAGCGGGAATTGCAGGCGCACATCTTCTGATTGCAGTGACAGGTTCGGATGAATTGAACCTGTTGTGCTGCCTGTTTGCCAGAAAGGCAGGCGGCTGTCATACGATTGCAAGGGTTTCCAATCCTGTTTACGGGCAGGAGGTTTCGTTTATTAAGGAAGAATTGGGGCTTTCTATGATTATCAATCCGCAGCTTGCGGCAGCGCGGGAGATGGCAAGACTGCTGAAATTCCCTTCTGCATGGAAGGTGGATTCTTTTGCAAAAAGCCGCGTGGAGCTGGTTAATTTCCGAATTGAAGAAGGGAACCCGCTCTGCAATATGAAGCTTCGGAATATGGGAAGCAGGCTGCGCTGTGATGTGCTGATTTCCGTTGTTGAGAGAGACGGCGAGGTGGTCATCCCGGATGGTAATTTTGAATTGAAGGCGAAGGATGAGATATCTATTGTGGGAACCCAGAAAAAGATGATCGAATTTTTTAAGAAACTGGGCATGCCCACTGCTGCGGCAAGGACGGCAATGCTGATTGGCGGCGGAAAAACTGCGATTTATCTTGCGAAACAGTTGATTGAGATGGGAATCAAGGTAAAAATCATAGAGCGTGACGAGAAGCGATGCGAAGAATTGTCAGAAATGCTTCCGAGAGCAATGATTATATGCGGAGACGGTACGGAAAAGGATTTATTGCTGGAGGAAGGACTGTTAGATACAGAGGCTTTTGTTGCAACAACAGATTTTGATGAGGAAAACATTATGCTGGCCTTGTTTGCCAAAAGTATCTGTAAGGCAAAGCTGATTACGAAAGTACATAGAATATCATACGATGAGATTATTGATAGCTTGGATGTGGGAAGCATCTTTTATCCAAAATATATTACGGCAGAGCATATTATCAAATATGTACGGGCGATGAAAAATTCGATGGGAAGCAATATTGAGACCTTGTATCGGCTGAATGACAATCGGGTCGAGGTGATGGAGTTTCTGATCAAAGAGGATTCTCCTGTAGTAGGAATTCCATTACAGGATCTGCGTTTAAAACCGAATATGCTGATTGGCTGTATCACCCATAAGGGGCAGGTAACGATTCCGAACGGACAAAGTGTCATTGCAGTGGGGGATACGGTGATTTTGATTACCACCAAAGCAGGAATGCATGACATTCGGGATGCGGTAAGGTAGGAGGATACGCCATGAATTATTCGATGATACGGTATATTTTGGGAAATGTCCTGTGTTTTGAGGGCATTTTTCTTCTGTTGCCTGCACTGACAGCGGCATTTTACGGGGAGAGGGAAGGCTTTGCTTATCTTGCAGTAGCGGCAGTTACGATCATAGCAGGAGTCTGCGGAAGGTTAAAAAAACCGAAAAGCAATGTGTTTTATGCCAGAGAAGGCTTTGCAGCAGTGTCTTTGAGCTGGCTGGTGTTAAGTCTTGTGGGAGCGATTCCCTTCCGTTTGACAGGAGAATTTCCGGATTATGTTGACGCTTTGTTCGAGACGATTTCAGGATTTACCACTACGGGAGCAAGTATTCTCTCTTCGGTCGAGGAACTATCCCATGCTACCGCCTTTTGGCGCTGTTTTACCCATTGGATCGGGGGAATGGGCGTTCTGGTATTTATTATGGCGGTGCTGCCGCTTTCCGGCGGATCTACGATGCATTTGATGCGTGCGGAGAGTCCGGGACCGTCGGTCGGTAAGCTGGTGCCCAAAATCAAAAGAACGGCAATGATCCTCTATGGAATCTATGTGGCGATTACTTTGGCAGAAGTGGTATCTCTGCTTTTTGCGGGAATGTCTCTCTTTGAGGCGCTGTCGTTATCCTTTGCAACAGCCGGGACGGGAGGCTTTGGACTGCTGAATGACAGTATTGCTTCTTATAGCATGGCGGTGCAGATTATTATTACGGTTTTTATGTTGATTTGTTCGATTAACTTCAACGTATACTATCTGTTTTTGATACGGAGACCGAAAGAGGCGCTGCTTAATGAGGAAATGCGGTATTTTCTGATTATTGTATTTGGTTCTGCGGCTCTTATTACGTTGAACATTATGGACGGATTTTCCGGCGTTTTTGAGGCATTTCATACGGCGATTTTTCAGGTGGGGTCAATCATAAGTACGACAGGATTTGCAACAGCGGACTTTAATCTGTGGCCGGAATTTTCGAAAATGATTTTAGTCTCCTTGATGTTCGTAGGAGCCTGCGCCGGAAGCACCGGAGGAGGATTTAAAGTATCAAGGCTGATAATTGTACTGCGCTCCATTAAGAATGAAATAACGTCAGTCACGCATCCTAGAAGCGTACAGAAGGTGCATATGGACGGCAGACGTATTTCCGATACCACGGTAAAGACGGTGCTCTGTTATCTGGCGGCTTATGTACTTCTGGTGATTCTCTCGATTTTGTTAATCAGTCTGGATGGATTCGACATGACGACAAATGTGACGGCGGTCATGGCTACCTTTAACAATATCGGTCCGGGGCTGAATATGGTAGGACCAACAGGGAACTTTGGCGATTTTAGCGTATTTTCCAAGGTTATTTTGATGTTAGACATGTTAATCGGAAGATTAGAATTATTCCCGATGCTGGTATTGTTTGCGCCGGGGATGTGGAAACTTCCTGCACGCAGGCCGGAGAAGAAAAAAGCGGCGCATGGAATGTAAATGCTGCGTTTTCATTTTATGAAAATCTTAATAAATTCTCATTAAAAAATTACCGGAATACTTCTGTGCCTATAGTATAATATCGTCAGATTTATACTGCCCGAATGGGCATTGGCTGCCATGTGCGAAGAATGAGCACATGGTATAATGAAACTGTTGAACGCATTATTACAGGAGGTTAAGATGAAGAGTCGTATTCTGGTTGTGGATGATGAGAAGGAAATTGCAGATTTGCTGGAAATATATTTAAAGAGTGAGGACTATGACGTCCTAAAGTGCTATGATGGGACAAGCGCTGCCGAGTTGATTCTGACGGAACAAGTAGACCTTGCCATATTGGATATCATGCTGCCGGGGAAGAGCGGATTAGAGCTGTGCAAGCTGATTCGGGAGAGAGAGAACTATCCCGTCATTATGCTGACTGCGAAGGATTCGGAGATTGATAAAATTACCGGACTGACAATCGGCGCAGACGATTATGTGACAAAGCCGTTTTTGCCTTTGGAGCTTTTGGCAAGAGTGAAGGCACAGCTTAGAAGATACGAGCGGTATGGTGCCAAAGCAGTTTTCGGAACGCCGGGCAGGGAAACAGGTTTGACAGAAGAAACGGGCGGATCAGAGAGCGCAGGGAACAGTGCAGATACGCAAGGCGGATATGGGAATAGGCAGCAGGAGGGGATATTGGTCTGCGGAGGGATTTTATTGAATGTAGAGGCACATCAGTGCTTTCTGAATGAGGAAGAGATTCTTTTAACGCCGACGGAATTCCAGCTTTTAAGGACACTCTGCGAGAGAAGGGGAACGGTGGTAAGTGCGGAGGAGCTGTTCTATTCTGTCTGGCAGGATGAGTATTACAGTAAGAGCAACAATACGATTACCGTACATATCCGGCATTTAAGAGAAAAACTGAAGGATACCGGCGGGAAGACACAATATATTAAGACTATTTGGGGCGTGGGGTATAAGATTGATGCATAATAACAGAAAGAATGCAGACTATGCGCCGCTGCGCAGAAAGATTTTCCGGCAGACATTGCTTATGATGTTCGCGGCAATTGTAGGAGTATGGGCATTGTATGCGATTGTGCTGCAAGGACGTTTTGCTAATTTTTTGGTATGGGTATTACAGAATATTACCAATATGGATTATCAGGAAGCAGTAAGTTTTTATTGGGATCATATCCGGGATTATTTTGACATTATTATGCTAAGCGCTATGGCGTTAGCATTTTTTGTGATGTTCCACTTTTTTCTTGATTGGTTTACCCGGTATTTTCAAGAAATTGACGACAGCATCAATATTCTGGTGAGACGGGACGGCAGCAAGATTCGTATGTCCAGAGAAATGGAGGCGATGGAGTTCAAGCTGAACAGCGTCAGCGAGACAATTGAGCGGCAGTTTGAAGAAATTCAGATGGCAGAAAAGAAAAAAGACGAGATGGTGCTGTATCTGGCGCATGATATCCGTACGCCATTGACCTCGGTCATCGGATATCTGACCTTGTTGGAGGAAATGCCGGATTTGACAAGGGAACAGCAGGACAAGTTTATTCATGTGACATTGGATAAGGCGAACCGGCTGGAAGTTCTGGTGAACGAGTTTTTTGATATCACGCGGTTTAGCCGGCATGAAATTGATTTTGCCAGAACGGAAATTGATTTATATTATATGCTGGCACAGCTTGCGGATGAGGTATACCCGCTGGTTTCGCCGGAGGGAAAGACCGTAGTAGTATCGGCGGATGAAAATTGTAAAATATATGGGGACGGGGATAAGCTGGCAAGGATCTTCAATAACATTTTAAAGAACGCCATTTCTTACAGCAAGCCGGAAAGCGAAATAAGGATTGAAGCAAAAGAAGAAGAGAACGAAACTGTGATTTGCTTTACCAACTGGGGACAGACGATTTCAGGAAAGGAACAGGAACTGATTTTTGATAAGTTTTACCGGAGAGATGAGGCGAGACAGACGAATAACGGAGGGGCGGGGCTAGGACTTGCCATTGCAAAGGAGCTGGTGGAGATACATAATGGAACAATTGGAGTGGAAAGCAGTGAGGGAAAGACAACCTTTACCGTAAGAATCCCGAAGGTTTCTTCATAAAATCTTTCGGTTTTGTTTATTCCGTCTTAGATAAATCTAAGCTTGGGATTAAAGTGTGTTCCGGCTTCCTGTGATAACATAATGCTATCACAGGAAGCCGGTTTTTATATGCACAGGGGTGCTTCCCCTGCTCGATTATATCAAAAAGAGCTTCCTGAAAAAAATTCGGAGGATAAAGGGATGAAGAAAATAGCAATTTTATTTGGAGGCTGCTCCAGTGAATATGAGGTATCTTTACAATCTGCATATGCGGTTATCCGCCATTTAGATAGAGAACGTTATGAGCCGGTTCTAATTGGAATTGACTGGAAAGGGCACTGGTATCTTTTTGAGGGGGCTGTAGAAACGATACCAGAGGATCATTGGTGGGAAGAACCAGAGTGCTATCCTGCCTTGGTGTCGCCGGATAGGGAGCTGCATGGACTGATTGTTTTTCGGAACGGTTGGGAGGAAAAGCCTCAAAGATTAAGTGTGGATGCGGCGTTTCCGGTGCTGCACGGAAAGAACGGAGAGGATGGAACGGTGCAGGGAGTCTTAGAGCTGGCGGGAATCCCGATAGTAGGCTGTCAAACGATGGCGTCGGCGCTCTGCATGGACAAGGATATGGCGCACCGGGTCGCAGGTGCGGCAGGAATTAAGGTGCCGAATTCTTTCGTGATTACCACAGAGAATCGGACACAGGCAAAAGATGTTGCAAAGGAGCTGCACTATCCGATTTTTATTAAACCTCTTCGGGCGGGTTCTTCCTTTGGGATTACAAAGGTGTCGCAGCCGGAGAAGCTGGAGGAGGCGATTGAGCTTGCATTTACCCATGATTCGATAGTGGTCATGGAGGAGATGATTGAAGGGTTTGAGGTTGGCTGCGCTGTGCTTGGAACGACGGATTTGGTCGTCGGGGCAGTGGATGAGATTGAACTGTCGGAGGGATTTTTCGATTACACAGAGAAGTATACGTTAAAAAGCTCCAGTATTCATGTCCCTGCGAGAATTGCGGACGAGGCGGCGGCAAAGATAAGGGAGACGGCAAAGCTGATTTACAGGAGTCTGGGCTGTTCTGGCTTTGCGCGAGTAGATATGTTTTTTACGCCGCGAGGAGAAATATATTTCAATGAGGTAAACACGATACCGGGATTTACGGAGCACAGCCGTTATCCGGGAATGATGAAGGCGGCGGGATTTACTTTTGAAGAAATCGTGAACAGACTGGTGGAACAGACACTGCAAGAGGAAGTGAGATGAAGGACATGAAAGGGGAAGAAAATGGATTTGGGATGCTGGATATTTTCCGGCTGGCAGCGGCAGGATTGATTGTGGCAATTCATACCGGTCCCTTTTCCGGTATCAGTGAGAAAGCAGATTTGATTGTCACCTATGGCATAGGGCGGATTGCGGTTCCGTTTTTTCTTATGGTGACCGGATATTTTGTACTGTCACATATGCTGGAGACGGAAAACGAGGGCGGAGAGAGGCTGTGGAGGATGGAAAAACATTTGATAAAGATGTATCTTTTGATCACGCTGTTGTATCTTCCGGTTAGCTGGTATTCCGGGAATCTGCCGAAATCTGTGGGAGGAGTTTTCAAGCAGCTTCTGTTTGACGGAACCTTCTACCACCTTTGGTATCTGCCGGGAGCAATTATTGGAATTGCCGTTTCTTATCTGATGCTGAGGTATTGCGGTATGCAGAAGGCAGGAATGATTGCGGCGCTTCTTTACTTGGTCGGTCTGTTCGGGGACAGCTACTATGGAGCGGTGGAACAGATTCCGCCGCTTAGGGGATTCTATGAGCTATTATTTCAGGGAAGTTCCTATACCAGAAACGGCGTCTTTTTTGCACCGCTATTTTTGATATTAGGAGCTGCACTGGCGGTATGTCCTACATTGCTCACAAAGTTCAGTGTCTGCTTTGGATTTCTGGCGTCTTTAGCGGCTATGCTCATAGAGGTGGAAATGACGGATCAGCTAGGGTGGCAGAGGCATAACAGTATGTATCTTTTTCTGCCGCTTGTGATGTTCTTTTTGTTTGTCGGATTGAGCTGGATTCCGCTGCGTGCATTCCCGGTTTGCCGCAGTATTTCTATGTGGATTTATCTACTGCATCCCTTGTGCATTGTATTGCTGCGTGGTTTGGGAGGTATACTTGGGCAAAAGGAGTTTCTGGCAAAGTATACGTTGATATTTTATCTGCTCGTCTGCCTGCTGTCGGCGGCGGCAGCGGTTTTGGCGGCATTTCTTTCGGAGAAATGCAAGGCGCTTTGGAATGTAAGGAAGCAGCGAATCAGCATATAGGAGGAGACGGATATGACGGATTGGAGGAGGAGCCGGGCATGGATTGATTTAAATATGGACAACCTTCGGAAAAATATGAAATTCTTTCACCGTATCATACCGGATGGCTGTCTGCTGATGCCGGCAGTAAAGGCAAATGCCTATGGGCATGGAGTGCTTCCTGTGGTGGAAGCTCTGAGGGAAGAGGGGATTTCACATTTCTGTGTCGCTTCCGTATCGGAGGGGATTGAACTGCGAAATCACGGCGTTCAGGGAGAAATTCTGATATTGGGCTATACGGCGGCAGAGATTTTTACAGAGCTGGAACATTATGACTTGACTCAGACGGTAGTGGATGCGTCTTATGCTGAAATACTGGCGCGAAGCGGCAGGAAGCTAAAGGTACATGTGGGAGTGGATACCGGAATGCACCGGCTGGGGGAGGACTGGAACCATACCGGCGGCATTGCCGGAGTATGGGAGTATGGAAATCTGAGCGTAACAGGCGTGTTTTCCCATCTTTGCGCATCAGACGGCATTTCGGAAAAGGAGACTGCATTTACCAGAGAGCAGATTCGGAGGTTTGATGAGATTGTCCGCAAGCTCCGGCAGCGTGGAATTTCCGGCTTTCAAACACATTTGCAGGGCAGTTATGGAATCCTGAATTATCCGGAATGCAATTATAGCTGCGTGAGACCGGGAATTGCACTTTATGGCGTATTGAGCAAGGAAGAGGATTTAACGAGAATTCCTTTTATGGCAAAGCCGGTGCTGTCCTTAAAGACGAGAGTGGAGCTGGTAAAGGAATTAAATGCGGGAGAGCAGGCGGGGTATGGTCTTGCCTTTACAGCAGGGAAACAGAGCCGGATTGCAGTGTTATCTATCGGTTATGCGGATGGGATTCCAAGAGAACTATCGGGGAAGGGTTATGTGCTTATACATGGAGAAATAGCTCCGATTGTGGGAAGAATCTGTATGGACCAGATGTTTGTAGATATTACGGATTTAAAATGCGCCGAATATGTCAAAATGCATGATGAAGCGGTTCTGATTGGGAACTCAGGAGAGCAAACGATTACTGCGGAAAAGTTTGCTTCCTTTACGGAAACCATTTCAAATGAAGTCTTAAGCCGTCTTGGAGGACGTCTGGAACGATGCTGTATTTAGAAAAAATATGTCTTTTTCAATTTTTTAATAGTAATCCGTCCTCAGTCATGTTATACTAACATTTAGGCACATGCGTTGTGGTGTTGCGTTATATAGCCGCAAATCAGTAAGGCAGATTTATGATAAGAATACTGCCGGAGTGAGGAGAGGGATATGGACAAGAATCAGACGAGACAGCTATCGAATGAAGCAGTGGAAGCGGCAATCAAAGAGTATGCAGGGAATCAGACGAAGGAGAATCTGACAAAAGTAGTGAATCTGCTTCGACCGTCACTTCTGTTGGTTCCTGCTATGGTAAATGAAGAGAAAAAGGCAGTTCCGCTCTTTTTAAGGAATAATGAGGGAATTGCTTTTCTTGCGGTGTTTACCGGAAAGGAACAGGTGCCGGATGACATGAGGAAACAGACCGTTATGGTAATGCCGTTTCCCATGTGTAATGGTATTGTGGCAAATGACAATTTCACACTGAAGGGAATGGTTTTGAATCCTTATACAGATAACCTGATATTAAAGACGGATTTAATCAAACGGTTGTATGAGGCGGATCAGGAGCTAGCCAAGCAGATGAAGATGAGACAGCAGAACATTTCTCCGGCACAGTATGCGGAGGGGCTTCGAAGGCAGGTGGAGTACAAGTTACTTCCGGCGCGGCTGTATACGGAGGGAGAGGATTTTGTAAACCGGCTGTGCGCTGAAAAGGAAGCGCTGATCTGTGGTATTTTTGACAGAGCAAGTATTGCAGGCAGGGGGAATCCTTATAAGGAGTCGGATTTTGCAGTTATGGCATTGAATATCAGCAGCGAATTGACATTGATTCGCATAGATATGCCGGGTAAGGCGGAACATGCGCCTTTTTGTTATCGTGTTTATTTAACATTCAATCCGATAAGCAAAAGAGCCGGTTACTATACCATTGAGAAGTTTCCGGATCAGGAAGGACGTCGTCTGGGAGCGATGGACATGAATGGGAAGCATGTAGACATGGGAGAGGCGCCCATCGAGGGTGTGGAGTTACAGGAAATCATTGAACGTGCCGAAGCAGCGGAGAAAACGCAGGAATAGAATGGAGGAAATTATGGCAGAGAAAACAATCCCGTATAAGATTTATTTAGAAGAAAGCGAGATGCCAAAGCAGTGGTATAATGTCCGCGCAGATATGAAGAACAAACCGGCTCCACTTTTGAATCCGGGAACCTTGCAGCCGATGACGGCGGAGGAATTGAGTCAGGTGTTTTGTAAAGAGTTAGTAGATCAGGAGTTGGATGATCAGAATCCATACATAGATATTCCGGTAGAAATCCAGAATTTCTATAAGATGTACCGTCCTTCACCGTTGGTCCGGGCATACTGTCTGGAAGAGAAATTACAGACGCCGGCTAAGATTTACTACAAGTTCGAGGGAAATAATACGAGCGGCAGCCATAAGCTGAATTCTGCGATTGCGCAGGCTTACTATGCGAAGAAGCAGGGCTTAAAGGGCGTGACGACGGAGACCGGCGCCGGTCAGTGGGGAACGGCTCTTTCTATGGCATGTTCTTATTTTGATTTGGACTGTAAGGTATACATGGTAAAGGTGTCTTATGAACAGAAGCCTTTCCGCCGTGAAGTGATGCGTACTTATGGTGCAAGCGTTACACCTTCCCCTTCCGAGACGACAGAAGTTGGAAAAAAGATTTTAGCGGAGCATCCGGGAACCACCGGAAGCCTTGGCTGTGCGATTTCCGAGGCAGTAGAGGTGGCGACAAAGAGCGAAGGATATCGCTATGTGCTGGGAAGCGTATTGAATCAGGTATTGCTGCACCAGTCGGTAATCGGACTTGAGACGAAGGCGGCATTGGATAAGTACGGTATCACGCCGGATATAATCATCGGCTGTGCCGGAGGCGGTTCGAATCTCGGCGGTCTGATTTCTCCGTTTATGGGCGAGAAGCTAAGAGGTGAGAAGGATTATCAGTTTATTGCAGTAGAGCCGGCATCCTGCCCGAGCCTGACGAGAGGAAAATACGCATATGATTTCTGTGATACCGGAATGGTATGTCCTCTGTCGAAGATGTATACTTTGGGAAGCGGATTCATTCCGTCTGCGAACCATGCCGGTGGGCTTCGGTATCATGGTATGAGTACCACTTTATCTCAGTTATATGATGATGGTCTGATGGAAGCAAGAAGCGTGGAGCAGACTGCCGTATTTGAAGCAGCAGAGCAGTTCGCAAGAGTGGAGGGGATTCTTCCTGCACCGGAGAGCTCACATGCAATCCGTGTTGCCATTGATGAGGCATTGAAGTGCAAGGAGACCGGAGAGGAGAAGACGATTGTGTTTGGTCTGACCGGAACGGGATACTTTGATATGGTTGCCTACGAGAAATACAACAACGGTGAGATGAGTGATTATATCCCGACGGATGAGGATCTTGCACCGGGATTTGCAAGTCTTCCAAATGTAGAAGGATAGATGTTGGTATAATTTTATCATGGCTTGACAAGATACTTTTTCATGATATAATCCTGTCTTTGACTGTTTAGGGAAAATAAAACCGTTACAACACCGGTAGATAAATGTTGTAGCGGTTTTTTTGCGTTGTCAGCCTTCGGCTTGTTACTAAAGTTTGCGTTAAGAAGAATATGCTTGTGAATCAATTTTCCAATATGGTAAAATTTAATTTAGAAATCAAGTATATAACGAGGTGTGAAGTGCGGATACATACTTGCACCTCGTTTTTGATTTGTTGTTGGATCTAATGCAATTAGGGGGATTGGGATAAGCATGAAAAAGGAAAATGAACTTGGAGTTTGAGATTACGCATAGCATAGCCAGCTATAAAGGACATCTGAAACATGCGCATACATACCGGCTTCGGCGTAAAGTGTTCCGTGATTTCGTGCTGACAAGAGGCGGGGGCGATAAAGCACAACCAGACAAGGAGGGAGAACGATATGAAACAGAAAACCATGCGGACAATGCATAAATGCATGTCACTGCTGCTTATCGCAGCGATGCTTGTGACAACATGGCAAGTTCCGGTACAGGCAGAGACTGCAGAAACAGAAAATACTATGGAGAGTGTAAAACTTACAGTTTCCGCATATAATGATTTTGCAAATCTTTCCAATGAAATTTCTGATTATGTGAATAGGATTGTAGCAGTAATAGAGGGAGCTATGTATGTCCTGAATAATGATATAAAAGGAAGGACGATGTATTTTAACAGTTATTTAAGTAATCGCGGAAACTATAGTTCGGCTGACGATGATATTTAATACTATCATGGAGTACAATAAGTTTGCAATTACGGACAATACATACTTATCCAATGTGATTGATTTTACGACATGGATAACTGGAAAAGACAGTTGGGATGCACATACAGATGAACTGAATGCCTGGGCAGAATATCTATACCAATTAGAACAATGCATGAATATCAGTCAGCATGAGTATACATCAGAGGTAATCAAACCGACTTGCAGTGAAAGAGGTTATACAAGATATCAATGTACGTTGTGCGGAAAAACTTATAATAATGATTATGTAGACGCATTGGGTCATGATTTTTCCAAAAAGATTATCAGCAATGACTATCTGGAAAGTCCGGCAACTTGTACAAAAGTAGCAGCTTATTATTATGCCTGCGGTAAATGTGGAGACGTGGGAACGGCTATATTTGAGAACGGAGTGGCTCTTGGACATAGTTTTACAAATTATATATCGAATAATGATATGGCGTGTGAAAAAGACGGAACAAAAACGGCAGTCTGTGATAATGGATGTGGACAGTCATCTACGGTGACAGACACAGGAAGCAGGCTGGGTCATGCACTGATAAAAATCAATGCAAAAGAGGCAACTTGTACAGAGAAAGGAAATAGCGAATATTGGAAATGCACGAAATGCCATAATTTATATCGGGATGCAGAAGGAAGAGTGCAGGCATCTCTCGGCAATCTGACAAGTGAGGCATTGGGGCATGGCAGTATCGAAATTGTAAATAATGGGGATGGCACACACTCTGTAATTTGTACAAGATGTAATATGTCATTAGAAAAGGAAGGACATCGGGGCGGCAAAGCCACATGCAGTGTCAAGAAGAAATGTGAAGTTTGCAACGCAGAGTATGGAAATCTTGACAATTCCACTCATGAGAATACGGAAATAAAAGATAAAAAAGCTGCAACTTGCGGGATGGATGGATACACAGGAGACACTTATTGCAAGGACTGTAATGCCAGAATTGAAAGCGGTCAGGTAATCGCAGGAACAGGCAAACACGCATGGAACCAAGGAAAGGATATTAAATCCCCGACCTGCACAGAAAAAGGCGAGAAGGAATATACCTGTACCGTATGCGGAGAAACGAAAAAAGAAGAAATTGCAAAATCAGCGCACACATATAAAACCACTGTAATAAAAGCAACAACTGCTAAGAATGGCAGCATTACAGAGAAATGTACTGCTTGCGGTGATATGAAGAGCAATAAAGAAATTTCTTCTGTAAAATCGGTAACGTTGGAATCTTCTTCCTATACTTATAACGGAAAAGCAAAGAAACCAGCCGTTACAGTAAAGGATTCCAGTGGAAAAGTAATCAGTAATGGCAATTATACAGTCACATATTAGAATAATGTGAAAGTTGGAAAAGCAACCGCAACAATCAAGCTGAAGGGAAATTATGAGGGCACGCTTACCAAAACATTTACAATCTGTCCAAAAGGAACCACCATTTCAGGAAAGATTGCAGCGAAATCCAAAGGACTTACTGTAAAATGGAAGAAACAGACAAAGTCCACGACCGGTTATCAGATTCAAATTTCATCAAATAAAAAGTTTGCGAAGAAAGCGACAGTGACAAAAACAGTGAAAAAGAACTCAACCACAAAGCTGACTGTCAATAAATTAAAGTCTAAGAAAAAATATTATGTCAGAGTTAGGACATATAAGGTGGTGAAGGGAAAGAAATACTGCTCAAGCTGGTCAAAGAGTAAAACGGTGACAACCAAGAAATAGGGCGCTGCAAGATTTAATTGAACAAGGGAAAATAACTGTTTGTGCTGGAATTTATCTGCATCAGACAGTATATGACAGGAAAGAGAATCTCTTCTGAACGAAATGGGTTCAGGAGGGATTTTTAGTACCATATAAGTGTAAGAGATAAAGCATATCATTAGTGCTTTACCTTCTGCACTTATTTTTTTATGATAAGGGAGTAATTGGTCTGGCGAAGCGATTTTTGGATTAACCACATCCGTCATAAAAACCGTCAACCATCCCTTATTATAAGCAGTCGTTTAAGCAGGTTGAAACCCGTAAGGTGCTTTCGTGTAACGAACTAAAATGAGTGGTAATAAGTGTGGATGGGACAATTACAGATTTATTTTGGAGGTTACAGATGATAAGTGTAGGAATTGATGTGTCAAAAGAAAAAAGTACCGTATGTATCTTAAAGCCTTATGGTGAGGTTGTGAGCAGGCCTTTTGAAGTCTGTCATACAGAGAAAGAATTATCCG
>CAJTSH010000039.1:0-27366 GCA_910578885.1 uncultured Lachnospiraceae bacterium
CATTCTGTTTTTATTACGGGGAAGAACTGGCGCAGAAGTTAGGATGCCATGAGGTTGATGCCACAACCATCAACCTCACGCCGGGACTACTCCGGAAGTAACAGGGCAGAGAGAAACTAAAAAACAGACACAGACCGCCGACTGGAAATAAGGATCGGAAGAGGCGTGGATTTCGGCTTACAAAATTTGTAAGACAAAAGTGACGCCCGGTTTTTGTGCGCATTTTTCCCCTGTCATAAGGAGATTATAGCACAAAATGACAGGAGGAAACGGGAAAGTTGCTACAAAAGTGGAATTTCGGGTACAAATTTTGAACCTCGCTTTCAAAATGTGAAACTCGGTAACAAAACGGGAACCTCGGTTTGCAATCAACCCCAATCAACCTTTTGTCCGAAATAGAACAGGGGTTTACAACATCTTTAAGACCATTTGTTACAATCAGCTAAAATAGAATTTAAATCTTACCGATACATATAGAGGGAATTCAAAATACATGGATGTAATGGGATAATTCATGAAACAAGGAGGTTACTATGCAGGTTAAAACAATGGAAGGGCTGGCTGGAGCCAGAACGAATATGAATCTGGTAAATACTCCAATGAGGGTATTTAAAGAGGCGAGGCGTAAGGGCGATACGGCTACAATGGAGCGGGCAATGGGATATGTTTCTGAGTTTGCAGAGAAAGCGGAAGAATACAAAACAGAGGCAGGAGAAGGAATGGAAGAAGATGCCGCAGAAGCAAAAGAGAGAGCCGAAATCGAGCTTGAAAAGATGATTGAAAAACGCAGAGAAGAGAGTGAGAAATTAGAAGAAGGACTGGAGAGCGGAGATATCGGTACAGATACTGTTGAATTGAGTGAAGAAGGAAAGGCATTATTAAAGAATAGTATGGATGCTGATACCAAAGATATAGAAAATGGAAATGCTGATATCACGAAAAAGCCTGTCATGTATACAAAAACAGGCGAGGCAATCGTGTAGTTTTGATACGGAAACGACAAATAAGTTTACCGCTTACTATACTCTTGCGCTTATCAGATTGGCAATGAAAGCCGATATATAAAATAATACATATTTGTTTTGTTATAGGAAAAGAAGGGAGAATATGGATGAAGATAGAGAGAAGCCAGACTATTTTTGCGGGGGAAAATACACGTACCCAGCGCAGTCAGGGACAGCAGGAAAAGCAAGATAAAAAAGGAAGCAGCGGTTCCATTTCTGCAAAGGATTTGAACATACCTCAGGATAATATCCTGCAGAAAAAGAAAGAGGCGCAGCAAAAAGCGCTTAAGGTAGTAACAGACGCTTGGAACGGAGACAAAAAGATTGATGCGGATGTAGCTTCCAGAATGGAAAAGATAGCGGCGCTTGAGAAGGAAAGAGGGGCAGCCAAGAAAGAGATGGCCGCCTATGAGGCAGAGAAGGAGACGATCAGGGAGAGCTACGGCGTTGAAGCTGACAGTGAGGAGCAGAAAGATTTAGAGCTTCTTTTAAAACAGCGGCAAGCAAAACGGCCAGGCTCAGGAGTGACCCTAACCGAAGAAGAGGAGGAGCGGCTGAAAGAACTTGATAAGCAGGAAAGAACGGAATACCAGAGCCAGATTCTCGAGATGGATAAATCAAAAGACTATTATCGTGACGTCATAGAAGACAGTGAAAAGGAACTAAAGCTTGAGAAGGCGATTGTCCGAGGAATCGCTTTGGAACGTTTAAAGAAAGCTCCTATGGTGGGAGCTAAGAAAGAAGCGGATGCAATTTTAGAAAATGCCAATAAGGAAGTAATTGGCATGTTAATGGATGAAGCAAAGGATCATATCGACGAAGAGCAGGAAGAGAAAGAAGAACAGGCGGAAGAAATCAAGGAAAAGGAAGAAGCCGAGGAAAAACTGCTGGAAAAACGGAAAGGCGAGAAAGAAGAGGCCAAGGAGCGCGCCGAGGAGCTTGCGGACAGTATGCCGCTGCAGGAATTCTTGGAATTGGGACAGGCAAGAAGCGATGTGCAGAAGGAAGTACAGGATATCGTGAACAATATGAAGCTGGTTGCAGAGGATATTAAGGGCGCTATGGTGGATGACGCATTATAGAGACAATGACGTTGGCATATGCATTGAAAAAGCAGTCTGGGATTGCCGGAACTGCTTTTTCGTAAATATAGGAATTTGCTTCTAAAGAACTAATTCCTCAATCGCATAAGCAACCCCGTCTTCATCATTTGAGAGACTTACAAAATCTGCAGCATCAAGCAGAACCTTTTCGGAATTGGCCATAGCTACGCCGGTTCCGGCGAGGGTTACAATATCATAGTCATTTTCACTGTCGCCGCAGGCGAGTGTCTGCGTAAGTGGAATATGGAGGGTTTCGCATAAAAAGCGGAGCCCTTTTGCTTTGGATACGCCTGATTTGTTTACCTCGATATTTTGGAAACCTCCTGATACGTAATGGTATTCGGGATGTGCCTGCAATAAGGCAACAACGTCCTCTCTGGCTGTAAGACCGCCGTTTCCGTCGGGTGTAAAATTCAAGGTCAGTTTCTGAATCCCAAGTTGATTGGAAGCGACATAGTCGGCAAGGTCATCTACAACGATACGGGTATCTCTGATATAAGTGCGCAGTGATTCGGATATTTGTAATTGTTCAATCAATTCTCTGGTAGAGCGCTGCGTGTAAGCGTCTCCGTCAATAAAGGCGTCCAGATGAATCGGATGTCCGTATAGCTGCTGCAGCAGAGCGGCGCCGTCCTTAGGGGAGATAGCATCTTCTAACAGGCAGGTTTTGTCGAAGACACGGTAAATTCCGGCTCCGTTTGAGGTGATGGCATAGTCAATACCGATTTCTTTCAAGACAGAAAGCGGAAGCCCCACGTAGGGACGTCCGGTGGAGATTACTACAGTAATGCCGCAGTCAACGGCATATTTTAATACTTCCCTGTTTCTTTCGGATATCTGGCTTTTCGTATTGTATAAAGTGCCGTCTAAGTCGAGGGCGATCAGTTTGATTTTATGATTCATTCGAAAACTCCTGTTGCTTATTATGATATGGAAATTATGGCACATTTTGATAGTGATGTAAAGTATGTTTGTACATGCCGCGGGGTTTTTGTATCACAAGATTCAGACATCAAAAGCGTCCTTGGCGCTTGCCCTATGCCGGATATCGCTATTACACTCTTTTGCTGTCCAAATCAAGCAATAATATACAAATTATGCCACGCTTGGCACTACAGTTCTTAGCAAAACCCCCGTATAATAAGAACATAACCTAGAGGACATGGAAGCCTTAAATAAAAATTAGGGGGAAATACAGATGAAATATGGACATTTTGACAATGAAAAACGTGAATATGTCATTGACCGCGTAGATTTACCGACCTCATGGACCAATTATCTTGGCGTGAAGGATATGTGTGTGGTAGTGAATCATACGGCAGGCGGATATATGTTCTATAAGACGCCGGAGTATCACAGAGTAACCAGATTCCGCGCGAATTCAATACCAATGGATCGTCCGGGACACTATGTATATGTAAGAGATACAGAGGATGGCGATTACTGGAGTATCTCATGGCAGCCGGTGGCGAAGTCATTAGATGAGGCAAAATATACCTGCCGTCATGGAATGAGCTATACCACCTATGAGTGTGATTATAAGGGAATCGAAGCGTCCCAGACCTTAATCGTACCCAAGGATGATACGGTGGAATTGTGGGATGTGAAATTGAAAAATAATACAGATAAGGTGCGCACCCTGCAGGTGTTCTCCTATTTGGAGTTCTCGTTCCATCATATCATGATTGATAACCAGAATTTCCAGATGAGCCTTTATTGTGCAGGTTCTTCTTACGAGGACGGAATTATTGAGCATGATTTATTCTATGAAGAGTTTGGATACCAGTATTTTACTGCAAACTTTGAGCCGGACGGATATGACTGCTTAAGAGATAAATTTATCGGACTTTACCATACCGAAGACAATCCGGTAGCGGTGGAAAAGGGTGGATGCAGCGGTTCCACGGAGCTTGGCAACAATCATTGCGGAAGCTTGATGAAGAATGTCACCTTGCAGCCGGGAGAAGAAATCCGTCTCGTATTTATGCTTGGCGAGGGCAATCGGGATGCGGGAAAAGAAATGCGTAAAAAGTATTCCGATCTGGCGAATGTAGACAATGCTTACAGAGAGTTAAAAGACTATTGGGATAATAAATTTGCAAAGTTACAGATTCATACGCCGAATGAGGGAATGAACACGCTCATCAATACGTGGAATCTTTATCAGTCCGAAGTAAATGTCATGTTCTCGCGCTTTGCTTCCTTCATTGAAGTGGGAGGAAGAGTCGGACTTGGCTACCGGGATACGGCACAGGATGCCATGACGATTCCGCATTCCAATCCGGAAAAATGCCGCCAGAGAATCGTGGAGCTGCTTCGCGGACTGACGAAAGCCGGATATGGACTTCATCTGTTCCAGCCGGAATGGTTTGAGCCAAAGACGGGAGAGGAGAAGAAACCGTTTAAATCACCGACGGTCATTCCGAGCAACGAAGGCAACAACATGGTTCACGGGATTGAGGATGCATGTTCCGATGATGCACTTTGGCTGGTGGCTTCTATTGTAGAATACGTAAAGGAAACCGGTGAGTATAGCTTTTTCGACGAAGTCATCACCTATGCGGACGGCGGCGAAGGTACGGTATATGAGCACATGATGCGCATTTTGGATTTCTCCGCAGAGCAGGTAGGAGAATCCGGAATCTGTAAGGGACTTCGCGCAGACTGGAACGACTGCTTGAATTTAGGCGGCGGAGAAAGTGCGATGGTAAGCTTTTTGCATTACTGGGCAATCAGTAATTTCCTCGAGGCAGCAAAATATCTGGGCAGAACTGCGGATGTGGAGAAATATACTACAATGCAGGAGACGGTCAAAAAGGTCTGCGACGAGAAATTATGGGATGAAGAGTGGTTCATCCGCGGCGTTACCAAGAACGGCAAGAAGATTGGAACGATGCAGGATGCGGAAGGCAAGATTCATCTGGAATCCAACGCATGGGCAGTGCTTTCGGGCGCATCATCCTACGAGAAGGGAATTAAGGCGCTGGACAACGTAGATAAATACCTCTATACGCCATATGGAATTATGTTAAATGCACCAAGCTATACAGTGCCGGATGATGACATCGGATTTGTGACCAGAGTATATCCGGGCTTAAAAGAGAACGGGGCAATCTTCTCCCATCCGAATCCTTGGGTATGGGCTGCAGAATGTGTACTTGGACGCGGAGATAAGGCAATGAAGTTCTACGATGCGTTATGCCCGTATTATCAGAACGATAAGATAGAAATCCGTGAGGCAGAGCCATATTCATATTGCCAGTTTATTATGGGCAAGGATCATACGGGATACGGAAGGGCGCGCCATCCGTTTATGACCGGAAGCGGCGGCTGGGCGTATTTCTCGGTAACCAGATATATGCTGGGAATCCGTCCTCAGTTCGAGGAACTGGTGATTGATCCATGCGTTCCGGCAGATTGGAAGGAGTTTGAAGTGAGCCGGATCTGGCGTGATGCGTCCTTTAAGATTCAGGTGAAAAATCCGGACGGAGTTATGAAAGGCGTGAAGGAAATCTATCTTGACGGTAAGCAGGTAGATAAGATTCCGGTGCAGCAGGCAGGCACAGAGCATGAAGTAACCGTAGTGATGGGCTAGGAAGAAAGGAAGGATAGCGATGATTAAATTTGGAACCGGCGGTTGGAGAGCCATTATTGGAGATGAGTTTACAAAAGCTAATATACAGCTTTTAGCACAAGGGCTGGTAAATAAAATGAAAAGCGAAGGCGTGTCGGAAAACGGTATCGTCATGGGATACGACAGAAGATTCCTTTCAAAAGAAGCTATGCAGTGGGCGGCGCAGGTGTTTGCGGCAGCACATATCAAGGCATATCTGATTAACAAGTCCTCACCGACGCCGTTGATCATGTATTATGTTATGAAGCATGACTTCCCATATGGAATGATGGTAACGGCAAGCCATAACCCCGCAATTTATAATGGCGTCAAAGTATTTACTGCAGGCGGCAGGGATGCGGATGAGATACAGACCAAAGATATTGAGGACTATATTTCTGATATCGAAGAGAGTCAGGTTATGTCCGTAGAATATGAAGACGGAAAGGCGGCAGGTTACATTGAAGAAATTTATCCGCTGAACGAATATCTGGACAATATCATTGCGTCTGTAAATATGGAAGCAATCCGCGGCGCCGGTTTGAAGGTAGCGTTAGATCCGATGTACGGTGTGAGCGAAACATCCTTAAAGACGATACTTCTGACCGCTAGGTGCGAGGTGGATACAATTCATGACCGCCATGATACGCTGTTTGGCGGAAAGCTTCCGGCTCCGACAGCATCCACGCTTCATACTCTGCAGAATTATGTATTGGAGAAAAAGTGTGATATCGGTATTGCGACGGACGGTGACGCAGACCGTATCGGCGTTATTGATGACAAGGGAAATTTCCTGCATCCAAATGATATTCTGGTGCTGCTGTATTATTACCTTGTAAAATTCAAGGGCTGGCATGGTCCGGTGGTAAGAAACATTGCAACCACACACATGCTTGATAAAGTTGCCAAGGAATTCGGTGAGAGCTGCTATGAGGTTCCGGTTGGATTCAAATATATTTCCGCCAAAATGCAGGAGACCGGGGCAATCATCGGAGGAGAGTCCTCGGGTGGTCTGACCGTGCACGGTCATATCAACGGAAAGGATGGCATCTATGCGGCTGCGCTGTTAATTGAGATGATTGCGGTGACAGGTAAAAAGCTGTCTGAAATTATGGAGGATATCCATACGGAGTGCGGCAGCATCCATATGGAAGAAAGGGATTACAAATTCTCACAGGAGAAGAAGGAGCAGGTATTCCGCGTCCTCATGGAAGAAAAGCAGCTTCCCAAGCTTCCTTCTGAGATTGACCATGTATCCTATCTGGACGGAAGCAAGGTATATTTCGCAAACGGCGGCTGGGTCATTGCAAGATTTTCCGGTACAGAGCCATTGATTCGTATTTTCTGTGAGATGCCTACAGTGGAAGAGGCGGAAGAAATCTGTAAAATTTATGAAACATTTTTAGACTTAAAATAAAAAGATAATTCGATATACAATAGAATAGCCGGGCGCCGGTCCGGCAGGATAAACACACATCCACATTACCTTATCACGAAATTTTAGAAAAGTTCCTCAAGCTTATTCGTAAAATAATGAAAGTGATTCAAATATTATCGTGTTTATCCTGCCGGGCCGGTGCCTTTTTTCGTGGGATTGTGCGAGGAATGAGCATATGATAAAATAACATTAGATATTACGTTGCGAAGGCATTACGGAGGAAACAAATGAAAGTAAATCTGCGAAGAAGAAATGATAACGAGCCGAAATCCCTGAACAAGCGTCTGCTGGCGTTTATGATTTTATGCTGGGCAGTGCCGATTGTGGTATTTTTTACTTTTACCATGATTTCATACCGGGATGGAATTATAACGAAAGCGGAAAATCTGATGGAAAAGGAAATGGAAAATGCATCTTCCGTCATAGCAATTCGTATTGACGAAGCAATCAGTCTCTGTCAGAAGCCTTCGTATGAAAAGGTATGGGAGAATAATTGGGAAAATTATAAGCGCAGCTCGCTAGGGAAAAGTGATTTTTTGCAAAATATCAATGGAAGCCTTAGGGGCAAATTTTATTTGGACGAGCGGTTTAATATGTACGCATTTTATCTTGTGGGCAGCGAGAATCCTGATTGCTACAGCTCCAGAGAAGGAAGGGCGTATACGGATTATGTGGAGAATACGCAAGATAATATCCGGGAAATACTGGACGAGGATTCGTCTTATGCAATGGTAAAGGTGTACGATGGAAGAATCTATATTATCCGTAACTTATACACTACATCTAGGTTTGAGAGGTATGGAACGCTTGTAGTGGAGTTGAACTGGAATAAAATTTTTCATGGGATTTCCGGGGAATTGCAGGAAAGTATGGCAATCTGCATATCTGACAGAGAGGATCGTATTGTTTTTTATGATGAGGAGAAATTGTCAAAAGAACAGAAAGAACTGTTTAAGAGTCTGGGAGAGAAATATGATGGAAGAAGGGATAGAGTGTTCCAGAAGATGGGCAGTTTTCGGTACAATGCTTATCTCTATGAAAAAAAATGTGACAACTATCATATTGGCATGATTGTAACGAGTGCAAAGCAGGAATTGTACTCCAGTCTTTATTCCGTCTATGAGATTGTGGCAATTATGATGCTGTTATTCCTTCCGCTGATATTCTATGCTATCCTGTTTTTACGAAAGCAGATACAAAGTCCTATCCGGAAGCTTGTAGATGCTTCTAAGAAGATGGCGGACGGAGAGATCGGCTATGTCATTTCGGATGCAAGTATGCCGAATCAGGAATTTGCTCATTTGATGGAGTATTTTAACCATATGTCTATTCAGGTTAAGAACCTGATTGATTCAGTGTATACAGAAAAACTTGCGAGAAAGGATGCGCAGATACAGGCGCTTCAGGCGCAGATCAATCCGCATTTTTTGAATAATACCTTAGAGATGATGAACTGGCAGGCGCGTATGTCCGGGGATACGGTGGTGTCAAAGATGATTGAATCTTTGGGAACGGTACTGGATTACAGGATGAACCGGGCAAATGTAAAGGAAATTTGGCTTTCGGAGGAGCTGCATTGTACAGACGCTTACTTTTACATTATGTCCATGAGGTTTGGACAGCGTCTTCAAATTGATCGGGAAATTGATGATGATATTTTGCGCACGAAAGTACCGCCGTTGATTTTACAGCCTATCGTGGAGAATGCGATTGTACATGGAGTGGAGGCAGTGAAAAACGGCAGGATTGAGCTGAAGGTCTTTCATGATGAAGAGAAGGTGTACCTTCGAGTGATTAACAGCGGAAAGCCGTTGTCTGAAGAGGATAAGGCGCGGATTGAGGCAATGCTTGCCGGAGATGATTCTAAAATTCCGGTCAGACAGGGATATCATACCTCGATTGGTATCCGCAATGTAAATCAAAGAATTAAGTTGGTATATGGGGAAGAATAT
Organism: uncultured Lachnospiraceae bacterium; assembly: GCA_910578885.1. Classification (GTDB taxonomy): domain Bacteria; phylum Bacillota; class Clostridia; order Lachnospirales; family Lachnospiraceae; genus Roseburia_C. Next base: position 9,111 of record CAJTSH010000039.1, read on the forward strand.
GGATTGGAAATCAAGCAGGGGGAGGATGACAGGACGGTATCTACTATCACAATTCCGTATGTTTTGGAGAAGGGATTGTAGGAGTAATTAGAAAGCCGGACGGTAAAAAGAAGAAATTGGTCAGAAATACAGAGCAATATTTGCATTTACTTGACATAGATGGCAAGATTAAACAAATAATGTCAAGTAGGTCTAATGCTTTTTGGGGAAACTGCACGTATAATATAACCATAGTAAAACAAATCCATATTTACTAACAAATAATAAGGAGGATACATATTATGAAAAACAAAGTATTATCAGTATTACTGGTAGCAGCAATGGCAGCTTCGTTATTAGCTGGATGTGGCAACAATGATGGCAAGAAGGACACAAGCGGGGATTCTAAGACACCAAGTACAGAGAGCAATGCTGGAAATGATGACAAGAGTGGTGATGATAATCAGGAAGCATCTGCAAATCCTGTAACGCTTAAGACGGTTTCCATGTTTGGCGGAACTGACCCGAACGCAGAGGTTTATCAGGCAATCAACGAAGAGTTCATGGAAGCAAACAGCCATGTTACAATCGAAGATAACTCACAGACCTCTGATGAGGATTGGAAAGCTTCTGTGGCAACAAGCTTTTCAGCAGGAAATGAACCGGACGTAATCCAGTACTTTACGGATGCAACGGCAGACGCAATTGTTGCAACGGGCAAATTTGTTACTCTGGATGAAATCAGAGCAGAGTATCCAGAGTACGCACAGGACACGTTGGATTCTTCATTAGAGGCTATAACAAATACGGATGGCGTGCAGAGAGCGGTTCCTACAACAGGTTTCTGGGAAGGGCTTTTCTGTAACAAGGATTTGTTTGACCAGTACAATCTGGAGCTTCCGACTGATTGGGCTTCCCTGACAACGGCAATTGAGACTTTCAAAGAGAACGGCATTATTCCAATCGCATGTTCTTTGAATAACGTACCTCACTACTGGATTGAGTTCATGATGTTATACGCTGCAGGCGAAGAGGAGTATACATCTATTCCTGAGACAGCTCCGGAAGGATGGGTAAAAGGACTTGAAACATTTAAGACATTAAGAGATATGGGTGCATTCCCAGAAGATACTGATACAGTTGACGATGCTTATGTTGGTCAGTTGTTCCGCGACAAGAAAGCAGCTATGCAGTTAGAAGGTTCCTGGTATGCAGGTCAGATTGAGGATACAGACAATACGGTTGTTATCGCATTCCCTGGACTTGACGGTCAGAAGGCAAAGGCTGGCGCAATGATCGGCGGTATCACCAGCGGTTTCTATATCACAAAGAAAGCATGGGATGATCCGGACAAGAGAGAAGCAGCAGTAAAATTCGTAGAAGCTCATACATGCAAATCCGCTGTTCAGAGATACTGGGAAATAACAGGCGCGATTTCAAAAGCAGCAGTAGAAGTTGACTCAATTGACGGAATGACTCCGATGGCGTTGAGCGCAATGCAGTATACAAATGCAGCGTCTTCAGTTAGTTCTCCTACCGATGGAAGACTTGGAAGCGCAGCTTATAGTTCACTTGTATCCAATATTGTAAAGATATCTGTTGGTAGTATGTCTGCAGAGGATGCAATCAATGAAGCGTTAGAGATTTACCGTAACGGAGCTTCTGCATCAGAAGCGGCAACAGAGTAATTCATACGGAAATAGCTATTAAGAAGTAACCGAAGACAGAGGGGGCTTTACCTCTACCGCTCCCTCTGTTTTTTATACAAAAATAATCCTTAGAATCATTGGAGAGAGAAAATAAGGAAATAAGAAAGGTGGAAGAAGGATGTTATATAAGAAGAAATGGCCGTTGCTTATATTTGTAGTTCCAAGCTTGATATTTATGCTACTCTTTCTTTATATACCGTTTATTGAGAACATCAAAAACAGCTTGTATGATATGACGACAATCGTAGAATTGCCGGGAACAAAGTGGCGATTTATTGGGCTTGAAAATTACAAGAAATTGTTGACCGATACGGATCTTCGGATTGCGATTCTCAACTCATTTAAAATGATGGTGCTGACGGTAATATTTGAAGTGGGAATTGCCTTTGTTTTAGCTGTTATGGTATCCCAGATTAAGAAATTACAGCAGGTATTCCGTACTGTGTATTTCTTTCCGATTGTAATCTCTGCAACAGCAATCGGTTTGCTGTTCAAACTGTTCTATAATTATAATGGCGGTATGCTCAATCAGATTTTGGAGTCACTTGGCAAAGATCCGGTGAACTGGCTGCAGCCGAGTACCGCATTTATTATGATTTGTATACCGACACTCTGGAGCTATGTAGGTTTCTACTTTGTAATTATTTTGACAGGATTGAGTGATATCTCTGATGATATATACGAAGCGGCAGCCATTGACGGATGTAGCAAATTTAAACAGGTATTTTACATTACGTTGCCGATGATTAAGCCAGTTTTAATGACTTCCGTAACATTAGCGGTGACTGGAGCGTTAAAGGTGTTCGATTTGCCGTGGGTTATAGCTCCGAACGGGGCTCCGCAGGGAATAACGCATTTCCTCGGAACTTACATGTATCAAACAAGCTTTGCATTAAATAATTATGATTATGGTTCTGTATTAGCGCTTATCATCGTTATCTTTGGAGTTATCGTATCAAAGGGAGTCGGATTTATTACAGAGAGCAGAGAAGAGAAAGAAGAGAGGAGGAGGAAGAAGCATGTACAGAGAAGAAAAGCCTAGAAACAGAAGGCCGATAAAAATCGGAACGATTGTCGTATACTTTATTTTGATTTTTTGGGCAATAACAACAATTTTCCCGTTTATATGGGTATTGCTGAATTCCGTAAAGCCCTCCGCAGAAGTCTTGAATTCATCGTTTGCATTGCCGAAGGAATTTACTTGGGGAAATTATGAGAATGCTTTTTCACAGCTGAACGTGTTAAATGCTTACAAGCATAGTTTGCTTATATCTTGCAGCGTAACCATAGGCGTTATGATATTATCGGCATTTCTTTCCTTTGCAATTAGCCGATATGATTTCAAGGGAAAGAAGATTTTAAACAGCCTTTTGGTTGCCAGCCTGATGTTTCCGGTGTTCTCCACTATCATTCCGGTGTTCCGTATGATGGTTTCCTGGAAGCTGCTCAATACAAATTTTGCGGTTATCCTTCCGCAGATTGCAGGTAATTTGAGCTTTGCGACTATCGTTATGATTGGGTTTATGAACAGTATCCCGATTGAGATGGAGGAAGCTGCTTACATGGAAGGCGCAAATGTATTTCAAGTGTTTTTCAGAATTATTGTTCCGCTGTGTAAGCCATCCTTGTCCACAGTAGCAATTTTCAGTTTCCTGTGGTCCTACAACGATTTGTTTGTACAGAAGATTATGATTGATGATCCTAAAAGATTTCCGATTTCTACATTGTTAGAGCGGATCAGTTCCCAGTACGGAACAGACTTCGGTCTGATGGCGGCGTCCGTAGCGCTTATTATCGTACCGGTACTCATTGTATACTGTTTCTTGCAGAAGAATATCATAAAAGGATTGACAGCAGGTGCAGTTAAGGGCTAAAATTATAGTAAAGAATAATAAAAATCGGCGATGCAGGCAGCATCGTCGATTTGTCTATTTTTGAAAGCGCTTGGTCTGCTGGAGGAGCGTCAGTGGGAAGGGGAAGAGAATGGGGGACTTACAAATGTATAAGGTAATGATTATTGATGACGAGCCGATTATTGTAGAGGGGTTGTCTAGAAGTATTCCTTGGGAGAAGTGGAATTGCGAGGTGGTGGCAACGGCAAACGACGGTATGACGGGAAAACGCTTGATTGAGGAGTACAAGCCGCATATGGTGTTCTTGGATATCTGTATGCCAGAAATGGACGGTCTTCAGATGATTGCGGCAGTCAAGTCTGAGTTTGCAAATCTGGAAGTCAGTATTCTGACAGGATTCCGTGATTTTGATTATGCGCAGGCTGCGATTCGGCTGGGCGTTACACGATTTCTGCTAAAGCCTTCCAATATGGATGAGCTAGAGGAAGCAATCAGTGCGATGTGCGAGAATCTAAAAAAGAAGGGGATTTTGGGCGATGAGCATTCTGAAGATGGGAATACAGAGGATTTGGGGCATGAAAATGCGTCTTCCAGTTTTATTGTAAAGAATGCCATGAGTTACATAGAAGCGAACTACGATCATAAGCTGACTCTTGGTGAGGTGGCGGAAAAGACATACGTCAGTCAGTGGCATTTAAGTAAGCTGCTGAACCGTCATGTGGGGCAGAGCTTCTCGGAGATTTTAAATCATGTGCGGATTGAGGCGGCGAAGAAATTATTGGTAGACCCATCTCTTAGAATCGGAGATATCTCGGAACAGGTGGGATTTCTGGATTTGGCGCATTTCTCAAGGGTGTTCAAAAAGCAGGAAGGCGTCTCTGCGAATGAATACCGCAACAAGACGCTTGGAAAATAAAAAAGAATCCGGCTTTGCCGGACTCTTTTTTTATTTATATGCAACCGTTGGCGAACTTTTACGGGATATAGAATGAAGGGATACAAAAGAGCAAAGGAGAGCGCAGGAATGGAAGATCAAAGGATTGTGGATCTGTATTGGCAGAGAGAGGAAAGGGCAATACATGAGACAGAAAAGAAGTACGAACGCTATCTGACAAAGATTGCATATCACATTCTTGCAGATGCAGAGGACAGCAAGGAAAGTGTGAATGACACTTATCTAAAGGCATGGAATTCCATGCCGCCGCATAAACCAGCCGTACTTTCTACCTATCTCGGCAAGATTATCCGTCAGGTGTCTATTGACATTTATCGGAAACGAAATAGCATGAAGCGGCGCGCATCGCAATATGCCATCTCTCTTTCAGAGCTGGAGGAGTGTATAACAGATGGGAGCACTCCTTGGCAAACGGTTGAGCTTCAGATGCTGGCGGATGCAATCAGCGCCTATCTTCGCTTATCGTCAGTAGAAATGCGCAATGTATTCCTATGCAGATATTTCTTCATGGATTCAATCAGGGAGATTGCGGCTTACTACGGTGTAAGCGAATCGAAAATCAAGAGTATGCTCTACCGCATGCGATGCGGTCTGAAAGAGCATTTGGAAAAGGAGGGATTCGCCATATGAAGCCAGAAAAAATCAGTGATGCTATTGGGTTGATTGATGAGGAACTGATAACTTCTGCTCAGACAGTCAGAACAAGGCGTAAGAAAAGAAGGCGTTTGGTTCGGGGATTGGCTGCGGCAGCGGTCAGCTTGTGCCTGATTACGGCAGGTGTGCTGAGTGGTATAAAAGGTCCGGAAGATAAGGGCGTGGAGTATGTGTATGCGATTGCCGAAGCGGAATATCCAACAATGACGCCTTATCCGGATGAGATGGCATTTGTGGATGAAAAGACGGGGGAGATTGATTATGATGCATATCAGGAGCAGTTTGAAAATTGGTGGGAGAGCCGCAGAGCGAGAATGGAGCCAATTGCCGGCGAAGATGGGCTGGACGGATTCTGGACTGCTACAATGCGGCAATTTCTGTCCGATGCAAACGGAGAAAACCGTGTCTATTCACCGCTGAATATCTATATGGCGTTGAGTATGCTTGCGGAGCTTACCGACGGAAACAGCCGGGGGCAGATATTGGAATTGTTGGGAGCGGATTCAATTGAAAAACTACGGACGCAGGCGTCTGCGATTTGGAATGCCAGCTATTGCAGAGATGGGGCTGTGACGAGCGTTCTTGCCAATTCTCTATGGCTGAATGAGGGGGTGGATTTTGAACGTTCTGTCATGGATATGTTGGCGGAGAATTATTACGCTTCTTCCTATCAGGGCAAGATGGGATCATCAGATTTTAACAAGATGCTGCAAAGCTGGCTGAACGATCAGACAGGGGATTTACTTAAGGAGCAAGCGGAAGGAATTGGGTTTGATACGGATACAATTTTGGCATTGGCAAGTACGGTTTATTTTCAGGCGAGATGGTATGATGAATTTTTGCCCCAAAATACAAAGGAGGGGACTTTCCATGCCGAGGGCGGGGATATGGTCTGTGAATTTATGCATCAGACAAATATCCAGTCCTATTATTGGGGGGAAAAGTTTTCTGCTATGGCGAAGGGGTTGGAAGATGCCGGGGATATGTGGTTGATTTTGCCGGATGAAGGGGTAACGATAGATGATCTGCTTTTGGATGACGAATTGTCGGAAATGATGCTGGCAGGGGGAGAATGGAAAAACAATTCATTTACGCAAATCAATCTTTCCATGCCGAAGTTTGACGCGGCATCGGATTTAGATATCATCAAGGGGTTGGAGAATTTAGGAATTACCGATATATTTGATGCAGAGATTTCTGATTTTTCTTCTATGACAAAGGAGACAGACGAAATCTATGTTTCCGAAGCGGAGCATGCGGCAAGGGTTGTGGTAGATGAGGAGGGCTGTACGGCGGCGGCATTTACGGTTATGGAGGCAAGCGGGAGCGGAATGCCTGAAGATGAGGTAGATTTTGTGCTTGATCGTCCGTTTTTATTTGCAATTACGAATGACGCCGGATTTCCGCTTTTTATCGGTATCGTAAATCAGCCGGTATAAGAAAACAGGTTTTGAATCATATAAAAACCCTTCCGGAATATGGGGAGTTTCCGAAAGGGTTTTTATGTGTGTGATTATTATTACATAGGAGAGAGTAATAATACGCGGTTATTGAGAGTTGTCTTTCCCAATAAACCTTGATTTCGAATTTGAAAGCACGTTCCGAAATCAATTTGAAAAAGAAAATTCCTACATTCTCATCATAACACAGAAAAAATGAATTGCAAGAGCGGAGAAGGAGTTGCGCAAGATAGGATAAAAAAGAGCAAAAAAATCAAAAAATATATGGTATATATGCAGATTTCATGCAACATCGAAAATAAAAGCAGACAAAAAAGAACTTTCAGAAAGCTCTGAAAGTTCTTTTTCTATAAGAGCGATAGACGGGGCTCGAACCCGCGGTCTCGACCTTGGCAAGGTCGCGCGTTACCAACTACGCCACTATCGCATATGTTGTGATGTCTGTCAGACACATTTGATATAATACAATATGAATGGGGTTTTGTCAACAGGAAAATAGAAAAAAATGAAAAAGTTGGTTACTATTCACGGCTCAGGAGCCGCTCATAGTAACGGTTCGGGGCGATATTGAAAGTTTTGCTATGCAAAAATCGCCCCGAACTTGAATCATGTTCATACGGAATGCGCAGTAAATGCGCATTCCTGAGCCGTGAATAGTAACAAAAGTTGGTAACAGCTGCAGGCAGAACCGTAACAAAAAATCTATTTCTGGCATATTGTATGTCCACCTTTCATAAAATGAAATAAAATGATAGGGTGGGAGGGCTTCCATGAGTTCAAAAACAAAGATAGTAGTGCTTCATATGAAGGAACTGATTTACACGGTGGTGTTTGTGGTTTTAGGAATATTGCTGGTGCTCTTGCTGGTTTACATGTTCCTGCCAGACAAAAAAGATGATGCGACAAAAGAGACGATGAAATATGTGGCAGGAGTATATACGTCCTCCATTACATTTAACGACAGTACCATTGATGTGGAGGTAGTAGTGGATGCGAACCATATCAACTCCATATCCTTGAAAAACCTGGATGAAACAGTTTCCACCATGTATCCTTTGATGGAGCCGGCGTTAGAAAGTATCAGTGAACAGGTCTGTGCGTCGCAGTCTACAGACAATATTACCTTTGCGGACGACAATCAGTATACTTCGATGGTGCTGTTGAATGCCATTAAGGATGCATTGAAAAAAGCGGAAACTAAGGAGTAAGTTTTGCCGTATGCCAGATGTACAATACGGTTTGCGGCTGATCTGTTTATTAGTTGAAAAATCCTTTAGAAAGGGATATACTAATAAATAATAAGTATCAGAACAAATCAGGAAAGGATAAAAGGGGAACATATGTTACATATAGCAATATGTGAGGATGAGAAATTATACGGCGAGAAGCTTATGGGAATGGTATACAGATATCTGACAGCACATGGATTGTCCTGCAAAATAGATATATTTGATTCAGACAGTGCATTATTGGAGAGGCAAGCAGGGCTTGTGAGTTATGATGTGGTGTTTCTTGATGTCAATAAGAAGGGAATAGATGGTTTGGAAACAGCCCGGTGGATTCGGCTGCATTCTGAAACTCTATTCCTTGTTTTCGTTGCGGAATCAAACCATTATGCTATAGAGGGATATAAGGTAAATGCAAACTGGTATCTGCTTAAGGGCGCCGAAAGCTTTGAAGCTGATTTACAGGAATGTATGAAGGCTGCGATAGAACGGACGCCGAGGAAAGAACTTTTTCTGCAAAAAATGGGACAATTCTGCAAACCCTATTGAATATTGGGGCGGAATTTGGATAATGGAGTTGTAAGACGATGGGAGGGGAGGGTAGAAGAAATGTTATTGCAGCATAATAGTTAAGATGTTTGAAAGAACGGAACAATTTCCATTAATCGGTAACGAAACAACGAGGGTGCCGTATTCACTGTTGTAGGGCACCCTCGCTATAATTAAGGAGGAAAGGATGAAGAAATATAGAAGGCTGGCGCTGGTATTTGCAATGTCGTGCATGCTGCTTATGGGTTGTACATCAGAGAATAATAAGGAATATAAAAATCTGGACTTGTCTCAGATTAAGGAAGTGACAATACCGGAAGAGACGGTTTATCAGATGGATATAGATTTGGGTACATGGGATGACAAAAAGATTTATACAGATTTCCCGGCATTGATCTGTGCTTATGGGAACCGCAGCTTGGACGAACTGGATCTGGACCGTGAAATTGTATGTGATGTGGCTTCGAAGGATGGAGAGTTAAAGTACAAGCCAATCGGGCGGCAGAAAGATTATTCCGCCATCCGATATCTGCATTATTATGCGGACGACTGCCATATAGATATCATGCAGTCGGGAATGTTTGAGATGTATCATGTAGATACCGCAGCGCGGATTACAGGAGAATCTATGGATGATTATAAATTTGCGTGGCGGCCGCAGTTTTCTGGAAATGTGACGGCGTCTTATCAGATTGGACAGGATTCGCTGGACGGAGTAACATACCGTTTGGACGAGAAGGAAACGGCGCTTAACGATGCGGTGGATTATATAGAGAAGGAATTTCTGACGGAGGATAGAAATCTCCCGAACTTGTATGTTCCGGGCATGGAATATAAGGTGCGGAATGTGGACGTCTATCAATTTGGTGAGAATTATGGATATTATTTTACAATCGAACTGTATTATCAAGGAATTTTGGTTGATACGGAAGAGGCGCATTCAGAGGATTCCTCTTATCAATATTTTGGAAATACAATTGGTTGTATGATGTTGACATCTGAATCGGTGGACTACATCTGGGGCTGTACACTTTACAGGGAGCCGGATACGAAAAAAGAGGTATCCGTAGAGGTAGGATATGAAGATGCGGTAAAGCTTGCAAGTGAACATCTGAGCCAGGATTTTGTATTTGAGGTTAAAAAGACGGATTTACGGTATGTTTGTTACACGGATTATGATCCGGAGAAGGGGTATGGCATGACGCATATCCGCCCGGTCTGGCAGTTCGAGCTTTCAAATGAGGGAATCCAGCAGTACAATCGGATTTTGATTGAGGTAGATGTGGTGACGGGGGAAGTGAGAGACAGATATGCGTAAAACGGGAAGGCAGATGATAGGACAGACCTTTGTATACATGAAAAGCATGCGCTTCTGGCTGGCAGTCCTCTTGTTCTTATTCACATGTTTATTATCGGAAGTATCGTATTATGATGGCATGCAATATCAGAATGACTCTATTCTGGAACTGCTTTTTTCAAGAAAATGGGAAGCGCAGATGTACGAAAACACGGCGTTCTCATCCTATGAGATTTTGTGTAACTATGACAGTTCCATGTGGTTTTCACTGCTGATTATCTGTATTTTTTCCTTTCCTTCAGTATCGGCTTTTATGGAAGAATATTACAGCGGCGAATACTATTTTATGATCTCAAGAATGTCCGTGAAGGCTTATAGTCTGATGAAATTTATTGCCGCAGGTCTGACCGGTATGGGCGTCTGTCTGTTTGGATATCTGATGTTTGCCGGTCTGGTTGTCTTAAGGTTTCCAAATGTCCGGAACTATCCGGAGGAATATCTGGCGCAGAATGGCATAGATCTGGTGAGGCTGTTCTGGCAGTGGGCAAATTTGCTGTTGACGGCAGCATTGATTTCAATGTTTGTCTTATTGGTGGCGTCCTTTGTCCGCGACATGTATTTTGTGTTCGGGCTGCCGATGTTGTGTTCCTACCTCATCTTTCATATTGAGGTTTCTGTGTATCGGAGAAACCCCGATGGTATGGGACTATGGCATGCCGTGTGGGGGCTTGTGAACCTTCCAAGGTATTCAAAGCTGTACCTTATGTTTGAGTCACTGACAGGAGCGGCTCTTATCTGGTTCTACCTGCTTTTGCTTTTGGAGATCTGCGCGATGTTCGCAGTATTTTTTCATGTGGTGAAAAGGAGGTGCCGGAAAAATGTTTAAAGGGATTCTGCAGGTTGCCCGGGGGGAGTTCAGGCTGTTTGTCCTGAATTCCAAAATAATTGTGGTATTGTTCGCCATTATTTATATCAGTGAATCGCTTATGGAACCGGTGCGCAGGCTTTGTGAAGCGTCGGGGCTGAAGCTCTCTTTTATGGAGCCGTATCTACTGCTTACGGATGTAGAATCTTATAGCCTTGTAATTCCGTTGGTTTTTATGGTTCTCATGTCAGGGTTTCCTTCGCGTCAGAGCTTTAACTATTTTTCGCTTATCCGTATTTCCAGGACACAGTGGCTGCTCGGAGAGATGCTATTTGTCTGTGCGGCGGCGGTATCGTATATTCTTCTTATTCTGTTCGGTCTGATTGCCTATATGTGCCGCTATATTAGCTGGACAAATGGCTGGGGCAGTTATATGCTGGATTTCCATATGCAGTATCCGGAGGAGTACATGGAAAATGCCGGTTATTTTCTAAGGAGCGATATGATGACGCATGGCAGTCCGCTTTCGGTTTTCTTGCATTCGCTTTGCCTGATGGTATGTATGCTTTTGACTGTGGCGCTGCTTCAGATGACATTTGCCCTGATGAAAAAGAGCCTGATCGGGATGCTCCTAAGCGTTGGGATTACCTTGATGGCAGCGCCGATGATTCATAATGGGGCGGGAAAACTGAAGTGGATATTTCCAATGCCGCACACGAATTTTGCATTGCATTTTAATGGATTTTTGGCAGAAAAAAACTTGGGCATAGGGATGTCTTATATCTATTTTGCAGTATTGATTACAATACTGGTATCGGTGGATGTAATGCTGATGAAGAAAATTCCTATGGGAGGACAATAGCATGGTCGTGGAAGTGAATAATGTGTCTTTAAAAATAAAGAATCAGATACTTTTGGAAAATATAAGTCTTAAAATGGAGCGCGGAAGGATTTACGGGCTGGTAGGAAGGAATGGCAGCGGGAAGACGGTGCTTATGAAATGTATCTGTGGTTTTATGCATCCTACGGAGGGAGAAATTATTGTAAATGAGAAAATAATCGGAAAGGACTGCGATTTTCCGGAGCAGACGGGAGTGGTGATAGAGACGCCGGAATTTCTACCGTATCGGAGCGGGTATCAGAATCTTAAGATTCTGGCGGATTTAAAGCGCAAGATCGGAAAGGATGAAATAGAAGCGGTGATGCGGCTGGTTGGGCTGGATCCGAAGCTAAGGCGTCCTGTAAGAAAGTACAGTCTAGGTATGCGGCAGCGGCTAGGTCTTGCGCAGGCAGTTATGGAGGAGCCGCAGCTTCTGGTTTTGGATGAGCCGATGAACGGTCTTGATAAGGAAGGGGTTGCGGATATGAGGAAATATCTGTTACAATTGAAAAAGCAAGGCAAGACAATTCTGATTGCATCGCATTCTTCGGAGGATATTGCAGTGCTGTGTGATGAGGTGCATGAGCTGGAACATGGAAGGCTTGCTGATTATGAGCAACAGAAAAGAGGCTGAAAGAATATGCGTTATATCATTGAAAATGAAGAAATCCGCATAGAAGTAGAATCACTTGGAGCGGAACTGAAGTCCATGCAGGACAAGAGAACGAAGGTTGATTATATGTGGTGCGCCGACCCGAAATACTATCAGCGCACTTCGCCGAACCTGTTTCCGATTGTAGGCGGTCTGAGGAACAAGAAATACCGATATGCGGGCAGGGAATACGAGATGGGACAGCATGGTTTTGTCCGGGATATGGAGTGGTCTGTAGAAACAAAAAGCGATTGTGAATTGAGCTTTTTTGTAGAAGCTGATGAAGAGACGCTTCAGATTTATCCGTTTCGGTTCGCAATAGAGATTGCATATGCTTTATCAGGAAGAAAGCTGAAAGTTACTTGGAAAATTACGAACCGGGATACGAAGAAGATGTATTATTCTTTCGGCGGGCATCCCTGTTTTACATGTCCGATTCATGGAGAAGCAGATAAGACCGGTTATGGGTATGACTTCCACAAAGAAGGAAATCTGAGATTTTACCGCAATGACGGGGAAACCGGCTTGTTTTTACGCGAGGAACATATAATGGAGCTGGAAAACGGACGGATAAGGTTTACGCCGGATTTCTTTGACACCAGCACCTATATTTTGACAGGAAATGAGACACAGCAGATTTCCCTGTTTGATCCGCAGGGAAATAATTACGTGACTGTGAGCTTTGATGCGCCGATGGCAGGGCTGTGGTCGGCAGAAGGGAAAAATGCACCTTATGCCGCCATTGAGCCTTGGTATGGCAGATGTGACGATATTGATTTTACCGGAACGATTGAAGAACGTGCCGGTGAGATGGAATTGGAGGCCGGTGAGACGTTTGTTAGTTCTTATGAGATTGCTGTGTGATAGTCTGATGTTCTTTTTCCAGTTCGTCATGGAGTACATAAGAGTTCCATAAAAGATTCTGTTCGGTGAGAACCGCTTTCAATGCAATACGTGGAATGCGGTTCTTTTTAAATTCCAGTAAAAAGGCGTCCAACAATTGATTGGGAAATCCGCAGAAAACAAGCATTTCATCGTTGAAGTCCTGCTGCTTGGCACAAGAGTCTTCCTTGTCTGCCGCATTTTCGGGTGATATAAGCCCTATGAGGCTGCCGATGGGAGCTAGATATTGAGATTTTTGCACGACCCGAATTTTGATTTTGTGCTTCAGGCAGAGGAATTTTAATTTTTTTCCTGTTTCATTGTCTAAATTATAAAAAAGAAGCGTCGGATTTGCCATGATTTTGTCTCCTTTCACATTTGCAATTTACGCTATTATTTATTATAATGATAAATTATAGAAAAACCAGAGAAAAAACACACAAATTCGGGAAAAGTTGGTGAGTCTTATGGCAGATATCTCAGTAAAAGAAATTGAAGAAATGGAAAAAGCTCTGATTTCCAAGTCTGATAATATAAAGACAATGAAGGAATTCGTGAGTCCGGAGAGCTTATATGAAGAATTGATTGCCAGTGTGCGCAAATATCATCCCTCTACAGATATTTCTTTGATAGAGAAGGCATATCGCATAGCGTATGAGGCTCACGAGGGACAGGTGCGCAAGTCCGGAGAAGCTTATATTATCCATCCGTTGTGTGTGGGTATTATTTTGGCTGAGCTGGAGCTGGATAAGGAGACAATTGTTGCAGGTCTTCTTCATGATGTGGTGGAAGACACTGTAATGACGGTGAAAGAGATTGCAACGGAATTTTCGGATGAGATTGCGCTGTTAGTGGACGGCGTGACCAAACTGGGCCAGTTGTCCTATGATGCGGATAAGGTGGAGGTACAGGCAGAGAATTTACGGAAGATGTTTCTTGCTATGGCGAAGGATATCCGTGTGATTTTGATAAAACTTGCAGACCGCCTGCACAATATGAGAACCTTGAAATATATGAGACCGGAGAAGCAGCGGGAGAAGGCGAGAGAAACGATGGATATCTATGCCCCGATTGCGCAGCGGCTTGGTATCTCTAAGATTAAGATAGAATTAGACGATCTTTCCCTAAAATATCTTGAGCCTGGGGCATATTATGATCTGGTCGAAAAGGTGGCGCTCCGCAAAAACGTGCGGGAGGAGTATGTGCAGAAATTGGTGGGAGAGGTCAAGGAGCATATCAGCAATGCCGGAATCAAGGCGGATATTGACGGCCGTGCAAAGCATTTCTTTTCCATTTATAAAAAAATGGTTAATCAGGATAAGACACTGGATCAGATTTATGATTTATTTGCAATTAGAATCATTGTGGAAAATGTGAGGGACTGCTATGCGGCTCTGGGCGTTATCCATGAGATGTATAAGCCGATACCGGGGCGGTTCAAGGACTATATTGCCATGCCCAAGCCCAATATGTATCAGTCTTTGCATACGACGTTGATCGGACCTAATGGACAGCCCTTTGAAATCCAGATCCGTACTTATGAGATGCACCGGACAGCAGAGTATGGTATTGCGGCTCACTGGAAATATAAAGAGTCAAGCAATAACGGAAAAAATGTGGAGAGCACGCCGAAGTCTGAGGAAGAGAAATTAAGCTGGCTGCGACAGATATTAGAGTGGCAGCGGGACATGTCGGATAACAAGGAATTTATGAGCCTGCTTAAGAGCGATCTGGATTTGTTTTCCGATACGGTATTCTGTTTTACGCCGTCCGGGGATGTGAAGAATCTGCCTACCGGCTCTACGCCGGTAGATTTTGCCTATGCGATTCATTCGGCAGTCGGCAATAAAATGATAGGCGCAAAGGTCAACGGTAAGTTAGTTCCTATCGATTATGAGATACAGAACGGGGATCGGATTGAGGTGCTTACCTCGCAGAACTCCAGAGGACCGAGCAGAGACTGGCTGAATATCGTTAAGAGCACGCAGGCAAAGAATAAGATTAACCAGTGGTACCGCAGTGAATTTAAGGAAGAGAACATAGCCAGAGGCAAGGAGCTATTGACGCAGTATTGTAAGGCGAAGAGTATCAACCTGTCCGAAATCAATAAGCCGGAATACCAGCAGAAGGTTTTGCATAAATACGGTTTTCATGACTGGAATGCGGCGCTGGCAACTGTGGGACACGGCGGCTTGAAGGAAGGCCAGATTATCAATAAGATGTTGGAGGAATACAAGAAAGACCATCCGATTCCGTTGACGGATGAGCAGGTGATGGAGCATTTAGCTGCCGAGAATAAGGATAAGGCAGCTCCTGTGAAATCCAGAAGCGGTATTGTCGTAAAGGGAATCTATGATGTTGCGGTGCATTTTTCCAAGTGCTGCAGTCCTGTTCCGGGAGACGAAATCGTGGGCTTTGTGACAAGAGGCAGAGGCGTGTCCATTCATCGTACGGACTGTGTAAATATCATCCATTTATCGGATCTGGAGCGGGCGAGACTGATTGATGCAGAGTGGCAAAGGGATGCGGCAGCGGGCGGCAACGGTCTTTATCTGGCTGAAATTAAGATTTTTGGCAACAATCGTACCGGGCTTTTGGTGGATATTACGAAGATACTTACCGAGCGGGGAATTGATATCAATTCTATTAATTCCAAGACCAGCAAGCAGGGCATTGCAACGATATCGGTTGCTTTTGAAACGAAGGGCAAGGAGGAATTGACCAGCCTGATTGAAAAGATACGTCAGGTGGAGAGCGTGATTGATATTGAGAGAACGTCCGGTTGATAGGCTGCCAATAAAGTTAAATTGCCGATAATCCGCCCCTCTGTCTCTGGCAAACTCGGAATGGGGGGCGGATTCCGTAACAGAGAGCCGAAGGATGAACTGTTACGATAACAAAACAGGGATGAGTAATCCGAAATATATTTGAGTAAGGAGATAGTATGGCAAATTTCGCGGTAAAGCAGTTTGTGGTCGGACCAGTATGTACAAACTGCTATTTTGCAATCAACGAGAAATCGAAGGAAATGTTTGTGGTAGACCCCGGCGATCAGGCGGATCTGCTTGCAAAGCAGATTGAGGGGCTTGGGGTAAAGCCGGTGGCTGTCCTTTTGACACATGGGCATTTTGACCATGCGGGAGCGGCAGAGGCACTAAAGGAGAAATACGGGATTCCCGTTTATGTGCATGAAGCTGAGAAGGAGACAATGGAAGATCCCAATAGAAACCTGTCCGGATCTATGATGGGAAATCCCGAGAAATATTCTGCGGATTACTTTGTAAAGGACGGCGAAGAATTGGAGATTGCCGGAATGAAAGTGCAGGTATTGTTTACGCCGGGACATACGGCGGGAGGAGCCTGCTATTATCTGCCGAACGAGATGGCAGTCTTTTCGGGGGATACGTTGTTTTGCGAGTCGATAGGCAGAACAGATTTTCCGGGAGGAAGCGCATCCACGCTGATTCGCTCCATCCGGGAAAAGCTGCTCCCTCTTGCGGACTTTATCAAAGTGTATCCGGGACATAACGAGATTACGACAATTGGAAATGAGAGAGGGTATAACCCGTTTTTATAGGAGTTTCAAATGATAACAGTTAGACTTAACAAGCCGGAATTTGAATATGATATTCATTCTCTGGTAAAGGCTTTTTATCCGGCAGAAGAAGTCCATGTGTCGGTGGAAGAAGTGCGGCAGGAGGACGAGGCGTCTGAAATGCGGTTAGATGTACGCTATGGCATAGATGATATTGCGTTTGCCTTTCGGGAGAGCGGCAAAGAGATTCGTAGCGGCGTTTCCGTTGATTTTGCAGATCGGAAAGAAACCAAGAACCATCTGAAGCGCGCGCTGTATCGGCTGCTTTCCGAATATACCGGACAGGAGCTGCCCTGGGGGAACCTGACCGGAATCCGTCCGACTAAGATACCGATGAATCTTTTGGAGGAGGGAAAGAGCGACGAAGAGATTGCCAGATATATGAAAGATACCTATTATGCTTCCGATGAGAAGATTGATCTGAGCATCCGAATTGCAAAGCGGGAACTGGAACTCCTCCATAAGCTGGATTATGAAAATGGATATAGTCTGTACATTGGAATTCCCTTTTGTCCGAGTACCTGTCTGTATTGTTCATTCACGTCTTATCCGTTGGGAGTTTGGAAGGAGCGGATGGACGATTATCTTACCGCATTGGAAAAAGAAATAGATTTTACAGCGGTAAAGTTTGCGCATAAGAAGCTGAATACGATCTACATTGGCGGAGGAACGCCGACTACGCTTACGGCAGGACAGCTTGACCGTCTGATACGTAAGATCAAATGCAGCTTTGATTTATCCGAACTGGTGGAATTTACCGTGGAGGCGGGACGTCCCGACAGTATCACGAGGGACAAGCTGCAGGTCTTAAGAAATCATGACGTCAGCAGAATTTCCATTAATCCGCAGACCATGAAGCAGGAGACGTTAGATTTAATCGGAAGGCATCACACCGTAGAACAGACGGTAGAGAGCTTTTATCTGGCAAGAGAGCTTGGATTTGACAATATCAATATGGATTTGATCGTGGGGCTGCCGGATGAGGGCATTGATGATGTGGAAAATACGATGGAGCGGTTAAGGGAGCTTGATCCGGACAGTATCACCGTTCATTCACTTGCGATAAAAAGAGCCGCAAGGCTTCGGATGTTCAAAGAAGACTATCAGAATTACAAGATCGTCAATACGAAGGAGCATATTGATCTGACTGCAAAGGCAGCGGGGGAAATGGGATTATCCCCCTATTATTTGTACCGCCAGAAGAATATGGCGGGTAACTTTGAAAATGTGGGCTATGCCAGACCGGGAAAGGCGGGGGTATATAATGTCTTGATTATGGAGGAAAAGCAGACTATTGTCGCCTGCGGAGCCGGTTCCATCAGTAAAAGGGTGTATCCGGACGGGCGGATCGAAAGATGCGAAAATGTCAAGGATGTAGCGTCTTTCATAGAAAGAATTGACGAAATGATTGAGAGAAAACGGAAACTTCTTGAGGATTAAAAAGAGTTTTTGTTGTACATCAAAATAGGGTTAGCACATCAATTGTACATCAATTTTTTACCCAATGGTACTGAATAACACTTGATGATGTAGAGGAACAACCTAATATAGCGCCTAAAGGACAATCTTATTCTAACGAATAGGACTGTCCTTTTTTGTTATAGCCAACCATCAAGAATGGAGGAAAAATGTATGAGTAGTACAGCGTTAGGAGCAGAGAAAGCGATTATTTTTATCAGCGATGACACAAGAAGAAATAT
>CAJTSH010000039.1:27392-27608 GCA_910578885.1 uncultured Lachnospiraceae bacterium
GCACCGAGCAGAGGGAACAGGCAAGGCAGATGATGATTGAGAAAAACGAAAGGAAGAAATCCTAAGCATTATTTAATGGAATTATAAAAGGGCTTGTGATAGAATGAATAAATCGAAAAATGAAACGGAGGTTATGTAAAGTATGAAAAAAATTTCCTGTTTATGTATATTTTTGATTTTGCTGCTTTGTTCTGCTTGTGGAAATACAGAAATACC
>CAJTSH010000040.1 GCA_910578885.1 uncultured Lachnospiraceae bacterium
CAGGAAGCTAAAACAGTAGCGGAGCCAGCCCCCTCCTATTTTCATTATAGGCTGTGATAACACTTCATGATTCGTTGATAATTTAATAGACCTTACACTCTTGGTTGTGATATGGTTATGTAGTTTTGTTTATGATATCTTTTGTAGCTTTTCGCTGTGTTCTGTGACTACTTTCTTTAATAGTTCGATATCAGATTGCATTGCTTCAATTTGAGCCGTTGCTTTTTCGTAACGTTTAGCTACCGGTACATAATTTTCAACAAGCATATTGATGTTATGATTGATTTCATTTTCAATAATTAAATTGATCCTTGTTTGTTCGTCTTTAATAGGTTTCAATTTAACATCCAGTAGTTGAGATATTGCTAGTAAATCTTCATTTGTTAATGCCATATTATATCACGCCCCTTGTGTGATCGTTCCATTGTTGTTAAGTAGAAGTATATCACATATAGAGTGTAAAGTCTATTCAATTATCAACGCAAGCCTGATTTTTTGTAATACCAATATTTCACTGACGGCAGCCATTTTTATGACTGCTTTATCGTGATGCTTCCATGATTGTTGAAAACATTTGTTGTCAAGGTTCAGTTCTTGGCTACGAGTTTTATTTTCGTAGCAAGGTGCTTGTTTTGGATTGTTTGATTTGTTATGATTATTGCACACCTATAAGTTATAAAAACAATATTGGGATTCACTAAAAGGTGTACTATAATTTCGTGGATATTCACTTATAGGTTTGTATGAATGAAATGATATTACATATACAAGTTTACTTGAAGAAAAAGACATAATTCACTATAATTATTTTAGAAAACAATAAAGGAGTGAATAGTATGTCTGTAACAAATGTGATTAAAAATATATTAGGGGATAAAAACATTTCTCAAGTAGAACTAGCAGAAAAGTAAATATTACAAAACAAAATCTAAGTAACAAAATGAATAGAGATAACTTTTCAACAATAGAATTAGTAGAAATTGCAGATGTATTAAATATGAATCTAAAGTCAAAAACTCAAAAAAGATATGGAAAATCAGAAAGAACAGTGGAAGTATACAGCAATTCAGCAAAGGAATTTTTCAAGTGGTTTTATGACAGTTATGGAAATGTGGAATTTAAGAAATTGTACCGTGAGAATATTCTGGAATACAAAAGCTATTTGAAGAACGTTAAGAAGTATTCACATTCGGGAAATAATCTTTGTCCTAAATCAATCAATTCTAAGTTATCGGCGTTAATTTGTTTTAATGAGTTGATGGAACCAGATAATATCGAGAGAAAGCAAGGATGGTAATTGTAAACAGCAAGATTATATCAGCAGTCCGTGAGTTCCAGAAAACGGATCATGTGGAATCGGAATGGTTATTTCATAACAGCAAGGGACAACGGATTAAACCAGACAACAATAAACAGAGTATTTAAGCTGTGCTGCCCGAATGAATATAACATCAGGCCACATACATTGAGACATTTTTAGGCAATTAATGCCGTATCAAGTGGAATCTTTACCATTCCTGAAATTGTTGACCAGATGGGACATTCCTGTATAAAAACAACAATGCGGTATATGAACCCGAATCTGGATGAGATTAAGGAAGAAAGTTGAGCAGTTTTGATACTTTGCGGAAAATTCATGGGAAAACGGAGAAGTATAAAAGTGTAGATAGTAGAATCTTATATGATTGGAGGAATGAATATTGACAGAACTATTAGAAAATGTACATAATTTCACGTTGAACAATGTGTTTCAGGACAACGCAAAAGAATATCAGACAAGACCCGTAAGGGCTGCCAAATATCAGCCGGGTATGGAAAATTCTTGGATGGTATATTTTGAAGGCAATTCGGCAAATGTAGGGAAATCAAGGTCATATTTCGGAGTTAAGTTCTTTCCCACTAAGGATAAAGCACAAAGGTTTATAGATGCTAATGAAAAGCAGTATGTGATAGAAGATGGCGTCCTTATAGGAATGAATGTGGTGTGTGATGTGCCTTTTCCGGTATTATGCCAGGAATCGGATTATGTGTGCGAAAAGACGGATAACGGGGAGTACATACAGGTTGTGGTGTGATTGGGGATTGATTTAGTTTTGATGAGGTCGTAGCTGAGAGGTTACGGTTTCTTTTTTTGATATATTTCATATAATTCCTATGAATATTATACAATATAACTTCGGAAATATGTTCGGCAGATTGAGAGATAAATGTAATCCAAAGG
The DNA here is from genome assembly GCA_910578885.1 of uncultured Lachnospiraceae bacterium. GTDB lineage: Bacteria > Bacillota > Clostridia > Lachnospirales > Lachnospiraceae > Roseburia_C. The sequence goes on from CAJTSH010000040.1 coordinate 2,222, forward strand.
TATAAAGCATAGTAAAACCATATGAAATAAGGTGATTGAGATAATTCATGCAACTAGAACAGGTATGATATTTTGAATAATTTAGTATTGGTTCCGTGGATATGGTTAAAGCTGCCGGAAACCTTTATTTTTCAAGGGTTATTGCAGTTTTGGTGTTGTGGAATCGTGGGGATGTATGGTGGAAATGATGTGTTTTGCGTGGAGTTCGGATTTTCATTGATTTTACAGCGGTTTTGGGGAATTTTTAGTGTGGTTTTATGAGATGGATTTTGAGAGTGGAGAGGTGGGAAGGCTTGATTTTGTGGGGATTTTAGGGTGTGGGGGATTGATGGTTAAAAGTTTAACAATGTTCGGTGTGATGAAATAGTTTGATAGTCAAAACACATTGTTAATTCATTAACAATATATAACGAAAAGATACCATATTTAGTATAATGCAAATAAAGATAATACAATATTTAGTTGCAATTGTGAAAAATTTATGATACACTTACAAGCATATGAAAACAAATGTTTGGTTATGTGCGGAGGTGTAAGTTATGAATTATGATGCTACAATTCGTATTCAAAGCAGTGTAAATGTAAATTATTTCAAAGGAATATCTAAATCAATTGATTACATAAAGATACCGTCAAGAACAAATGAATTAGCAAATGAGTTAAAAAGGGCAGTTATGCAACTTTGCCATTTGAAATTAATTGAGACGCAATCAGTCTCAAAATATCTATTAAATTTACCAATAATGCCCCAGATTAATTTGAATGAAAAATTAATACAAAGTTTTACTAATATGACATCTAATTTGAGTGCTATATTGGCAAGTTATAATAATAATCTTTTTAGACAAATGGCTTTACATATGATAGAATCCTTTAAACGATTTGGTGATTTGTCTGAAAAATGTCTGTTTTTAAAAATTGCGGATGAAATGGGGTTCCCTTTATATCTGGAAGTAGATTCAAAATTGCAAGATAGACTAATGGCATCTTATATAGAAAATGGAAATCAATGCAATAAGAAAGAAATGCGTGAAATCATTTTGGATTATTATGATGATGATTATATAGATCATATCTTGGATGGGATTAGAAATGTTCAAATCTTTAATTCGGAGCGAGTGGTGTTAATTGAAGAAGGGGTTGAAACATATCGACTTGGAAAGTATGGCTCTTCAGCTTCTTTATTTGCAGTTCAGTTGAGTGGGATGATAAGGGATGTATATGAGGAATTATCTACATTCTATAGACTTTCTAATAAGGAGAAACAGGAACTTTTAATAAGTTACAATCAAAATTGTACGCCGGATAGTGAAAAGGGAATGTTGCTTCAGATAGTGAATAGCCAATCGCAGGGTTTTATGATTTGGTATAAAGTTTTGCGACATTTTTTAAATATTGTGTATTCGCCTAAAGGTCATGATATGGTATTACAACCACAGCGACATATGATATGTCATGGAAAGCAGACGAATTACAATACAAAAGAAATGAATCTGAAACTGATTTTATGTATGGATATTATTGCCGAACTTGCATGGAGAGTAAAGAATATGAAAAAAGAATATTCTGAAAGTAGTTTTAATATTTGAAATATAAAAGTTTCAAAGGTAGCTCTACTTGAAAGGAAATACAAAGTTATGAAAGAAAAATTGACATTAGAAGAATACAGGAAAATAGAACAATTGGTAGATTGTGCCTTAGATGCACCAAATAAAAAAGAAGCACAAAAGTACATAAACAAAATACAATCATATAAATATGGTTTATGTGGAAGTGTCAGTTACATTTTGAGTGAATTAATATGCTATGTAAAAGATGCTTCTGGTAGGGTTTTAGATAAAGAAAGGCGTGTATATTCTTTAAGAAGTAAAATTTATGAATTGGAGCATTATGGAGTAGAAAAATAGAATCTATAATTTTGATTCAATCCTTATATCAGCATAAATCCTTGTTTTTCAAGATTTCTGGTAGGAACCAAATGGGTAGTGTTGATTTTGCTGATTTTTTTGTGAGATTTGCGCTAAAACAGGTGATTTGTTGAATACATTAGAAGTTTGTAATAAAATAAATGTCCAGTTTTATTTGGGGTAGGTGTCATTATGATAAAAGAAATAGAAACAATTGAAGAATTTCTGAATGAATCCTTTAAGATACAAGAAGATATAGATACATATAATAATGGTTGGAAAGCTAATCATCATAAAGGATTATCCTTTAGGGGACAAGCGAGCAAACAATATGAATTAATACCTTCTATTGGAAGAGATAGGATGTTTTCTTGTGATATTTCTATTTTGGATCAAGAGCGCAATCTAATAGAAATGGCAAAATATAAGTTACCACATATTTTTAGAAGTGATTTATTACCGATTGATTTATTATCTTTACTGCAGCATTATGGAATACCTACAAGATTATTAGATGTAACTTTGAATCCATTGGTGGCATTATACTTTGCTTCGATAAATGATAGTGAAGATGGAGAAGTATTCGCTTTTGAATATAATGATAGTGATAGAGCAAATTATCCAGTCATTAATGCGATAGCAGAATCGTATAAGTTTGCAATTGGAACCTTCCATGCACTTTCGCTATTTTTTAAAGATGTTATTGAACAACCATATTTTGCTGAACAAAGAAGTCTTTTTATTAACGAAAGCAATAAAGGTGGAGGCAGATGGATAAAAGATTGTTGCCAAGACTTGATTTTTGTGAATGCTACTGAACAGATAGAAAGACAAAAATTACAAAAGGGTTTTTACATATTATTCCCAAATGAAATAGAAAAATATGGTGATGACGATTTTTGTTTTAATAAGATAATAAAGCCTATTGATAAAAATAATAGACAAATAAAAGAAAGAATCATTGTTAAAAAAGAAGGAAAACCAGAGATTCGTAAAAAATTAGAATTCTTAGGAATATCTGAGGCAACGCTATTTTCTGATAATATAGATATTGTTTGCAAAAACATAGTTGAACAATGTAAGCGGATAAGATTTTGAATCTGAAACTATTTATAAATAAGGAGTTTATTGGATGAAAATATATTGTTTATATAATCAAAAATTCCATGATTTTTTAAATGAGGTAGTAGAACTTATTTTAGATAAATATGGTTCTCAATTAAATATTGATACTTTGGAGGAAGTTGAACTTGTAAACAAAAATACATTTCAATATGATACGGATGGAAGAGTAGTAGATAGTCATAAAATCATTGTTACGTCACGATTATATGAACTATTACCTTCTTTAGATATAAAAAAATTAGAAAATAATAAAGAATACAAGTTTTTAAGACAAACGATTTATCATGAAATGGGACATATAAATGATATGGTAATACTGCCTAAACTTTATAATTTTGCATTTAGTGAAGATGATAGTAGAGAACGGATAGTTTCACAATTTTGGTTGGAATATATTGCGGAGAGAAGAACTGATGGCTTTGAGGGTGTTGAAAACTTTGATCTATGTAATGATTTTATTAAACAAGGTTGGAAATGTTCAATGAGCAGTTTCGATTCAAACTCCTTTTTGGTAAGAATTACGATATGAAAATTTTTTTCAGGCAGAAAATTCAATTTGATTATTCCAAAATGTCAGGAGATATGCTATAATGCTAGATTGTATCAAACTCTTTTTGTTGGTATACAGCAGAAAGGAGTTGATTTTATGGGTAAAGACTTAAAAGGCAAAGAACTTGGAGTCGGGATTTGCCAGAGAAAAGACGGTTTATATACAGCCCGATTTTTGAGTAAGAGAACTGGGTACAATCAGAAATTATAAAGAACGGTTTGAACATAATATAAAGAAGTGTATCGGCAATATGATATTATCTGATGTAAAACCGATGCATTGTCAGAATGTTTTAAACCAGATAAAGGATGATTATAAGTCGTCTACTATATATCAGACAAGGATTACTTTGTATTGTATGTTCTCTGATGCTGTTGAAAATGATGTGGTCTATAAAAATCCAGTAACGAAGGGAATAAAGCATAATATCGGGAAAGAGCCTAAGAAAATCAGAGCATTAACCGTTGATGAATAAAAGAAATTTCTTGGAGTTGCGGAGAAGAGCAGCAATTACAACCAGTTTGCTTTTATTTTGCAGACAGGATTACGGACAGGTGAGTTAATCGGCTTGAAGTGGTCTGATATTGATTGAGAGAAGCATGCTTAGGGAAATCAAAGTGATCAATATGCAGTTCAAGGAGTTTGTGTTTCTTTGCAGAAAAGGTGAACCAACAAAAAATTCAGCTTATGATACTTCTTTGTTTAAGTTATGTGATAAAGCTGCATTAAACGCTTTTCAATGCACGTTTTAAGACACACAATGGCAACCAGATGTATTGAAGGTGGAATGCACCCTAAGACTTTACAGGTGATTTTAGGTTATTCTAATGTAGGTATTACAATGAACCGTTATGTTCATGTGACTGAGGATGAGAAGTTTAAAGAGGTAGAAAGAATCGAAAGTGCCTTAAAAATTGTGTAGTAAAAATATAGAGAAAGGAAGAAACCTTTAAAAATAAAGGATTTCTGGATAGGAAAAGATAGATATGAAACTAGGAATCGTTGGACTTCCAAATGTAGGAAAAAGTACATTGTTTAACTCATTGACAAAGGCAGGTGCAGAATCGGCGAACTATCCGTTTTGTACCATCGACCCCAATGTGGGAATCGTAACAGTACCGGATGAACGTCTGACCACGCTTGGAAATATGTATCATTCCAAAAAAGTGACGCCTGCAGTCATTGAGTTTGTGGATATTGCAGGGCTTGTAAAAGGGGCAAGTAAGGGAGAAGGTCTTGGAAACCAGTTCCTTGCAAATATCAGGGAGGTGGATGCGATTGTCCATGTGGTACGCTGCTTTGAAGACACCAATGTCGTACATGTGGATGGAAGTGTTGACCCGGCGCGAGATATTGAGACCATCAATTTAGAACTGATATTTTCAGATGTTGAAATTTTGGAGCGCAGGATTGCAAAGGTGGCAAAAGGCGCCCGGATGGACAAGACGCTTGCGAAAGAGCAGGCATTGCTTGAGAACTTGAAGGCATATTTAGAAGAAGGAAATATGGCAAAGACCTTTGAAATTAGTGAAGATGAGGATGAGCAGGCATGGTTTGCTTCCTACAATCTTCTGACTGCCAAACCGGTCATTTATGCAGCAAATGTATCGGAGGAAGACTTGGCAAATGACGGAGCGGACAATGTGCATGTACAGAATGTGCGCAGACAGGCGGCAGGAGAAAGCAGTGAGGTATTTGTCATCTGCGCCCAGATTGAGCAGGAACTTGCAGAGCTTTCTGATGAAGAGAAGGCGATGTTCTTAGAAGACCTTGGATTAAAGGAAGCCGGATTGGACAAGCTGATTACGGCAAGCTATAAGCTGTTGGGCTTGATCAGCTATTTGACCAGCGGAGAAGATGAGACAAGAGCATGGACAATTACCAAAGGAACCAAGGCGCCTCAGGCGGCCGGAAAGATCCATACAGACTTTGAAAGAGGATTTATCCGCGCCGAGGTCGTATCTTATGAACACCTCATGGAGTGCGGCACGATGGCAGCAGCCAAGGAAAAAGGACTGGTACGTCTGGAAGGCAAAGACTATATCGTACAAGACGGCGATATCATTTTGTTCCGGTTCAATGTGTAACGATAAGCAGCGAGGATGGGTCTGCAATCACAGGATGCCCCTGTTTACAGGAGGCATCCTGTGGTTGCAGACCCATGTGAGTGCAACGAACAACCCCAGACCTATGGTCTGGGGTCTGCTGCTTATCATAATTATGGGCAAGGCACAGACCTGAGGTCTGCTGCTTATCATAACTATGGAGCAAAGCACAAATATGCACAATAAAAAAAACACCGCATAAGATAATCCAAGAACCTCATCGAAAGAGGATACATAGGGAGGATGTCTTATGCGTTTTTGTGATTTGTGCGAAAAGGCTGTTATCAACGTGGAGGATTGCTGTAAGCTTGGAAATGTAGCTGATATAGAATTTGATGAATGTACAGGATGTATCCGTGCATTGATCGTACCTGAGTGCAATCACTTTTTCGGTTTGTTCGGTCCTGCAAAGGAACTCATTATTCCGTGGAATCAGGTGATAAAAATCGGACCCGATATTATTTTAGTAAAAATATGCAGGGAGGAACATAAAAAGCATTAAATGTAAAGCGGTGGCATGACAAATGCACGAGGAAACAGATTGTTCAAGCATGTAAATGCAAGGATTTTTATTGACAGTGGTTTCTAAAAAAGTTATACTAAGTGGAAGAATAAGAAGGAAGCCTTGGATACAGTGCAGAGAGAGACCGGCGGAAGAGAGCGCCAGACAGGGAGTAGACGATGAAATGTCCGTTTTGCAGCAGTGAGAACACAAGAGTAATTGATTCGAGACCGGCAGATGATAATAATTCCATCCGCCGCAGGAGACTATGTGATGATTGCGGGAAACGTTTTACTACATATGAAAAGGTAGAGACAATTCCCTTGATTGTCATCAAGAAGGACAATAATCGAGAACAGTATGACCGCTCTAAGATTGAGGCGGGTATTTTGCGTGCCTGCCATAAGCGTCCGGTATCTGCGAACCAGATTAATCAACTGGTAGATGAGGTGGAGACAGAGATTTTTAACCGCGAGGAGAAAGAGATCCCAAGCACAGAGATTGGTGAAATCGTAATGGACAAGCTAAAGGATTTGGAAGCAGTGGCTTATGTACGATTTGCATCCGTATACCGTGAGTTTAAGGATGTGAACACTTTTATGAATGAATTGAAGAAAATGCTGGATAAATAGTTTTGTGCCAGAGTAAATTGCATAGATTGATTTGCAGGGAGTCATACTGATTAGTAGGACTTCCTTTTTATTCATTTATTTGGGCAATTGCTTGCAAGTTCGAAAAGATTTGTTATAATAGAGTGCGGAAGATTCAAAGAAAAATGAGAGATGGAGAAAGAATATGAGGATTTTACCGGAAGAAACTAGATGTATCGTGATTGATTATCAGGAAAAAATATTACCTGCAATGGCAAATAAGGAAGCGCTTTTAAAAAATTCCGTGACACTGTTGAAAGGCTTGAAGGAATTAGAGATACCGATGACGCTTACGGCACAGTATTCAAAGGGGCTGGGCTTGAATGTGAAGGAAATTACGGATGCAATCGGCTCCGAGGAGTTCTTTGATAAGAAGTCCTTTAGCTCTTATGGAGCGCCGGAAGTAAAAAAGATTCTTGATGGTGATGAAGTCCGTAGAAATGTGATTATCTGCGGAATTGAGGCGCATGTCTGTGTGCTGCAGACCATCATGGATTTATCGGAAGCAGGCTATCAGCCGATTCTGGTGGAGGATTGCATTTCATCCAGAAATCCTCACGACATGGATATGGCGATTAAACGTGCGGCAGTAGAAGGAGCATTGATTACGACAAAGGAAGCATTGCTGTTTGAACTGACACAGGGAGCGGATTCGCCGCATTTTAAGCAGATTTCCGCATTGATTAAATAGTTGGGGCTATTTGAAGTTCTGCTGTTTGCAAGGAAGAGGGAGGAAGCAGATGTTTAGCAGGTTTTATCCGGGAGAATATCTGGATTCGACCTATGAAATAGAGTTTGACCGGCTGTATCAGGAGGGATACCGCGGCGTTATTTTTGACATAGATAACACGCTGGTGCCGCATGGCATGCCCGCAGATGAGCGGGCTAAAGCATTATTTGCCCACTTAAAAGAGCTGGGATATCAGAGCGTGCTTTTGTCCAATAATAAAGAGCCGCGTGTGAAGATGTTTCATGAGGTTGTAAAGGTGCAGTACATTTTCAAGGCAAAGAAGCCGTCGGTGAGAAATTATTTAAAGGCAATGGAGCTTATGCATACAAATAAAGACAATACATTGTTTGTCGGCGATCAGATTTTTACGGATATCTACGGCGCTAACCGGGCAGGAATCCGTACCATATTGGTAAAGCCTATTCATCCGAAAGAAGAAATACAGATTGTACTGAAACGGTATTTGGAGAAAATCGTATTATTTTTTTATCGTAAGAGCTTAAAGAGAAACGAATCTTAGAACGGAAAAGTGTGTAGAGAATTACAGGGAAATGAAAGAGGAGAGCAGAACAGGAATATGAAGATTGCAATTGGAAACGACCATACAGCGGTGGAAATGAAGTTGGAGATTCAAAAATTTCTGGAAGATTTAGGGCATGAGGTGGTCAATTACGGAACGGATGCGGCTGAGAGCTGTAATTACCCGATATACGGGGAAAAGGTCGGGCTGGCTGTAGCAGGCGGAGAGGCGGATTGCGGCGTGCTGATCTGCGGAACCGGTGTGGGAATCTCTATCGCGGCAAATAAGGTAAAGGGAATTCGTGCGGCAGTCTGCACTGATGCGACAATGGCAAGACTTGTGAAAGAGCACAATGACGCCAATATCATTGCATTTGGCGCAAGAATTGTCGGAATAGAGGTCGCAAAGGATATTGTAAAGGCATATTTGGACGCGGAATTTATGGGCGGGAGACATGTACGGCGCATTGAAATGATTCATGAAATTGAGACACGCTAAAAAAAAGGTTGAAATATACTTATATTTATTATAGAATAGTGAGCAGTGGGTTACAAAATTTCCCAGACAGAATCTAAGGAGGAATATCGAATGATTTCAGCAGGAGATTTCAGAAATGGAATAACAATTGAATTAGAAGGTAATATTTTTCAGATCATCGAGTTTCAGCATGTAAAACCTGGAAAGGGTGCAGCTTTTGTTAGAACAAAGTTAAAGAATATCAAGAGCGGCGGTGTAGTAGAGAAAACGTTCCGCCCGACAGAGAAATGTCCGCAGGCGCGTATTGACAGAAAGGACATGCAGTATCTGTATTCAGACGGAGACTTATTCCATTTTATGGATGTAGAGAATTACGAGCAGATTGCATTGGATCAGGCGACAATCGGTGATACGTTGAAGTTTGTAAAAGAGAATGAGATGTGTAAGATCTGTTCCCATAATGGCAATGTATTTGCAGTAGAGCCGCCTCTGTTCGTAGAATTACAGATTACAGAGACAGAACCGGGATTTAAGGGAGATACTGCGACTGGAGCTACAAAGCCGGCTGTTGTAGAGACAGGTGCAACCGTATATGTTCCTCTTTTTGTAGAGCAGGACGATGTAATTAAGATTGATACAAGAACCGGAGAATATCTCTCCAGAGTTTAATTCGTAGGAATCTTTCTTGTTAATAGTTAATAATAGAGAAAACTTTTAAATATGGAGGAAGGGAGATTCAAAACAATGTTTTGAATCTCCTTTTCTTTTCAGAGAGAAGGAAGAGGTATGCGAAAAAAAATTCAGATAGACAAAGAGAAAATCGGAAGCATCTGTTCTTATCTTGCCTTGCTGCTGATACCTGTTGTATTGTTTTATATGGAAGCGTTTTTTACGTACAATCCTTTTGAGAGAACAAGATGGAGAGCACAGCTTTTAAATATCCTGTTTTTGGAACTGGTTTTCGTGATTCTTTTTATGATTACCTGTCGTGCGGTCTGGGCGCTTCGGATAGAAACTGCGATGGTGTTAGTGATTGGAATTGCGAATTATTATGTGATATCCTTTCGAGGGAATCCAATTGTCCCGTGGGATTTTCTGTCTCTGAAAACGGCGGCGAGTGTAGCGGGCGAATATAACTATGGGTTAGGTATAAAACAAATCCTATTGATTCTTCTGTTCGTCGTTTTGTTTGGTTTGGAGGGATTTGTTAAGATAAAGCTGGAGAGGAAGAACTGGATGAAACAGCTTCTGGCTGGGGCGGCAGCTCTGAGTGTGATACTTGGAATGACTTGGGTGATTTCACAGGATAATTATGTGACAAAGCTGCAGCTATATCCTTTTTTATTTACGCCGAATGTCATGTATGAGAGAAATGGTTTTGCTGTGACATTTCTGATGGATTTACGGTATTTGTCGGTGGAAAAACCAGAAGGATACAGTGCAAATGAGGCAAAGGAGATTTTGGAGAGTTATAGGGACGGATATTCTTGGGAATCGGCGGAAGAAAATCAGGGGGATACAGAGAAGGAAAAACTTCCCAATATTCTGGTGATTATGAATGAAGCGTTTTCCGATGTCGGCGTGCTGGGAGATTTTTCTGTCAGTGAAGATTATATGCCCTTTGTTCACAGTCTGCAAAAAGGGGAAGATAATACGCTGACGGGGACGCTCCATGTATCCGTAAAGGGCGGAAATACGGCAAATACAGAGTTTGAATTTTTGACTGGACAGACAATGGCATTCTTGCCGGCGGGAAGCATTCCGTATCAGCAGTACGTGAATGGAGAGATTCCATCTATGGCGTCTTACTTAAAGGGACTGGGATACCGCACTATTGCGCTTCATCCTTATTATGCAAGCGGTTGGAACCGGGATAAGGTATATCCTTTCTTTGGATTTGAGGAGTTTTTGGATAAGGACGAGTTTCGGATGGCGTCTCTTCTCCGCGGATATGTGGACGATATGTCCTGTACGGATAAGCTGATTGAATTATTTGAAAATAAAGAAAAAGGAAATCCGCTGTTTGCGTTTCTTGTCACGATGCAGAATCACAGTCCATATACGGACGGATACCAGTTTATTGACGGAAATATTGGGGTGAACGGTGATACCCATTCCCCGTTATCGGAGTATCTTACCTTGATTCAAAAGTCGGATGAGGCTCTGCAGGCATTGGTGGAATATTTTAAAGAACAAGAGGAGCCGACCGTTATTGTGTTCTTCGGGGATCATCAGCCTGCCGATAGTGTGGTATCTTCGATTGTAAAAACCGTCGCTGATGAGGAGAGCCCGCGGTTCGTAAAGGAACCAAGGGATGAAGCAGTTTCTGGAACTGAGTCGGAGGGTGCGGCAGAGGCAAAACGTTATGAGGTGCCTTATGTAATATGGGCAAATTATGATCTGAAAGAGACAAAGGGCGGGGATACCAGTGCGAATTATCTGGGAGCAGAAGTGCTAGAAGCAGCGGGAGTGCCGCTTAGCGACTATCAGAGGTATCTGCTGGGGCTGCAAGAGGAGTATCCGGCAATTTCTACGCAGAGGCTTTTGCAGGCAGACGGAAGCGTGGGAGACAAGGAAGCGGAAGAGATAGAACAATACCAGAAGGTGCAGTATTATCTGCTGTTTGACAGCAAAAATCAGTAGTGGAAACAGAAAAATGTATTCGTTTTATGCCTAAAAGGCACAGGATGGAGGAATAGTAATTGAGCAGAGAAGGAAAGCCCACGATTCGCAGGCGAATTCTGGGAGGGAATGGTAAGCCCGCGATTCGAAAACGAATCCTGGGAAGGTCTGGACATTTATATAGAAATAAGGATTTGTATCTGGCATTTTTTGTGCCGTTTGTAATTATGGCAGGCATGTGTATTGCCCGTGGGATTTACCCGTTCGGGAATCAATGTTTTCTGCATATTGATATGTATCACCAATATTGTCCGTTTACGGTGGAATTGATTGATAGGCTGCAAGAGGGAAAAAGCCTGATGTATTCATGGAATCTGGGACTCGGCTCTGATTTCATAGGGCTGTATGCGTACTATCTTGCCAGTCCCATGAATTGGCTGGCGTTTTTATGTCCTAAGAGTCTGGTCATTGAATTTATGACTCTGTTGGTTTTGATTAAGGTATCTTTGTGCGGGTTTTCTTTTGCGTATTATCTGCGGAATCATTTTCAGACGAGAAGCATGAGTATCGTATTGTTTGCGGTATTTTATGCTTTGTCTGCATTTACCTGTGCTTATAATTATAATATTATGTGGCTTGACGGCGTCTGGCTGGCGCCGCTCATTGTACTTGGACTGGAGCGGTTGATTAATGAGAAAAAGTGCGGGCTTTATTATGTAGCTTTAGCAGCGTCCATCTTCTCAAATTATTATATTTCCATTATGATCTGTATTTTTCTGGTCCTATATTATTTGATTTTGATGGCGGAGAGACGAGGGAAAGGATTTTTTTCAATTTCTGCGCGTTTTGCATTCTATTCCCTTTTAGCGGGAGGAACAAGCGCTGTGCTTTTACTTCCGGAGATGTATGTGTTCTCTTTGAGCGGATCCGGCGGGATTAGTTTTCCGAAGTATGTACAGTGGTATTTTTCCGCTCTGGACGAGCTTGCGCGTTCCTGTATCAGTGTAGAGGTGGTTCCGACGACGGGGCACTGGCCGAATATTTATTGCGGATGCGCCGCTATTCTTTTGATTTTTCTCTATATGATGAACCGGAATATTTCATGGAAGAAAAAGATACCGAGAATACTGTTTCTGGCATTTTTCTTAGTGAGCTTTTCCAATAACATATTGACCTTTATCTGGCATGGGCTTGCTTTTCCTAGCGGCCTGCCGGCGAGACAGACGTTTTTGTATATATTCCTGCTTTTGACAATGTGCTATGAAACGGTGCATGAAGCAAAGGGGAGCCGTAAGCTGCATGTGGGCGCGGCGTTGCTGATTGGAATGGGGCTTATGGTATTATTTGCACTCTTTGCCGATAAGGAGCGCATTACGATGGAATCCATTGTTATGACGGCGGTTCTTCTGGGGGCTTATGCGCTTATTTATCTGTTTTACATCGGAAAGGATCGGAACTTTTATCGGTTGGGCTGCATCTTTGCATTTATTTTGGTCATTGTGGAAGCGGCGGTGAATCTGGAGGCGACGAGCGTGTCAACGACGAACAGAGATTCCTACCGGATGAATCTGCCAAAGTATGAAGCGTTAATGGACAGGCTGAATGAGCAGGACGACAGCTTTTTCAGAGTTGACAAGCAGACGCGGTTGACGAAGAATGATTCAGCTATGGCAGGCTTCCGTTCAGCCACGATTTTTTCGTCATTGATGAATATTCATGTGGCAGACTGGTATCGTGCAGTCGGAATGGAAGGAGGCAAGAACTATTATTGTTACAATGGGGCGTCTCCGCTTACCAGTGCGCTTCTATCGGTAAAATATCTGATGACAAACAGTGCGTTGGAGGAAAGTCCGCTGCGCACACTGGTGGATTCTGAAAAAGGCATGTATCTGTATGAAAATCTCTATACGCTGTCTCTTGGATTTATGGTGGATTCGGAGTTTATCGACTGCAACAATCAGGAGTATGAAGACAGTATTGATATGCAGAATGAGATGGTGAAATCGCTTGGCGCCGCGGAGCCTTTGTTTACGGAAATCGAAACAGAGGTAAAGACTAAGGCAACCATTATTCATGTCAAAGAAGACTCCTATGTGATGGGATACTATAGTGACAAACGTGCAAAGAGCATTACCGCAGATTATGGCTATAAAACGAGGGAGTTTTCAAAATGCGACCATGTGTATCTGCTGGATTTTGGCTGGTGCGAGGCGGGAACGGATATCACGCTGACTTCTCCCGATATCAATGTGCTTCAGGTGCAGGGAGAGCAGATGAATCTTGAGAGCTTAAATACGGCATATCGGAAGCTGAGTGAAAGAACGATGGAGCTGGGAGAGTTTACGGATACTTCGGTTGAGGGATATATCGAAGTAGAGAAGGCGGGAAATCTTTTGCTCTCTATTCCGGCGGAAAAGGGCTGGAGTGTGTATGTGGACGGTGAAATGATTGAGCCGGAGGCATTTTGTGATGCGTTTATCAGTATTCCGCTGGAGGCGGGAAGCTATGATATTTCGCTGAAGTATCGGACGCCGGGGCTGGTGCCGGGAGCGATGGTTTCGGTGTGCTGTGTGGGAGTGTTTGTGGGAGTTTGGGGGTGGAAGAGGAGAAGAAGAAATTGTTTTTAAGAATGGAAGAAGCAGGGTCTGTAGCAGAGATTTATGTACAAGAAACATAATTTAAGTTTGAGGGACAATAAAAAAGATAAAATTCAGGGATGAGTAATGAGACAAGCAAAAAGCTGTTGTAAGGATGAAAATCCGTACATCAGCTTTTTGCGTAGAACTAAAGGTTCATAACAATAAAATTACTTCTTTAATTTGACTGATTTTACATCAAATACTTACCAAATGTAACAAAAAATCTTAACTTTTTCATTAAAAAGTAGACGGTTAAAAAAATCTTTAAAAGCTACTAAGAATAGTAGTTAAGACTGTTGAGAATATGAAGTTGCTAAGCCATCCGGAGAATTTTACCTGCATCTTCGAAGATGAAATTTCCGGGTATTTCCGCGTGGTTTCCAAGAAATAGTAACAATTTTTTTACAATTGTTGCGAGCATTTATAGAAAATGATGGCGAAAATACTCAAGTCATGATACAATATGATGCAGAGAGAAAAGGAGGCTCTCCAATTCTGATAGAGGAGGGTGCAGACATGAATAGATAAGGAGAAGGGTAAATTTAATCAAAATATGCAGGAAAGGAGTAGTATATGGCGGAAGAATTTAGTACAGATGGTATGCTGGATATATATCTGTTTGAAAACAGCCAACTGCTTGAGCAGCTTCAGGATATGGTGCTTGAGCAGAAGGATGAAGAATGCTTCGATGAAGACAGCATAAATGAGATATTCAGAACCATGCATACGATTAAAGGGTCTTCAGGCATTATGATGTTTGATGAAATTACGACTGTAGCGCATAAGCTTGAGGATGTCTTTTATTATCTGAGAGAATCCCATCCCCAAAATGTGCCTCACCTAGAATTGGTGGATCATGTGCTGGAGGTGGCAGATTTCATCTCAAATGAAATGGAAAAAATTCAAAATGGTGATCCAGCGGATGGCGAAGTCGGAGAAATCGTAGCGAGGCTGGATGTATTTCTGGAGAAAATTAAAAGCAATGCGGATGCGGGAGAAGAAAAACCGCCTGAGAATAAACATGAAGAACCGAAACAGTTTTATATATCTCCTGTAGCCACGAGTGCAAGCCGTTTCTATAAAATATACATTCATTTTTTTGAAGGAACAGAAATGGCAAATGTCCATGCTTATAAGGCAGTATATGCCTTAAAGGAAATTGCGGAGGATCTGCTTTATTCTCCGGAGGATATTATTTCAGATCCCTCATCGGCGGAAACAATTATCAAAGAAGGATTTAAGATACTTTTGCAGGCTCAGTGCGGGGAAGAAGAAATACGCCAGATAATTGGTGTGGGCTATGACATTGAAAAGGTGGATGTCTTTGAATGTAAGGCAGAGGAATTTTTGCAGGGCTTTGATTTTGGCGAGCAGGATGATGCACCGGTTATTGATCTGGATTCCAGTGTGGAAGAAATAGAGGCGCAGACTCAGGGAACGGAAGACGGAGAAAAGGCAGAGGAGAAGAAACCTGCCAAGCCTGCTATTGCGCCCGGTGATTTTGTAATCAAATCCAAGGATCCAGGCAAGCAGAGGAAGCTGGCAAAGGATAAACCCAAAAGTGATAAGGCTTCTTATATCAGTGTAAATATAGGTAAAATGGATCAGTTGATGGAGCTGATCGGAGAGCTTGTCATCTCCGAATCAGTAGTGCTGCAAAATCCTGATTTGAAAGTTCCGGGGTTAAATCTGGATAACTTTAATAAGGCAGCATCCCAGTTGTCTAAGATTGCTACAGATTTGCAGAATGTAATCATGTCCATGAGAATGGTTCCTTTGACAAATACGTTCCAGAAGATGAATCGTATTGTTTTTGACGTTTCCAGAAAACTGGGAAAAGATATTGACTTTGTCATGGTAGGGGAACAGACGGAAGTGGATAGAAATATTATCGAGCATATTTCCGATCCTTTGATGCATATCGTAAGAAATTCTGTGGATCATGGCATTGAATCAAAAGAAGAACGTGTGGAAAGCGGCAAACCGGAAAAAGGAAAAGTGACTTTATCTGCAAAAACAGAGGCAGGCAAGGTATGGATCTGCGTGGAGGATGATGGAGCAGGACTTGACCGGGACAAGATTATTGCAAAGGCGAGGAAACAAGGGCTGTTAGATGACAATAAGCCGGATAGCGAATATACAGACAAGGAGGTATTCCAGTTTATTACTTTGCCTGGTTTCTCTACCAATGAGGTAGTTACGGAATACTCCGGGCGAGGGGTCGGTATGGATGTGGTTGTCCAAAACATTCAGAAGATAGGCGGTTCCCTGGAAATTGAAAGTGAAAAAGGGTTTGGCAGTATTATGAGCCTGAAAATTCCTTTGACTCTTGCCATTATCGACGGTATTGTAATGGAAATCGGAACATCATCCTTTGTTATAGAAACGGGGGCGATTAAAGAGTTTGTCCGCGTGAATGAAGAAATGATGATTCATGAACCCGATGGAGAAGAATATGTCATGATACGTGGAGAATGTTTTCCAGTGCTTCGGCTCGGTGAATGGTTTGAATTGAACAATTATAGGGAATCTGTAGAGGAAGGCGTAATGCTGATCCTTGAGGTAGACGAAAAGAAGGTATGTCTTTTTGTAGACAAACTGATTGGAGAACAGGAAATTGTAGTAAAGCCGATTCCTTCCTACATTAAGAAGGTGAAAGGATTATCTGGCTGTACACAGCTTGGTGATGGAAGTATTGCTTTAATATTGGACGCCGCTGGATTGATAGAATAAAGTTATTAGAAAGGAACGGTATGTTATATGGAGGAATTAAGCGAATTGAAGAGACAGGTGGAAAAAGACCAGACTACTTCAAGTAAGCATGATGCCCAGAAGGGTAAGTACATGACTTTTAAATCCGGACATGAATACTTTGGGCTGGAAATCCAATATGTAAATGAAATTATTCAGTTACAGACGATTACGGCGATTCCGGAAACAGAAGATTATATCAAGGGACTTATCAATTTGAGGGGAAAGGTCATTCCTGTAATTGATGTCCGGCTGCGATTCAAGCAGGAGCCCTTTGAATATAATGACAGGACCTGTATTATTGTTATAAACATAAAGTCTATGGTGGTTGGGCTGATTATAGAAAAAATTGCAGAGGTAGTTGAGATTAAGGAAGAAAATATACTTCCGCCGCCTACCTTGGGGCGTGTGGATAAGGCGCATCACAAATATGTTTACGGTATCGGCAAGGTCGGAGATGAAGTAAAACTTTTGCTTGATCCAGATAAATTGCTGAATGATGAAGATTTATCAGTTGTTGAACAGGCAAACGAAATGAATAATGATGAAGGATGAGAGGTATAAGATATGTTAAAAAATATGAAGGTAAGAACAAAGTTAATATTAGGTTTTTCTATTCCTGTTCTGCTTACGATTGTTAATGTACTTGTAGGCGTATGGGTCACAAATTATGCTGTTGATACCATCAGTTCAATGAATGAAGAGGGCGCAACGCAGATAAAACAAGAACTGCAGGAGTTGGTTGATACCATTAGTGCTTTGAATGAGGACGGTGCAAAAGGGATTAATGAAGAATTGCAGAAGATAGGTAATATCGATACCAAAGAACTTAATGATTTAATGGATTTCGTCAATTCAGGCAAAGATAACAGGATTGAAACCTTAAAGGAATATGGCGATGAGTTGAGTGGGTTTGTTGAGACTGGTAAAGATAACAGGGTCGCAGCCTTAAGGAACACTATGAATATGTCAAACTGGATCAGCGTAGGGCTTCTGGTTGTTTCCGTACTCATTACAATTCTTATTTCAACTGCTTTAATCAAAACGATTGCGCGTTCTGTAAGACAGCTTTCCAATGCTGCGAAAGATATCGCATTGGGACGCGTCAATCATATTCAGCTGACGAAGTATGGAGAAGATGAATTTGGCGCACTGGTAGACGAATACTCGAAAGTAATCGACAATATCAAATACCAGACTAATATTGCAGAAGAAGTATCAAACGGTAATCTTACGGTTTCCGTTAATCCAAGCTCTTCTGAGGATATGCTGGGCAATTCTTTGAAGAAACTGGTAGATGATAACCTTCATACATTGTCCAATATCTCAGAAGCAGGCTCTCAGGTTACCATCAGTGCTTCTCAGGTAGCAAGCGCCAGCCAGGCATTGGCTCAAGGCTCTACAGAGCAGGCAAGTGCAATCCAGCAGATTACGGCGTCCATTGATGATATTGCAGAGAAGACCAGGCGGAATGCAGAAGAGGCAACTAAGGCTGCTACACTGGTAGAGGCTGCTATTGAAGATGTAAAACGAGGAAACAGACAGATGCAGGATACGATGTCTGCTATGCAGGATATCAATAAATCCTCTGAAAATATTTCCAAGATTATTAAGACGATTGATGATATCGCATTCCAGACAAATATTCTTGCATTGAATGCAGCAGTGGAAGCTGCAAGAGCAGGTGAAGCAGGAAAAGGCTTTGCGGTTGTTGCAGAGGAAGTCAGAAGTCTTGCGGCAAAGAGCGCTGCCGCATCCGCGGAGACTGCTGAGCTGATTGAGGATTCCATTGAGAAGGTAACTTCTGGTTCCAAAATTGTGGATGATACATCCAAAGCGATGGAAGAAATCAGCAAAGTTGTATCTGATAGCGAAATGATTATTAACGGTATTGCAGAATCCTCTAATTATCAGGCAACTGCAGTGGCTCAGATTGAGCAGGCAATTACACAGGTATCACAGGTAGTACAGACCAATTCTGCTACCAGTGAGCAATGTGCGGCAGCCAGCGAAGAACTGTCCAATCAGGCGTCCAGAATGAGAGAAATGCTTTCCATTTACAATTTGGGTTCGGGAAGCGGTTCGTCTGGTTTCAGAAGCAGTTCCTATTCATCATCCTCTTTGAGTGCAAACGAGCAGGTGATTTCTCTGGGAGATGACATTGGCAAGTATTAAAGTGAATCATTTTGACACAGGAGCAGTAATCTGCTCCTGTGTTTTTTCATGTAGATGGAAAAATCAAAAACTATTTGTAGAGGCATGGAAAAAACTATGATATAATCAAGGAAACGTTTTACTTGTAATCAAAAAGACAAATTACTTATAATGATTCACAATTGGTTTTCGGGCGCTCATGAATCCAATTAGAAAAGAATGGTTGATGATATATGGGAGAAAAGGGAAAAACAGTTCGTCATAAAATGCAGAAATTATATCAATATCTGGATGGCTTAAAAATACTGAGGTGTATCAGGGGAAGCTTGGTCTTAATGATTCCTGTGCTGCTCATCGGTTCGCTTGCGCTGGTGTTCTGTTCTCTGCCGATTGCGGGCTATCAAACGATTATACATGAATTCTTGTCGGGGGCGCTGTATAACTTTTTTCATGGAATATATCAGGCGACGTTTGGACTTTTGGCAGTCTACATGACAATGAGCGTGGCGGTCTGCTATACGCAGCAGAACATGTCCGTCCGCAGCCACAATTATGGGACGTTGTTTACGTCGTTAATTTGTTTTTTTATTTTCAGCGGCGTCTTTGCGGAAGGTGAATTTCAGGTGGCAGCATTTGGTGCGCAGGGAATGTTTACGGCGATTGTCTGCGCCCTGAGCGCCTCTTTTTTGTATGATTTTATCAGCAGGAAAATAAGCATGGCAGTCCGGCTGTATGCGGAGGGGACGGACGATACGTTTCATGATATGATATTTACGATTATCCCCTTGGGGATTGTGTCCGGTATCTTTGCAGTGTTAAATATGCTTCTTGCCTATGTGTTTCATGTTTCGAGCTTCCAGATGCTCTTTACGAACCTGATCAACCATATTTTTGAAAATATGGGACGTTCCCTTGGAACGGCAGTTTTGTTTGAAGCGTTGCTTAACCTGCTGTGGTTCTTTGGAATTCATGGAAATGATGTGCTCGAATCTGCATGCCAGAATATTTTTGTGCCGGCAATAGATGTCAACAATGAGCTGATCCGGCAAGGGCTGCCGGCGACGGAGATTTACAGCAAAACATTTTTCGACGTGTTTGTAATTATGGGCGGCTGCGGCGGCGTATTATGCCTGCTGCTTGTAATCTTATTTTTCGGAAAGAGAAGAAGCAACCGGAATCTGGCGCGTTTTGCAGCGCTGCCTATGCTCTTTAATATCAGTGAAATGATGGTGTTTGGGCTGCCAATTGTATTTAACCCGGTTTTTTTGATTCCGTTCCTATGTGTTCCGGTGGTTTTGACACTTGTCAGTTCGTTTGCGATTCAGATGGGCTTTGTGCCTGTGCCAATACATACTGTGGAGTGGACAACGCCCATTCTTTTAGGCGGCTATCTTGCCACGGATTCTATTGCAGGTTCTATTTTGCAGCTTATAAATGTCGGAATCGGTATGTTGATATATTATCCGTTCGTGAGGCTGTTTGAGGAGGAAAGCCTTCGCAATGCAGAGTTCCGTATGGAGCGGCTGGTGCGGATATTGCAGGAGAGCGAGGAAACCAGAAATCCGGTTTCATTGTTAACGTTTCGAAATGATATTGGAGCCGTAGCGAGAGGACTTGCGGATGATTTGGTTTTTCAAATGCGTACAGGGCTTCCTGTCATGTATTATCAGCCCCAGTTCGATGCGGATGGAGAGTGTATCGGTGCGGAGGCGCTGCTTAGATGGAAGCATTCTCTGTATGGAATGGTTTATCCGCCGTTAATCGTGAAACTGGCAGAAGAGTCGGATAAATTACTGGCGTTGGAGAAGAGTGTATTTCAGGCGGTGTTCCATGATATGGAACGTCTGTACAGTGTATTTGGGGAAAATGCGAAGATATCTGTCAACGCAACAGGAGGAACGATTCAATCAGATGATTTTGAACAGTTCTTACAGCAGTTGAAGGAGGAATATCCCGCGTATTGCAGGAATGTTGTGATAGAGATTACGGAGCAGGCGGCACTGCAGATTAATGAAAAATTGATTGAGCGTCTGACCAGAATACAAAATTTGGGCTTTGGTCTTGCAATTGATGATTTTTCAATGGGTAACACTTCCATCAAATATCTTCAGACCAATCTGTTTAGCTTGATTAAATTAGACGGTGCTTTAAGTAAAGGCGTGATGAACAATTCGAGGAGCCGTAATATCATTGCATCAATTGCAAAGCTTTCTAGCGATTTTGGAATCCGGGTTCTGGCGGAATACGTAGAAACAAAAGAGCAGCAAAAGATTCTGGCGGATGCGGGATGCTGCTGGTATCAGGGATATCTGTACAGCCCTGCCGTTCCGTTAGAAGAGTTGGAGAAAAGGTTCTCCAAAGAAAAAAAATCTACCGAAAAAAACGAGCAGACAGAGTAAAGACCGGTTTATCGGACACATTCTTTTTTATACTGAGTTCAGAAACAAAGAACAAGTATAGAAAGGAGTGTGTTTTTTATGAAAGGATATTTTGTACCGGACGGATATATGGGGTATGTCAATGGCTCATACATGCTATTTGCCGATGAAAGAGATTATCAGGAATATCTTGCAGAATCATAAAAAATAATTTCAAAGAGTTGAATTATCCCCTCCTGTGTGACATAATGTAAGCGGTGGCAATGAGCAGTGCGAAAATAGGCATGCACAATTATGTGTGCTAGCACACAAATAATTGTGCATGACTATTTTCATAGGGCGAAGCCCGTTAACGAGGGAATCTCCGATTCCCGAGTGTGCACTGCGGTCTCCCGGAGAAAATAAACCTGCATAATTAAGCGTGCCCGCACGCGACTAATTGTGCACAACTATTATCAAAGGTCGAAGCCCGTATAACGAGGGAATCTTCGATTCCCGAGTGTGCACTGCGGTCTCCCGGAGAAAATAAACCTGCACAATTAAGCGTGCCTGCACGCGACTAATTGTGCACAACTATTATCAAAGGTCGAAGCCCGTATAACGAGGGAATCTCCGATTCCCGAGTGCACACTGCACACCACACCACAATCGTCATAAGGAAGGGGTCTTTTTTGTGAAAGATACAAGAATTGATATTTACAAAGGAATACAAAGTAGGAAGATAAAGCCATACGAGCACCATGTCAAATTTTACGAGACAGATCAAATGGGAATCGTACATCATTCCAATTATATACGATGGATGGAAGAAGCCCGGATGGACTTGATGGAACAGATGGGTTACAGCTATAAGATGATGGAGGAAGCGGAAATTATCAGTCCGGTACTTTCCGTACAATGTGAATATAAGAGCATGGTAAGATTCAGTGATACCATTGTAATTGAGACGAAAATTTCACGTTACAACGGAATCAAACTTACAGTCCAGTACCGCATGACGGATAAGGAAACAGGGGAATTGCGCACAATGGCAATCAGCGAGCATTGCTTTTTAAATAGAAGCGGAAAGCCGATTTCCCTAAAGCATTCCTACCCCGAGATAGATACGAAATTTTTTCAGATGATGGATGAGGAAGAAGAATGAGCGAAAAACTGGTTCTGATAGACGGACACAGCATATTGAACAGGGCATATTTTGGAATCCCTGACTTAACGAATGCACAGGGAGTACACACCAATGCGGTATACGGATTTTTGAATATCCTGTTTAAGATATTGGAGGAAGAGAAGCCGCAGTATCTGACCGTCGCATTTGATGTACATGCCCCTACCTTCCGGCATAAAATGTACGATGCCTATAAGGGTACGAGAAAACCAATGGCGGAAGAACTTCGTCAGCAGGTTCCGCTGATGAAAGAAATGCTTGTGGCAATGGGCATTACGGTAATTGAAAAAGAAGGCTATGAGGCGGACGATTTGCTGGGAACCATTGCAAAGCAGAGCGAGGAAAAAGGCGTGGAGGTATCCGTTGTATCAGGCGACCGGGATTTGCTACAGCTTGCCACTGAGCATATCAGAATACGGATACCGAAAACAAAGCGTACAGGAACGGAAATAGAGGATTACTATGCGGCTGATGTAGCCGAACGGTATCAGGTGACGCCGACGCAGTTTATCGATGTAAAGGCGCTGATGGGAGATACGGCTGACAATATTCCCGGCGTACCGGGAATTGGTGAGAAGACGGCAACGAATTTGATTGTCGCTTATGGCAGCATTGAAAACGCCTATGCGCATGTGGAAGAAATCAAACCGAAGCGTGCGAAAGAAATGTTAAAAGAACACTACGACATGGCGCAGATGAGCAAAGAACTTGCGACCATTGAAATCCATGCGCCGATTGAATATGTACTTGAAGATGCAAGACTGAAGCAGGTTTCCGATTTGTATACAGAGGAAGCCTATGTTTTGTGTAAACAATTGGAATTAAAAAGTATTTTAAACCGGTTTCAGGTGGAAGCGCCTAAGAATCAGGCGGAGAAGCATTTTCGGTATATTACAGAGCTTACTGAGGCGGAAGAACTGTTTCGGGCTGCAGAAGAGAAAGGGCGTGTCGGATTTGAAATCCTTTCGGGGAAGAAAGGAGTCTTAGGAGCGGCGTTTGCCATAACGGAAGAAGAGACTGCCTTTATTAAGGCGGAAGGTTTTCTGACGGAAGAATATCTTTTCGGTAAGCTGGAGAATTTGCTGGCAAAGGGAGTCGTCGGCAGTACCTTTGATTTAAAACCGCAGCTATTGTTTTTGAAGGACAGTGAGCCGCAGCACTACTTTGATGTGAAGATTGCGGCATATTTGTTAAATCCGTTGAAAAACGACTATACCTATGAAGATGTGGCAAAAGACTATCTGGGAGAGATGGTTCCATCTAAGACGGATTTGCTTGGGAAACTCACCTTGGAAAAGGCGATAGAAGAAAAGCCGGAGGAGTTCTTGAACTGTGTTTGCTATATGGCATATGTGAATCGAAAAGCGGTGGACAAGCTTGCGGAACAGATGAAGAAGGAGGAGATGTATCATCTCTTTGAAGAAATCGAAATGCCGTTAATCTTTACGCTTTCCGATATGGAGAAAGCAGGGATTTTGGTGGATGCGAAGGCTTTAAAGGAGTATGGAACAGAGCTTGGCATTAAAATAGAAGAGTTGGAAGAGCAGATTTACGAGGGGGCGGGTGAGAAATTCAACATTAATTCTCCGAAGCAGCTAGGTGTGATTCTTTTTGAGAAACTTCAGATGCCGAACGGGAAGAAGACCAAGACCGGATATTCTACGGCTGCGGATGTATTGGAGAAGCTGGCGCCGGAATACCCTCTCGTCGCACAGATACTGGAATATCGGCAGTTGGCAAAGTTAAAGTCCACCTATGCGGATGGTCTTGCTAATTATATCGAAGAGGACGGAAGGATACGCAGCAGCTTTAATCAGACGATTACTGCAACGGGGCGGATCAGCAGTACGGAGCCGAACCTGCAGAACATTCCCATTCGGATGGAATTGGGACGTTTGATCCGCAAGGTATTTCTTCCGGGAGAAGGGCGTGTCTTTTTAGATGCAGATTATTCCCAGATTGAACTAAGAGTGCTGGCGCATATGTCAGGAGACGAAATGCTGATTCAGGCATATAAGGAGGCGCAGGATATCCATGCCATCACGGCATCGCAGGTGTTTCATGTGCCGTTTGAAGAGGTGACGCCTTTACAGCGAAGAAATGCGAAGGCAGTCAATTTTGGAATTGTCTATGGAATCAGTTCTTTTGGATTAAGTCAGGATTTGAGTATTACAAAAAAAGAAGCGGAAGGCTATATCAATAGTTATTTCCAGACATATCCAGAAATCAAAACATTTTTGGACGGTCTGGTGGAGCAGGCGAAAAAGGATGGCTGTGTGACAACAATGTTTGGCAGAAAGCGTCCGGTGCCGGAAATTTCCTCCAGCAACTTTATGCAGCGTTCCTTCGGGGAACGGATTGCAATGAATTCACCGATACAGGGAACAGCAGCAGATATCATAAAAATAGCTATGATTCGGGTTCATGACCGCCTAAAGGAAGAAGGGATGCAATCCAGACTTGTGCTTCAGGTTCATGATGAGCTGCTGATTGAAACGGTTCGCGAAGAAGAGGCAAAGGTCGCACAGATTCTTGAGGAGGAGATGAAACATGCCGCAGATTTGGCGGTTACGTTGGAAATTGACATGCACACCGGAGAGAACTGGTATGAAGCAAAATAAGAGCGATTGTGCAGAGAAAGTTACTATTCACGGCTCAGGAATGCGCATTTACTGCGCATTCCGTATGAACATGA
>CAJTSH010000041.1 GCA_910578885.1 uncultured Lachnospiraceae bacterium
AAGGGGTAAGTGCGCCCTTTTTTAAGAAGTAAAAATTTTTTATTTACCTCTTGACATTTATTAGCTGGACTTTTCATCTGCCATCTGCGCATAAAGAAGCTTCCACGCCTGCTCAAAATCAATAATTTTATCATATGTCTCCAAAGGCTCCTCTGCCTTATAACCTGCAAGCATCATAGTAGAATAAGGATACCCTTCATCCTGTCCATAATTTAGCTGCGCCAAATCCGTTCCAAGCCTGCAGATGTTTCCATTCCTTTTGATATCTTGTTCTACAAAAACTCCAGAATCCAAAGGAACATTTTCAAATGCCAGATTCATATGACTTTCTATCATGTAACAATCCTGCTCTTCATTCTTAAAAATACTGACACGGTCCGGAAGCAATGTCTGTTCCGGTTCAATGGCGCAATAAGATTCCGCTATCTCCTGCAGCATATTCATCGACTCTTTTATGCTGACCTTCTCACCATTATATAAGGAATATACATCATCCTCCCCTTCCATACAGGAACCGTCCCAGTCAAAATAATAATTTTTTTCATATTCTAAAGCCATTGGAGTCGCAAACCATTCTGCACTCTTTTCAAGGTCGCTCCAATAACGCGTAAGCATTATCATTGAAAACTCACCAGTATTGTAAAATGCTATACCATCCGTAGCCCCATCATCACTGCCAGTCTCCTCATCATCCTCATATTCAATAATTTTTGTAAAAATCCCTTCTATAGATTCATTATTACTATTTTTTATTTCCAGATTATCACAATATTTTAAAAATTGTTTTCTCGCTTCTTCTGGATTCCGGTAAGCGTTATCTGCGATTCCAACCTTCCACTTATGAAGCTGTCCAACCTCCGGCACTTTTACAAAACCGCTAAAACGTGCATTTCCGCTTCCGCCCTCCCATGTCTTTGGCGCATTTTTCACGACTTCACTAATTGGAACTAATTCTATTTCTTTACTGTCAATAGATTCTCTTTCTTCTTCTGTTTCCCTCTTTGCCATATCTGATTTTACATCATCCGGTGTATCCACACAGCCCGTAAACAGCATGGCAGAAACAAGAAGAATTCCAATGTTTTTCCATCTTTTTCTCATAACTTTCTCACTTTCCTATAGGTGCAGGCGCTTTTGCACCCACACCTATTTTAAATTATTATCCTTGTATCATTCCGCTTGCAATTGTCCTTGAAGAACCGTCACAAGAAGCTTTTACATAGTATGTATTACCCCGCCCAATCGTTCTTTTCCGGGCAGATACATTGCCATATCCGCCTATAGAAACACCGCTTGTAAAATTTGAACTGCTAAACTTAATTGCAGAAACATTACCAGAACTATAATTTGAACACGTAATTGCGCAATATGTTCCTGCATTATTATCCAGCATATAATAAGAACTGCTGCTTGAAGTTCCAGGATATGAACTCACTGACCAATTTGCAACTGCTTTCGGCGTTGCCGCACAAACATTCATCGTCCCCCCAATAAGCATAACCGTTCCCATCAATAAACCAACTAATTTTTTTCCCCTGTTTTTCATTACAAAAAATCTCCTTATACATTTTTATATTTGTTAATATGTAACAATTACTTTATATCACTTCCTATATAAATTAGTCAATATTTACTATATAATTTCACATTTTTTTTCAAAAATAACCAATATTATTCATACTTCATAAAATTTTCTGACATTTTTCGACATTTCTTACTGGTTAAAATCAAACCATATACCTATGGCACACTAATATTTTTTCACCTATAAAGCTTTCAATTGTGGATAACTTGTAGATATCATGTTTATATATAGTAGAAATCTATTGGATAGTACAATTTATACTTTAAATTTTTAATCTCAAAATATACCTCAAGCTCAGAATTACATATTCCCGTCATATTCCATATTTTCCACATTCCCCTTATCCCTAGTACGAGCGCAAAATAAACGTTGCTAATTTGACCATTTTCGTTTATTATAAGAAGAGTAGTATTATTAGGAATAGTATGTATAGAAACTGGAGATTTAGAATGGACAATATCATTGAAAAATGGGAAGAGATTTTACAGACGGTAAAGGAAGAGCATGAACTGGCTGATATTTCCTTCAATACATGGTTAAAACCACTAGATGTATTTGCTGTAAAAGATGATACATTATATATCTTAGTACCAGACGAACAAATGGCGCTAAGTTATATTAAGAAAAAATTCACACTTCCTATTAAAGTTGCAGTTGCTGAAATAATCGGAAAAGATTATGACATCGAATTTGTAATGCCTGAACAGGCAAAAACAATAAAGACTCCAAAACCGAAGTCATTAAGCTTTGTGGAGAATGCAGATAAGTCCGGATTAAATCCCAACTATACCTTTGATACTTTCGTGGTAGGCAACAATAACCGGCTCGCACATGCTGCCTCTCTTGCTGTTGCTGAATCTCCGGGTGAAGTATATAATCCCTTATTTTTATATGGAGGAGTCGGACTTGGCAAAACCCATCTGATGCATTCAATTGCACATTTTATCCAATCCGGCAATCCTGACCTGAAAATTTTATACGTCTCTTCAGAGACATTTACAAATGAACTGATTGAAAGCATCCGTAACGGCAATAATACGGCAATGACAAAATTCCGTGAAAAATACCGCAACATCGATGTACTTTTAATTGACGATATTCAGTTTATTATAGGTAAGGAAAGTACACAGGAAGAATTTTTCCATACCTTTAATGAGCTATACCTTGCAAAAAAACAGATTGTCATATCCTCTGATAAACCTCCGAAGGATATGGAAACATTAGAAGAACGTATCCGTTCCCGTTTTGAATGCGGACTGATTGCCGATATCGGTTCACCGGACTATGAGACGCGTATGGCAATTCTCCGCAGAAAAGAAGAAATTGACGATTTCCATTTAGATGATGAAATTTTAAACTATATCGCTTCCAATATTAAATCAAACATACGTGAACTGGAAGGAGCATTGAATAAATTACTTGCCCTATCCAACTTAGAACAGACAGAGATTACTATGGAAGTTGCAGTAAAAGAACTGCATAATATCATTTCACCGGACAAGCCGAATGAAATTACTCCCCAGTTAATTCTGGAAGTGGTATCTGAACATTTCCATATTACTATGGATCAGATTATTTCAAAGAGCCGCAGCAGTGAAATTGTAAGACCAAGGCAGATTGCCATGTATCTATGTAAAAATATGACAGGCGCTTCTTTAGAAGTAATCGGCTCCCTGCTCGGCGGAAGGGATCATTCTACCATCATTCACGGCATCCGCAAGATAGATGAAGATTACAATAAAGATGAAACAACGCAAAATCTAATTAATACCATTAAGAAGAAAATCAATCCAAACTAAAACCATTGCAAGAAATACAATATCTTTTCAGTTATGAACAAGCTATTGTGAATAAGATGTGAAATTTACGTAAATGGATATGGACAAGTTATATTATCTTCAAAATGAAAACATGAAACTCCTGTTTACATAAAAATTTATTCACTTTTAATTAAGAATTCATCCCCCGTTATTTTCACAGCTTATACATGAGTTACAACCTCAAAAATTCAGCAAATAAAAGGGCTTCAGAACTTATTCACTTATAAACAGCCACTAAGAAGAAGTCTTTTAATATCTTTTTTAATTATTATTTATTTATCTCGAAAGGAGTTATGCACAAAATGAAAATCATCTGTTCAAAAGCGAACTTACTCTATGGAGTGAATATTGTATCAAAGGCAGTACCAACCAGAACTACAATGGCGATTCTTGAATGTATCTTAATTGACGCTTCTTCCGGTGAAATCAAATTAATTGCAAATGATATGGAGCTTGGGATTGAAACAAGAATAGAAGGAGAAATTGCAGAGCGGGGAATTATTGCATTAGATGCAAAGATATTTTCTGAGATTGTCCGTAAGCTGCCAGACAGCGATGTAGTGATTGAAACAGATGCCAGCTTTAAAACGATAATTACCTGCGAGAAATCTAAATTCAATATCGTAGGAAAATCCGGAGATGACTTTTCCTATATCCCATATATTGAGAGAAATGAAATGATTACCATGTCGCAGTTCACACTAAAAGAAGTAATTCGTCAGACCATATTCTCTATTGCGGACAATGACAATAATAAGTTGATGACGGGTGAACTATTTGAAATCAATGAAAATCATTTGAAGGTAGTTTCCCTTGACGGACACCGTATTTCTATCCGTAACATTGAGTTAAAGGATAATTATGAGTCAAAGAAAGTAGTGGTTCCCGGTAAGACACTACAGGAAATAAGCAAAATTCTCCCCGGTTCATCCGAAGAAGAGGTAAATTTATACATTACAGAGAAGCACATTGTATTTGAATTTGAAAATACGACTGTAGTATCCCGCTTAATCGAAGGAGATTATTTCAAGATTGAGCAAATGCTTTCATCTGATTATGAGACAAAAGTAAAAATCAATAAAAGAGAACTTTTAAGCTGTATCGATCGTGCGACCCTTCTCATCAAAGAAGGAGATAAGAAACCGATCATCATGAATATTACGGATGAGAAAATGGAATTAAAAATAAATTCCTTTATTGGTTCAATGAATGAGGATATTGATATTTCAAAGGATGGTAAGGACATTTTGATTGGGTTTAATCCGAAATTCTTTATTGATGCGCTTCGCGTGATTGATGAAGAGGAAATAACGCTTTATATGGTAAATCCAAAAGCGCCATGTTTTATCAAGGATGAAAATGAAACCTTTATCTATCTGATTCTGCCTGTAAACTTTAATGCAGCCGCAAACTAAATGTATTATTTTTCCGCTTATAAAGTGGATAAGGAGTTAAAATGGAAGTAATAAAATTAAGAGATGAATACATCAAACTGGGACAGGCTCTAAAGGCAGCAGGAATCGTAGATTCCGGCGTGATTGCAAAGCTTGTGATACAGGATGGAGCCGTAGAAGTCAACGGTAATGTCGAATATCAGAGAGGAAAGAAACTCTATGATGGTGATATTGTCACTGTGAACGGTGAGACGATTCGGATAGAAAAATGATTATCAAGTCCATAGAATTAAGCAATTTCAGAAATTATGAAAGTTTAAAAATCAACTTGAATCATGGAACTAACATTTTTTATGGGGACAATGCCCAAGGCAAAACGAATATATTAGAATCTGCTTATGTAAGCGGAACTACAAAATCCCACAAGGGAAGCCGTGATAAGGAAATGATACGTTTTGGAGAAAATGAAGCGCATATACGTACTGTGGTAGAGAAGAATGAGATGGAATATCAGATTGATATGCATTTGAAAAAGAACCGTTCCAAGGGAATTGCTATTAACCGGATTCCGATTAAAAAGGCAAGTGAATTGTTTGGTGTTCTGCATATGGTGTTCTTCTCTCCCGAAGATTTAAATATCATTAAAGATGGACCATCAGAGCGCAGACGGTTTCTGGATTCTGAAATATGTCAGTTGGATAAGATTTATCTTTCTGATTTGACAAAATATAATAAGACCCTGAATCAGCGAAATAAGCTGTTAAAGGACATGATTTTTCATCCTGAGCTGGAAAGTACGCTTCCGGTATGGGATATGCAGTTAGTTTCCTATGGGAAGCAGATTATTCGCAGAAGAAAACAGTTCATTGACGAGCTGAATGAGATAGTATATGGAATTCACAAAAATATATCTGGTGGAAAAGAAGAACTGATATTAAAATATGAGCCGAATATAGAGGATGCTTTTTTTGAGGATGAGCTGAACCGGGCAAAACCAAGAGATTTAAAATATACGCAGACTTCAGTCGGACCTCATAGAGATGATATTTCATTTTTTATCGGGGAAGTGGATATTCGTAAATTTGGTTCACAGGGGCAGCAGCGGACTTCCGCACTTTCATTGAAATTATCGGAAATAGAGTTGGTAAAAAAGTCAATTCACGATACGCCGGTATTATTATTAGACGATGTCTTGTCTGAACTTGATTCAAATCGTCAAAACTATTTATTAAACAGTATCCATGACATACAGACAATGATTACTTGTACGGGACTGGATGAATTTGTTAAAAACCGTTTTCAGATAGATAAGATATTTCAGGTAGTAAACGGCGAAGTGACATTTTGTTAGGAGGAATTTTCATGAGTACGGAATATGGAGCAGACCAGATTCAAATTTTAGAGGGATTGGAAGCAGTCCGTAAAAGACCGGGAATGTATATCGGCAGCACATCATCGCGCGGATTACATCATCTGGTATATGAGATTGTTGACAACTCTGTGGATGAAGCGCTGGCAGGATATTGTAAAAATATCAAAGTAACCATTAACAAGGATAATTCCATCACAGTCGTAGATGATGGTCGCGGTATTCCGGTCGGGATGAATAAAAAAGCAGGAAAACCTGCAGTAGAAGTCGTATTTACCGTACTTCATGCCGGAGGTAAATTCGGCGGCGGCGGATACAAGGTATCCGGCGGACTTCATGGTGTAGGCGCATCTGTCGTAAATGCGCTCTCCAACTGGTTGGAAGTGCAGATATTCCATGAGGGAAAGATTTATCAGCAGAGATATGAAAGAGGACAGACAATGTATCCTCTAAAGGTAGTCGGAAACTGTGACGTAAATAAATCGGGGACTCAGGTTACCTTTTCTCCTGACGGAAGTATCTTTGAAGAGACAGTTTATGATTTTAATACATTAAAACAGCGTCTTCGCGAGACTGCTTTTTTGACGAAGAACTTAAGAATTACATTGAAGGATGATAGGGAAGATCCGGTTTTAGAACGCACATTTCATTATGAGGGTGGTATCAAGGAATTTGTTACATACCTGAATAAGAGCAAGGAAGAGCTATATCCGGAGGTCATCTATTGCGAAGGAGAAAAAGACGGCGTCTATGTGGAAGTGGCAATGCAGCATAATGACTCCTACAATGATGCAACCTACAGTTTTGTAAATAACATCATTACCCCGGAGGGAGGAACACATCTTGCGGGATTTCGTAATGCGATTACCAAGACCTTTAATCAGTATGCAAGAGCGAATAAGATTTTAAAGGAAAATGAGCAGGCATTGTCCGGTGAAGATATCAGAGAAGGATTGACGGCAATTATTAGTATTAAAATCGGAGAGCCGCAGTTTGAAGGACAGACAAAACAGAAATTGGGAAACAGCGAAGCAAGAGGAGCAGTAGACAGTATTGTAAGCGAACAGTTGACGTATTTCTTAGAGCAGAATCCGGCAGTCGCAAAGTCTATCTGCGAGAAATCCCTGTTGGCGCAAAGGGCAAGAGAAGCGGCAAGAAAGGCAAGAGATTTAACAAGAAGAAAGACGGCGCTTGAGGGTATGTCGCTTCCCGGTAAATTAGCGGATTGTTCAGATAAGGATCCGAAAAATTGTGAAATATTTATAGTAGAGGGAGATTCCGCAGGCGGTTCCGCTAAGACGGCGCGAAGCCGTGCAACCCAAGCAATCCTTCCGCTTCGCGGTAAGATTTTGAATGTAGAAAAAGCAAGATTGGATAAAGTATTTTCAAATGCTGAGATAAAAGCCATGATTACGGCATTCGGTACGGGAATTCATGAAGATTTCGATATTTCAAAGCTGAGATATCACAAGATAATTATTATGACCGATGCCGATGTGGACGGCGCACATATCAGTACCTTGATGCTGACTTTTATCTATCGGTTTATGCCGGAGCTTATCAAACAAGGGTATGTTTATCTGGCGCAGCCCCCTCTCTATAAAGTGGAGAAAAATAAAGGCATCTGGTATGCCTACAGTGATGAAGAGTTAAATAAAATACTTACGGACATTGGACGCGACGGAAATAATAAAATCCAGCGGTACAAAGGGCTTGGAGAAATGGATGCGGAGCAGCTCTGGGAGACAACAATGGATCCGGAGAAACGTGTTCTGAAAAAAGTAATATTTGATGAGGAAGCAGCTTCTGAAATTGATGTTACCTTTACGACATTGATGGGTGATAAGGTAGAGCCAAGACGTGAATTTATTGAAGCGAATGCAAAATATGTTCAGAATTTGGATATCTAGGAGGAGGTAACAGATGGATGACAAGATTTTTGATCAGATACATGATGTAGACCTGAAAAAAGAAATGGAAAAATCCTATATCGACTATGCCATGAGCGTAATTGCCGCCCGTGCGCTGCCGGATGTAAGAGACGGGTTAAAGCCGGTACAAAGAAGAGTGCTGTTTTCCATGATAGAGCTGAATAACGGTCCGGATAAGCCGCACAGAAAATGTGCTCGTATTGTCGGTGATACAATGGGTAAATATCATCCGCATGGAGACAGTTCTATTTACGGTGCATTGGTAAATATGGCGCAGGATTGGTCTACCCGCTATCCTTTGGTAGACGGACATGGTAATTTCGGTTCTGTAGACGGTGACGGCGCCGCAGCTATGCGATATACGGAAGCGAGACTTTCTAAGATTTCTATGGAAATGCTTGCAGATATCAATAAAGATACCGTTGATTTCATGCCGAACTTCGATGAGACGGAAAAGGAACCAGTCGTACTTCCTTCCAGATTCCCGAATCTTCTGGTAAACGGTACGACAGGTATTGCTGTAGGTATGGCAACGAATATTCCGCCGCATAATCTCCGAGAGGTCATTGGAGCGGTGGTAAAAATTATTGATAATCAGATATTGGAAGACAGAGGAACCGATATTGAGGAGTTGCTTGAAATCGTAAAAGGACCGGATTTTCCAACAGGAGGAACGATTCTTGGAACCGGTGGAATTAATGAAGCATATCGTACCGGAAGGGGGAAAATACGCGTTCGCGCCGTAACAGATATAGAACCGATGCAAAATGGGAAGAACCGCATTGTAGTTACGGAGCTTCCATATATGGTCAATAAAGCGCGCCTGATAGAAAAAATTGCTGAATTGGTAAGAGACAAGAAGATAGATGGAATCACGGATCTTCGGGATGAATCGGACAGACAGGGTATGCGTGTTTGTATTGAGCTGCGTCGTGATGTGAATCCGAATGTTGTTTTGAATCTTTTATATAAGCACACACAGCTTCAGGATACATTTGGTGTCATTATGCTTGCACTTGTCAATAATGAGCCGAAAGTATTAAATCTCTGTGAAATGCTGAATTATTATTTGATTCATCAGAAGGATGTCGTTACCAGAAGAACAAAGTATGAATTAAATAAAGCAAGAGAACGGGCGCATATTTTAGAAGGATTATTGATTGCATTAGATCATATTGATGAAGTAATCAGTATTATCCGAAGCAGCAGGACGACGCAAGAGGCAAAAGAACGTTTAATCGAGCGTTTTGGGCTGACAGAAGTGCAGTCTCAGGCAATCGTGGATATGCGTCTGCGTGCACTCACCGGTCTGGAACGCGAAAAGATTGAAGGTGAATATAAAGATTTAATGGAAAAGATTGCGGAGTTAGAAGCAATCTTAGCTGATGAGAAGAAATTACTTGGTGTTATCAGGGAAGAAATTTTAATCATTTCACAGAAATACGGAGATGACAGAAGAACTTCTATCGGATTCGATGAATATGACATTTCTATGGAGGATTTGATTCCTGTAACAAATACCGTTGTCACTATGACGAAGCTGGGATATATCAAGCGCATGAGCGTAGATAATTTCCGCAGTCAGCATAGAGGCGGTAAGGGAATCAAGGGTATGGAAACCATTGATGAGGATTATATTGAAGACTTGTTTATGACGACCTCCCATCATTTTCTGATGTTCTTTACGAATATGGGAAAGGTATACCGGATGAAATGCTATGAGATACCGGAAGCAGGGAGAACTGCAAGAGGAACAGCAATTATTAATCTCCTACAGCTCCAGCCAGGCGAGAAAATCACTGCAGTGATTCCGATTAAGGAGTATAAGCAGGGCGAATATCTGTTTATGGCAACCAGAAACGGAATCGTTAAGAAAACTCCGATTATCGAGTATTCCAATGTCCGAAAGACAGGACTTGCAGCTATCAATCTTCGGGATGATGATGAACTGATAGAGGTAAAGAGAACCAATAACAAGAAAGATATCATTTTAGTGACGATGTATGGTCAGTGTATCCGTTTCCATGAGACGGACGTCAGAAGTACCGGGCGTGTTTCTATGGGTGTAATCGGAATGAATCTGGCGGATGGCGATAAAGTAGTCGGGATGCAGTTGAATACCCAGGGAGACGCACTTATGATCGTATCCGAAAAAGGACTTGGAAAATGCACGTTAATGTCTGAGTTTTCACCGCAGAACCGAGGCGGCAAAGGTGTAAAATGTTACAAGATTACAGACAAGACCGGAAATATTGTCGGCGTGAAGGCAGTGAATCAGGAAAATGAATTGATGATGATTACCACAGAAGGCATTATCATTCGTATTCCGGTTGACGGAACCGCGCTCCTTGGAAGAGTGACTTCCGGCGTGAAGCTAATCAATCTGGATGAGGGAGTGACAGTTGCCAGTATTGCAAAGGTTCGTGAAGATAAATCTATTATGGAAAGTAATCTTTCTGAACCGGAACAGCCGAAAAATGAGAAAGAAGAAGGTGTTATTTCAAAAGGATTGGATGAACTCATAGAGCGTGCCGTGGAAGATGCAGAAGAAAGAGATAAAACAGAAGAATAGTATAGAAATAAATAAAAAAGTGGATGCAGTGCAAACAGATTAAAAATCGTAAGCTCTGCATTCACCTTTTTATCCATTTTATGAAAAAGCCAGTCATAATAAGAGATAAAGAACTTTCCAGAGAACCAGATTACTTATCTCGATAATGCGAACCACATTGAACGATCTTTATTACATTATCTTCAATACGATAAACGATACGGTTAGTATCATCTATGCGCCGGCTCCAATAAGCTGCCAAATCACCACTTAACCGCTCTGGCTTGCCAATTCCATCATATCCGTTACGATCAATATCTTTTAATAGTTGGAGAATCCGTTTTAGTGTTTTCCTATCCTGTTTCATCCAGTACTCAAAATCTTCCCATGCTGCATCCGTCCATGACTTAATCATCCAAATCTACCTCGTGTACTGTACCACCTGTGGACTCCATTTGTGCTACTGATTTTCTAAGCCTATCCATATTTTCTTTTGAATAGAATGGATCTGCTGATACTTCAAATGGTATGCGTTTTTCTCTGCCTAGTTTTTTTAGGTAGATATTAATAGCAGCTGATAAAGATAATCCAATATCAGCACAAGCCTCTTCCGCTTTTTTCTTTACGTCATCATCTATACGCAAACTAATTTGTGCCATTGTATCACCTCTTTCTTTATATTATTTAAAGTATATTCAATTTGGTAGCATTTGTAAAGCATTTTGCTTTAAAAAATAACTTAAAAATTATAAAAATACAATAAATTATTTATACAAAAAGGATTGTGAAAAACAAAAAAATAAAGTATATTATAAACATCCCTTCAAGAGTATATAGAAAATTAGTATGAGGAAAACAAAGGAAAAGAGGAGATTAGAAAATGGGAAGAGTAATCAGCAGCATTTCAAGAGGAATGGTTATTTTGCTGGCAATAGGTGCAATGCTAATCTATATGTCAGGAACAATGTTTATCACATCTTTGAAGCCGCCAAAAAGCTTTGACGATTTATGGCAGACAGCGCCGGAAAAGGGAATGCATATAAAAGGTGAAGTCATGCTTTCCTATGAATGTTTTAGTTATGAAGAAACATGGAGAGAAAATAATGGATCAAGAACCAAAGCAAAAACCTCCGCCTATTATTATGCTGTTCCACTAAAAGACACTGTAATTGCATTAGAAGTGCCAACAAGGGATTATGATGCGATGGAGAATGTTGTGGATAATACCTTTAGCTATTTGTATGAAGATGGTGAAGAGCCTGTTTCCGGAGTTGCAGTGGAAGGACGTTTAAAGAAGATGGATTCTGACCTACAGGATATGTTCAGGGAATATATGTTCAGTATCGGCTATACAGAAGAAGATCTAGATGGAATGGATGAGTTTTTGATGATTGAACAGCCAAGTTCTATGATGATAGTTCGAATCATGTTCGGGATTGGAGTTCTCTTGATTCTTATTTCAATTTTGATTTTTGGATTTAGATTTAAAAATAATGGGATGAGAAGTTAAAATGAAAAGGAGTAAATCATGCCCCAGACATTTTATGAAGTAGTTTGGATTTTCATCATATATGCTTTTATCGGTTGGTGTACCGAAGTGGCTTATGCGGCCACAGAACGGGGAATCTTTATAAATAGGGGATTTTTAAACGGTCCCTATTGTCCGATTTACGGTTGCGGCGTTTTAATTGTAGTTATTACATTGACTCCAATTAAAGATAATATTCTAATTCTTTATGCAGGTTCTTTTTTGCTGACTTCGATACTAGAATTTATTACCGGATTTGTGATGGAAAAAATATTTCATAACAAATGGTGGGACTATTCTGATAAACCATTTAACATTATGGGTTATGTATGTCTAAAGTTTTCTTTGATGTGGGGGCTTGCGTGTACATTTATCATGATTGTCATCCATCCGATTATCTATGGTTTTATCCGCATCATACCACATATGCTTGGAGCAGTGCTTATTTTCATTGTTATGATTTGCTTTGCAGTAGATTTTGCAGTAACTGTATCTACGATTGTGAAGTTTAATAAAGAATTGAAATTGATGAATGAGATTGCAGCAAAGTTAAAAGTAATTTCAAATGAAATCGGTGAAAATGTTTATGAAAATGTAATGACGACATTGGAAAGAAGAGAAAATTTCTCAGAATTTATTGAGAAAGCGAAGCTAAGAAGGGAACAAGAAGATTTAGTTAAGAAATTTCATGAACTGTATGAGAAGAAAAGTAAAATTACCGGTCGTTTAATGAAAGCATTTCCAGGGATGAAATCTATAGAAAATGATGAAATTTTGCAAAAGCTGAAAAAATGGAATGTACAGAGAGTAAAAAGAAAAAAATGATTTTGATATTTCTAGCATAATTTTGATATATTTTAAGATTCAATCAATTTATGATAAGAGCATAACAATATTGTAAGCAAAATTATAAAGGAGGTATTTTTCATGAATGAAAAAAGTTTGATTTGCAGGATTGACAGGCGTATGAAAGCACTCTTATTAGCGATTGTAATGATTGTGACAACAATCACAGTTCCTGTACATGCAGATGAGAATGCAAATCCGGAGGAGAATGTAGTTGTAAATTTTGTTAAAGAGGAGACAACAGGGGAAGGAACAGTAATTAAGAATCCAGAAGGAACGGATTATATTTTTGATAGTCCATTTGTCAATAATGATGTTGGAGATAAAGATGTTATCAATAATGCTTTTGATGAAGACAGTTCTCTGACGTTTGAAATTGGTTTAACAATAGATGAATATACTTGTACTTCTTCAACAGCAACACCTCAGGTTGTTATTTATGCAATGGATTTTGAAGATAGCAGCTCTTGGAAGCAGGCACATTACAGTATTTCTGAAACAGGTGAAACTTGTGAATTAAGCTTGAGCTTAAAAAATTATAAGAGACTGGATTTATTAGGATTTAGAATCGTAAATTGCGACGAGGGAACAGCCGTAAAGTATACGATGCAATATGCCAGAGTGATAAAGAAAACTGTAGCGGCTGCTGAAGAAGGTGTGATTGCAACACTTGTAGAAGCAGGGACAAAGAGAACGGGAAAGGTAGAAGCAAACGCATATGCAGGTGATAATCCAAACTCAAAAAATATACTGAATGAGCGTTTTGATATTCCGTGGAACCTGAAGACAAATCTGAACGCATTTAAATCGCTGAAACTTCAGGTAGGCATAACAATTACAGATTATACTGCTACAGAAGCAGGCGTTACAGATGATGATGCAGCAGTAGTTCTTATTTACTCTATGAATGACGAATATGGAGATTGGAAACAGCATCAGGTAATGGTTACAGAAAAAGGGCAGACAGTAGATTTGGAACTGGATTTACTTGGGTATGAATATCTTGGTGAATTTGGTTTGAGATTCGGCGGCTTTGATTTAGGAAGCAACATCAGCTATACAATTAATTATGCGAAGGTAATAGGTGACGACGGAGGCTCAAGTATAACTGAAGAGGTAATACCTTTGAGATATACCTTAACTGGGGAGACAAAAGAAATTCCACTTTCCGAAACGCCGGTAGGGCAGCACGGTAAGCTGTCGGTAAAGCAGGTTTCCGGTTATTCGGCTCCTACAATTGTGGATAAGAATGGTGAGCCTTATCAGTTACGCGGGGCAAGTACTCACGGATTTTCATGGTTCCCGAAATATATCAATGAAGGAGCATTTCACAGCCTTCGCGACGAATGGGGAATGAATCTTGTCCGTCTCGCTGTCTATGCAAGAGAAGGGGGATATACGACAGGAGCTGCGGAAGCTGCAAGGGATGATGAGTTAATCCAGAAAGGCGTAGAGGCAGCAACAAAGCTTGGAATGTATGTAATTATCGATTGGCATGTATTGAATTATAATCCGAATGAAGATAAAGAAGCAGCAAAAGAATTCTTTACAAAATATGTAGAGATGTATAAGGATTATGATAACGTATTGTTTGAAATCTGTAACGAGCCGACCGGTACGCCGTGGTACGATGGAAGCGATAATGATTTATATTCTTATTGTAAAGAACTGACAGGGTTAATCCGTGAAGGAGGAAGTGATGCAATTGTACTTTGCGGTACAAATCAATTCTCATCCGAGATTGACAAGGTTGCAGAAAAACCGTTATCTGAAGACGGATTTACAAATGTAATGTATAACTGCCATTTTTATGCTGCTTCACATCGCGAAGCTGCACAGCAGAAATTATTGGATGCATTGGAAGCAGGAACACCGGTATTTATCTCAGAGTTCGGAATCTGTACCGCATCCGGTGACGGAAGATACGATGCGGAGAATGCAGATAAGTGGCTTGGCATATGTGATGAAAACAATGTAAGCTATGCATGCTGGGCAATGAGCAATAGTCAGGAATCTGCAGCATATTTTAAGACAGATTGTGAAAAAACAGACGGTGGCTGGGTAGAGGATGATTTAAAGAATACCGCAAGATTTATTATCAATTATTACCGTGACCGTCAGGAAGAATTAGCAAAATGCAAACATTCTGAGACAGAGGTAAGAGGAAGCAAAACAGCAACCTGTAAAGAAGAAGGATATACGGGAGATACCTATTGTAAGATATGTAATGAGCTTTTGGTTCAGGGAAGTAAAATACCGAAAACACAAAATCATGTTTGGAATGCAGGTACGGTAACGGAATCTGCTACAGCGTCAAAAAATGGTGTGAAGACATTCACCTGTACCGTTTGTGGAACGATTAAGACGGAAACAATACCGGCGACAGGAACCACGAATCCAGAACCAGGAAATAATACAGTACCTAAGAATGGAACTGTATTGAAGTCTGGAAAGAACAGCTATAAAGTAACAAAAGCAGGTTCAGCAGTTGCATTTACAAAAACAACAAGTACATCAACAAAAATTACAATTCCTGCGACTGTTAAGATTAATAATATAACTTACAAGGTGACCTCTGTTGCTAATAATGCTTTTAAGAATAATAAGAAAATTAAGACAGTCACAATTGGAAAAAATGTAACTACAATAGGGGTATCTGCGTTTAGCGGTTGTAAGAAATTAACCAAAGTCACAATTGGAGCGAACGTAACTACAATTGGAAAATCTGCATTTTATAATTGTATCTCATTGAAAAATATAAAGATACCAAGTAAGGTTAAAACAATAGGGGCATCTGCATTCAGAGGCTGCAAAAAACTTGCTACAATTACGATTAAATCAACAAAATTAAAAAGCGTAGGAAAAAATACTTTCAAAAATATTAAGTCAACTGCAAAAATTAAGGTTCCGTCTAAAAAATTAAAGGCATATAAAACGACCTTAAAGAAAAAGGGACAAGGCAGTAAAGTTAAGATTGTAAAAATTTAAAAATAAAAATACTGCAGCAGTTTTGAAAATTACTTAAATTTTGAATAAGAGGATGCCATCCGATGTAATCCCTCATCTCCCTCATCGGAAGACATCCTCTTTTGTTGCAAAAAATTATAATAATCTATTGCGGGAAAATAAAAGAAAGAGTATTGTAGATATCAGAATAGAAGAAAGAAAAGTGAGATAAGTTATGGTTTCATTAAAGGATATTTCAAAGGAGTGCGGCGTATCTGTTGCAGCAGTCAGTAAAGCATTGCATGATGCGCCGGATATAGGTGCGGCTACTAAGCAGCATATATGCAGTGTGGCGGAGAAGATGGGATATTTTCCAAATGCGTCGGCAAGAGCATTAAAAACTAAAAAAACAAATAATCTGGGCGTTGTGTTTAAGGATGAAGCGGGAAGAGGGCTCACGCATGAATTTTTTGGAGCGGTTCTGGACAGCTTTAAAAAAGAAGCGGAGACTCATGGGTATGATATTACATTTATCCATAATGAAATGAAAAATATTTCTTTTCTGAATCATTGCAGATACCGCAATTTTGACGGAGCCGCTATTGTCTGTGCTCCCTTTGCAAATAAAGAGATTGTAGAGCTGTTAGATAGTGATCTTCCAGTAGTTGCAATTGATTATGCTTATAAGGGCAGGACTGGAGTCATGAGCAATAATGCAAATGGAATGGGAGAAATTGTGAGTTATGCGTATCAGCAGGGACATAGAAGAATTGCATATATATACGGAGAAACCAGCCGCGTATCATCAGAACGTGTAAAAGCATTTTATGATACAATGAAAAAATTTGGACTTAATGTGCCGGATATTTATGTACGGCAAGGTGTGTTCCACGATACGAATTCCAGTGAGAAGATAACCGGAGATCTGCTGGAATTACCAGAGCCTCCTACTTGTATTTTATACCCAGATGATTTTTCAGCCTTAGGCGGAATTGCCGAGATTAATAAGAGAGGTTTACGGATACCGGAAAATATTTCTATCGGTGGATTTGACGGAAGCTCTTTGTCCAGCGTTCTGAGTCCAAGATTAACAACTGTCTGGCAGGATACGGATCAATTAGGGAGAGAAACGGCAAGGCGTCTGATTCAGCTAATTGAGCATCCAGAGACGGCGCTTGCCGAGGTTGTTACAATAGATACAAAGATTCAAATCGGAGAGTCAATAGGGATTTATAGAGAAACATAAAAATTATAAAAGAGCTTCTCCCCAATTACTTCTATAGTGTTCCAGACGGTATCTGCGAGGAGTCGTACCGACCTTTTTTGAAAAAACTGAAATAAAATGGCTCTGTGATGAAAAGGACAAGTAATTTGAAATATCTATGATGCTATATTCCGAATACCGCAGTAAATTTTTTGCTTTTTCAACTTTCAAATTTAAAATGTATTCACTGATTGACATTTTGATTTCTTTTACAAATAGCTTGGATAAATAACTCTCTGACAAATTTATCTGTTCTGCGAGGGTCTTAACAGTTATCCGATCGTGAATATGGCTATAAATATAATTTATGCATAAAACAACAGGTTTGGATAGAATCTGACTTCTTTGAAGAAGCAGCATTTGATTGCAAAAATCCATACACATGGATTCGTACAGATTTGCAATTTCTGTAATGGATTGGCATTTATCCATTTTTCTTATATAAAAGTCGCTCAGACCATACGCCTTTTCTTGTTCCAATCCACCATATGTACAATATCGGGTAATCATAGCTGCCGTTACAATAAAATGATACCGGATATTTTGTACCGGATGATCAGATAATTTACCTTTCCCTTCTGGATTTGAGAAGTTTTTCTTTTTTAAATCATCTTTAATGTAATCTACATTTCCTTTTGATATAGCAATATAAAAGGAAAGTTCATCTTCAATAGGTCGGTGTTCCTGAGGCAATTCATGCCCGGAAAATTCGTTTTGATAATATTCTCTTTTTAAATTCATTCGATCTCCCTCCTGATCTTATTTAAAAATAGTAATGTGGTTCAATAGTTCAATCTACGCAGACTTCCTTCCGAAAACATATATTCCGGTGTAGAAAACGGATAACTCAACTCTTCTTCATAATACCAAGGGTCTTCTCCATGCAAAGGGTTTTTCAATAAATGGAATTCCTGAGCTGGTATACATCCTTGTGCCAGAAGAAATGCTTTGCTCCCGCTTTCTGTCTCACATACATCTACAATCAGAACTACATGTCCCAGACTTCCTCCTTTTAAGAAAATATCTCCCGCCTGTATCTCTGA
The DNA here is from genome assembly GCA_910578885.1 of uncultured Lachnospiraceae bacterium. Lineage (GTDB taxonomy): Bacteria > Bacillota > Clostridia > Lachnospirales > Lachnospiraceae > Roseburia_C. The sequence goes on from CAJTSH010000041.1 coordinate 18,278, forward strand.
CAAAGAAATCTCTGTAGATTCTTTTATCATAGAAGTAGTGCTGGAATAAGAAAAAACAATTTTCAAATGCTCTTGTAAATTTTTATAAGACTCTCCCTCAAATGCATTTGAAATATGAAAAGAAAGCCGGTCGTATTGTTTGGTTTGATAAAAATACTCTGCATAAATACGAATAATAGAATTCGTGCATTGCTGCAATTTTTCATCTTCTATTGAAAGTGCAAATACCGCTGCATGAGATCCTTGATTTCCTTTTTCTCTTCCGTTATAAAGAAGTACGGGACTTTCTGCTTCTTTCATTGGAAAATTTCTCAAAAATGCTGCAAAGCTATTTTCCTCAACAGACACCCGCATGTAGCCTTCCGGTGAATGAACCCGTGTCTCAAGTGTCATGCCCGTATTATCCAGTAATGAGCTTTCATCCTCTTTTTTTGTTGTTTCAGCAGAACTTTTGAATTCAGGAAGACTGTCCTCTTCTAATTGCCATCTCGATTCTGCCCGAATTTCCATATTTCCCGGTATTCTACAGCTAGTTTGACAAGCTGCACAGATAAAAATCAGAAATATTAATAAAAATAATTTCATTTTTTTCTCTTTCTAGCGTGCTTTTCACACCATACAGGTAAATTTGGAAGTCTAATTCCAAATTTTTCCATTTATAATTCTGATTTATGAAATAACTGTCTTACTTAAACGTTATAGTAACATGATTTCAACAAAAATGCAATATATTTAGATGGAAAATTTACTTAATGATTGTTATAATGCGTATAAACAGAATTAAAAAATGTATATTGCCAAGGTGAAATTATAATATGGAGGAAACTATGAAAGAAGAGTATCTTGACATTGTAAATGAAAAAGGTGAGCCAACCGGAGAAACGATAGAACGAAATGCCGCACATGCTCTGGGTATCCGTCACCGAACATCCCATGTCTGGCTGCTTAGGAAAAAAGAAGGAGAGGTTCAGATACTGCTTCAGAAACGAAGTGATAATAAAGATTCTCATCCGGGCTGCTATGACATATCGAGTGCCGGACATATTCCGGCAGGGATAGATTTTTTATCATCCGCAATCCGGGAGTTAGAGGAAGAGCTTGGAGTGAAGGCAAAAGAGGAAGAACTTCATTACTGCGGACAACGTACCTTTACCTCATGTCAGGAATTTTACGGAAAGCCTTTTCATGATAATCAGGTCAGCAATATATATGTTTTGTGGCTGAATAAGGAAGAGGGAGAATTTAAGCTGCAAAGGGAAGAGGTTTCTGAAGTCATATGGATGAACTTTAAAACCTGCATAAAGAAGATTAAGGAAAATGAAATTCCTAATTGTATCCATATGGAAGAACTGAAAATGATTCAAAAATACATAGAGAAAGCAACTATGAAGGTATATTATATAGGAAATTCACCGGAGCGTGGGAAAAGAAGGAGGGCTGGAAAGGAAATTTCCATTCAGAAAAGTTTTATATGGGGGAATGAAAAATGGAATATTCCTGCTGTATATCAATGTCCCGAAGGGCTGGCCGCTGATTTTATTTTATATGTACCAGTGGAAAAGGCAAAGAAGTATTTTGAAAAATGGAATTATGTAAGACGCATATCGGAGCTTACCAATGAAGAATTTGAAGAGATGGCGAGAGATAATCCGTTTTCGATGAATTTTTCATTGGATGCCTGGATAAACGGAAAAGAATATCATGCAGAAAATATGTATGGATTGGGATATCATCCATTAAAAAATGAATCTATAGAAAAAGAACAAGAGGCATTTAGCATGGAAGAAGCATACTGTGATGAAGATGCGCTGCGTCTGATGGAGGTCTATCAATGTGATAAGAATAATGCCTACTATTTTGTCAGAGCTTACTTTCCGTGGAAAAAAATACCGGAAATCGAACACCTGTCATTTTCTATGGAGCCAAACTGTGTTTCTTATTCCGGAGAGCATTTTCATACAAAATTAGGTGATGAAGGAAAAGAAATTGAGATTTCCCATCCGGTGACGGGGAAGAAATATGTGATTAGAATTCTGTTGTGTAAACAGGGAATACTATCCGTAAATGATTTTGGAATAGGTGAGGATATGGAATATCCGGAAAATTACCTGTCGATAGAATATACGGCGGAACCGGAAATCAGCCGAATGGAATTTCAGATTCAGGATTGTAAGAATGGGGACCAACCGATAAAAAAGAAGCGTTCCATTTATGATAAAGAGGATAAAAGCAGTGCCAATGTATCTATCATTTCAAGTTCTGATGGTCCAACTTCTATATTTCTGGCGGGAAAATCGAGCAATCCGAAAACACATGCGGCACTATCGTCACTCTATTTTCATTCTGTTGACAGTGCAGAGTGGAGAACAATATTTCATGTAAAAGAGCGACAAGCAAAAAGAATAGATATCAAATAAAGGAGCAAAAATGATAAGAACGGTCAAAACAGAAGAAATTGCAAGGAATATCAAAGAAATGTGTATAGAGGCAAACCATTATCTTTCCAAAGATATGGATACTGCAATGAAGAAGGCAGTGCAGACAGAAGAATCCGAGCTTGGTAAGAAAATCTTAAACCAGCTTCAGGATAATCTGAAAATTGCTGATACAGAGACAATACCAATCTGTCAGGATACCGGAATGGCAGTTATCTTTTTGGAAATAGGACAGGATGTTCATCTGGAAGGAGAAGCGATTGAGGATGCCGTAAATGAAGGCGTACGTCAGGGATACACCGAAGGCTTTCTGCGTAAATCTGTAGTAAAAGACCCAATAATTAGGGAAAATACCAAAGATAACACGCCGGCTGTAATCCATTATTCCATTGTACCGGGAGAAAAGATAAAAATAACAATGGCGCCGAAAGGCTTTGGAAGTGAAAACATGAGCCGTGTATTTATGTTAAAACCTGCAGACGGAATTGAAGGCGTAAAGAATGCAATTCTTACCGCAGTCAAAGATGCAGGTCCAAATGCCTGTCCGCCTATGGTCGTAGGAGTAGGTATCGGCGGCACCTTTGAAAAATGTGCAATTCTTGCGAAAAAAGCGTTGACCCGCAGTGTGGATGAACACTCTGAAATTCCCTATATAAAGGAATTAGAAGAAGAGATGCTAAATCAAATTAACCGGCTTGGAATCGGACCGGGCGGGCTTGGCGGAACAACGACGGCGCTTGCTGTGAATATCAACACTTACCCCACACATATCGCTGGGCTTCCGGTAGCAGTGAATATCTGCTGTCATGTCAACCGTCATGTAGTAAGAATAGTGTAAAAGTGAGCAAGTAGAAAGAAAAAGGTGGAAAACTATGCAGAAAATATTAGTTGTTGTGGATATGCAGAATGATTTTATTGACGGAGCTCTAGGGACAAAAGAGGCAGAGTCAATTGTACCAAAGGTGAAGCAGAAGTTAGAAAGCTTTGAAGGAAGGGTAATGTTCACCAGAGATACCCATGAAAAGGACTATCTGCAGACGCAGGAAGGAAAGAAGCTTCCGGTCGAACATTGTATTCGTGAAACAAAAGGCTGGCAGATTTCACCGGAGCTTATTGAATTATGCGGAGAAGCTCCGATAGATAAAGTGACTTTCGGTTCTGTTGAACTGGGAGAACAATTGCGAAAAGAGAATAAGGAAAATCCAATTCAAAGTATTACCTTGATTGGACTTTGCACCGATATCTGCGTGATTTCCAATGCATTGCTGCTAAAAGCATTTCTACCGGAAGTTCAAATTATTGTGGACGCATCCTGCTGCGCCGGAGTAACGAAAGAGAGCCATGAAACGGCATTATCGGCGATGAAAATGTGTCAGATTGAGATAGAGGGAGAAATGCAGCAGTGACAAAAATTACACTGGTCATGCCTAAAAAGGGTGAGAAAGTAATAAAAAATGTTAAAAAGGAGGGAAAGAGCACGAAAAAGTTAAAAATTGTATGGGTTAGCCTGCTGTGCTTACTTATGACGGCATGCAGTAATGAATTTGCAAAAAGGGAATATGATTCTAATGAGAAAATTGCTTTAAAAGAAGATCATTATGCAAAAGAAGTTTCTGTTTTTAAGTCAATAGATGGAGGATATTCATTTACAGCCTCTAAATTTGATGGGCGTGAGACATTATGGACAGAAAAAGTAAAAGAAAATCAGAATATAGAAATAAATTTTTCTTTCCGTCTTTCAAAGGGACAGGCAAAAATAGTATATATTGATAGTGAAGATAATGTTACAACAGTAATCGAGTGTTTGCCTGAAACTTCAACAGATGAATTTATAACAAAAACCGTATCATTAAAAAGTGGAAAGAATAGATTAAAAATTGTTGGGTACGATTGCGAAGATATTGATTTAAAGATGATTTTTGCAGATTAAATATAGATTTTTTATTATCAAGTCAATGAAGGATAAGGAGAGAATATGGATATACATATCAAAACCCCGATTACAGAAGAAACAACAAAAGATTTGAAATCCGGCGACTACGTATATATTACAGGAACCATTTATGTAGCAAGGGATGCTGCGCACAAGAGAATGATAGAAGCGCTTGAACATGGCGAAGAGCTTCCTATAGATATCAAAGATTCTACAATATATTATATGGGGCCATCACCGGCAAGAGAGGGCCGTCCGATTGGTTCTGCCGGACCGACAACCGCCAGCCGCATGGACAAGTATGCTCCAACTTTATTAGATTTAGGTCAAAAGGCGATGATTGGAAAAGGAAAGCGGACCAAAGAAGTAATAGATGCCATCGTCCGCAACAAGGCTGTGTATTTTGCAGCCATCGGCGGAGCGGGAGCATTACTTTCGAAATGTATTACAAAATCAGAGGTAATCTGTTATGACGATTTAGGAGCGGAAGCAATTCGTAAAATTGAAGTAGAGAATTTTCCGGTGATCGTAGTGGTTGACAGAGAAGGCAACAACTTGTATGAAACATCGATTAAAGAATATTGCCGGGAAGAATAATGTAAAAAAGCGTGAAATAAAGCAGCCAGGTTTTTCTATGGTGATAATCACCGCATTTTTAGAATCCTTCATAAATGAGGGACCTGGCTGCTTTATTCAAATGACCGGAGTATTTGTACGACGGGTTAGACTAAATTTTTCTGTATTTACATAGTTATCTTGTCTGTCATCTGTGCAAATGGTCCGGCAATTACACATTTCTTTTTTTTACCAAAATAATCTTCGTCAAAGATAATTTCGGTTCCGTCTGGGTTTTCAAATTTCTGCTCTGGTTCAAATGCCATTCCAAGTGTTTCTGTTGTAATCAATTCTGCCTCTTCTTCTGGGAGATACTTTCTAAGATTTGTGTTTAAAATCCATGTTCCGTTCTCTTCATCCAGATCCAGATAAATTTTGTGTTCCGTGTCTATGGTGAAATTTTTCTCTTTATTACAAGGCTGTGCCCCGTTAAAATACAAGTTGCCTCCTGTCCATACCGGAAGCGGCATATAATAGCGGTCGCTTGGATCACTGCCCATACCGCAGTATCCTTCAAATTCCTGATCCCACTCTTCAAAGGTCTGATAATCGTTATATGGTGCTGTTCCTGCGATTACATTAAAATCATCCCATTGGTTTACAGGAGTTTCCTTTGCCATACGAATAAGGAACGGATTGATTTCCTGCTGTACAAATATATTATTGTAAAACCTCATGTCTCCGTGAAGAATTGTCATAAAGCCCGCTATTTCTGTGCGGTGCGGCTGATGGTATGGCGTATAGCGCGGTGAAAACATTGTTTTTGCCCCATTATTAACACCGGTTCCTACTCCTGTTAAAGCGCCTCCAATCAGATTGTGCACAATTGCGACACCTTGAGTCGGTAGTTTCAGAGAACGTACAGACAAGAGTATATTGTGATCAACCAGTGTCGGTCCGTGTGATACTTCTATAAAAATGTCTTCCCCTAAGCCTCCCATGGCTTCTTCAATCATGAGATGTTCATAAGGAAGCGCATTATCATGGAAGAGATTGCGCGTAACCCGGGTTCCCTGAGCCTGCCAATCCAGCCATAACCCGCGTGTACAGTGATGGATGTGGTTTCTTTGGATTGTTACATCAATTGCCGCATGCAGTTTAATGCCGCCGATTTCCGCTCCGGCAAGATTTTGCCGGTTGTTTATGCAATAAATGTGGTTGTCCTCAATTATAGAGAATACACTGCCCAGATGACCGACAATACCTGTTTGCCCACAGTCATGAATATTGCATCTGCGGATAATATGTGATCCAATCCGCTCTTTTGTCCATCCTTCCGTCTGTGCCTGACAGATGCAGTCACGTTCGGTCTGAGTGCCGTCTTTATATTTCCATTTCAGCCATTTATTATCATTATTCGGCTGAAGATATTTTCCCAATGAAATACCACTGCATTTGGAATGTGAAATATCACAATCTTCAATAATCCATCCTTTTGACCAATGAGGACCAATCATTCCTTCCTGATATGCAGTCGGAGGAGCCCATTGTGTTGCAGCCTTTGTTACAGTAAAACCGGAGAGCGTAATATAACCAATACCTTCTTTGTCCGGATAGAAGCAGTTGCGGCGTACATTGATTTCTATACATTCGCTGCGTGGGTCAAACTCATGAAAATTTGCATAGATAATGGTTGAATCTGTTTTATCATCCTGCTCTGAAAACCAGGTATAGACAGAAAAATCCGGATTCCATGAAACTTTAGAACGAACCGGATGCTTTACCTGTTCCAGAGAAGTTACCTCATACATCGCCTGATTATTAAGATATACTTCTCCGGTATGGGCAATAAAAGAAGCGATATACCAATCTCCACTGATAAGAGTTGTAAATGGATTGTAATCTCCAAACAGACTGTTTGGTACAATACATTTCCAGACGCTATCTTCCATCTGTTCCCATTCTGTAATTGGTTCTGCACCAGTAATGATGGTTTCTCCGCTTCCATCAGACCGATATACAATTCTTGCTTCTTCGGTTCCTGCGTGTAGGGGATTTACAGCCTCCCGGTATATACCTGGAGCAACTATGACTTCATCTCCTGCTTTTGCAATCTGGGCAGCAGCCTGAATTGTGAGAAATGGACTTTCTTTCGTTCCGTTTCCCATTTGTCTGGCATTTGCTGATACATAGTATTTCATAATAATAATCCTCCTATTAAATATAGTATAGTGAATAAGATACTTTGGATAATACCCATGTCCTTTTGTAATGATATTTTATCATAAATAGTATTGCGTTTGGGAAGAAATTTCCTAAAAAGGGTATATATTATCTAAGAATAAGTTAATATTATATAAGCTGCAATTTTATGTATGACAAAAGAAAAAAAGGAAATAATAAATGTATAAATTGCAAAAAAAGTAAAAAAATGAAAAAAGTGATTGACAAATAGCTTTTTATTTAGTATTATTATCTAGCGTCACGAATGAAGAAATTTTATATTGAGGAATTAGTGATTCAGGAGAAATACTCAAGAGGCTGAAGAGGCGCCCCTGCTAAGGGTGTAGGTCGGGCAACCGGCGCGAGGGTTCAAATCCCTCTTTCTCCGTTAATAATTTCCGGTTTTATTAGGAAATTATTTTTTTGAAAAAAGTTGTTGACAAAGATTTGTGTATATGATATTATATACGAGTTGCGTCTGATAAGAACAACAACGACGAACCTTGATAACTGA
>CAJTSH010000042.1 GCA_910578885.1 uncultured Lachnospiraceae bacterium
CTAATGGTTAGCCTCCTACTCGATTAAGACCATCTATTTCCCGACAGCCCCTTTTGTCTTAAATTTTAATTCCGATTCACTTATTATCTATTTTTTGAAGGACAACTTGCATCCCATTACTTATCTGCCTGCCCTTCTGTCATTTTTTCCAGCCATCAAACAAAAGAACTATTCAGCCTATAGTGCCTGCATTTTTTGTATTGCATTTTCTTCAAGCAAAGCAATACCATGCTCTCTGACAAAAGCTTCTAACGCCCCCGCAGCATAAATACCGGACGCAAACTCCAAAGAAGCTCCTAACAAACGGCAGAGCTGTTTATCTGTCATGATTCCCTTTTTCATGAGCAGATAATAAGTATCTTCCTGTTCCAGTTTATAGAGACTGTTCTCAACCGGAACCTCAAGCCAGACTGCTTCGCAATACTTTCCAAAAACGTCCAGTGACTCGAAAGCGAGCTGGTAATCTAACTTATTTGCCGGAACCCCCTCTTGATTCCCAAGCGGAAGTAAATCAGAAGCTCCTTTTCTCCCGGTTTCGGGATTCAAGGCTTGCTCATCCATGCCCGCCTTCCTTGCTTCTACCCTCACATTTTGAGATAGATGTTCCACCGCACTTTTCAAATGCTCTAACATACTTGCAATCCCTGCATCCTGACTTTCAGAAAATGTCAATGCCAGCACATGATCCGGCAAAACCGATACCTGTATTGAGATGTTCCCGCCTTTGATTCTATAACCTACTTCCTCTGCTGCCTGTGAAAGAATCTCACGTAAAAACTCTTCTGCCTTCCCATCATTCTGCAGAAAATCTTCTACCTCCAGCCCATGCTCTAAAAGCTCCTCTTCACTAATCAGACATCTGACCGTATCTACATCAATTCTTTTAAATTTCACTGTATATCACCCGCACCTTCCTCTGTGAATTCCGATTTCAGAACATTTCGGTATCATCATTTTCTCATACTATACAATAAATTCAGAAATATTTCAACTTCCTTTAAAAACCATTTACTCATTCTTCAAATTATGATAGAATAAATACAAACATACATTCGTCTGGAGGGTATCATGGAACGTATTATTTTTCATATTGACGTCAATTCAGCCTATTTAAGCTGGACTGCGGTAGAACGCTTAAAAAACAGCGAAACAAATGAACCGGATCTGCGTACCATCCCTTCTATTATCGGAGGCGATTTAGCCAGCAGGCATGGAATCGTCCTTGCCAAATCTATACCTGCTAAGGCATACAATATACATACCGCAGAACCAGTTCCTTCTGCCATGCGCAAATGCCCCGCCCTGACGGTCATTCCGCCGGATCATTCCCTCTATGACCGTTACAGCAAGAGGCTGATGGCGCTGCTTTCCGGCTACACGCCTGATATAGAAAAGCTGTCCATAGATGAATGCTTCTTGGATTTTACCCCGATCAAGCGTCTTTACGCCTCCCCCATCGCTGCTGCCGAAACCATCAAAGAGGACATCAAAAACCAGCTTGGATTTACCGTTAACATCGGAATCTCAAGCAATAAAATCCTTGCAAAAATGGCAAGCGATTTTACCAAGCCGGATAAAATCCATACCCTGTTCCCCAATGAAATATCTGAAAAAATGTGGCATCTTCCGGTAGACGACCTATACATGGTCGGTCATTCCAGCGCCAGCCGTTTGAAAAGCCTCGGTATCCGTACCATCGGCGAACTGGCACACACAGACCCAGCCTATTTACAGACAGAATTTAAAAGCCACGGCAAAATGATGTGGGAATATGCGAACGGAATCGGGGATGATGTAATACATTCCGAAATCAGAGAATTAAAAGGAATCGGTAATTCTGTTACGTTAAGAGAAGACGCTGTCACAAAAGAGACAGCCTATAAGGTACTGCTCAGTCTCGCCGAGACTGTATCCGAACGGCTCCGGAATGCTTGTCAAATTGCCCAGACTGTCACCGTAGAGATAAAATACAGCAACTTTTCTTCCTATTCCCATCAGATGCCCTTCTTCACCCCTACCAATACGACCGAGGAAATTTACCGCACCTCCCTCCGGTTATTTGATGAGTTATGGAACGGTTCGCCTATCCGCCTTTTGGGAATCCGTACCGCCAAACTGCTGCCGGATGACACGCCGGTACAGATGTCCATTTTTGATTTTACTTCAAAGGAAGAACACGCACCTTCTAAATTAGATGCTGCAATTGACTCCATCCGGCAAAAATACGGTCCCAACTCCATCGTCCGCGGCAGCTTTTTGAAGTCGCCCAATGAATACCGTCCGAAATCACCTTAATTTCCCGTAACAGTTCAGCCCTCGGCTTCCCTGTTACAATTTCTTTCCATAGAAATAAGTGGCAAAATAAAGAATAGATGCAATAATTACAATCATCGGTCCTGTCGCCACATTTGTAAAATACGAAATTATCAACCCGAGCAGCCCTGAGAACACGGAAAACAGAATTGAAAAGAAATGGTACTCCCTCATATTTTCCGCAATATTACGGCTGCTTGCCGCCGGAAGTATCAGCAATGCATTGATAATCAGAATACCGACCCACTTAATTGACAGCGTAACAATCAAAGCAATGAACACCGCAAACAGATTTTCCATCAGACGTACATTGATTCGCCTGCTCTTTGCCAGCGTCCGGTTCAGACTGACTGCGTTCAGCTTATTGAATGCAGCAAACCAGAATAAGAATGTCACCGCAAAAATCACAAGCAAAGAGATGATTTCTCTTTTGGTAATACTTAAAATATCCCCTACCAGCAGACTCGAATACTTGCTGAAATTCCCGCCTTTTGAGAGAATTGCAAGTCCTATCGCAATACTGCAGGAAGAAAATACAGAAATGATCGTATCTGTGGAAGCCGCGCTTTTTCTGCCAATCTTATTTAACAGTAAGGCAAATACAACTGCAAACACCAGCATAGACAGCGAATCACTGATTCCGAGCACTACCCCGATCGCAATTCCCGTCAAAGCAGAATGCCCCAGCGCATCAGAGAAAAACGCCATTTTATTGTTAACAATCATTGTCCCTAGAAGCCCGAACAGTGGAGTAATAATCAAAACTGCCGCAAAAGCATTTCTCATAAACCCATAGTCCCACCATGCAGTGAAAAACTCTAGCATACTCCCACCTCCGCTTCTGCAAATGTCTTACGGAATGCTTCGCTTCCATATACCTCTTTCGGCGTTCCCTGCGCAAGAATCCTCTCGTCCAACAGCACTACATGGTCGGCATATTTTTTCACATAATCCAGATCATGGGAAATCAAAATTACCGCCAAATCAAAATGTTCTTTTAGATATTCCATCCGTTTATAGAAAATTTCCATTCCATTCTGGTCGATACCAGACACCGGTTCATCTAAAAGCAGCAGATTCGGTTCGTCCATGACCGCCATAGACAAAAGCACTCTCTGCAGCTCTCCGCCGGAAAGATTGCACACCTGTTTGTCAATCAGGCTCTCCGCCTCAAAAATGCGCAGACTGTCCTTGATTTTCTCATAGACCTTTTTATTCTTTTTAAAAAATACCGGAAAATCAGACTGATAACTGGCAATCATATCATATACGCTCACCGGCGTATGTTTCTCTACATTTAGATATTGAGGGACATAACCGATTCGAAGCCTCTGCATCTGTCCGTTTTCACTATCCTTAAATTCAATCTTCCCCTCATGGGGAATATCATTAAGAATTGCCCGGATTAACGTAGACTTTCCCGCTCCGTTTTTGCCAATGATTGCCGTTAAGGTTCCGCAATGGATATGCAGGTTGATATCCTCTAGAATCCTCTGCCCTCCTATTATAACGCCCAGATTTTTGATTTTGATGCAATGCAGACCGCAGGGTTTTATGATTTTCTTCACTGGGCAAACGCCTCCTTTAGTAAACGAATGTTTTCTTTCATCCCATTCTTATAGCTGTCTTTCTCGTAGTCGCCGGAAACAAGCGTATCCAGATAGATTACCTGTGCATCGGTTTCCTTCAAGACCGTTTCCCCCATGTCCGACCCATAGAGTTCTTCCGCCAGAACAATCTGAATCTTTCCGTCTCTGACAGCGCTTATCACCTCCGCCACTTCTCCGGCGGAAACCTGACGTTCCTCATCCAGATTCAGGGTGAACGCTACCGTCAGCCCCAAATCCTTTGCAACATAATCATATGCCTCATGAAAGCTGATAATTGATCCGCCGCCAATCTTTTCTTTCAGATTACTTACTTCCTGCGCCAAAGGCTCAAGCTCCTGCCGATATCTCGCGGCATTCTCCCTATACCCCGAAGCATGGGATACATCCGCTGCTGCAAGACCCTCTGCAATCGTCTCCACCTGTACCATGTAATCAGATATGCTCATCCACGCATGGGCATTTTCCGTTTCTTGTAAATATACGTCCTCTTGTAAAGGTATCTCTTCCTGTGAATCCTCTTCATGGTCGTGGTCATGCGCTTCCTGTTCCAAAAGCTCTACATTTTCACTTGCATTCACGATAATAAGCTCCGGATAATTTGCAGCTACATCCGACAAAAAGTTCTCAATGCCGCCGCCGTTTACAATGAATACATCTGCCATCTGCAGCTTTTTCATATCTGCTGGCGTCAACTGATAATCATGCAGACATCCTGTCTGAGGCTCGCTGAGATTCTGCAGGGATATCCCCTCCAAATCCCCGATTACATTGTTAGCAGCAATATACATCGGATAAAAGGAGGTGACTACCACCAAATCTGTTTTTTCCTGCTGTTTCCCACTATCTACATACAGTGTTGTCAATCCCATCCCGGCAAGCAGAAGTACACATAGGAGCGCTGCAACAAAACCATATTTACGCCTCATATCCCGTAACCTCATCCATCAGCTTCCATATCTCTTCCCTTCCCTGCTTGCTTGCCGCTGAAAACGGAAGAATCTGCGTTCCCGGCTTTACGCCTAATCCCACACGGATTGCCTTGACATGCTTGTCAATCTGACTGCGTTTTAACTTGTCCAATTTCGTCGCTACGATAATCGGATCATAACCCTGATGTACAATCCAGCCATACATCTGCTTGTCATTTGCCGAAGGATCGTGACGGATATCAATCAATAAAAAGACTGCCTTAAGCTGCTTGGAGGTATGAAGATAATTTTCAATCATCCTGCCCCATTTTGCCTTTTCCGACTCCGGCACTTTTGCATAACCATATCCCGGCAAGTCTACCAGATACATCGCATTGTTGATATTATAAAAGTTGATGGTCTGCGTTTTTCCCGGCTGGGAAGAGGTTCTCGCCAAAGATTTCCGGTTCATCAATGCATTGATAAGAGATGATTTCCCCACATTGGATTTTCCTGCAAATGCCACCTCCGGCAGCTCATTATCCGGTATAGTGCTCGTTATCCCGCATACCGTCTCAAGATTGACATTTTTTATTACCATCTTTTCCTCCTTACTGCACAAATGCAGCCTTCCACACTTCCTCCATTGTCTCTGCGAAAACAATGCGAAGCCCTTTTTTTATTTCCTCCGATATCTCCTCGATATCCTTCTTATTCTTCTTCGGTACGATAACCGTAGTGATACCGGCGTTTTTTGCCGCCAGAAGCTTCTCCTTCAAGCCGCCGATCGGAAGCACCCTGCCCCTCAGAGTTATCTCACCGGTCATTGCGATATCTGCATGTATCTTCCGCTTTGTAATCGCAGAAAGCATAGCGGTTGCCATCGTAATTCCGGCGGACGGTCCGTCCTTGGGCACAGCCCCTTCCGGAATATGAATATGGATATCATGCTGCTCAAAAAATTTCTTCGGAATCTCATATTTTCCACCGACAGAACGGATATAGCTGACGCCCGCCTGCGCAGACTCCTTCATCACGTCTCCCAGCTGCCCGGTCAGGACAAATTCACCCTTGCCCGGCATCACATTGACCTCAATTTCAAGCGTATCGCCGCCCACACTGGTCCATGCAAGCCCACGGACGATTCCGACCTCATCCGCATCATTTTTCTTGTCAAAACTATACTTTTCTTTTCCAAGATAGGTTTCAAGCGTCCGCTCGGTAATGTGGATTTTCTTCTTCTCTCCCTCGTAAATCTCTCGCGCCGCTTTTCTGCTGATTTCACCGATTTTCCGCTCCAGATTCCGCACGCCCGCCTCTCTGGTATAGCTTCTGATCATCCGTCCGATTGCTTTCTCACTGAAGGACAACTGTTCCTGCTTTAATCCGTTCCGTCTGATCTGTTTGTCAATCAAATGCTCCTTTGCTATATGCACCTTTTCATTCTCAGTATAGCTGGTCACCTCAATCAGCTCCATCCTATCTAACAGCGGTCTTGGAATATCCTCGGCAGAATTAGCTGTCGCAATGAAAAGTATTTCTGATAAATCAATGGGAATTTCAACGTAGTGATCCTGAAAGCGGTTATTCTGCTCACTGTCCAATACCTCAAGCAATGCAGAAGCCGTATCTCCCTTATAATCGCTGCTGACCTTATCAATCTCATCCAGTAACATCAACGGATTTTTTACCCCTGCACTCTTTAAGCCTGCCGCAATCCTTCCCGGCATTGCTCCCACATAAGTCCTTCTGTGTCCGCGTATCTCAGCCTCATCCCGCACGCCTCCCAGACAGATGCGTACATACTTCTTATCCAGCGCCTTTGCGACCGACCGTGCGATACTTGTCTTACCGGTTCCCGGCGGTCCCACCAGACAGATGATAGGGCTTTCTCCCTTTTGGGTCAGATTCCGTACTGCAAGAAATTCCAGCATCCGCTCTTTGACCTTCTCCAGCCCATAGTGGTCTTCATCTAAAACTCTTCGGGCATTTTTCAAATTCGTATTGTCCTTGGAAGCTTTCTTCCATGGAAGCTCCAACAAAGTCTCTATATAACCTCTGCTGACTGCGCTCTCAGATGAATTGGAAGAAATATTTTTGAAACGGTCTATTTCTTTTTGAATTCTGGCTTTTACCTCTTTGCCTGCCTTTACCTTTTTCAGTTCCTCTTCAAAACGCTCCGCGTCCGACTGGGTATTATCCTCCCCCAATTCCTCCCGAATCAACTTCATCTGCTCCCGCAGAAGATATTCCTTTTGATTTTTATCAACCCGCTCTTTGACCTTCGCCTGAAACTCATTCTTGATACTTAAAACGTTGATTTCTTCCAGCAGAATTCCCATCAGAACTTCATACTGCTCTATTATTCCCACTGCCTCTAAGAGTCTCTGTCTCTTTTCAAAGGGCAGCGGCAGATGATTTCCTACTTGCTTTATTAGCTCATCGGGAGAATTCAGGCTTGCAATCTGCTCAACAAGCGCTTTTCCCTGCTTAAGGTTTATCTGTCCATAGGAACGAACCGTTTCTTTCAGGCTCCGTACCATTGCTTCCCCGACTTCCGGCAGGATTTCTTCTTCCTCATCGTTTAAGCGTACTGCTTCTACATAGAGAAAATCTTCACTCTCTATGATTGCAGAAAGTTCGGCGCGTTCCAATCCTTCCACCAGAACGCGCACAATGTTATTTTGCAGTTTAATTACTTGTTTTACCTCTGCAACAATACCTATTCTATACAAATCCTCCAGAGCCGGCTCTTCTTGCTCCGGCTCCTTCTGGGCAGCTAAAAACAACTTCTGTTCTCCCATCATTGCCTGCTCTACCGCATGAACCGAGCGTTTCCGGCTTACATCGAAATGCGCTACCATT
This sequence comes from uncultured Lachnospiraceae bacterium, assembly GCA_910578885.1. Taxonomy (GTDB): domain Bacteria; phylum Bacillota; class Clostridia; order Lachnospirales; family Lachnospiraceae; genus Roseburia_C. The sequence continues at coordinate 7,697 of CAJTSH010000042.1, forward strand.
CCCGGCAGAAGGATTACACCGCGAAGTGCAACCGCTGGCATTTGGTCTCTTATATCCATCATAAATTGTCTCCCGCAAAAGCGCACTTACTCCTTATGCACTTCTCGTCTCATTATACTCTAACAGCGCCTTCTTCTCCTCAATCGTATCCTTCGTAATAATACAGCGCACAATACTCTCATCCGACGGAATCCGATACATCAGATCCATCATAGATTCTTCCATAATTGCACGAAGTCCTCTGGCTCCGGTCTTACGCTCTAAAGCTTTCTTAGCGATTGCCTGAATTGCCTCTTCTTCAAACTGCAAATCCACGCCATCGATTTCAAACAGCTTCTGATACTGCTTTACCAGTGAATTCTTTGGCTCTCTTAAAATACGGATTAACGCTTCCTCATCCAGACTCTCCAAAGAGACCGTTACCGGAACACGCCCTACAAATTCAGGAATCAATCCAAATTTCACAAGATCCTGAGGCAGTGCTTTTTTGAACATTTCACCCACATTCATATTTTCCTTATCCATGATTTCCGCATTGAATCCAATAGAACTGGTATCGGTTCTTGCTTCAATAATCTTCTCCAATCCGTCAAATGCTCCGCCGCAGATAAACAGGATATTCGTGGTATCAATGGAAATCAGCTCCTGCTGAGGGTGCTTTCTTCCTCCCTGAGGCGGTACGGACGCCACCGTTCCCTCTAAAATCTTAAGAAGCGCCTGCTGTACCCCCTCCCCAGACACGTCTCTTGTTATGGAGACATTTTCTGATTTCTTGGTTATCTTATCAATCTCGTCAATATAAACAATTCCGAACTGTGCGCGCTCAATATCATAGTCTGCTGCCTGAATCAGCTTCAAAAGAATATTTTCTACATCTTCGCCCACATAACCTGCCTCTGTCAGTGTTGTCGCATCTGCAATTGCAAACGGCACGTTCAGCACTCTTGCCAGCGTCTGAGCCAAAAGCGTCTTACCGCTTCCGGTAGGTCCCAGCATCAGGATATTGCTCTTTTGCAGTTCCACATCCATCTGAATATCCGCAGTGATTCTCTTATAGTGATTATATACAGCAACAGAAAGCACCTTCTTTGCCTCTTCCTGTCCGATGACATAATCGTCCAGAAATGATTTCATTTCTTCCGGCTTTATCAGATTGATTTCCTGAAAGTCTCTTTCTTCAATAAAGCCTTCCTCTTCGAATTCTTCCTCTATGATTTCCGAACAGATATCCACGCACTCGTCACAGATATAGGCGCCGTTCGGTCCTGCAATCAATTTACGCACCTGCTCCTGGGATTTCCCGCAAAAGGAGCATCTGATTTTGTTTTCGTTCATTCTCCCTGTCATTTCCTAACCTCCATTTGTGCTTCCGGCTCTTATCCCGCACCTTCACACATTATTATGGTAAACGGCAAACTTATTTGTCGTTTACCATAAAAGCTGCCAGCAGCGAATCACCCTCTACCGGTAGTATCGCCAAACGGCAGCCTCATCATTCTGTCCCTGCTTCCCAGGATTGTCTGTGGTTTACGGGTTGCTTATCTGCTTGTAATCACGTCGTCCACCAGACCATATGCCTTGGCTTCCTCTGCTGACATGTAATAGTCTCTCTCTGTATCCTGCGCAATAATATCATAAGGTTTACCGGTATTTGCCGCAAGGATTTCATTCAATTTCTTCTTAGTCTTTAAAATATTCTCTGCGGCAATCTGAATCTCGGTCGCCTGCCCCTTTGCTCCGCCGGAAGGCTGATGTATCATAACCTCTGCATTCGGCAATGCAAGCCTCTTTCCTTTTGTTCCTCCTGCCAAAAGAAATGCTCCCATGCTCGCAGCCAATCCGATACAGATTGTGGAAACATCACATTTGATGTACTGCATGGTATCATAAATCGCCATGCCCGCTGTCACCATTCCTCCAGGAGAATTGATGTAAAGATTGATATCCTTAGAAGGATCTTCCGATTCTAAGAAAAGCAGCTGCGCCACCACAAGGCTTGCCGTTGTCTCATTTACTTCCTCACCCAGAAAGATGATTCTGTCCTTTAATAGTCTGGAGTAGATATCATAACTACGCTCTCCGCGACTTGTCTGTTCAATGACGTAAGGTACTAAACTCATTGTGAAACCTCCATTCAAAATTCAGTTATACTCAAACAGACCGGCCCTGCATCAGAGCCAGTCTGCCATTCGTTTTTTATTCTTCTTCTTCTGCTTCTTCTTCTTTTTCTTTCTTCGTCTTTGCTTTTGCTCTTTCCTTGATGTTATCCATAACTAAATCAACAGCCTTCTGCACAGCTAAATCTCTCTTCATGGATTCCAGCTCTGCATCTCCCATGAGTTCCTTTATCTTGTCTACTTCCATGCCATACATAGATGACATCTTCTCAAATTCTGCATTGATTTCATCTTCGGAAATCTCAATATTCTCATCCTTTGCAATCTGCTCTAATACCAAGCTGCTCTGGATACGTGTGATTGCCTCTGGACGAACCTGCTCCCTTAACTTGTCAATTGTCATACCGGAGAACTGCATGTACCGCTCTAAGTTCAAGCCCTGCCCTGCCATTCTCTGTGCAAATTCCTGAATCATATTCGATACCTGCGTATCAATCATAGCATCCGGAATCTCCATCGTGGACTTCTCAATAATCTTTGTAATCGCTTCGTCCTCTTTGGTACGCTTCGCATTGTCTTCCTTTGTCTTCTCCAAATTCTTCTTAACGCTCTCTTTATACTCTGCCAATGTGTCGAATTCAGATACATCCTGAGCAAACTCATCATCTAACTCCGGAAGCTCTTTTGTCTTGATCTCATGAATCTTAACCTTGAAAAGCGCAGGCTTACCAGCCAGCTCCGCCGCATGGTACTCCTCAGGGAACGTAACATTGACGTCCACTTCGTCGCCTGTATTCTTTCCGACCAATTGTTCTTCGAATGTGTCGATAAAGGAATGGGAACCAATCTCTAAGGAGTGGTTCTCCGCCTTGCCGCCTTCAAACGGCTCTCCATCTACAAATCCTTCGAAATCAATCACAGCCGTATCGCCATTCTGAATCGGTCTGTCTTCTACGGTAATGGTTCTTGCATTGTTATTTCTCTCTTTATCAAGCGCTTCCATAACTTCTTCTTCTGATACAGAAGTATCGACCTTTGTTACCGTTACGCCTTTATATTTACCAAGAGTTACCTCCGGTCTTACTGCAACCTCTGCTGTAAAGATAAATGGTTTGCCTTTTTCCAACTGCGTTACATCTACGGTAGGCTGGGAAACAATATCTGCTCCGCTCTCATCCACTGCCGACGGATAAGCCTCCTGCATCATGATGTTTGCCGCCTCCTCATAGAAAATTTCCGGTCCATACATCTTCTCAACCATTGCCATCGGAACCTTTCCCTTACGGAAGCCTGGTACACTGATTCTATTCTTTTGTTTCATGTATGCAGCTTTTAAAGCCTCGTCAACCTTGTCTGCTGATACTTCAATGGTAAGTTTTACCATGTTTTTCTCTAAATTCTCTACCTGTACACTCATTATCAATATTTCCTCCTTAAATGTCTGCTTAAAAAGGGCAAACTACGACCTTCCACAGTCATTAAGCAATTATAGCACATGATACATAAAATGGAAAGTATTTTTTTCATATCGTTCTATTTATCCTCGTTAAAACACTGACCGTCACATTCTATGTATATACATTCTTGCCATATCAGGTTCTCCATCCCCCTGCACCATACACAAAAACTCCCACCCATATCTCTCATAAAATGATGTGTGGTCAGTTACCAGATAAAGGACCTCTATCCCTTTGCTCTGCATATCCATACAAACGCAGTTCAACATCTCCCCTGCAATTCCCTTGCACCGATAATCCTCTTCCACATAAACAGCGCATACGTTAGGCGATAAATCTTTTCTGTCATGAAAATCATTTTCAATCACACCGAGTCCACCTATTATTTTTTCATTATCCTTTACAATATACCATTGGGGGATTGCTCCTTCATTCCTTGTGCAATTGTCCATGCTCTCAAGATATGCCTCCATAGGAATTCCCCATTTTAAATGAAACCACTCTGCGGATGCCTGCTTTAATTCCGGATGCTCCTGTATCTTTAATATTTCATATTTCAAAATAATTTTCCTCCAAGTTGTGTTAATCACTCCACTATATCTGCAACGAATCATACCGTTAATCTTCTAATCTAATTTTTAGATTGATACTATCGTTATTATCTATTTTACAAATAATAATGCAGAACGTATAATTAAGATAAATATACATCTGTGCCATATTCCTGATTGGCTGATGTGAATTCCGTGTCAATACAATATTGCAGTACCGATTCCATTTGCGGCGAGACCCATTTATCACGGTGATACAAAAGCTGTTTCCATACCTCAATTTGAAAGTCAGCCACATCCAAATAAAACAGCTTGCCCTCTTTCACTGCTTTGGCGGTTACATAATCCGGCAAAAATGAGACGCCAATATTTTGTTCCACAAGCGTACAGATTAAATCAGCGCTTCCGATTTCCAGAATCGGCTGAACCTCTAACGACAGTTCCGCCAGTTTTTCGTCCATCAGCCTGCGATAGCTCATCCCTTTTTCGGTCAGAATGAAAGGCTGCTGAACTAATTTCCGGACGGAAATCCGTTCTTTTGACCGCAATGAACTATTGGAACCTGCCACAAAATGAACACCGACTTTTTCCTCTTTGGCTATCACATACTCGGCGTTATAGATATGGTTGTCCAGCGTAAGGATTATATCCGTCTCGTTGTGGTTGATGAGCCGAAACATTTCCTCTGTTCCGGCTGCAATGATTTTAAGCGTAATGTCAGGATATTTTTCCCGGAAGGCGGCAAAACCTTCCCGCAGCATAGAGGTACACAGCGAATCCGCCATAGCTACCCGGATATGACCTGCAATGGCTTTCCCGTCCTGTATATTTTCCTGCAGCTCTTGTGTCAGCTTACTGATCAGATGCGCATAATTCAGCACCTCCCGTCCCTTCTCTGTAAGAACGACTGTATGATTGATTCGTTCGAATAGCTGGGTGTTTAGTTCTGATTCGAGCTGTTTGATTTGAAAAGAAACTGTTGATTGTGAAAACCCAAGTGTTTCGCCTGCTTTTGTAAAGCTGTTCAACTCGGCTACATGAATAAAGGTAATTAAATTTTTAAAGTCCATGTTTGCGCTCCAAAATCTAATATTGAATTTCACTGATTTATGACGATTCGTTTTGCAGATTCTATCTGCCAGTATATAAGAAACAGATACATAATGCAATTTTTACTTTTTACAGAAGGAGACATTTTTATGATTGTTTTAAGCCCAATCCGCAATTTTTTCATTCAGATTTTTGACATCGTATATTACATTCTATGGGGGGATCTTATTACCATCCCACTGCCCAGCGGAAGCTCGCTTGGGATTTCTTTGCTGGTGCTTATTCTGATTCCATCCGGAATTTATTTTACCATACGTACCCGTTTTCTCCCGTTCCGGCTCTTTCCTGAAATGCTGAAAGTCACAGCCGAGAAGAAAAATCTATCCCAAAAGGATGCCATCTCAGGTGTACAAGCCCTGATCGTATCTACTGCAACACGGGTTGGAATGGGAAATCTGGTCGGCGTGGTAGCCGCTATTTCCGCCGGCGGCGCCGGCGCAGTTTTTTGGATGTGGATCATCGCTTTGCTTGGTTCCTCCACAGCCTTTGCCGAGGGTACATTGGCACAGCTATACAAAGAAAAGGATCCCCTTTACGGAGGATTCCGCGGCGGTCCTGCCTACTACATCCATCACTTCTTTATCAAAGAGGGAAGCAAACGGAAACGTTCGATTATCGCAACGCTGTTTGCGCTTTCCGGGCTGATATGCTGGTGCGGTATCAGCCAGGTAATCGGCAATTCTGTTTCTTCCGCCTTTGAGAATGCATTTCAGATTCCGCCGCTCTATACGACGATGCTTCTTGTCGGAGTTGCGGCTGTCATAGTGCTGCGTAAAAATGCTACGGTAAAGGTCTTGGATATATTAGTGCCGATTATGGCTGTCTGCTACTTTCTGATTACGATTTTTATTATCATCAAAAATGCCGGACAGCTTCCCGCTGTTTTCCAGAGGATTTTTCTGGAAGCCTTCGGTCTCCGGCAAGTAGCAGCGGGCGGATTTGGAGCTGTGATTATGAACGGTGCAAAACGTGGGTTATTTTCCAATGAAGCCGGTTCCGGTTCTGCTCCTTGCGCCGCTGCTGCGGCTGATATCAGCCACCCTGCAAAGGAAGGTCTTCTGCAGGCATTTGGCGTATTTATTGATACCATTGTAATCTGCAGCTGCTCCGCTATGATCATGCTGCTGACCCCAGCAGAACTGACGAATGGACTGGAAGGAATGGATTTTCTGCAGACCTCCATGCAGTATCACATGGGAGATATTGGGGTAATCTTCATTGCTGCTATCCTTTGGTTATTTAGCTTTTCGACTTTTATCGGCATCCTGTTTTACGCCAGATCCAATGTTGCCTATATTTTTGGCGACAACTGGCTATCCCAGACCTTATACAAAATTCTTGGACTAATTATGCTCTTTATCGGAGGGCTTGCCGCCTATACATTCGTCTGGGATCTGGGTGATATCGGCGTCGGTCTGATGACCGTATTCAACATGATTGCATTGATTCCGCTTGCACCGCGGGCAATAAAATCCTTGAAGGACTATGAGCAGAAGAAGAAACAAAATTTGCCAGACTAATGTATGGCAGCTATGAAGGAAGCGCTTTCTTCCTTGCGGAGCGCATCTCTTCCCTTACAATCTGCTTTTTCCATGTCTTCGCTGTCTGCTCACGCAGGAATGTCAACAGTGGTTCCAGCTCTTGGCGGACGTCCCATGCTTCCAGAGCCCCATAGTAACCCTCTCTGTCCTCCTCATGGATAGTGATGGTGGGGTGGTTGTGGCGCACAAGGAAATAATTCATTGCCAGCCGTCCGGTACGACCGTTTCCGTCTGCAAAGGGATGGATATTTTCAAACTTTGCATGGAAGTATGCCGCCGCCGTCAACGCCTTCTCATCAGGAACGCATAAAAGCTCATCCACCAGCTCCCCCATCTCCTCTGCAACATCCTCTGGCGGCGCCCCGACTTCCTCTCTACCGGTAACATAATCATAGCGCTTGTACTCACCCGGGCGCTCTCCCAACTGATAACGTCTCGTATCATAAGTGTTCTGTGTCAGCTTCTGTTGAAGCTCCTTGATAAAAGCTTCGTCCATATCCCGCCTATCCCCAAATGCGGAAAGGAACAGCTCATAGGCTTCTTTCTCGTTCCGTATCTCAAACAAGGTGCGCAAATCGCCGGTATACGAAGTCACGCCGTCATGCTCGAAAATCTCCCGCGTGTCATGGTATGTTATTTTATCGTTTTCTATTCTCCCAGAATGATAGGCAAAGGCAATGCTGTGCCCGTTTAACGCCTCTGCAAGGCGCGCATCTGTTTTGATTTCCCTGCTTTGCCATAAGGCAACAGCCTTTTCATAATCCGTCATGGCATCCTCCCTTTTCAATATGGGCTTACAATCTCAGCCCAATTATACTATGAAAAGAAGCATTTTGGGTAATTTTTTTACATTTCAAAAATCCAATTTTAAATGTTTTAAAGCAAAAAGGGTTTTCCTATATGATAAAAGCGCCCCATAAGAGCAATCTCATCTTCCTGCTCTTACGGGACGCCTTTCTTTCTTTTTCTCACGATTCGTTTAACGAATCGTGAGCTTATCTAGTTGGTATTATTTCATCTGTTCTTCCTGTTTCATGATCATTTTCTTGACCATCTCGCCGCCGATGGAACCAGCTTCACGGCTTGTTAAATCTCCGTTATAGCCTTCTTTTAACTGTACGCCTAACTCAGATGCAACTTCCTGTTTAAAACGGTTCATTGCTTCCTTAGCCTGCGGTACTGCCATCTTGCTGCTGTTTGAACTATTAGATCCACTCATTAGTTCTACCTCCATACTTTTCCTGTGTTATCTATTGAGATAAGCCTTACGCTTATCTTGATTTTAGTATGACCTTCCTTGGAAATAATATGTTGGTAAGTTATGGATATTTGCTATGCCCTTTCATATATGACAACATGAACTATATCACCGTTTGACTTATTTAATTTCATTCGTATTGCTTTTGTGATCCCAATAATGTAACAAATGGAACCATCCTGATTCTTGATTCCCATATTTACAACGCTTCCCTCATATGGCTCACCGTCAAACGCAGCATATACCTTGACCCTGCCTTTTCCAAATTCATCTCTGATGTTCCACGGAAATACAACATAAGCCCCTCCGTTTTCAGGTGTGCATATGATTTCCGTATCGTATTCATATACTTTTTGATTCATGCCCCATCCCCGTAACTAACGATGATACACCAAGCCCTGCACCACTTTAGCAACCGTCTCTTCGTCCGTAAAGTATTCTGCTATCGCAAGGGCAAAATCAATCGCTGTTCCCATTCCACGGCTGGTAATCACATTGCCATCCACTGCTACATTCTCATACACAACCTCGGCTCCTGTTAACTTTTCTTCAAATCCCGGATGGGCAGTCGCCTTTCTTTCATTTAAAATGCCTGCTGCCCCAAGGACGCTCGGCGCTGCACAGATTGCCGCTACCAGCTTATCCTCTGAGGCAAATTTTTTTATCACCTGATTTACCGTTTCATCCTCTCCAAGCTTTAAGGTTCCCGGCATACCGCCCGGCAATACGATTCCGTCCAACTCATCATAGTTCACTTCCGAGCTCACCGCATCTGTCTGAAATGTAATATTATGGGAACCAGTCACCTCCGGTTTTCCCATGATGGAAATGGTTAAGATTTCAAATCCCGCACGCCGTACAATGTCCACGACTGTTAGCCCTTCAATTTCTTCGCATCCGTCTGCCATAAAAATTCCGATTTTCTTCATGTGAATGTTCCTCCTTATATTTCTGATTATCCATTTACGAACATCATTTTGTATTCCAAATAAATTCTACCACTTCTGGTTCTCCCAAACCAGGACAAACGCATGAATGTTTATTCTCTTTATTATGCTTCATTGTCAAGTCTTACAGGCTTAATATCTGTTCCAAATACTTTCTGGCATTCATACTGATACAATAGCGTTTCTTTCTCAGTGACAGTTTCTTTCCCACATCAAAAAGTTTTAATATGGATAAACACCATTTATTTATGATATTCAGATTCTGTGCTGCTGTTTTATCCAAAGTAGTGTTGGCATCTTCTTTAAACGTTACATCCAAATGCCAGTGCATAACCTCCACTGACCAGTGTTCCCTCACTGTCCTTGCAAACAGCTCCACATTTAACGGCAGGCTGCTGATATAATACCTCCTTTCTGTTACCTGTTTCCCTGACTGTTCCGTTGTCTTACAGATCATCCCTATGCTTTTTATACCTTTCCAACGGCTTTTTTCCTGCATCCAGCCTATCTTACTGCATTGGTAATATTCCCTTGTTTCTATTTGGGAATGGGATTTTTCTTTGGTAATTCTATACCCGTTATTACACTTTATCTCCTTCAGAAGTTCCACGTCTTCAAAATACTCGCTTATTTCCCTGTACAGGTTTTTTTGGTTTTCCTTTACCGCCAATGTGTAATCTGCATGCTTCTGTTTAATCTTTTCCACGATTTCCGTCTGCGTCCCCATGGCATCAACCGTTATAACGCTACCCTTTATCTGTATGGCATCCAGTAATTGCGGGATTGCAGTGATCTCATTTGATTTTTCTTCCACCTTTTTCTGGCCAAGACAAAAACCGTCCATGTCACACCATGCGGAAACAATATGGTTTGCTTTCTGGCCATTTGATTGATTGCCCCTCATGGTTTTCCCGTCAATACAGATAATTTTTTTGAGTGTTTCCCCCTCGTTGCTGTTTACAAGCTCATGCCACTTATTATAAACGCCCTGCATATATTCAGGCGCAATACTGCCCATGACCCTTTGCATTGTGTCATGCGAAGGGATGCCATTTTCCAGTCCAATGTACTGCCTGAGGAACTCCTCGTTAGACTTTGCGAAAATTTCAACTTCCTCCCAGTCATCGGCATTTGCCAGTTTTGCAAACAGCACAATCACCACAATATCAAGCAGTTTATGCCTGACCTTTTTTTCCTGTCTTTTGTCCTCAATTAATTCTATTGTTTTTAATATCTCTGTCATTGTAAAACACCACCTTTATTGTAATAATACCACAAATCTCCTGTAAAGGTAATGTTTGTTCACAATTTATTCACTCATGCGTTTGTCCTGCTCCCAAACAAGTTACAGTTGTAAAACAGCCTTCATATATACTATAATTGTACCCGACAGACATCCAATCTATAAATTCAACAATCCAGAAAGGACAAACAAATGGAAATCGAACGTAAATATTTGATAAATTCGCTCCCGGAGCGTTTAGAACAATACGAAAGCAAACAGATTGAGCAGGGCTATCTGTGCACAAATCCAGTAGTGCGTATCCGCCGCTCCAACGAAAATTATATTCTTACCTATAAAGGAGAAGGCTTGATGGTGCGTGAGGAATACAATCTGCCGCTCACAAAAGAAGGCTATGAGCACATGCGCGGGAAAGTGGACGGTATCCTGATAAAAAAGACCCGCTATCTGATTCCTCTTACGGACAGGCTCACAATTGAGCTGGATGTTTTCTCCAATGAATTAGAAGGACTGCTTCTTGCCGAGGTAGAATTTGAAACGGAGGAAGAAGCAAACAGCTTCATTCCTCCGGCATGGTTCGGGGAAGACGTCACCTTCTCCGACAAATATCATAACAGTACCTTGAGCAAATCCGGTCTATCTTAACCGGGTAGTCTCATACCTCGCCATCGTAGCAACGCATTGCTTTAACTGTTCATACCGGTGGGAAAGCTCTCCCTCCGGTATTACTACATCCAAAATCACTGCAAAGTCATTGATCAGACGGTCGGTAATCGAATTTTCCATTCCTTTCAGAACCTTATATTTCTCATTATAGGTGTCTGCATCCAAGAATTTTAACAGTTCCGGCGCCGCCTGTTCCTCTTCCGATTCTGTTTCTATTTCCGAATCTATTTTCTCTTTTACGGAAATATCCTCTGCAGCCTGCGGCGCTTCTATCACATTTTCACAAACTGCTTCTGATTTGTCTATGTGCGCACCTTCGGACTGCTCCATTTGCTGAAACCGAAATTTCTGTGCCGCTTCCGGATATTTTTCATGATCCACTTCACTTACAAACATAGCTAACGGTCTGGCATATACCCCATATGTACCGTATAATGCCTGATAAATGACCAGCTCCTCCCCCGTTTCCGAATGCTTGGCAATCGCTACGATCTGATAGAGATTGCCTTTAAAATGCCGGTAGATTTCACCGGGCTTTGGTCTTACGTTCATCTTTGCTGTCACTCCTTTTGTATCCTCAATGGACACATTCTTTCTTTCACATTTGGATTCGGTTCAACATCTCGATACCTTCCGCTACAAAATCTCTGGAAAATGTCATTTCCCCTTCATACCCCTTCACCATTAAATCATTGATTTCCTGTATCAGATCTTCGTCTGGCGGCTCCGGCAATTGAACCACATTTGTCTCTTTTCTCTTCTCTACACTCTGCGTTTCCTGTTGCTTCTGCGGTTTAAGGGATGCTCCTCCATATTTCAACTGCAACCTGTTTTTCAATTCCTGCTGCTTCGCCGCCTCGGCTGACTTGGTGTATACGGTCCCGGTTCGATTTTCCTGTCCATAACCGGCAGCTCCTCCAGCCGTTCGATTCTGCCTTGCAGATTGATTGGTTATTGGCTGATTCTGTCTCATAGACTGATTTGTCATCGTCTGATTCTTCTTATGTGAAGCTGTTTTCACGGTCTGATTTCCATTTTGATTACTAGCGCGGATAATAATGAAAATCACAAACCCCAAAATCAGTAATCCAAAGCAACCCATACCTATCACCTCTCTTCTTAGAGTGCGCTGCCTCACTCACATTCCGCCAAAGAATGGAACTGCACTGATAAGACTGCACACTAATTTCTGCAAATATCTATATATGCCTTCACGACCTGTACCAGCTTCTCGTAACTCATAGAAGTGGTATCCAGACAGAAATCATAATTTCTCGCATCATTCCATTCACGTCCTGTATAATATTTGTAATATTCGAAACGGTATTTGTCCGTCTTCTCAATCTTCTTTATAATCTCTTTTTCCGTACCGCCGTTCTGCCCCTGCACCCTTGCGATACAGTCTTCTCTTGGCGCATAGAAGAAAAGCCGGATGACATTGTCGTAATCCTTTAGGATATAATCTGCACAACGCCCAATAATAATACAAGATTCTTCCTTTGCAAGTTCCTTAATCACCATTGCCTGATAATTAAAGAGATTATCGTCAGAAATGAAATCTTCACTTTCCGGTGATAGCACGCCGCCCTTATACGGATTTTTTTTCACAATCCCAAACAATGGGGATTTCTTCAGCCGTTCATCCACCTGTCCGAACAGTGCTTCATTGATGCCGCTCTTGTCAGACGCCATCCGCAAAATCTCCCTGTCGTAACAATTTACACCTAATTCCTTTGCCAAAAGCTTGCCAAGGGTTCTGCCGCCGCTTCCATAGCTTCTTGCAATTGTAATTACCGTCTTCTCCATATGAACACCTACTCTCCTAAATACGCCTTTTTGATGGACTCATCATTCATCAGCACGTTTGCATCCCCGCTTAAAACAATATTTCCGGTTTCCAGCACATATGCACGATCTGCAATGGATAATGCCTTTTTCGCATTCTGCTCCACTAAAAGCACCGTCGTTCCCGATTCGGAAATTTCCTGAATAATATGGAAAATCTCCTCCACGAAAATCGGAGAAAGCCCCATTGACGGCTCATCCATCAGAATAATCCGCGGTTTGCTCATCAATGCGCGTCCCATCGCAAGCATCTGCTGTTCTCCGCCGCTTAAGGTTCCTGCGGACTGGTTCTTTCTCTCCTCCAGTCTCGGAAAACTCCGGTACACACGCTTTAACGTCTCTGCGATCTCCGCCTTGTCTTTTCTGGTGTATGCCCCTAACTTTAAGTTCTCCAATACGGACAATTCCGCAAATACGCGGCGTCCTTCCGGCACATGCGCCATTCCCATCGACACAATCTTATGACCCGGAACCTTCGTAATATCCTGTCCTTCAAAAATAATCTTTCCTGCCTTCGGCGAAAGCATACCGGTAATCGTCTGCAGCGTAGTTGTCTTACCTGCGCCGTTTGCACCAATCAACGCAATTACCTCTCCTTGGTTTACCTCAAAGGAAATTCCTTTGATGGCTTGGATCACTCCATAGTACACTTCCAAATCTTTGATTTCAAGCATTGCCATAAGTCATTTCCTCCTATTCCTCTCCAAGGTACGCCTTGATTACCTGCGGGTCATTCAACACATCGCCGGTCTTGCCTTCTGCAAGCACCTGACCGAAATTTAACACCGTAAGCCCTTCGCAGATACCGGATACCAGCTTCATATCATGCTCAATCAGAAGAATCGTCATGTCAAATTCATCCCGCACAAATCGGATTGTTTCCATCAGTTCCTTTGTCTCATTGGGATTCATTCCTGCCGCCGGCTCATCCAAAAGCAACAGCTTCGGATTTGTTGCAAGCGCTCTGGCAATCTCCAGCTTCCGCTGGTCTCCATAAGGAAGATTACTGGACAGATACTCCTTCTTATCCTCCAGCCCAAAGACCTTTAACAGCTCTGCCGCCTTTTCATCCATTTCTGCTTCTATCCTGCGGTACTTCGGCAGACGCAAAATCCCTGCCAGAGTAGAATAGGTGTATTCGTTATGAAGTCCGATTTTTACATTATCAAGCACTGACTGATCCTTAAAAAGCCTGATATTCTGAAAAGTCCGCGCAACGCCTTCTTTGTTAATCTCAATTGTCTTTTTTCCTGCGATATTCTTTCCGTCCAGTTCAATGATACCATTATCCGGCTTATACACGCCGGTCAGCATGTTAAATACCGTTGTCTTTCCCGCTCCGTTTGGTCCAATCAGCCCATAAAGCTGTCCCTTTCCAATAGAAATGTGGAAATCATCTACTGCCCGAAGCCCGCCAAAAGAGATACCCAGATTCTTTACCTCCAATAATGCCATTTTACTGTACCCCCTTTGTCCGTTTCGCTTTGATGAAATCCTTAAGAGAATGCTGCTCTCTCCACTCAATTGCCTTTGGCGCCCAGTTAAACAGCATCATAGCAATCAGTACGATCGCATAAATCAACATACGGTAATCAGAAAGTCCGCGCAGCAGCTCAGGCAGCATGGTAAGAAGCACCGCAGAAATAATCGAGCCTCGGAAACTTCCCATTCCGCCAAGTACCACGAACACTAAAAGCATAATGGACATGTTATATCCAAAATTATCCGGAAGCGCCGTTAATGCCGCCAGATTATGCGCATATAATACGCCGCCCGCACCTGCGATAGCAGCCGATATAGTAAATGCCATCAGCTTGAATTTTGTAATATTAATGCCGACGGATTCTGCCGCAATGCGGTTATCGCGGATTGCCATGATAGCCCTTCCGCTTCTGGAATTTACCAGATTGAACACCACGAACAAGCTGATTAAAATCAAAATCACGCCGATAGTAAAGGTAGACTGATGCGGCGTTCCGGTAATCCCTTTCGCTCCATTGATGATAATATCCCCGTCCTCTGCCATATTCAGTGACAGAGTATCCTTCATGGAAAAATGGAAACCTTCCGCATCCCTTCCAATGTACAATACATTTACTACGTTTTTAATGATTTCCCCGAACGCCAGTGTGACAATCGCAAGATAATCTCCCCGCAGCCTCAGTACGGGAATTCCGATCAGAAAACCGAACAGAGCCGCAGCCAAAATCCCGATTACTATTGCAAAAAAGAAGCGAAGTCCCTCCGGCAGCGCACTGTCCTCCATACATCTGGTAAAAAACGCGCTGGAAAAAGCGCCTACGCACATAAATCCCGCATGTCCGAGGCTGAGCTCTCCCAGATATCCCACACACAGATTCAGTCCGATCGCAACGATGGAATAGATACAGAGCGGCACTAATAGTCCCTGCATCAGAGAGGATAGACTTCCCGTCGCCGTCATAATCTGCGCAATGATATAAACAATCACAACCATTGCATATGTAATCAGTTGGTTTTTCGTTGTTTCTTTCATTTTCTTAAAATCCGTTTTCTTCATAGCTGCCACCTACACTTTCTCATGGATTGGTTTACCGAGAATTCCGGTAGGCTTTATAAGCAGCACAAGAATCAGTACGGCAAATACAATAGCATCCGACAACTGCGAGGATATATATGCCCTTCCCAAAATCTCAATGATCCCAAGCAAAATCCCACCGATAAACGCTCCCGGTATCGAACCGATACCGCCGAATACCGCCGCCGTAAACGCCTTGATTCCAGGCATCGAACCGGTATACGGCGTCAGTGTCGGATATGCGGAACACAAAAGCACGCCGGCAATCGCCGCAAGCCCGGAACCGATGGCAAAAGTCAAAGAAATCGTTCCGTTGACATTTACGCCCATAAGCTGTGCGGCTTCCTTGTCTTCAGAAACGGCAAGCATCGCCTGCCCAGCCTTTGTCTTCTTAATAAAGATCATCAGACCAGCCATAATCACCAGACATGCGATTACCGTTACAATCGTAACACTGGAAATCGGCAGCTTCCCTCCCGCTAATTTCAATGGCGGAAGTGTCACAATAGAGGAGAAAGATTTGCTGGCTGCGCCAAAAATCAGCAATGCAAGGTTCTGAAGCAGATAACTGACTCCGATCGCCGTAATCAGTACTGCCAGCGGAGACGCCTTACGAAGCGGCTTATACGCCACCTTCTCAATCACGATACCGAGCACGGTACATACCACAACGGATAATACGACAGCAAGCAGCGGATGCAGATTCATTCCGCTCATTGTCGTAAATACCACATAACAGCCAATCATAATTACATCGCCATGAGCAAAATTCAGCATTTTCGCTATTCCATATACCATCGTATATCCCAAGGCGATAATTGCATAAATACTGCCCAGGCTGACGCCGTTGATTAAATGTGCCAAAAATGTCATAACTACACCTCTTGTTCTTATTTTTCTGTGGTTCAAACATTTTAATAGTATATCACATTTTTTCTCTGCACACAACAAAACAAAAACAGTGAACAGATATGAAAATTAAACCTACTTTTTCCAGTCTCCATCCACCTCAGATTTACGAACAAACTTTCTCCAACAAAATTTTCAAGAACCATTGATATTACGAAAAAAATTTGATATACTGTTTGATGTACTTGATTGTGGTGTTCGCACTATACATGATAGTATAATTCTTTAAAGTTAATGAGAATATCCCTCCACTGATTCAAGGTGTTCGCACTATTTGTTGATTTGGGTGGGATATTTTTATTTATATCTCACCAAATCGTAAATTCTAATTAAGCGCTTTAATTCAGGATTATTTTTCAAACAATTTGGCGTATGGTTTTTTATATATTTCTGCAAATACTCCTTCAATTCGTCAATCTCAATTTCTGATTCTTCAAGAAAAATCAACTTTTTATATGCAGCATCCTCTGTTTCGCTTTCAATAACTCCTTTGACTGATAAATCGCTTGCATTCACCCTATATTTTTCTTTCTGTATTCTTAGCTGTTTATTAAGAAATGAATCAACTGTCCCATGTTTCAAAACATTTTCTTTTACTCTCTCAAAAACATCTTTCGAGTAATCACTTAAATACTTATACATTGGCAATCCACCAGAATTGTTTTTCAAAAGTTCTGGCAGATATTCTTCAACTACCAAGTCTGAGTCAAAATACTGATTATCAAAAATAATATCTTCATACAACTGTTCCGCTTTAATAATATGTCCATTTTTTGCCACTCCGACGCCTAATATAAACTGATTAACCTTACTAACATCATCTAAGTTCTCAAATCCTACCGCCACAATCTTATCTGATGTTTGCACACTATTAGCCATTTCGTATATATCTCTTCTTAAATGTCTAAGTATCACCGGATTATACTTTGATTTCGTTTCCCCAATTACTCTATATATTTTTGCAAAATCTGCCGTCGATATTTTATTCATCCTGACATTGTTTCCATTATTAAACTGCATTGAAAATTCTGAAATCTGCTCATTCTCAGAGTATTCGACAAAAATAAGCCTATCCTTTAATTGGTCTAATTTTTCTTGTGTTAAACACTTTGATATTGTCTTAAAAATATTCCTGATATTTCGATCACTTAATGAATACCCCATAAAAATAACCGGATACTCTAAAAATATAGTTAACAATTTCGCTATCAGATACGATGCATTTTCTTCAAACTCTGCATAATCCAAAGATGTTAGTACAAGACTATCTGGCTTCAATATTGAACCATGAATTTTGTATATTTCGCCAATACCAGAAATATTATTGAACAAAAGTTCCTCCTGCCCCACATAAACTGCATATTCTGGAAAAATACTCTCCAACAAAATATCATAATTTGTTGTTATCACTCCTGATAAACTTCTTTTCCCTAGTTTTCGCAATAATACTATTTCTTCATTTGCCGAATCATATTGTGCACAAGATAAATGCTCAGATACTGCAATTTTCAATGCTGAACTATTATTTTTTAATTTTGTTTTATACTTTTCCCTAAATTCCTCATACCCTTCTGAGGTCAAAGCAGCATTATTATAATCTCTTTCCAAGAGTGTTGCGATTGCTGGTTGTCTCCCATAATAATCTTTTTCCTCTACTTGATTTGCATATACATTATATTGAAAGTCGTTACCACTATACTCTTTACAAAAAACTTTCAATAACTCATCCCATTTCTCCGTATCCATGTATCTTTTGCTAAAACCTGAGCCTACAAAAAGAAAGGGTTGGTGCCCCGTCTTTTGTATCGTTTCTGTAACTAATGCTTTCAATTCCATATAAATACTCCTTGTATTATTTTTCGAAATAATTGTACTATAAAATTTCTAAACTGTCATTCTTATCATCTCTAAACAACGCTCCATTCTTATCCAGATTGCAAAAAGGGGCTGTCGGTTAATACCGTTTTTTAGTCTCTAAATCTTAAACTAAGAA
>CAJTSH010000043.1 GCA_910578885.1 uncultured Lachnospiraceae bacterium
TAGGTGGTGTGAGAGGTCGGCTAATCAACTAATGGTTAGCCTCCTACTCGATTATTGCTAAGGGGACGAATTTGCTTATCGACAAGATTCGACTATATTCGATATAATTCGACAATTTGAAAGAATATTATTAAAATCACTCAAAATATCTGATATTTTGTTTTTTGTGTTTGACAATTTATACATGAAATGGTAGAATAATGATGTTATTTATATAAGTTAAATACAACAATTTAAATTATATGTGGGGGGGGGGGAGGATGAAAGTGTTTTGGTTCGAATACATAGATTGTTGTATGCAATGCAAAAAAAGAGGAGGAAATGAGATGAAAATTTTAAGCAAAATTTCAGCAGTGGTGTTGTGTTTATCTTTGATGTTTGTCAGTCCGGTATCCGCATTTGCGGCAGACAGTGGTTCGTGGAATATTTCGGGAACGCCGCAGATTCCTGCCGTGTCCCAGACGATAACGTTGGATTATAGCAGTAATGGTTATAAGGCTACGGTAAATACATTGCAAGGAAGTTCCACTTCTATTAGATTGCTGATATCCAGCATAAACTATAGTTCATATAATGTGTTTGACTTTACAAAGGTGACATCTGCCTCAGTTGGGGCGCCGACATATAAGGACGCAACAATTCCTTTTGTAGTAAAATTAAGTTATAATGGGACAAACGCATTCAGTACGGGACGTATTGCGAGGAGATAGAACGGTTGAACGGGAAGCTGGTTTTCTGGGTGGGAACCAGCTTCCGCTATAAACGGATATATCTGCCGGCATAACAATGTGGTAGGGAAATCGAATGATTTGTTGGAGGGATAAATGAAATGAAAAATTACAGGTTGCTTGGCGTGTTCTTTTTATCCGCGCTTCTGCTGTCAGGCTGTAGCCGGAAAGAGGGAGTATCAGTGGGAACGGAAGAAAAGGTGGATGAAGGAAAGGGAGAGGCATCGCAGATGGCACTGGGAGACCTTTCTAATCTTGACATATCAGGGATTGAAGACGATATTCCGCTGCCGGAGCGCTTATATAAAATGGAGGCGCCGGGAGAAGGGGGATGGAACGATGAAAAAATCTATGGGGAATTTCCCGAATTGATTGCTGCTTATGGAGGACCTCAGGCGAATGAATTGGATCAGGAAAAAGATATTCTTTTTTCCACCGCTGAAGTTGCGTCTGATGAGATAAAGTCGTTAGGCGAAAAAGGTGATGAAAAAATTAACAGAATTATGTATACTTCGGATACACTGTATCTTGGCGCAGACCTGATTATGCAGATTAGCATGCATCAGCCTGCGCTGATTGAACGGATTACGGGGCAGGAGACGGATCGTTATAATGAATGGCTGCCAAATGAGCATGCGGATCCGGTTGCAATGCATGATTTAGAAGCGGAAGATCCAGAGAAGATTTCCTATCCGCTGGATGGGGAGACAGTGTCACTGGCGGAATGTGTGGATTATGTGGAGAATGAGCTTACAGAAAGCGATTCGCTGCCGCGCGTTTCCACGCCGGGGTTTGAATATAAAGTGGACTATGTGGATGTGTATCAGTATGGCGACAACTATGGTCTCTGGTTTACCGTGAATGTATATTATGAGGGTGTCAAGCTGTTTTCGGATACGGGAGTGAGGTTTGATTCTGTGGATGGCAAAGAATGGGCTTATGTTCCGACGCTTGACCGCTGCATGATGCTCCGTAAAAATGAGCTAAATGTAATTGTGGTGTTTGATTGGCTGAATGAGACACAGGAATCCATCAAGGAAGTGGAACCATCGGTGGATTATGGGACGGCGCTGCAAATGCTCAGCGGATATTTAAGCGACACACATGAATTTACAGTGAAGGACGCCCAGCTAGTGTACAGCTTTTACACGGAATATGAACAGGAGAAAGGACGGGAATTTGGTGTCAACCGTATAGAGCCGGTGTGGATGTTTGAAATTGCAGCAGAGGGAGCGCAGAGATATAGCCGGATGTTTATCCTGATTGATGTGCAGACGGGGGAGGTCATAGAACTGTATGCGTGAGACGATGAAGATAATTGTAAGGCAAGTCTGGCAGAATGTAGGAAATCTAAGATTTTTACTGGCGGTTTTGCTTGAGGCGTTCGCCTGCATGATGCCCACAATTGTGTATATGGAAGGGATGATATATGAAAGAGGTACGGTGTTTGAGTATTTTTTCTTTGGCGGATTTGAAAAAATGGCAGAAAAGTCTTTTGATTTTTCTGCGATTGCAATTGTTGGGCAATTTAGTTCTTCGTCCTTTTGGTTTGTCATGCTGATGACGGCAATCAGTGCGTTCCCGGCAGTGTCGTTGTTTGTGGACGAGTATTACACCGGGGCAGTCTATTTTACGCTGTCCGGCTCATCCGTAAACCGATATAGTGCGGTGAAATTTGTGGCGGCGGGGCTGACAGGCGGACTTGTTTTTGTATGCGGGTTTTTACTCTATGTATTGCTTATTTTTTTGCGTTTTCCGCATTCCGGCGAGTATCCAACGGAAATGATTCAGGCATATCAGATGATTTATGATGGAAGTGTGGGGTATTTGGCAGGAATGGCTTGCCATGTGGCGCTTGTCGCCTTTTTGTGCGCATCCGTTATGATGATGCTTGCGACGTTTATGCGCGACCGCTATTTTTTGTTTGGAATACCGATGCTTTTTATTTTCTTTTTGGAGCGTTTATTTCTCTATATTGGGCTAATTCATCCGGGCATATATGAAGAGAAGAGGGGATGGTGGAAGCTCCTTTCGCCGGCTTGTTATCCAGAGTTTTACAAGGACTTTGAATGGAGAACGGGATTTCCGTACGGATGTTTTTTGATTTTGGCTCTGACGGAATGGATGTGCTTGTTTTGGATATTCCGCAGACGGGTAGGAAGGAGGGTAAGAGGAGGTGTTTAAAGGAATTGTAAGGGTCGCCTGGGAAGAGCTGAAGGTTTTTTTCTTTAATTCCAAGCTGATACTGATTGCTTTTGAACTGTTGATTTTCTGTGAAACCTTTTTGGTTGAAGTAAAGAATTTGTCCGAAGCATCCGGTGTAAAGCTTTCCTTTTTTGAGCCGTATCTGCTGATTTGTTCCAGTGAAATGTATAAGCTGGCAATTCCAATCGTATTTCTGGTCCTTTTGTCCGGCTTTCCATCAAAAAGGAGTTATAATTATTTCTCAATGATTCGGATTTCAAGAGTGCAGTGGCTTATTGGAGAACTGCTATTCGTGATCTGGTCAGCAATCGGATATATGCTTCTGCTTTGCGCAGGCATGGTTGTTTATATGGGGAAGTGCATACGGTTTGATTTGAATTGGAGTGATTATATGCTGCATTTTTATGAGCGCTTTCAAGATTTAATACAAGAAAGACACTATCTTTTTCTGGATATGAGTGTGATGACGCATGGGAGTCCCATGTATGTGCTTGTACATTCTCTGCTTCTTATGCTGGGGATGCTTATGCTGGTTGCTCTTATACAGATTACGTTTGCATTGCTGAGGAAGAAATATATTGGAATGCTGCTGACCGTCGGGCTGACGCTTGCTTCGGCGCTGACGTTGGACAGTTCAGGTTTGACAAAATGGTTTTTCCCGATGGCGCACGCCAGCTTTGGAACGCATTTTAACGGATTTCGGGCAGAAAAAAATATGGAGTTTTGGGAATCGTATCTTTATTTTGGCGTTTTACTTGCGGCATTGGCTGTACTGAATTTTATTATGGTTAGGAAGATAAATATGGAGGCGGAAAATGAAGTATAAGGTTGAGATATGCGATTTGTCACTTGTAATCAAAGGGCATACGATTTTAGAACATGTTTCTCTTTATTTAAAATCAGGGCGGATATATGGACTAATCGGAAGAAACGGGAGCGGTAAGACAATTCTGATGAAATGTATCTGCGGCTTTATACATGCTTCTGGCGGAATGGTCAAGGTGGAAGGAAAGACAATTGGAAAAGATTGTGATTTCCCAGCGGATACAGGGATTATAATTGAATCGCCAGAGTTTCTTCCATATTACAATGGATATCAGAATTTGGCGAGTATTGCAGGTTTACGAGGACAGATTGACAGACAGCAGATTCGGGCGGCAATTTCAATGGTCGGGCTGGATCCGGATTTAAAGCTCCCGGTTCGGAAATATAGCCTTGGAATGCGGCAGCGTCTGGGGCTGGCACAGGCAATTATGGAGAATCCTTCCTTTTTGGTTCTTGATGAGCCGATGAACGGATTGGACGAGGAAGGGGTGCAGGATATGAGAGCTTATCTTTTGGATTTGAGAAAGAAGGGAAAGACTATTCTGATTGCGTCACATTCTGCGGAGGATATTGCAATTCTTTGTGATAAAACGTTTAAGCTGGAGCATGGTAAAATTGTCAGTGAGGCAGGAGAAGATTAGGAACTGTCTTGAAATAAAACTTCACGTTTCATTAAAAAGGGCTGCGCGCTTATTCTAAGTGCGGCAGCCCAATCTGTGTACAGAAACTTATTCTTCTGTCGCTGTAGTCTTACTCTCATTCTTCCAAGCATCAAACTTCTCAATAACAGCATCATAAGTTCTTGATGAGATATCCGGCAAGTTCTTGCCCCAGGATTTTGTAGCCTGACCAAATCCCTTTTTAAAAGCTGCTAACATTTCGTCAGCTTTATCAGGATCGCCGGCAGATAATGCCTTTGCAAATTCTACGATACGGTCAGAGGTCTGATTGACGCCCCAGTATCCATCATCTGCGATATCCTTCTGTGCCTGTGCCTTAGCTGCTTCGGTAACAGTAAAGTTGCCGCCTGCTAAGAAGCTCCAAATGCTGTCGGCGGTTCCGATTTTGGTTCCCTGCTTCGTTATCATCTGGGAAACAAGGCTCTGAAGCTGCTGGAGACGATTGTTGGAATCTGCTTTCATCTTAGCAACGATAGAAGCGCCGTCTGCTTTATAATTCGGAGTTGATGTCTTAGCGGTAGAAGAGCTTTTTTCATAAACAACGCCGCTGGATTCAGAAGCGGATGTTGTGGAAGAAGCGCCCTTCGTATTTTCTGTACTGTTTTTCTTCGTTGTACTGTTAGAAGCTGTACTTACAGGCTGTGTGTAATTGTTAATTGAACTAATAGCCATAATGTAACCCTCCTTGGCGGTTTGGTGGCCGGCTGTCCTTGTCCGGCTTTACTTTATATATCGGTAAATATTGGGAAAAACTTTACTGTAACGAATTGACTTTTTCCATGAAAAAATGTTAAGATAAATTATGTATACAAAATACAGAGGGAATAATAGTCCATACATGATGGAGGAAGCCATGAATGAAATATCGGTAAAAGCATTGGCGAAAATAAATCTGGGGTTGGATGTGATCCGGCGCAGAGAGGACGGTTATCATGAAGTGCGCATGATTATGCAGACCATACATCTGTTTGACCGTCTGCAAATAAAGAAGAAGAGAGAAAAAGAAATTACTCTACGGGCAAATCTTCCGTTCTTACCGGTGGACGAGCATAATCTGGCTTATCGGGCGGCAGCAATGCTTCAAGAGGAATTTGGATTAGAGGAAGGCATTGACATTGAACTGGAGAAGCACATTCCGGTGGCGGCAGGAATGGCGGGCGGAAGTACGGACGGTGCGGCTGTCTTATATGGGATGAATGAAATATTTGAACTGGGACTTTCGAAGCAGGAGCTGATGGAACGCGGTGTGAAGCTCGGGGCAGACGTACCTTTCTGTATTATGCGGGGAACAGCTCTGGCAGAAGGGATTGGTGAGAAGCTGACACAGCTTCCCCCTATGGTAAAGTGTCCGGTGCTGATTGCCAAGCCGCAGATTAGTGTGTCAACGAGAACCGTGTATGAGAGACTGCAATTGAAAGATGAATCGGCGCATCCCGATATTGACCGGTTGATTTCGGATATTCGGGCAAAGGATTTGGAACAGATTGCAGCCCATATGGGAAATATATTAGAGACAGTGACGATTCCGCTCCATCCGGAAATTGAAAAGATTAAGACCTGTATGAAGGAATATGGCGCTGTGAATGCAATGATGAGCGGAAGCGGACCTACGGTTTTCGGTCTGTTTGCCGATATCAAAGATGCGAAACTGGCATTGGGTAAGCTAAAGGAGCAAGGGATAGCCAGACAGATTTATGTGACGGATATTTATAATAACCGGAGAAAATGATAGGAAGGACGATGCAGCTATGACAGATGAGTTAGAATTGAACATGAATGCCTATCTACCGCTGCGTGACGTCGTGTTTAATACGCTGCGGGAGGCAATTTTAAAAGGGGAGCTAAAGCCGGGAGAACGCCTGATGGAATTACAGTTAGCGGCGAAGCTCGGAGTCAGCAGAACTCCGATCAGAGAAGCAATCCGAATGTTAGAGCAGGAAGGGCTTGCAGTGACATTACCGAGAAAGGGTGCGGAAGTGGCGAAAATGACGGAAAAGGATATGGAAGATGTGTTGGTCATCCGCGCCGCTTTAGATCAGCTTGCAGTAGAGCTTGCCTGCGACGCTATTACAGAAGAACAGTTAAGAAAACTGCAAAGCGCCGGGAAAAATTTTGAAAACAGCCTGAAAACAGATGATTTGAAAAAAATTGCGCAGGCGGATGTGGAATTTCATGAGGTAATCTATGAGGCGGCTGGCAATACTAAGTTGGTAACAATGCTGAACAATCTGCGGGAGCAGATGTATCGTTATCGCATCGAGTATTTGAAGGATGACAGTAAATATCCGGAGCTGATAAGAGAGCATCAGGCGATTATGGAAGGAATCCGGACAAAGGATAAAAAGCATGTTTCGGAAGTTATGAAAAAACATGTACTGAATCAGGCAGTTGCCATAAAGAACATGATTCGGGAACAGGATGTAGATGTATAAAGATATGAAGTTGTGAAATAATAGGAAGGATAGACGTTTTGTCTATCCTTTTTTTATGCACAGGGGCGCATGAGGAAAGTAGCGGCAGAAGCTGCAAGCGCCCCGCGCAGCGAGTAGAGGAATAAATCTTCCCTGCTCGATTGATTTGAGTGTGGAATGGAGGGATTCCGTGTCAGATAAAGAGGAGAAAAAACAGGAGAATACTCCTGTAGTAAAGGATTTACAAGAAAATATAAGGGTTTATAAAGAGGTTTTTTCGGATTGTGCAGATATCAAGATGAGGGAGATGACGCTTGGAAAGGAACAGAATGTGGGATGCTTTGTCGCTTATATTGAAGTGACGGGCGGTTCTGCGATTTTTGAAAAGTCCATGATCGGAAATCTCTTGAATTCTCTTGGAAACTGCTCCAAAGAAGAAATATGGAAGAGGTTAAATGAGAATGCGCTGGGTTTGTCCGATGTAAGTCCATTTGAAACAATGGAAGAAGCGGCAGACGGTATGCTTACGGGAGATACGATTCTGTTTGTGGACGGATATGATAAAGCATTGAAGATACCGGATAAGGGATATCCCGGAATGGGCGTTTCGGAGGCGGATTCGGAAAAGGTTATACGCGGCTCTAATGAAGGATTTACGGATTCCGTAAAGACAAATACGGCGCTCATCCGTAAGAGGGTGCGTTCACCCAAGGTAAAGGTGAGGGAAATTAAAGCGGGCGTCCGTTCCAAGACAAATGTGGATTTGGTATATATAGACGACCTGATTTATCCTGATGTACTTGCAGAAATCGAGAGGAGACTTGACGGATATGAAATAGACGGAGTATTGGACAGCGGAATTATCGAACAACTTGCGGAAGAAAAATGGTATTCTCCGTTTCCGCAGTTTCAAACGACTCAGAGACCGGATCGTGCAGCGATGGCGATTCTGGAGGGCAGAATTGTCCTGCTGTCGGATAATTCCCCTGTTGCGCTGATTTTGCCTACCGATTATAACTCATTTATCCAGACCAGCGATGATTATTACAGCCGTTGGGAAATTGCTTCTTTTGGACGTATGCTCCGATTCATCGCATCCTTTTTTGCAATGACGCTGCCGGGTCTGTATCTGGCGGTCTGTAATTTTCATACACAGATATTGCCGACCACGTTATTGCTTTCGTTTGCAGCAGCCAGACAGGGAGTGCCTTTTCCTGGAGTGGTGGAAGTCCTGTTGATGGAATTGTCCTTTGAGCTCTTGCGAGAGGCAGGCGTTAGGCTGCCGGGAGCGATGGGCAATACCATCGGAATCGTTGGCGGGCTGATTATCGGACAGGCGGCGGTTGAGGCAAATCTTGTCAGTCCGATTGTCGTTATTGTAGTGGCATTTACGGCGCTCTGTTCCTTTGCAATCCCGAATGAGGAATTTGCGACTGCATTCCGTCTGTTGAAGTTCGCCTTTATCGGGATGAGTGCGTGGCTCGGATTCTTTGGATTCCTGCTTACACTGCTTGCGCTTTTGATTCATCTGTCTCACTTGCATAGCTTTGGAATACCTTATCTCATGCCATTTGTGGGAGCTGATGTGACGGGATATGAGGATGAGCGTGATTCATTTGTTCGGATTCCGATATTTCTGCTGAAAAGAAGGCCGATTTTTGCAAAGCGGAATAACCGGGTGAAACTCCGGCGAAAGGAGTAGAGGGTGAAAGAAGATATTTCACCAATACCTATATGTGCAAAAAATATGCACAGAGAGGAGAAAAGTATGTTTTCAAATAACCAGAAAATATCAAAACGGCAGATAACGAGGCTGCTTATCTATGATATTACAGGAATCAGCACGCTTCTGCTGCCTGCAATGCTGGCGCGGATAGTAGGGAAGGACGGGATTTTCTGTATTTTTTTCGCATTGATTCCGGCATATCTCTTCACGGCATTGATGGGAGCGCTGCAAAAGAAAATGGATGCGCCGTATCCGGTCTATATCAGGAAAAAGAGCGGGCGTGCTGTTTCGAGCGTTATTTTTGCAGTTTACTATCTTTACAGCATTTTGCTGGCGGGCTATGTGCTGTATGTCTTAAGCTGCCTGATTCAGACATCGTTGTTAAAGGGGGAATCGTATTGGCTGATCTGCATCTGTATCCTCGCTTTGGGCGGTTACGGAATTATGGGAGGAATGGAAGGCAGGGCAAGAATTTATGAAATATTATTCTGGTTTTTGATGATACCGCTGCTTTTGATGCTCCTTCTGGCGGCAAGGGATGTAAACCCTGACTATTGGACGCCAGTGTTTTCCAGCAATTTATCTGATTTTGCAAAGGGAACGGTTCTGGTTTTTTTGTTTTATCTGCTGATCTGTTTTGTCCTGTTTTTAGGGGCGTTTGAAACAAAGCGGGGAGATGGGATTAAAGCGGCTAAGACTTCGCTTAAGGTGGCGGCGCTCTTAAATGGGGCGGTGTTCCTCATTACACTTGGAATGTTCGGAGAAAAAGCGCTTCAGGGAATGCAGTATCCTGTGATTACGCTTATGAGCATGGTGAAACTTCCGGGAGGATTTTTCGAGCGGCAGGATGCGTTCATGGTTGCAATCTGGTTTTTTACAATTTATGCCTTGGTAAACAGCAGCATGTTTTATGGAACTGAGGTGCTGAAGCACATGATTGGGAAAAAAGGTAAGAAGCGTTATGTTTTGGTGACCTTGGTTCTAACATTTCTTGCTGCGGCAATGTTTTATCGCTCTGCATTTGTATTGCGGATGGGGGAAAAATATTTCCTGTATATCGGAATCGGATTTGTGGTATTGATTCCGCTATTATTTGCAATTTTTAGCAGAAAAAAATCCGGGGAGGTATCGGAATGATGAAAAAGATAGGAAAGGTTCGCACTGGAATATTGGTGAGTACATGCCTGCTTTTGTCAGGAATGTGTCTGACGTTTTCGGGCTGTGAAAGTACTGAGCTGGAGGAAAGAAAGTTCCCTTTGGTGATTGCTGTGGACAAAAAATCGCTTGGAGCAGAGGAAGAAGGAGGAAACTTAAGCAGCTTTCAAATCAGTATGGGGTTTCAGAATCTTGCGGAGGTGGCAGACGAGAAGGCAAAGGACGCGGGAAGCGCACCAACGAAGACGGAGGAAATGAGCTGGTATGAGGCGTTTGAGGAAAGCGATGCCAGTAGTCCGAAAATGATGGACTACAATCATCTGAAGGCGATTATTTTGAGCCGGGAGCTTTTAGAGGATAAGGAGATGCTGGAGGAACTTTTGGATTTTGTAATGGAGCAGGAGGTATTTGCAAGGAATACACTTTTATTTATCAGTGAAAGTGAGGCGGCAAATATCTTAGAGCTTGAGGGAGAACTGGACTTGCCGGTGGGGACATGGCTGGAGGAAATGGCAGCCGGCAATACAGAGTTAAAGGATCCGGCAATTGTGACACTGGGCAGTCTTTTGAATGAGTACGAAAACCGGATGGAAAACCTATATATTCCTGTGCTGGAAGCGGCAGAGGATACAATCCGGATAGATCAGTATTATGTGATTTCCGCATACGAAAACTGCGGGATAGTCAGTAAAGACGCCTACCGCCATGCGATGCTGGCAGAGGGGAAAATGGAGCAATACGATACTGACTTAGACGGTGGAGAGGCCATCCGGTTAAAGGAAATCCGAACGCAAAAATCCTATCAGCTTTTGGATGACGAGATACAATTACAGATTGATTTGCGGGCAGAAGCGAAGCTCTTAAACGGAACGATTGCAAACGCCAAAGAACAAGAGGAATTAAAGAAAAAGATAGAAGAGCAGCTTACGAGGGAACTGCAAAATGAAGCAGACCTTCTGCTGTTTGAAATGCAGGTGGATATGGCGAACAGCTTCTATTCCCTCGGCGGATACGAAAGAGAGCTTTATCAGAAGTATAAAGAGGATATCGGAAACTACCGAAATCATCTACGGCTGAAAATTTTAACGGAAATTACTCCGGTTACTGAATAAAAAAGAAAAATCCTGTCCATAATCCTATCAGAGGCTTCGGTCAAGGTTACTGTTCACTTCCTTCGGTCGTTCCGGTAACGGCCCAAGCACCGAAGCCCCGGATAGAAAGAAAGGATGGATATGAAATGAGGACAGGAAAAATGGCGGGAAGAGTATTTGGATTGCTTCTGCTTGCACTTCTTATGGCGGGGATGAGCCAATACATAGAGAGACGGGAAAATCAAAAGGAAATTGCGGAAAAAATACTCCGGTTCCATGTACGGGCAAACAGTGACGATTCAGCGGATCAGGATTTGAAATTGCAGGTAAGGGATGCAGTCGGAACCTTGATGTCATCGAAGCTGAAAAATGTGTCGGATATTTCCGAGTGCAGGGAAATTGTGGACAGGAATCTTGGAGAAATTGTGGAAACAGCCACAGAAGTGATCGAAGCGGGTGGATACGACTATCCGGTGGAGGCATATGTAGCGCAGGTGGATTTCCCGGATAAGACTTACGGGGAATATACTTTTCCGGCGGGAACCTATGAGGCGTTGGAGCTGGTGATTGGTGCAGGAGCGGGGCATAACTGGTGGTGCGTCATGTATCCGAATATGTGCTTTGCGGGAAGCGGATATGAGGTTGTAGAAAAGGATGCCAAAGATTCGTTAGAGCATACGTTGACGCAGGAAGAGTATGAATCTTTGATGGAGAATAAGAATTATACGGTAAAATGCCGTTATTTGAAGTTTCTGAATCCTTATCTGGAAAAGTTGCAGGAGGTGTTTTCAAAGTAAGGAGTTTTGTAAGCGGGAGAGGGAAGCAAATGCCACTATCTGGGAAATATCTATGAGTATTATTGAACTCTGATAAACTTTGTGATAAGTTTAATGATAGTGCAAAGAGAAATTTGTAAAAGGCAAAAGAAATGAAATTATTTCATAATTAAAAGAAAGCAGGAGATAGAATGACAAAAGAAGTAATTGTAAGCATCAGCGGACTGCAGTTTGCTGAGGACGGAACAAACGAGCCGGTGGAAGTAATTACGGCGGGAGATTATTATAATAAGAACGGCAAACATTATATTGTGTATGATGAGGTCATGGAGGGATTTGAGGGAACGACAAAGAACCGGATTAAACTGGATAAGAATCTGTTGGATATCACAA
This sequence comes from uncultured Lachnospiraceae bacterium, assembly GCA_910578885.1. GTDB lineage: Bacteria > Bacillota > Clostridia > Lachnospirales > Lachnospiraceae > Roseburia_C. The sequence continues at coordinate 11,991 of CAJTSH010000043.1, forward strand.
AGAAGGGGATAGCCAATGTCCACATGCTGTTTGAAAAGGATAAGAAGAATCTGACTTATTACAGTACGCCTTTTGGAAATCTTCTGATTGGGATTGATGCGAAGCAGATTGAAATCAAAGAGGAGGAGCATGATATTGACGTATTGGTGGATTATGCTCTGGAAGTGAACTATGAGCATTTGGCGGACTGCAAAATACATATGAATATTAAGTCAAAGGAAGTGGGGGATTTTCGGATTTCGGGGTAAAATGAAACCCGGAAATAATAAAATTTAGTGGAGCTTATAGCCTTTGCAATTACCAAATAGCACCGTTTGGCTACCAAATAGCACAGGTCTATTGTAGAAATGGAGGCAAAATGATAGGATAGAGCCAACAAAGCAAAGGAGAAGCAAATATATGAAACAAGTAATGAAACAGCTTGGAAAAGTAATTTGTTATGTTCTGCTGTTTTTGGGAATGCAGCAGATAATTGGAACTATCGTAGGATTTGTGTATGGATTTCAGGAAGGGCTGCGGGCTGTTGCCGCAGGCGTTGCAGTGGATGCAGAGGGGCTCACGTTGGGCTTGGCAGAGTATATGGTGGAAAATGCAACATGGATTGTCAGCATATCGGGATTGCTTACGCTGCTGTTTTTGTGGATTTTCTTTAAAATCCGAAAGAAGAAACTGTCGCAGGAAAGCGGGATTAAGAGCTTTGAATTAAGAAAAGCAGTACCGATTGCGTTACTGGGCATGTCTTTTTCCATTATGGTTTCTATGCTGCTGCAGATTCTTCCGATTCCCGAAGCAGTGATGGAATCTTATGCGCAGTCATCCGATGCTCTGGTGGGAGGGCATATAGTGATGATACTGCTCGCAGATATCGTGATCGCACCGGTGACAGAGGAAATTGTATTTCGGGGGCTTGTGCTTTCCAGACTGCATAAGGCGATGCCGGCTTGGGCAGCAGTAGGAATCAGTTCTTTTCTGTTTGGGCTGATGCATGGAAATCCGCTCTGGATAGCGTATGCGTTTGTAGTCGGATGCCTGCTGGCATTGACTGCGCTCCAGTTTGAAAGCATTGTCGCATCCCTTATCCTGCATATGGCGTTTAATTTTGCCGGCGTATTCTTAGGAATGCTTCCGATAACGGAAGATATGTGTCTCCCGATCGGGATTTCCGCAACGGCAGTGAGCGCTGTATTGGTTTGCCTCGTTTTTCGGAAAGGAAAAGAGGAAGCGGATGTGATTACAAATAAGATACAGGAGGGGACGATATGAGATCGATTCAGATAGCGGTTTGTGACGATGAAGAATTTTACCGTGATGAATTGGCGAAGATGGTCAGCGTCTACGGAAACGAGTCAGAGACAGAGCTTGAGATAGATGTTTATGAGAATGCCGCACAGATTTTAGAAGTAATCAAGCAACGGGGAAAAATCTACGATTTAATTTTCTTTGATGTGGAGATGCCGGAGATAACAGGGATTGACGCCGCCAGAGAGATTTACAAAATGGACACAAAGGCGTTGTTCTGTTTTGTTACAAGCCATGAGGGGTATGCGCTGCGGGCATTCGAGGTGGAGGCGATTGACTATATTGTAAAACCGATGCAGTACCTTGATGTAAAGCGGATTATGAAAAAGGCTAAGATTCAGATTTATTACCGGCTCGATTCGGAAGAGGCGAGGAACCGGTATCTGGATATCGTTTCGGCACGGGACACGGTCACGATTGATTTGACAAAGGTGGTCTACATTGAGAAACGCCGGAATCAGTGCGTTTTCCATCTTACGGATGGAGAACAGGTCTGTTACGATTCGCTGGGAAGTGTTTACAAACGGCTGGATCCGGGGGATTTTTTGTATACGCATCAAGGATATATTGCTCATTTCCCTTATATCAAGGAAGTCAGAAACAATGCGGTCTGTTTCGGGTCGGGGATGGAAATCCCGGTCAGCAGAAAGTATTTGCAAAAGCTCAAGGAACGGCATATGGATAAAATCCTTCGAATTCGCGATGAGAGGAAAAAGACGTTGGGGCAGAGCTGTGGGTTAAATGTTTAATAATTTGGAACAAGAATATTTACATGAAATGTTTCCGCTGTATGGGAAATTGAAATTTGTCCGTTTAAGGTGTCGATAGCCTGACGGACATTTTTTAGTCCGATTCCGTGGAGCAGGTTCTTGTCTCCTTTTGTGGAAATGAAGTCGCCGTTTTTTTCCAGAATTTTTTCAGTATGGTTATTTTCCATTGCAATTTCCAGATAAGAATCGGATTGACTGATATCCACATGAATCCAGCCGCTTTCACATTTGGCGGCGGCGGTGATGGCATTGTCAAATAGGTTGCCGAGAATCGTGATGATTGAGAAATCATCAATGTGTATATACGGAAAATCTGTCTGAATACGGCAGTCCAATACTTTATTTTTTGCAATGTGGTATTTCTCGTTCAGTAAAGCGGAAACGGTGGAGGAAGGGGTATCAAATAAAGGGCTGCTCTGGAAACTTCCATTGATTTTTTGAATATAAGCGCGGATTTTTTCGTAGTTATGCTGCGTGGCGTATCCGTCTATGATAATAAGGTGGTTTTTTATGTCGTGACGGATAGCGTGCAGCTCGGTTAAGTTGGATTCAATCTGGTTGGAGTATTCTTTCTCCATGCGGTCAAGCTCGGATTGAATCTTGTGCCGGGTATTTTCTGCAACGAGGGCAAGAAATTTATCGTAGAGTGAAATGCACACGATGATGAGGAGAGCAATGGTTGAAAAGATGGCGGGCAAGGTGTATGTAGTACTGTTTTCGCGGCAAATGTATAACGTAACATAGCTAAGCATCAGGCTGATGCTTAGGATAACCAGATTGAAAGAGAGCTGGTAATGAGAGTGAAAATCCTTCATCTTTTTGGTATTTGTGTAGAGGACGTAAATGACATAAAGAAGAAAACATACAATTAGGCTTTTGTATGTCCGGTATATGAGAGAGGAAGAGAGTGTGTCAGCATCTCCCATAATAAAGGTATGGATAAACAATGTCATGGCTAAAAACGTATACGAAAAAAGATTACATTTGACAAACGTGATAAATATTTTTTTTACATGAGGATACATGCATTTAAATAAAAACAAGATTTCAAGTAAGTAACTAATTAGGACGGAAAATGGGATGTGTGCAGGTATGGAGTAAATAAAGTAAGCAATAATTAAAATTAGCTTATCTTTTAAAGATATTCTTCGAGGCATATAGCTTTCAGTAAATCGAAACAAAAAAAGACAGGAACAAAAGTTTGAAAAAAACTCTAAATATATACGAAGCAACTCATTCATAAACAATTCCCCCAGATAAATATGTTGGGATAATTATAACTTATATAATAAAAAAAGAAAAGAAAAAATGTAAAAATATGTCAAATAGCACCGTTTAGCTACCAAATAGCACAGGTCTATTGAAATTGGAGAGTGGAACTGTTAAGGTAAATGTGCGAGGAGGTGATAAGATGAATCAGAAAATATGGGTAGAGTTAGATTGTAAGGAATTGCAACAAATAAGCGGAGGAGATGAGGGTAATAGACAAGGATTTGTATGGTGGCTGATAGATAAGTTTTTCAGTTGATAATAAAACAAGTAAAGGAGATAAAAAATGCAAACAATAAATGTTAAAGATTTAAAAGATATCAACGGCGGCGGCATAATCCAAACAGCGCCAGCAATGCCTGGCATAATAATTGCAAATGCAATTATCAAGTGGCTACAAAAATGATGGGAGATTTGCAATGAGTGAAATTTTACAGAACCAGACCTTGGAAGCAGAACATCTTTTTTGCTTCCGGGGTAAAGTGACAAATCAGGAACTGGAAGAAGTCGGAAGAGATATGGACATGGTAATCCGTGAGGCGGGTGCAAAAAGAGTGAGTTTCCCGATTACGGCTACCTACGGTATGGATAATGGAAAAATGGACGTTGAACTTCTGCTTCCGGTAGACAGACGCATGGATGATGTGAAAGAATATCGCTATAAGGAGCAGTTAAAGATTGTAAATGCAGTTGTTGCAAGGCATAATGGGAATCCCGGTTATCTGCCGCAGACCTGCAGTGAGCTGAATCAGTACATAACAGATAAGGAACTGACGCCCATAACGGTAGGATACAGTGTTCCGAAGAAAGCGGATGCGTTCGATATCGAAAACAGTATTATTGATGTATATGTGGGAATCAGCTCTAATATTTTGTAATCAATTTTAGGAGAAGGTGGAGTATAACTATTTGTAAAGGGCAAAAATATGTCAAATAGCACCGATTAGCTACCAAATAGCACAGGTCTATTGTAATAAGACAGGAAAAATGGTAAGGTGTTTTTGCAGGGAGGAGAAATACGTCAGTCCTGCATATGGTTGATATAGAGTGGCGAAAGCCGTTTTATATAGAAACGATTCCGGCAGGCATGCGCATACCAGACCGGAATCACAAGGCAGCACTTATGAAAAAGTACCTAGGTATAGTATACAGCTTTTTTGGGTGAGTGTAAATAAAAATTTATTTAAAAAGGAGATATTAAAAATGACACATGAAAATTCATTAATGGAGATTTCTTTTGAGGAAATGGAAAACATTGATGGTGGCGTAGTGATTTTTGGGGTTACAGTTGCGGGGATGACATTATTAAAAATTGCAGGAGCTTGCGCTGCAGCCGGTATTACGGCGGGTATTACCGTTGGTTTAAACAATAAAAATAGAACAAGTAAGTAGGAGGTTGTTATGTCAAATTTTTGTGAATTAACAGTAGAGGAAAGTATTAATATTGATGGTGGCGGACTTATTCTTGCGGGCTGTGTGATTGTTGGTGGTTGTATTACTGTGTTTGGTGGTGGTTTTGCGGTAGGCTATGGACTTGCACAGTGGCTTGGATAGACTGTTTAAAGATGTTGAGACAATATTGTACACCATAGAAACAGACGATTATGCATATTTATTATGTGGATTAGTGCTTACAGGAGTAATTATAGGTATATGCGTTGGATTGCATAATAAAAATTCCCAACATAATAAATGAATAAAAATACTTATAGGCATGAATTGCAGATGTTGTCAATGTTGAGAATATCTGCAATTTATTGTCTTTTAAGCGTGGAATGGAGATTAAAATGAAAAAAGTGATTCATTATCTTATATTTTTTAGCGTATTTGCAATAATTGGCGGTATAAGTGGTGTCATTATATCTAAATTACAAATTGATACGCTTCTATTCTCAAAAATACATGTTAAGAAAACATTAGTATTGTTTATATTGTCCATATTAAGTTCCGTTACTCTACATGAATTAGCACATGCAATATATTTTTTGTTAAATAAAGTTCCTTTAAGATTTGTTGCAATATTTATTTTTTTCTTTTGCAAGACGGAGAGGAAATGGACTGTAAGAATTCGATTTAATAACATAACGATAATGGGTGGAATTGCTATACCTAATCTGCCGTCAATAAATAATGAAAGGGAATTTGACAGGATACGAAAGATCTATAGTGAGGCATTGCTATTTGCGCCTGTTATATCGTTTGCAGAAGCTGTGATATTTATAATTTTATATGTAGTATTATTTTTGACAAAAACTGTAAATGAATATGTGAATTTGAGTATATTTTCTGTTTTTTGTAGTTTCATCGGGATAATCATAGTTTTTTCGTCTTTCATAAAAACAGAGAATATATACGGTGATTTTTGGGCATATAAGGTCTTAAAAACTGATGACAAGATGGCAAGTTTACAATTATGTCAATATATGTTTTTTAATACCGACTGGAAAATGACGGTTTCAAAAAGCACTTGGCTTATCAAGAAGCTTATGGACTATGCCAAGGAAATAAAAGTAACTACAACGGAATTAATTGATTTAAAAATCTTGGATTGGATTATTCAGATGGAGTATTTAGGGGTTGTGAAGCCGGATAAAGAAATACTTGAAATTTTAAAAGAATTCTTCTTATCAGACAATGTGTTTTCCAATTATCCCCCGCAGGAAGACCGGGATGTTTTTTATTTTCATATGATTTATAAATTACTTGGAAGCGGAGTATATGAAAAATCAATATTGCAGGAAAAAATGAATGTTGTATCATCCAAGCTGTTAGCAGGGAGTCCGTCAAAAGAGTATTATACAAAATTAACGGAGCATTTATTTGGTTATGAGTGTTCGGAATGGTTATTAAGAAATAAAAATCCCAATAGTACATATTCTTTGTTGAAAGAATTTGAGGCTATTCATGAGATTGAGGAAAAGATTATACTGCAAAATACGATGGGTAAAGGGCAAAAATATGTCAAATAGCACCGATTAGCTACCAAATAGCACAGGTCTATTGTAATAAGACAGGAAAAATGGTAAGGTGTTTTTGCAGGGAGGAGAAATACGTCAGTCCTGCAAATGGTTGATATAGAGCGGCGAAAGCTGCTTTAAATTGATGGAGGAGGTTGGCTTTCGGTTGTTGGAGGCTGTTTGATTGCAGCAGGAGCTCTTGTTTCAGGTGGTGGAGCAGTAGTTGTTATATGCGGTGTTGCAGGTGGAGCCTTAACAGCTATAGCAGGATATTAATATGATTATTGCGCACATTATAACGAATATCATTTTTTGGCTTTTTTTTGTCTTTGATATTTGGGAAATAAGAAAAAAGCATTCAAATAAAAGAGGATATAAGTTTTTTCTGAGTTCAATTGTGTTAGGCATTCTGATATATATATCGTATGCTATACTACTATTAAGTTATTTTTCAACAGATGGATTCGACAAAGAAACATTATCGTTATTACTTTTGGGATGGGCATTTATGTTTGCTGCTTATATGATAAGAAAAAAAGACAATTGTAAAAATAGCTTATCTTAAATTCGGCATAATGTTTAGAAGCATGGGGTGCTGTGTTTATAACATGGCATCTTTTTAACAATATAAGTGATAAGTGAAAGGGCGTAAATCATCAATGATTATAGGAGTTCCTCAAACATACATAGCATAATTTTATAGTTTGCGAAAGTAATTGATAAGCATGTAAAGTTTGAAAATAGTTTTTGATTTATGAGATGAGGGATGTTTTTGAGAATGGAGAAACTATGCAAAAGGTATCGAAAAAAATTATAAAGAGTATTTTTATCATTCCAATATATATCGCTTTAGCCATAGAAGGCTTCTTGGGAGGCTTCGGAGTTGGAAAGACAAAAGACATATGGGATGAAGTGGTGAAGTGGATAAAAAAGTAGAATATCTGCAGACAAGTAAAAAATTTTGGATTTATAAGAAATAGAAGGAGAACAAACAACCGATGAAATACTATTGTATCAAACAACACGATATCACCGACTGCGGCGCAGCCTGCCTTGCGACCATAGCGAAGCAGAACGGCTATCAGATATCCATATCGAAAATCCGCGAAATAGCCGGAACGGATAAGCAGGGGACGAACGCATTCGGCGTCATAAAGGCGGCGGAGCAGCTTGGATTTTCGGCAAAGGGAGTAAAAGGAAATAAGGAAGCCTTCTTTTCAGAATTTCCTCTGCCCTGCATTGCGCATGTAATCGTGAATGGAAATCTGATGCATTATGTAGTAATCCATAAAATCACCAAAAAGCAGGTAGTTATTGCAGACCCGGGAGAAGGCATTGTAAAGCTTACGCCGGAGGAGTTTTTTGGGGAAGCGGCCGATGGGAAGAACCCGCCGAAATACCAGTGGACCGGGGTTCTGATTCTTTTGGTGAAGTCGGAAAGCTTTGTAAAGGGGAAAGAGACAAAAGGGCTGTTTGCAAGGTTTTTTCACTTGTTGCTGCCACAGAAAAAATTGTTGTTTCATATATTTCTTGCTTCTTTGATTTACACGATATTGGGAATCTTAGGAGCTTTTTATTTTAAGGCGTTAGTAGATGATGTTTTACCGGACGGATTGATTACGACATTGACAACGCTGTCCGTGGGAGTAATTCTTTTAAATATTTTTAAAGTGGTATTGGAAGCGATACGTTCCCATCTTCTGCTGTATCTGAGTCAGAAATTGGATATTGCATTGTTGCTGGGATATTACCGCCATGTTTTGGAATTGCCTATGAATTTTTTCGGAAGCAGGAAGGTCGGAGAGATTGTATCGAGATTTAATGATGCATCGAAAGTCAGGGACGCTATCTCCGGAGCAACGTTGACGATTATGATAGATACGGTTATGGCGGTGGCGGGAGCCGTCATTTTATATATGCAGAATGCGAAAATGTTTGGGATTGCGGTTATCATGGTCGTGCTTTATACGATTATCGTAATCGGATTTCAGAAGAGCTATGAGAAATGGAACCGTCATGAGATGGAGGATAATGCGCAGCTTACCTCGTATCTAGTGGAATCCCTGAACGGAATGCAGACGGTGAAGGCATTTAATGCGGAGAGAAAGGCGAACTGCGAGACGGAAAGCCGTTTCGTAAAGCTGTTAAAGAGTGTGTTTCGTCTCAGCTTTATCGGAAATATGCAAAACGCCCTAAAGGTGTTTGTGGAACTGGTCGGAGGAGTCGCCATTCTGTGGGTCGGAGCGGTAGACGTCATACATGGAAATCTGACAATGGGACAGCTTATCACCTTCCAATCACTTTTGATCTATTTTTTGGATCCGGTCAAAAATTTAATCAACCTTCAGCCGCAGATGCAGACCGCAGTAGTGGCTGCGGAGCGCCTAGGCGAAATTTTAGATTTGGAAGCGGAAAAAGGAGAAGAAGAATACCGTAAGCTTGCTCCCGAATGTCTGGCAGGAGATATAGAACTGAAAAAGGTAAATTTCCGCTATGGAACCAGAAAACTGGTATTGGAAAATATCAACCTGCAAATCAAGCGCGGGCAGAAGGTTGCATTTGTCGGAGAAAGCGGTTCCGGCAAGACAACGCTGGCAAAGCTGCTGCTGCATCTGTATCAGGCGGAAGCGGGAGAAATCCGAATCAATGAAAACAATATAGAAGATATACAGATTGAGACTTTGCGCGAGCGCATTGCATACATACCGCAGGAAACTTTTTTGTTCAGCGGAACCATTTATGAAAATCTGACGCTGGGCATGGACATTCCATCTATGGAGGAGGTGGTCGAGGCGGCAAAGAAGGCGCAGGCACATGAATTTATCAATGATCTGCCTATGCGCTATGAAACAAAGCTGGACGAAAACGGCGCAAACCTTTCCGGAGGGCAGAGACAGCGTCTTGCGATTGCAAGGGCAATGTTAAAGAAACCGGATATATTGATTTTGGACGAGGCGACCAGCAATCTGGACGCAGTAACGGAACGGGCATTGGATGAGACAATTGGAGACTTTTCGAAAGAGATGACGACAATATTTATTGCGCATAGATTAAGCACAATCAAGAACTGCGACCGGATATTTGTCATGGATAAAGGGCATATCGTGGAGGAGGGAACCCATGAGGAATTAAAGAACATGGGAGGAAGATATTCAAGATTAGCAGAACATCAGTCACTGGAAGGCGGGGTATAATATGAAACCGATTATCATAGATATGGAAGAAATGTCAGACAGCACAGAGGTGTATGGCACTAGACCAAGTCCGGTCTTTGCAGGAATCATTTACACGTTGGCGGCACTTTTACTATTTGCGGCTATGTGGATGTGCGTGTGTCAAATAGACGTTGTAACGCATGCAAACGGAATTGTGCAAAGCAGTGATGCGACGGCGACAATTACCAACGTTTCGGCGGGAAAACTGGCAGAATGCAGAGTGAGCGACGGTGATTACATAGAAAGCGGAGATATTCTGTTTGTTGTAGATTCAGGAGATCTTTTGCAGCAAAAGGAACAGTGTGAACAGGAATTAGAGGAATTGAAAAGCAAGATAGAGATGTTGGATGCATATCAGCAGGCGTTGGATGGTGATGAAGACGCACTGCAGAATTATCAAACAAATCCTTATTATAAAGAATATGAGACGCGTTATCGGGCGGTGCAGTTGAATTGCGATACGGTACATAGCGACGCCTCTGCGCAGCGTTCCCAGTACCAGAGCAGTATCAATAGCTTGGATACCTCTATACAAACAGCGGACAGTGACAAGAGTAAATTAAATCAAATGCTCTCAGATGTCCGGAGCAGAGTAAACAGCTTTGCGGCGGAAGATGTTTATTACCATGCTGCGGTAGAAGAATATATCAACCGGTATAATCTTACGGCAAGTCAGTATGACTCACAGATTGCACAATTAAAAGAGGCAGAAGAATCAGAAGAAGGAAATGAAAGCGCAGGTAAAATAGAAGCATTGCAGAATGAAAAGGGACAGGCGTTAAACCAAGCGGAGGCAGATATGCTTGCCTCGGTAGAGCAGTCGCTTTCTTCCGCCGAAAAAAATCTGGAAAGCTTACAGATGAACCGGAGCGAGACAAAGACCCATTTGGACAACCTGCAAAATGGCTCGGAGGAATTGAATGCGGATTTAATAGTCGTAAACGAGAAAAATGCGGTATATGCAGAGTTAAGCGCTTGTAAAAGCAGGCTGACGGAATATGAATCGACGTTAGCTTCCGTAAAGAGCCGAATCGAAGAGTGCAGCGTAAAAGCTCAGACAGACGGTTATCTGAATCTGACCGCCGATAAAGTGGCAGGGGATTATGTGGGAGCCGGGGAAACACTTGGAAGCATTGTGCCAAAAGGAGACGGATACCGCGCGGTTATTTATGTGGAAAATCAGGATATCGGGCGAATCCATGAAAATCAGACAGTAAAATACGAGATTCCTGCATATCCAAGCTCGGAGTACGGAAAAATCGAGGGAACGATTCAAAAAATTTCTAAGGACATGAAGGTAAATCAGGAAAACGGAAGCGGATACTATGAAGTAGAGGCGTCTATAACTTACGAGGGCGGAAAAAAGGACGTGCGGTTCATGCAGGGAATGGCGATGGAGACAAAGCTGGTGACAGAGAGAAAAAGCGTTATCCGATATCTGCTGGAGAATTTACTTTAACTTAGCATAAATGCATGCTTCCGTCAAGTTTTCGCACGGTCAGCGCAGTAAACGCGCAGATCTATCTGAACTGTTACAACAAAAATTCTTTTATTATCCTCATAAGCATGGTACAATGTCATCAAACATGATATTGCCCGAATGGGCGTTCGCTGTCATGACATAGTTCGGGTTAAGAAGGGATGTGATTAAATATGGGATTGGCAGAATCTGAACATAAGAAGGATGAAAAGATAAATGGCATAGTTTATAATATGTCGCCTGCACCGGGATACCGACATGGGATTATAAACGGCAATATTTACGCAATCATCAAACAGGGATTGAAAAATAGCATATGTCTTGTTTCTATTGAAAATTTAGACTTCAAATATCATCCGGAAAAAAATGACGATTATGTGTGTCCGGATGTAATGCTGATCTGTGACCGGAAGCATTTGAAGGGTAGTTCATATAGCGGAGTACCTAAATTTATTGTAGAAACACTGAGCCCTTCCACCGCTAAGAGAGATAGGGCAGAGAAAAAAGACATCTATGAAAAAGCAGGAGTAGAAGAGTATTGGATCGTTTCTCCGCAAGGCGCTGTTGAGATATATTATCTTGAGGAAGGCAGATATATATTAGAACAGAGTTATATCCTTCAGGACGATAAAGAAGAAGAAGATTATAATGCGGAAGCAGAGATTTGCCTAAGAGAGTTTCCTCATATAAAAATGGCGCTGGGAGAGATTTTTGAAGGAGTAGAGTAATTTTATATGCAAGAGCGCATGTATTAGCTTCTACAAAAGCTCAGAGTGATGCAGTGCGGGATTCTCATAAGCTATACTACTCACGATAGTGGCCACGACAAACGCATGAGTAAACAAATTGTTACAAAACCCTTTTTCTGGTAAAATA